>JAGBBT010000064.1 GCA_017938365.1 Treponema sp.
AGCAAAATATAGTCGGAAGAATCTGCCATCATTTTTAGGCCTTCTGCCATAGAAACAGATTTATAAGTTAATTTGATATTTTGATTTTCTTCCATTGTAATTTTTCCCTTTTTATCCACAGTGATATTGTAAACTTTCTTTTCAAGAGACTCCTTTCCTTCCCAAGGCCGTTTGTATTCCAAAGTCAAAATCGTGCTTCCTTCAGAAAGAGAACTCGCCGTAAAATAAAACATAGAAGGAGCGCCAACCATTCCCTCAGAACCAAGATATTTTACGTCCTTTGAGATTTCCACAATATTTTCAGAAGCCAAAACAGCTTCCCAAGTGTACCCCGTAGAAGGATTCCCCTTTAGCTCTATTATTACAGAATCTGATTTAAAAGATTTTTGGCTTGTGCAAGAAGACATAAAAATTGCTCCGAGAATTAAGCTGATTAGAAAAAGTGATTTTAGTTTGTTCATAAGGATAATATAACGAAGGATTTGGGATGGGGCAAGGGATTGGATAGTTGAGTGAGGACTTTTTTAAATCCAAGCGTTTATAAATTGCTTTGTTATCATCATTTTCCCGTGGGCTGTTGTTAAGGGATAAGCATCTCCAAAATCTAAGCATTTTCCAGAAGCATCAAAAACTTTCCGACCTTTTACAATTAGATTGATATTTCTAGAGTTTCCATTTTCGTTTATTTCCATAATTAAAATATATTTTTCATCTGAATTGTTTAGCTTTTTAGATGAAAGTCTAACTTTAAGACCATTTCTAACATCTATCCACATATCTAAAACTATATTTTCCATAAATACTCCAGGGGAAATTAAGACTCTTTTCCAATTTTTAATAAGTCACCAAATTCAGTTTTGAAAATATAAAGCCAATATCCATTTCCATAATTATTTGGATCTGAGACTTTTTCCCCAGGTGATAAATATTCTTTACTACAACCATACCAATTTTTAAATTGTTTTGCAGAATATGCTGAATCAACTACATTATCTAAGATAAACTCATTTTCTTTTTTTATATATCCACCAAATGCAACAGGAAAAATATTACAATCCATATTATTTATGATTTCTGTTGTATAATAGTTTTTTGAAGGATTACTACTTTTTTTATTACTTATCTTTATATTCGAAGAATTCAAATCTATTTCGTTCACTGGTATTTTCTCAAAACCTAAGCCCTCATTTTCTTCAATCCAATAAGCTTCTTCTGGTATAATTTTTACATTCTTAGAGATATGAAGAATTTCCCCTGACGGATATAATACACAAAAGGCCATTATTTTATCTTTATGGATTTTATCATTATCTGTAATATAAAATGAGCCGGATTTATTATTTATTTTCTTCCAATAAGTTTTTTTAGTTTCAGAAACGTAGATTAAATAATTTCTATTTATTGATAAATAATAATCAATAAGATTGGATTTTTCATAAATCAACTTTGTTTTCTTAGATAGTACTATAAAAAATACACAAAGCAAAAACAATGGTATAATAGTCATTCTTCTTTTCCTCCTACAAACTTTTCTCTTACAAATCAACAGGAAACAATGCTGATTCATCTGCTCC
>JAGBBT010000065.1 GCA_017938365.1 Treponema sp.
ACAGAACACCACATGTTCACACTTCCACAAGAAAAATATTGGGACACATTAGAAAGCGACCCAGGTGCAGTAAAAGGCGACCTTTACGACTTAGTATTAAACGGCTACGAACTTGCTTCTGGTTCAATGCGTATCAACGACCCAGAATTGCAACAACGCATCTTTAAAATCGTTGGATTTAGCCAAGAACGCGCCGAAAAAGCATTTGGCTTCTTAGTACAAGCATTCAAATTCGGAGCTCCACCACACGGAGGAGTTGCTCCAGGCCTCGACCGCCTCGTAATGCTCATGCGCCACGAAGAAAGCATACACGAAGTCATCGCCTTCCCTAAAAATAATATGGCAATGTCGCCTATGGATGAGTGTCCAGCGGAAGTAGACCAACAGCAGTTGAATGACTTACATATCGTGATTAAAGAATAAAACGAAGTTGGGCTGGCGTCAGCCTAATGGATTGCGGGTTGATAATGAAATTGCAACCCGCAAAACGAATGAGTCAAGGGCTTGAACGAGCAACGCGAGTGTCCCTTGACCATTCGTATGAGTGTCCAGCGGAAGTAGATGAACAACAACTCAAAGATTTACACATTATTGTAAAAGAATAAAATTAAAGGCGTTGCTCAATATTTTGAGGGTTGAAAATGACACTTCAATCCTCAAAATTCTGAGAAAAGGCTTTTAGTTAAAATTTGCATTGAATATTTATGCGAGCAATAGATTAAATTTTCATATTTTAAATCTAGTTTTACTCTATAGTTTCTCATAGATGAAATTTAAGAATGTAATTTTACAAAGTCTTGTTTTATTAGAGGAATAAAAAATGTCTATTGAAAATGTAAGAGAATTTTTTAAAGATACAGAATTGGATGGCTGTATTTTAGAATTTAATCAATCTTCAGCAACGGTTGAATTAGCTGCTCAAGCCTTAGAATGCGATGCAGATGAAATTGCAAAAACATTATCCTTTTTGATAGATGAAAAACCCATAATTATTGTTGTTTCAGGAAAGTCAAAAATTGATAATGCCAAATATAAATCTAAATTCTTAACAAAGGCAAAGATGATTCCTTTTGAGTTGGTCGAACAATATACAGGACACTTTCCTGGAGGTGTTTGTCCATTTGCTTTAGATAAAAGTATCAAGGTGTATCTTGATGAAAGTTTAAAAAGTCATGAGTTTGTTTTTCCTGCTGCAGGAAGTTCGAATTCTGCAATAAAAATGACAATTCAGCAGTTAGAAAAATTTTCAAATTATTGTGAATGGATTGATGTAAGTAAAAAGTCTTAATTTTTAATAAGAGGTACATTATGGTAGTAGAGTTATCAAAAAAAGATGAAAAATTTAGAGATTTATCCTTAAATGGAAATATATGGAAGCTAATTTGGAAAGTTAGTCTTCCCCTTGCATTTTATTATACATTTCAGTGGCTTTTAGGTCTCTTTGAAATGATGATGGCATCTCATATTAGTGCTTTAGCTGTTTCTGCAACAACTTATTTATCTCAGCTTGTTAATATTCTTAATGCAATTGGTTCAGGACTTGCTGCAGGATGTTGTGTAAAAATTAGCGAATCTTATGGGGCCGGAAAATATGACTTAGTAAAAAAGCAATTGAGTACTTTAATTGCCATGGCCTTAATTTTATCAGGATTTATAATTGCTCTAATACCTTTTACTTCAACAATTTTAAAATTATTAGGTACTCCAGAGTCGTTTATAGAAATTGGTTCTAAATATTTTATTATAAAACTTGTTTATTGTGTATTATTCATTCTTACAACAGTGTATGTTGGTATAGAACGATTACGAGGAAAAAGTAAAAAATTATTGATATTAAATTTAGTAACAGCTTTAGTAGATTTTTGTCTGACTTGGTTTTTTGTGTATAAATTAAATTGTGATGTAACTATGTTGGCTGTTGCTCCTGTTATTTCTACCTCAATATTACTAGTATTTGGAATTTTTAATTTATGTTTTAAAAATGATGCTTTTAGTTTTTCGTTCAAATATGTTTCTTTTAAAAAGGATATAACTTTCCCTTTATTAAAAATATCTTATCCAACAATGATAGAACGAACTTTCTTTCAGATTGGAAGAACTTTTATGAATGTACTTGCTAGTTTTTATGGAGAATTGGCTGTTGGTGCGTTAGGTTTATCAAATACAATCAACGGAATTCCGTATCAAACTCAAACAGGTTTTCAAGATGGAGGTTCTGCTGTTATAAGTCAAAACAGAGGTGCAAAAAAAATAAAACGCACAGAAAAAATATTTAATAGAATAATGATAATTAATTTAATTATTGGTTTTATTGCGTGGATTTTACTTAATTTATTTTTTAATCAAATTTCTGCACTTTTTTCTACAACAGCTCACGGGAATGACCTTGAATTCCAAAAAATGCTGATAAATATATTCCGTTGGGATTCCTTAGGAAGTTGTGTTCCTATGGGTGTTTCCATAACATGTTTTGCTTATTTAATGGGATTTGGAAAAACTAAACAAGTTTTAATAATTAATATTTTCAGAATTTTTGTATATCGAATACCAATACTTTTTTTATTACAAAAATTTACATCGTTAGGACCTGAAGCAACAGGAATTGTTATGGGGATTAGTAATTCTTTGACTGCTATTCATATTTATATTGTTGTCAAATTAGAAATGAAAAAACAATGTAAAATGCTAGAAAATCAGGAAAACGAATGCGAATAAGAGAAATACAAGAAAAAGATAATAATTCACTTTTTTTATTGATAAGAAAAAGTCTTGAGGATGCAGAATTAAATATTCCAGGAACAGCCTATTTTGACGAATCTATAAAAGCAATGAGTGAATATTATAAAGGTTTTCCAAAAAGAAAATATTTTGTTGTTGTTGATGAAAATGACGAAGTGCTAGGAGGTGCTGGATTTGCAGAATTTAATAATGATTCTGTAGCAGAACTTCAAAAATTATATATTTTTGAGCACGCACGAGGAAAAGGCTTAGGCTGTAAACTAGTAAAAATAGTTGAAGAAGAAGCAAAAAAAGTCGGATACAAAAAATTATATTTAGAAACTCATCATAATCTTTCCGTAGCAATTAATTTATATAAGAAATTAAATTACAAATTATTAAAAACTCCTTTAGCTGGTAGTGAACACTCTACGATGGATTATTTTTTTGAAAAGGAATTAAACTAATTTTCTTGATTTTTACGCTGAATTGATACATCATTTTTATAAAAAAAAGAAGAGGCATTTTTTATGGGAAATTTTTTTATGTCGAATTTTTATTGGTTTTGGATATCAGTAATTATAATATGCGTTATTATTGAAGCGGTTTCTATGTCCTTTACTACTATTTGGGCTGCAATTGCTTCTTTTTTTATGGTTTTTATTTCTTTGTTAGAAATACCATTAAAATGGCAATTTTTGATTTTTTCTAGTTTAACGCTTTTTTTTATTTTATTTACAAGACCTTTTGCAGTAAAAAAACTTAAAAATTCAGATGTAAAAACAAATTCAGACAGTTTAATAGGACAGGAAGTTATCGTAACAAAAGAAATTCTTCCTTTTTCAAAAGGAGAAGCAAAAACAAAAAACGGAATAATATGGAACTGTGTTGCAAAAAGTGAAAATGTTATTTCTGTAGATTCTATTTGTATAATTACAGAAATAAATGGAAATACATTAACAATAAAAGAAAAATAAACATAGTCACAAAAGGAGAAAAAGATAAAAACTGTCAAAATTACTGTCTGTTTTTATCTTCTAAGGTTTGCGTTGCAAACTTTGTATTTATTGCTGTTTCTCATTTCATTGCGAAACAGCTCAAAAGGTCAATTTGAAAATTGATATTTTCTCATTGACATTGTTATGGGAGAAAAAAATATGGTAATCGCTATTGGAATTTTAATTGTAATTATTGTTGCATTGTTAATTGGAAATGTAACGGTTGTTTCTCAGTCAGATGCAGCTGTTATTGAACGTTTGGGAGCCTATTCATCAACTTGGAATGTTGGAATTCATTTAAAAATTCCTTTTATCGATAAAATTGTTAGTAGAATGTCATTAAAAGAAAAAGTTCTTGATTTTCCTCCTCAGCCTGTAATTACAAAGGACAATGTAACAATGATGATTGATACAGTTGTATATTTTCAGATTACAGATCCAAAACTTTATACTTATGGTGTTGAAAAGCCAATCAATGCCTTAGAAAATCTGTCTGCTACAACTTTAAGAAACATTATTGGTGAGTTGGAATTAGATCAGACACTTACAAGTAGAGATGTGATAAATACAAAAATGAGAAGTATTCTTGATGAAGCAACAGATCCTTGGGGAATAAAAGTAAATCGTGTAGAAGTAAAAAATATTATGCCACCAGAAGCTATAAAAGAAGCTATGGAAAAACAAATGAGAGCAGAACGCGAGCGTCGTGAGCAAATTCTAATAGCTGAAGGTCAAAAGCAAAGTGCAATTCTTGTTGCAGAAGGAAAAAAACAGTCGATGATTTTGGAAGCAGAAGCAGAAAAAGAAGCTGCAATCCAAAAAGCAAAAGGAGAAGCTGAGGCAATTTTGGAAGTTCAGCAGGCAAAGGCTCAAGGGTTAAAAATGCTAAAAGATGCATCAGTTGATGATTCTGTAATAAAACTAAGAAGTATAGAAGCTTTTGAAGAAGTTTCTCATGGCCAAGCAACAAAGATTATTATTCCAAGTGAAATTCAGAACATGGCAGGGATTTTAACTTCAGCAAAAGAATTACTTAAATAATCGCTTATTTTTTTTGTTGTATTTTAATTACATGTGTTAGTAATTTGTTTTTATGGTTAATGGATAATTAACAATAAAGGAGGATTGTAAATGAAATTTTATCGTTGTAAACACTGTGGAAAAATTATTGTTATGGTTGAGGAGTCTAAAATTCCTACAATTTGTTGTGGTGAACAAATGACAGAATTAGTTCCTGGTATAACAGACGGTGCTTATGAAAAACACGTACCTGTGTATGAGGTAAAAGGAGATGAGGTTATTGTAAAAGTTGGATCTGTGGAACATCCTATGTCAAAAGAACATTATATTCAGTGGATATGTTTGGAGACAAAAAAAGGATGGCAAATAAAATACCTTACACCAGATTCAAAACCTGAGGTATGTTTTAAGATTTGCAAAAATGAAGAAATAATGGCAGTTTACGAATATTGTAATTTGCATAGCTTATGGAAGTCTAATTAAAATGTGAAAAGGAAGTAACTTAAGTGGTTACTTCCTTTTTTTTGAGATATTATACCCTTATGAATAAAATTGAATTGGATTCTGATGAAAAAATTTATGATTTACACATACCGAAATTAAAAATTATACAAAGTGAAAAATCTTTTAAATATGGAATAGACGCAATTTTGTTGTCCGATTATGCAAAAAAAAGTATCGATGAACAGAAGTCTGTAATAGATTTGGGAACGGGCAATGGGATAATTCCTATAATTCTTTCGCATATTACAAATTCAAATAAAATAATTGGCTTAGAAATTCAACAAAAGTCGTTTGAAATGGCAAAAAAATCAATTGTTTTAAATAATTTAGAAAACAGAATAAAAGTTGTTCATGGTGATATAAAAAAAGTATCAAACTTATTCTGCAAAGATTCTTTTGATATAGTACTCTCTAATCCTCCGTATATGAAAGAAAATTCAGGAAGAATAAATAAATCTTCAGCAAAATCCATAGCACGCCATGAGCTTTTGTGCAATTTAAATGATGTTATAAAAGCCACAAGTTTTTTGTTAAAAAATGATGGAATGTTTTATTTGATTCATCGACCAAACAGAATGACAGAAATTTTTTCTTTATTAGACGAGTATGGTTTAAAAATTGCAAATTTAAAATATATTCATCCCTTCACAGATAAAGAACCTACAATGGTTTTGATAAATGCAATAAAAACTACAACAGAAATAAATTGTATTGAAGAAACTTTAGTAATTTATGAATCAATTAATAATTATACAGAAGAGATAAAAAAGATTTATAGATAAACTTGATATTAGAGATTTTAGATATTTTCTCGAAAAAAAATATAAATAATTAAAATATTTGATTTAAATAAAGTTAAAAAAGCAAAAACGATATATAATTTGAAATATACTTTATCCTTAGAGGTTAATTTTTTATGCAAATGGATATTAAGAATATTTCGTATGATCAGTTAGAAATTTTTGCAGAAGTTCTTAATCAATGTACAGAAAATTTTGTTTTTATTTTTGATGTAAAGAATGATAAATATTACATATCTGAATTAGCCTTAAAAATTTTTGATTTACCAGCAAAACGATTTGATAATGCATTAGAAACTTTGAATAAAGTTGTTCATCAAGATGATCGTGAAATGATAAAAAAAGAATTTGGACTCATTAAAATGGGAAAGAAGGATAGCCACAATCTGGAATATCGTTGGGTGAACAAACATGGAAAACCTATTTGGATAAGTTGCCGTGGCAAAATTATGTACACAGAAGAAAACAAAAATCCCGTTTTATTAGGTTGCATTGCCATAATTGAAGATGTTGATAAAGAAGATTTGTTAACAAGTCTACCTACAGAATCTCAACTCAGAAAAGACTTTTCTGCTGTATGGAAAAGACAGCAAAAAGTTTCTGGATATATATTTAGGATAGATGTAGATAATTTAGGACATATAAATGAGCAATACGGAACTCATACAGGGGATTTTGTTTTATCTTTAGTATCTGATTGTGTAAAACGCTCATGCGAAGATTTAGCAGTTCCTTATAAAATGAATAGTGACGAGATTGTCTGTATGAATTTGTCTGGAGGAACAGCTCTTGATGCAAATAGAATTTATCAGAATTTAAAACGAAATATTGCAGAAGTAGAACAAAAAATAGATTATGATGTAGTATTTACTGTATCAGCAGGCGTAGTTGCCTTTTTTAATGATAGTTCTCAGTTGGAAGAATTGCTCAGAAAAGCTCATTATTCTTTAACTACTGCAAAGCATAATGGAAAAAATAATTTAATTTTATTTAATGCTAGTGATTATTCAAAACACCTAAGAAGCTTAGATTTACAAGAAAAAATAAGAGAATCAATAAAAAATAATTTTTATGGGTTTGAACTATATTATCAACCTGTAGTAAATGCAAAAGAAATTTATTTAGATAGTGATAATATGGTCTTTAACGTAATTGGAGCAGAAGCCTTATTGAGATGGTCTTGTTCAGAATATGGTCAACTTTCTCCAGATGAGTTTATTCCAATTCTGGAAGAGACAGGATTGATAATTCCTGTTGGACGATGGATTTTATTAACAGCCTTTAATCAATGCAAAGAATGGAATAAAGTCCAAAAGGGATTTAGAATGAGCGTTAATCTTTCGTACATTCAAGTAAAAAAAAGTGATATATTAGCAGATGTTCAAATGTCTTTGCATAAATCTGGAGTTAATCCAGAAAATATTACTTTGGAATTAACAGAAAGCGGATATATGGATAGTTCTATAGAATTACAAAACCTTGTAGCCTCTTTTAGAAAATTAGGATTAAAGGTTGATATTGATGATTTTGGAACAGGATATTCTAATTTGAGATATTTACAGTATCTACAAGCATCAACTCTAAAGCTCGATTATTCGTTTGTTCATAAAGCTACAGGTGGTGATGAAGGTGATGGAAAAGTAATAAAGCATATTACTCAGATGGCCCACGAATTAAATATGGCTGTTTGTATGGAAGGTATTGAATCTTCTGAAGATATAGCGAAATTAGCACAGTATGAACCTGATAAATTCCAAGGATATTTCTTCGGCAGACCTTTAACAGCTGTTCAATTCCGAGAACATAGTCTTAGACCAGATTCACAAGCAGAATTTTATAGAATAAAAAAGCATAACAAGAAACAATAAAAAAAAGCTAACAAACGTAAGATGAAGTGAGAAGTATACTTCAAGATTATTATTTTCGTTTGTTAGCTTTTATTTAGATGTAGCGTTTTACATCGACATGATCAAATTGTTTTGTTTTTACAGCAACTACATAACTTCCAAAAACAGCTGAGATTGCATCGAATGCGGCAGCAAAGCTACAGAATATTGGAGCTGCTGGTTTTAATAATAAATAACCGGCTTCAAATCCACGACTGTACATTGTACAAAGAACTGTAAGGGCTACAAATGTTCCTCCTGTCGGAATAGAACCTAATATTAGCGACAAAACAAAAGTTGTAATAAAAATCCAAAGAACATCTATAGCAGTAAAACCTAAACTCGAATACGAACGAAGAATCATAACAAAACAGATAGAAACAACTAATGCTGTTCCGCCTCTTGCAAAGATAGAAAACAAAGGAATTGTTACATCTGCAGATTGTTGATGAATACCGAGACTTTCTCTTGCATGACGAAGATTAACTTGTAAGGAAAGATTTGAATCTCCAGAAAAGAAAGCTGTAAGAATAGGACCAATACTTGCAAACATAACATTTTGTGGATGCTGATCATTACATAAAAAATGGATAATTAGTGGATAAATTAAAACAAAAACTAAAATAAAATCTACCAATAACATTATGAATAAAGGAAAAAATGTTGTTGATAAGAATATTTTTTTTGCATTAATCATCCAATAACAAGAAATAGCTATCATTCCGATTGAAAACCATTCTGTAAAGAATGTCATTATTGAATAAAAAATTTTTGCTGCTGATTCAAAGAAAGCAATAACAGGTTTTGAGGCAATTTCGTCTGTAACACAGCTTGCTCCAATAAATCCCGCAAAAATAAAACATGGCAGTAAATAAATTCCGTCTTTTAGAGAATCAAAACTTGAAAACGGTAGTATTTGCATTATTACAGAATGAACATCAATGTTAGGAATGTCAGTCATTTTTTCACCTGTAATTGGAATTCGTGGTAATTTAATAATTAAAATTGAAAGCAAACCTAATAATGTCAAAATAAGGGTTGTACCAAGAATTGTTCCAATTGTCCAAAGTGCTGTTTTTCCTAAAAGCTTATTTTTTCTAAGTTTAAAAACACCCATTGCAACACCAAAAAAAAGTAAAGGCAAAAGTGTATATCGACCAAATCTTGCAGCAAATTCGCTACAAGAAGAAACAAATGATGTTACGATAGGAATGTTTAAAGGTAGAATAAAAGCTGCTAAAATTCCTAAAATAATTCCGATTAAATATTTTATCCAAACTTTCATAAAATAAGTATATCAACTCTTTATGAATTTGAAAACTCATCTATTAGTTTTGATTAAATTGCGTATTTACCAAAAATTAAAAAAAAATTAGACTGTTCGTATTAAAGTAATTAATTTACTTGGAGGAAAAAATGAAAAAAGTTATTGAAGTTGTAACTTTAGCAGTTGCAGGACTAATGATGATTGGTTGTTCTGGAAAATCTGAATCAACAATCAAAATTGGTGCTGTAGGTCCATTATCTGGAAGTGTTGCCGTATATGGTACAGATTGTAAAAATGGTATTGAACTCGCTATTGAAGAAATCAATGCTGCTGGTGGTGTAAACGGAAAGTCTATCGAACTTGTAAGTGAAGATGATGAAGGTAATCCTGAAAAATCAGTAAGTGCTTATAAGAAACTTGTTACAAAAGATAAGGTAAATCTTATTGTAGGTTCTTTAACATCTGGTTGTACAATGGCTATTTCGTCATTAGCTCAAGCTCAGAAAGTTCTTATGATTGCTCCAGCTGCAACAGCTACAGCAATTACAGATGCAGGAGATTATGTATTCCGTGCATGTTTTATTGATCCATTCCAAGGAACTGTAGGTGCAAAATTTGCATTACAGACATTAGGATCTAAAAAGGCTGCCGTTCTTTATGATGTTGGAAACGATTATTCTGTAGGTTTAACAGAAAACTTTGTAAAAACATTTGAAGAAGCTGGTTGTGAAATCGTTGCAAAAGAATCTTATAGTACAGGTGATAAAGATTTTAATGCACAGCTTACAAAAATTAAAAATGCAAATCCAGATGTTGTATATCTTCCAGATTATTACGGAACTGTAGCTTTAATCGCAAAACAGTTGCGTGCTCAGGGAATTACAACTCCTATTGTTGGTGCTGACGGTTGGGATGGTCTTACAGACAATGCTGGTGCTGAAGTTTTGAATGGATATTATTCAAATCACTATGCTGCAGATTCTACTGACGAAGCTGTTCAGAAGTTTGTTACTTCTTACAACACAAAATATAATAAAACTCCAACAGCTTTTGCTGCACTTGGTTATGATTCTGTATATATGTTAAAAGATGCTATTACTAAAGCTGGTTCAGCAGATAGTGAAAGCGTAAAAGCTGCATTAGCTGAAACAAATGGTGATTATGTAACAGGTCATATTACATTTGACGAAAAACGCAATCCAATTAAATCAGCTGTAATGGTTGAATTAATTACAAAAGATGGAAAACTTTCTACAGCTTATAAAACAACTGTAAATCCATAATCAATATTATTATAAAAGGGCCTATAGGTTTTTACTTATAGGCCTTTTTTTTATGTAAAAATAAACTTAATGTAAGATTAATACAAATTGATAAAAAATTAATCCGTTTACTTAAATCTTATAAAAATGTAAAATAAGTCAATAATGTAAAACTTTGGAGGATGTGTTGAATACCGGAGCTATATTTATTCAACAGCTTATAAATGGACTTTCTTTAGGAAGTATTTATGCTTTGATTGCCCTTGGATATACTATGGTATATGGCATTGTTAAATTGATTAACTTTGCTCATGGCGATGTTATGATGATAGGTGCCTATGCAGGATATTTTATTTTATGTGCAATGGGTACAACTCCTCTTGGAATGATTTGTGCGTTTGTGGGAGCAATGTTTTTTTGTGCTTTATTAAGTTTAGCAATAGAAAGAATGGCATATAGACCTTTGCGTAATGCGCCAAGATTAAATTCCTTAATAACAGCAATTGCTGTAGAGTTGATACTTCAGAATGTGATGAGAGTATTGCCATTTGTAGGTCCTGATCCAAGGTCTTTTCCAACAATGAATATTAAGAATTTTGTTTGGGGATTTGTTTCTATTTCTAATGTTCAACTAATAGTAATAGTTTTAAGTGCCGCATTAATGGTTGTATTAAATTATATTGTAAATTACACAAAAATCGGAAAAGCTATGCGTGCAGTAAGTTATGATTTAGGTGCTGCAAGCTTAATGGGAATCAGTGTTAATAAAACAATTGCATTTACTTTTGTATTAGGCTCTGTTTTAGCAGGGGCTGGTGGAGTTTTGTATGCTACAGCATATCCACAGATAGATCCTGTTATGGGGTATATTCCTGGACTAAAGGCTTTCGTTGCTGCTGTATTAGGAGGAATTGGTTCTATTCCTGGTGCAATGGTTGGTGGAATTATACTTGGAGTGGCTGAAACTATGGTAAAGGCTTATTTTTCTTCTCAGTATGCTGATGCAATATCTTATTGTATTTTAATTATAATTCTTCTTGTAAAACCAGCAGGACTTTTAGGTAAAAAAGTTAGGGTGAAAGTTTAGGTAGGAGGAAGATAATGAATAAGAATTTGCGAAATTTTTTAATTCCTGGAATTTTTTCAGTATGTGTAATTGTAATTCCATTTATACTAATAAGAGTCGGTGTTATTGATGCGTATACTTCTCAAATATTAACTTTAGGTGGAATCAATGCAATATTAGCTTTAAGCGTAAATATGGTAAGTGGTATTACTGGGCAGTTATCTTTAGGACAGTGCGCTTTTCAAGCAATCGGAGCTTATACGGTAATAATTTTTAGCCAAGATTTAGGGATTCCTTTACCAATTTGTGTATTAATTGCACCTTTCATTGCTGCAATATTTGGTTTTTTAATTGGATTTCCGACTTTAAAATTGGAAGGTGATTATTTAGCGATTGTTACATTGGCCTTCGGTGAAATTATTAGAGTTATTCTTATAAATGTAAAAAATGTTACAGGTGGTCCAAACGGAAAAAGTTTTAAGTATTCATTTATGCGTGATGATCTTTTTTGGGGTCCTGCAATTTCTTACTTAGTAATAATTGGTACGCTTGTTTTGATTATTGTTTTACTTCAGAATTTTTTACGTTCTACATATGGAAGAGCAATAAAATCTGTTAGAGAAGATGAAATCGCTGCAAATTCAAATGGCGTTTCTGTTTTTAAATATAAAATGATTGGTTTTGTAATCGCTGCATTAATTGGCGGAATTGGTGGTGCATTATACGCTCCGTTTATAGGTTTTATTAAGCCTGATTTAGCATCATTTAATAATTCTATTAATGCTTTAATTTATGTTGTACTTGGTGGAATGGGAAGTATAACAGGTTCTGTTGTTGCAGCCTTTGTTTTAACTTATTTACAAGAATTTTTAAGATTCTTACAGAATTATCGATTACTTTTTTATCCAGTTGTATTAATTATAGTTATGTTATTCAGACCTCAAGGTTTAATGGGAATGAAAGAATTATCCTTTGTAAAATCATGGGATTGGATAGTTAATAAAATAAAAAAAATCACAACAAAGGAGGTTAAGTAATGTCTGAAAAAAAATTAGTTTTACAAGCAACTGACCTTTCTATTGTATTTGGTGGATTGAAAGCTGTTAGTGATTTTAATATGGAACTTTATAAAGGAGAATTAGTTGGTCTTATAGGTCCTAATGGTGCAGGAAAAACAACAGTTTTTAATATGCTGAGTGGTGTATATACACCTACTAATGGACAAATTAATTTTTGGGACAGAAATGGAAAAGTTCATATTGCTAACAAGAAAAATCCTGCTCAGCTAAATTTAATAGGGATTTCTAGAACTTTTCAGAATATTCGATTGTTCGGTAATTTAACTGTTGGTGATAATGTTCGTATAGCAATGCATTCTCAAAGAACTGCTGGACCAATTCATGTTCTTTTAAGAACACCTAAATTCCGTAGAGATGAAGAAATGATGACTTCTAAGGTAAAAGAATTGTTAAAGCTTTTTGGTCTTGAAACAAAAGAAAATGAGTTAGCATCTAATTTACCATATGGTGAACAGCGAAAATTGGAAATTTGTCGTGCATTAGCTGCAAATCCAGAATTATTATTGCTTGATGAGCCTGCTGCTGGAATGAACCCTCAAGAAACAAAAGAACTTATGGAGTTAATAGCATTTATCAGAAATGAATTTAAACTTACAATTCTACTTATCGAACATGATATGAAATTAGTAATGGGAATTTGTGAACGATTATATGTATTAAACTATGGTAGGGTTTTGGCAAGTGGTGTTCCTGAGGAAATAAAAAAGGATCCTCAAGTTATAAAAGCTTATCTTGGTTCAGAAGCTGAAACCTTAGTTTAGTGAAATTCTTTGTTAGGAGAAAATGAATGCTTGAAGTAAAAGATTTGGTAGTAAATTATGGAGCAATTCGAGCTCTTAAGGGAATTTCTTTCAATGTTAAACAAGGAGAGATTATTAGTTTAATTGGATCCAATGGAGCTGGTAAAACAACAACATTGCATTCTATTTCTAATTTAATTAAAAAGCAAAGTGGATCAGTTATTTTTAATGGAGTTGATATATCATCACTTCCTGCTGAGCAAATTGTACGCCACGGATTAATTCAGATTCCTGAAGGAAGACGAATTTTTGCAAACTTAACTGTAAAAGAAAATTTGGAAATGGGTTCATATACAAGAAAAGATAAGGAAAATATAAAGAAAGATTTGGAACATGTTTATGAATTATTTCCAAGATTAAAAGAGAGAATAAAACAAATTTCTGGAACTTTATCAGGTGGTGAGCAACAAATGCTAGCTATGGGAAGAGGTCTGATGGCAAAACCAAAATTGTTACTTCTCGACGAACCTAGTATGGGATTGGCACCAATTCTTGTTGATGAAATCTTTGAGATTATAAAGAAGATAAATGAAGAAGGAACGACAATACTCTTAGTAGAGCAAAATGCGTTTAAGGCAATGAATATCGCAAATCGTGTATATATCTTAGAAACTGGAAATGTGTCTGCTTCTGGAAATTCGGAAGATATGATAAATGATCCTGCTGTAAAAAAAGCATATTTGGGTGGTTAAAGTCAAAATTTGCTTTTCTTAAAACTAATGGTAAAATAAAAGTATAGTGGAGGAAATGTATGATTATTTCTGATGTAATGAGTAAAAATCCAGTTTATGTAAATCCTGATACATCTGTAACAGATGCAAAGGCTTTGATGATAAAAGAAAAAATTAGTAAGTTACCCGTATTGGACAAAAGTAATAGATTGGTAGGAATTATTACTAAAAATGACTTACAAAAGGCTGGTCCATCTGATGCTTCGACTTTGGATATTTGGGAGTTAGGATATTTACTTTCGAAATTAAAAGTTGAAAAAATAATGATAAAAGATGTTGTAACTGTTCAATGTAATGAAGTTGTTGAAGAAGCTGCTAGAATTATGGCTGACAAAAAAATTGGATGTCTTCCAGTTTTAAATGGTGATATTCTCACAGGAATTATTACGGAAACAGATTTATTTCAAACCTTTGTTAATATGTTTGGTGCAAGACATCCTGGTGTTAGAGCAATGATTGAACTTGCTGAAAAACCGGGAGAACTTGCAAAAATTGCGAATGCAGTAGCAGAAAAAAATGGAAACATAGTTTCGATTGTTACCTGTGAAGGAAGTGATGTTTCTAAAAGAGATATTACAATGAAAATTTCTAATATATCAAAAAGCGATATAGAAGATATATTGAATAGTTGTAATGCTAAAATTTTAGATATTAGAGAAACTAAATAAAAAAAAACGCACCTTATGGTGCGTTTTTTTTATCTGAATTTTATACAGATATAATTGAAATCTTTTTAGGAGCTACATCTGCTTTACGAGGAATATAAACAGATAAAACTCCATTTTTAAATTCAGCCTTTACATTATTGTCATCTATGTCTTTTGGTAATGAAAAAGTTCTTCGGAATTGAGTTCGACGACGTTCTTTGATTAAATATTGAGGTTTATTTTCTGTTTTTTCTGTCTGAACTTCTTGGGTTTCAGTTTTTTGAACAGAAGAAATAGTTAATAGTTTGTCATTTAATTCTAAAGAAATATCTTTTTCTGTTCTTCCTGGTAAATCCATTTCTATTAGATAATTATTATCAGATTCTTGAATATCTACATCTGGTGTAGAAAATTCTTGTCTAGATGTAATTCCAGGAAAAGAATTCATTGAATAATTGTTGTTAAAAAAATCGTTTAAAAGTGTCATTGTGTTCATTTTGGGTTCTCCTTATTTTTTTAGTTTATAAAATAAATTTTTAATGAAGAAATATCTTCATTAATTTAATTGCATTTTCCGTGCCAACTTCTATTTTTTGTGCTAAATATGTAAAAATGAATGGGATTAAGAGTTTGAGTAATATTTACACAGTTTAAGTGTGTCAATATTATTCAGATAGAATAAAAAGCATGGATTTGTGGTATAAACTGACTCAGAAATTAATGTTATAAGTGGACATTCTGAGATATTGTAATTATCTTTAATATATATGAATGAAAGTTTGGAAGAAGCTCTTAATATTTTTTTGCGTACTTATAAAGAAATTTTTACTGTAAAGTCAGTTATGGATTTTTTGGCATATTTTGATTGTAAAGTCTCTAAACAAGAAATAATTAAATTTATAGAGAGTAATGAAAAAGTTTTTGTGTTAGAAAAAAATATGTATATTACACGAGCAGGTGCTTTTTCTGATATGTATTTTAGTTTTACATTGTTGCAACAAGAAATTGATCAGGGAGTATTTGTTCCAGGCGACAGATTAATGCCATTTGTTGATAATGATTGTTTATCATGTTCATATACATTTGAATATAATCATAAAATGTTGCCTCATAAAATTTTTGAAACTGACCCTAGTACTGCAAAATCATTATTTATTCTTTATGGAGAAGAATATTCTGCACAGTACATTGCTGCTGATCCGATAAATGAAGATTTAAATTTAGTAAATAACAATTTTGAATTACCACCACATGTGCAACTTACAGGTATTTCGCTTTCAGAAATTCAAAAGGATTTTAAATTAAAAAAAGGTGATAGAATTTTATGTAAAGTTGTTGATTGGAATAAAGGAATAATAAGAATTCAGCCATTAGCAGATAATAAAGAAAAAAAATTGCAATACGAAGAAAAAGATATACTTCTGCAACAATGGAATGAACTGTTAGAAACAAGCATATTAAATAGCTTAAAATGCATAGGTCCGTGTAATTCAATCGAGCAACAGTTATCTTTTGTTTTTTATGAATACAGAAAAGAGTTATGTACAAAAGATTGTGGATCAATTCATGAATTTTTAGATTATACAAAAAAAGTTGGAATCGAATCCTTTGGAGTTGAAACAAGAATATGGAAAAAAGGGGAAGATGTTCCTGCAATTGGAGATTGGAATAGAGATTTTCATTATGACCAAACAGATTGTAATCAAGTAATAAAATTACCTGATTATGTTTTAGATTGTTATTTAAAAGATTTTTTATACGATAAAAAAAATGATATTGAAATGCACTTAGAAGAAATATTCCCAATTTTCAATACAATGTCTGACAAAGATAAAAAAGTACTTACATTGCAAATAATAAGTAGAAATGATATACTTCGCGAAAGATACAATTGGTTTGCAGATTTTTCAGTAGGATTAATTCGAAAAAGAATATTAAAATTATACGAGAAAGTGAGATTTCTTGTTAGTGAAGTAGAGGTTCTTGGGAAAAAAATGGAATCATTACCACAGCAAGAATTAGTAACTCTATCTCAGTTGTTTACACATATTCTTAAATTATTGGAGTTATTGTCTTTGGATTACGAAGTAAGTTCAGAAGAAAAATCAGCAATAGAACTTTCTATAGAAGGAATGGAATGTAACTTTGAAGATGTTAAATTCCAATTAAAGAAAGCGATAGATAAGTATCAAGCAGAGCAATTTAAGGTTATTTAAAACTTCTGTAAAGCGGAGGATAGAATGGTTCAGGATGTAAACATCGGTGAGTTTTTAAGGCAAGGTGGTGTTTATCATGATATTGAAGGTTCTACCGTAGAAGAAGTTTTTGATGATATTTGTAAAAAGATTAATTTACCTTCTGAAATATCAGCAGAGAGTTTGTATAAAGCTCTTATAACAAGAGAATCGCGTTTAAGTACCGCAGTTGGAAACGGTGTTTCGATTCCTCATGCACAACAGCCGATTTTAAAAGATTTTTATAATCAAAGAATTTATGTATGTTATTTAAAAAATCCTATAGAAATGCATGCTTTGGATAATAAGAAGATTAAAGTGATGATTGTTATACTTACAAGTAGTGTAAAGTCACATTTACATATAATATCTATGTTAGCAAGGTTGTTACAGAAAGCTGAATTCAAAAGAGCTCTTGAATTACAATCAAAACTAGAAGATATATATAAAATTGTTAGAAAAATTTAAAATTTATAATTTAAATAAATTTATTAAAGGGGTTAAATATGGACACAAAAGGAATTGCTGCCGTAGCAAAATCGATTCGTAGCTTGTCAATCGATGCAATCCAAAAAGCAAAATCAGGTCATCCTGGTCTCCCACTTGGATGTGCAGAACTTGCTGCTGTTTTGTACGGAGAAATCCTAAAACACAATCCAGAAGATTCTAAATGGGCTGATAGAGATCGATTTGTTTTATCAGCAGGGCATGGTTCTATGCTGTTGTATTCAGTTTTGTATTTGAGTGGATACAAAGTTTCATTGGAAGACATAAAAAAATTTAGACAGATAGATTCCGTTTGTCCTGGCCATCCAGAATTTGGTTGGACTGATGGTGTAGAAAATACAAGTGGACCGCTAGGTCAGGGCGTTGCTTTAGCTGTAGGAATGGCACTAGCAGAAACAATGATGGCTGCAAAGTATAATACTAAAACAAGAAAAATTGTTGATCATTATACATATGCACTTGTTGGTGAAGGTTGTTTAGAAGAAGGTGTGTCTTCTGAAGCTTGTTCATTTGCGGGACATAATAAACTTGGTAAGTTAATTGTTTTTTATGATCAGAATAAAATATCTATAGATGGATCAACAGACATTACTTTTACAGAGGATATTGCTAAAAGATATGAAGCTTATGGATGGCAAGTTTTAAAAGGTGATATGTACAATGTAAAAGGAATTTTAAAACTTGTTGAAAAAGCAAAAAAATGTACTGATAAACCAACATTGATAATGTTAAAGTCTGTAATTGGTAAATATGCTCCAAATCAAGGAACAAGTGCTGTACATGGAGAACCTCTTGGAGATGAAAAAGTTGCAGCTACAAAGAAAAATTTGGGATTAAACCCAGAAGAATTCTTCTATGTAGATCCAGATGCATTACGTTATTTTAATGAAAAAAAAGAAGTTTTTGAGTCATTACAAAAAAATTGGAAAGAAGAGTTTGCTGCATGGGAAAAAGAAAATCCTGAATTAGCAAAACAGTGGAAATCTTCTTTTGACAATATTGCTGATGGTGATTCAGAAGAACCAACTTATGAAGTTGGTGCAAGTGTTGCAACTCGTACAGCTTCAGGTGATATGATTAATACTATGGGACTTCGTTATTCGTATTTAGTAGGTGGAAGTGCAGATTTAAAAGGTTCAAATAAATCTGGTATGAAATGCGACGGAGGAACTTATACTGTAAAAAATCAAGCAGGTCGTTCTATTGAATATGGAATCAGAGAATTTGGTATGGCAAGTATCGCTGCTGGTATGTCTTTGCACGGTGGAATAAGACCTTTCTGTGCTACATATCTTGTATTTAGTGATTATATGCGTCCTTCAATTCGCTTAGCTGCATTAATGAAACAACCTGTTATTTATGATTTAACTCATGATTCTATATATTTAGGTGAAGATGGACCAACTCATCAGCCTATAGAACAATTAGCTTCATTACGTGCAATTCCAAACTTACAAGTTTTGCGTCCTGGAGATGCAGAAGAAACTATATCTGCTTGGAATATGGCTATTGAAAGTAAAGATCATCCTGTTGTATTGTCTCTTACTCGTCAGAATGTACCTGTATATAGTAAAGATGATTCTAATTGGAAAGAAACAATCAAAAGTGGAGCTTATATAGTAAAAAATGGCAGTGATAATCCTGATGTGACTATTATAGCAACAGGTTCTGAAGTTTGTATGGCATTAGAAGCTATAGAAAAGGTTTCTGGAAAAACAGTACGAGTTGTTTCTATGATGGACAAAAATCTTTTTGAACAACAGTCTGAAGAGTTCCAAAAGAAAATTCTTGGTGAAAATTCTAGAGTTATTGTTGCTGAAGCTGGATGTTCAACAGGTTGGGAAGGTTATGTTTCGTCAAAGAAAGATTTGTTTACAATTAATAGATTTGGCGAAAGTGGCCCTGGAAAGAAAGTTGCAGAAGCGTTAGGTTTTACAGCTAGTAAACTTTCAGACCTTATTAATTCATAAAATTTTTTAATTTTCTGTAAAATGTACCCTTTATTAGGGTACATTTTTTTTATAAACCAGCATATTCATTTAATTCTGTTATAAGAAAATGCCATTCATATAATATAAAAGTGGTTATACTAAAATTTATGAGTTATAATATATAAATCACATAAATAGATTTTTAATTTTCTGAGGTATTTTATGGCTTATGATTCGTATTCGAAAATTATTCAAGTAGATCCAAATAAATGTGTGAATTGTCATTTGTGTATTTCTGTTTGTCCTGTAAAAATGTGTAACGATGCAAGTTCTGGACATGTGGAAGTGCGTTCTGAACTTTGTATAGGTTGTGGTCGATGTATTGAAACATGTCCCCACGGTGCTCGTTATGGATTAGATGATTTTGACCTATTTATGAATGATGTAAAAGCAGGAGAGAAAATTGTAGCTATTATTTCTCCCGCAATTGCAGCTACATTTAATGGTAGAAATATGGAATTTAACGGATGGCTAACTTCTCTTGGTGTTGAAAAAATATTTGACATTAGTTTTGGGGCAGAACTTGCGACTAAATCTTATGTAGACTATATAAAACGCAAAAAGCCAAAGCTTGTGATTTCGCAATCTTGTCCTGCTTTAGTTTCGTATTGCGAGATTTACAAACCAGAACTTTTACAATACTTAGCACCATTTGATAGTCCTATGGCACATACAATGAAAATGATAAAAGAATTTTATCCAGAATTTAAAGATCATAAAATTCTTGTAATTTCGCCATGTTATGCAGAAAAGCATGAATGTGAAGAAATTGGTTATGGTGATTATAATGTTACTTTAAAAACAGTTTCTAACTATTTTAAATCAAATAATATTGATTTAACAGTATTTCCAAAAGTTGATTATTTTAATCCACCTGCAGAACGAGCAGTAACTTATTCTACACCAGGAGGATTACTACATACTGCTGAACGATATATTCCGGGAATAACAAAGGATGCCAGAAAAATTGAAGGACAGCCGACAATAAAAGAATATTTGGATTTTTTGGCAAAAGAAGTAACAGAAGGAAATGACCCAAAATATATGCTGATAGATTGTCTTTCTTGTCACGCAGGATGTAATTCTGGTCCAGGAACTTCAACAGAGGGCAAATCATTAGATGAACTGGAACGCTATATTGATATAAGAGAAGATTCTCGCAAGGCAATTTATAAAACACAAAAAGAAAAGAAAAGTAATATAAACAAATTACACAGAGTTATTGATAAGCATTGGAATTCTGTACTGTATACACGAGAATATATAAACAGAAATGCAACTGTCACAAGATTGGTAAAAAAGCCTACTATTTCAGAATTAAAACGAATTCATGAAAACATGGGAAAATACAGTGAAAAAGACCTTTTAAATTGTCAGTCATGTGGATACAAAGATTGTGATGAATTTGCAATGGCTATGTATAACAATATTTGTAAACCAGAAAATTGCATCTATTACAGCACATATCAAATAAAAAAATTACAAGAAGACCAAAAACGAGAACTTATACAAACTGTTGAACTTGTAAAACAATCTAGCTTAACAGAATTTAGCGAAAGCGATAAAGATGTTGAATATATTTCTGATGTTGCAGTAGAAATGGTTAATAGTGTAAATACATCTTCAGCAGCGATAGAAGAAATGATAAAAAATATTGATTCCATAAATGCTGTATTGTCAAAAAATTCAAAAACAATGGAACAACTTTCTTCTGCTACAAAACAAGGAAAAATTAGCGTAGAAGAAGTATCAAAACTCGTTGGAGATATAGAAGTAAATTCTCGTGGGCTGGGAGAAATGAGTTCTGTTATAGAACAAATTGCAGATCAAACAAACTTGCTTGCAATGAATGCAGCTATTGAAGCCGCCCACGCAGGAGAATCTGGTAAAGGTTTTGCTGTCGTTGCTGATGAAATTCGCAAACTAGCAGAAAATTCAGGTCATCAAGCAAAACAAATTTCAGATGTATTAAAGCGTATAAAAAATCTTATTGATACATCTTATGAAAAAACAGTAGAAGTTCAAAAACAGATAGAACATGTTGTTGTGTTGTCCGACCAAGTTTCTAATCAAGAAACAGTTGTTCAAAGTGCAATTTCTGAACAGAATCAAGGGGGCCAGCAAATGCTACAATCTTTGGCAAAAATGAAAGAAGATACAAAATCTGTTACAGAAGCTGTAGAAAAACTAAGAGATTCAACTGCCAAAATAAAAGATTCAATTCAGAATATTGATATATAAGGAAGAATCTTAGTTTTAATATACACCTCTTAAAATTGATATATACTAGAATTCTAGATAAACAGATGAGGAAGAATATATCACTTTTAAGAGGTGTTTTTTTTTACATCCGTGAATGTAGTTTTTTCAAAAAAATAAAAAAAAGAGAGAATTTAAGCATTTTGCTATTTCCCTTTTTTATAAAAAGTTTTATCTATTTATGTATGAAAAGATTTATGCTTTATCTGTTTTTTTTGTTTACAATATTTGGATGTTCTGAATTAAAAGAAGACAATCCTGAAACTCTGCCTTTTGTAAATACTAGCAATTATATATATGGTAATTATATAAAATTTCCTTTAAACACACCTGCTTTAGATATATATGCAACACTAAATAAAAAATTTGGACCAGGAGAGCATTCTGTTACGGGGACTGGATGGATTACTAAAACTGTAACTATAGTTGATGATACTTACACAGAAACAAAAGAGGTTAATATTTCAAAAATAAAACTTTACACTTACACTACAGAAGCTGGAGGAAATGCTTTTTGTGTAACAATATATACTGATGAAGAGAGTATTACTCTTAAATATATATGGCAATATAAAAATGATAATGTTTGGGAAAATACAATTTTAAATCAATATAACATAAGAATTACATTTTAGTTTTAGGTTATATTGCTATGAAAACTCTGGAGAAATTAGGGTAAGAGAGTTTTTATGAAGAAGTTTTTATCTGTTTGTATTTGAATAAAAATTTTGTCAGATTGTTCTAAATGAAACGGTTATAGTTTGTAAATTCAGAATTTAATACTCGTAAATTTGGAATTTATAAAAAAAAGACAACCTTGATATCAAAGTTGTCTTTTTTTGTTTTATAAGATTTTACTTGGAAATGTGTTTTTTTCTACTCTGATACCAACAGATGATACCCATTGTGAGTCCTCCGATAATCATTAGAAGACATAAAATTTGTCCAGTAGAAATATTTAATAATGATGTATTTAAGTATAAAGGTGCATTCTGATTTACAGAAATACGGTAACCTATGTCTGCGTCTGGTTCTCTAAAGTACTCTATAAAGAATCGTACTAAGCCATAGCTTACTGTGTATAGTGCTCCATTAAACCCTTCAAAAGGTTTCTTTTTTCTGAAAAACCATAAAATAGAGAAAATAAAAATCCCTTCGAAAAAAGCTTCGTATAATTGGCTAGGGTGTCGAGGAAGGTTGACTAATCTTGTTGTTGCATCAAGACCAATATTGTTTGCAAATTCCTTTACCCATTCTAATGAGGTAGAAAATCTTTGTGCATTCGGAAAAACAATTCCCCAAGGTACAGTAGTAATTCTTCCGTATAATTCTCCATTCAGAAAATTTCCGAGACGCCCAAAGGTATATCCTAAAGGGATTGCTATAACCATAGCATCTATCCATTTTAAAATTGGTTTTTTATGGCGTTTACACCAAAAAATCATTCCAAATAGTCCACCTACAAAACCTCCGTGATAGCTCATTCCGGCTAAACCTGTAAAGTTCCAATTTTTATCAAAAGGCCAAAATATAAGCCAAGGTTTTGTCCAATAGTTTATTGAGTTTGGATTTGTTGGATCGTATTGATTATAAATTAATGTAGAAAAAACTCGTGCACCAATTAGGAGAAAAATTATTCCAGTTGTAATAAAACTAAATATATCTTCTTCGGTCGTTTTTTCTTCTAGTGTATCAAATGCACCTTCTTTTAGTAGTTTTTTTAAAACAAGAAAAGCTGTACCAAAGGCAAAAATATACATCAGTCCATACCATCTAATAAGACCTAAAATTGGTATATTCGGAAAAATTTCTGGTTTTATCCATGATGGATAATTGATATATAAGGGTAATAAATTCATTAGTATCCTCTTTGTCAAACTTTAAAGCCTTGTTGTGCTGCTTTTACAAGTTTTGATTTTAGTAAAATATTTTCGTTTTTAAGTTGATTTAGTTCGTATTGCTGAGTTTTTATAGTTTCTGCTAATTCACCCATGCTTAGTGCTCCTGTACCGACTAAATCCTCTACATATGATAATTTCTGTGAATAATCTTCATTTGCCTCTTCTGAAGCTATTTCGTAAGAAATATCTGTGTCTTCATATATTCCGTCAAATTCAATTGTTTCACTTTGTAATACTTTTTCTGCAACTCTATAAATTGCTTGAGAAATAACAGCATTGGGTTTGTAAATTATTACTGGTAGTCTTGATGATAAGGCTTTATCTTGTAATGTGTCTCTGTACATTACTCCTAAAGATTCAACATCTAAACCTAAATATTGCTGACATGAACGACGAATTTTTAATGCTTTGTCGGCATCTTTTGGTTCGTCAATCATATTCATAACTAATCTTGGATGAAACTTAGACATTTTTTCTTTAAATTTTTCTGCACTTTCGGGATCAATTTCTTGAATCGCTTCTATTAGCTTTGGAATATAAAGTCTTTGAAGTGATGAAGAGTCATTTTTAAGTTTTGTCATGTATTGTGCAGCTTTACTTCCTTTTTTAAATGACATAGCCATTAATCTAAATACAGCATTTTTTAAGAATAAATATCCATTTAATGTTGCTGTGACAGTTGGGGCTGTAACAACGATTCCCTGTGGTGATAATAAAAATAAGTCTAAAATTGTAAGATGAGTTCCTGCCCCCAAATCTATAATTAGATAGTCACAATCTAAGGATTGAAAATTTTTGATTAAAGAATTTTTCTGAGAAGCTTTAAGAGTACTTAATCCTGGAATTTCTGAATCACCAGCAATAAACTGTACATTTTCATATTCTGTTGGCTGGATAATTTCCTGAAATGTAGATTCTCCTGTTAAGAAAGTTCCTATACCTTTTTTGGGTGATATTTGCCCAATAACCAAATGTAAATTTGAGGCTCCTAAATCTAAATCAGCAAGAATAACTTTTTTTCCTGCTTGTCCTAATGTTATAGCTAAATTTGCGGAAAGGAGACTTTTACCAACACCACCTTTACCACTTGCGATTGGAATTATTTGCATAACTAAATTATAACATTCAAACTGAATTATGAAAATGCTTAGATTGACCAATTTACTTTGCAGTCATAAAATATAAGTATGAAAAAAATAAATTTGTCTAATAAAAAAAGTAATAGTATTGTTTATATTTTTACAATAATACTTCTGTTTTTGTTTGTTACTTCGCAGTGTTTTTCTCAATCAAAGTCTCCATCAAAAGAAGAAAAACTTAAATCTAAGCAATATATGGAATTAATGAACGGAGTTTTTGATTTTGTTCAGAAAAATTATGTTGATGAAGTAGAAGCTGAAGTTTTGTATAAAGGTGCCTTAAAAGGTATGTTAGAAGCATTGAATGATCCTTATACATTATATCTTGATACTTCTACATTTAGAGATTTAAATGACACAACAGAAGGCAAATTTGGGGGCGTAGGACTTTCAATATCTAAAGCATTTGAATCAACTCCAGATAAACCAGCTTATGTTGAAGTTGCCTCTCCTATTGAAGATACTCCTGGATACAAGGCAGGAATTCTTGCAGGAGATTTAATCGTGTCTGTAAATGGAACTGATACTTCTACAATAACAATGGAAGAAGTTTTAGACATGCTTCGTGGTAAAGTTGGAGAATCTGTAAATTTAGTTATAAGACGCGGAAAAAATATGGAATTCCCTGTAACTCTCGAAAGGGCTATTATAGAAGTTCCAACTGTAAAATTTGGTACAATAAAGACAAATTCAAAAAAAATAATTGGATATATCAGAATTATAGAATTTACTCCACTCACAGCTGAAAAAGTTCAGCAGGCTTTAGATTCTTTTAAAGTTTCTAATATCTCTGGTTTAATAATCGATCTTAGAAATAATCCTGGTGGATTAATAACTTCTGTTGCTGATGTTGCAGATAAATTTATTGATGAAGGACCGATTGTTTCCACAAAAAGTCGTCTTGCTTTTGAAAATTCTGTATTTACTGCGACACCTAAAAAGACAACTTTTAAAAAAGGAACACCTATTGTTGTCTTAATAAATAAAGGTTCTGCTTCAGCTTCTGAAATTTTAAGTGGAGCTTTAAAAGATAACCATTTAGCATATTTAGTTGGTCAAAGAACATACGGAAAAGGTTCTGTTCAACAGGTTTTGCCACTGTCCTCTACAGACGGAATAAAAATTACAATGGCAAGATATTATACTCCAAGTGATACAAATATTGATAAAATTGGAATTCCTCCTGATCGCGAAGTATTGTTTCCTGAATTATCAGAAAATGGAGAAAAACAATATACAGAATTAATAAAAAGTAACGAAATAAGCGAATATGTTGAAAAACATCCTAATATGACGGAATCAGATATTGCTGTTTATGCAAAAGCGTTAGAAAAAAAATATACAGAAATAGATTTGCCGTCTTTAAGAAAGTTGATAAGAAACGAGGTTAATAGAACTAAAGGAGCTATGCTTTATGATTTGGATTATGATATTCAATTAAATGAAGCGATTAAAATTCTTGATAAAGAAAATTTTACAGAATTACTTAAAAAAACAAAAACATTAAAGGAACTTCAAGATGAAGCTCTTTTAGAAAAAGAATCTGGAGAAAAAAAATAATTGAGACAATTTGTTTCTGAAGTTTTTCCTGATGAATTAGGAATTTTGAAAATAGTAAAAAAAGATTATAAATATTTTAGACAGGTATTAAGGTTGTCAGTTGGTGATATGGTTGTTGTAAGACTACCTTCTAACGAGTTACTTAATATGACTGTTTGTAAAATGAATGAATCTTTAAGAGAAATATTGTTACAAAAATGTGATGTACAAGATATTTCCGAAAAAGTGAATATTCCTTCTACCGTTTCAAATACTGAAATTTGGCTTTTTCAATTTATTGCAAAAGGTCAAAAGATGGATTTGATAGTAAGACAAGCAACAGAATGTGGTGTTAAAAAAATAATTCCTGTAATAGGTGATTTCTGTCAATCAGGAACTTCTGAAAAAAACTTTAAAAGTGAGCGATATGACAGAATCATAAAAGAGGCTCGTCAACAAAGTGGAAGTTCTGTTTCTACAGAGTTGATGCCTTCTGTGTCAGTTTTAGAAGCTTGTGAAATTTGGAAGAATTTTGCAGAAAATGATAATACTGCCTTTGGTTGTGTTTTATATGAGCGAAATGAAAATACAAAAAATATTTTTAATGCTCTACATGAATATAATGAAATAAAAAAATGTGCTATTGTTTGTGGTGCTGAAGGTGGAATAAGCCCAAATGAAATTAAACATTTTATGGACTCAGGGATTATTCCTATTCATTTAGATACAAATATATTAAGGTGTGAAACTGCCGCATTATATGGAATTGCGAGTGTACAAAGTGCAGTTTCGGGGAAAAAATTATGGCAATTAACAGAATAAAATTATTGGGTATTCCTGTAGATGTTTGTCCGCCGGAAGATATTGAAAGTCAAATTCTTGAAATTCTTGCAAAACCAGGAACAAACCAGATTGTATTTCTTTCGATTTGGGATTTATTGAAAGCTAAAAATAAAAAAAGCAATTTTAAACAATGTCTTGAATCTGCCGATTTAATTCTTCCTATTTCAAAAAGTATTTTGATGGGGGCAAAATTCTTAAAATTAAATGTTCCTATTAGATATAATCCTTTTAGTGCAACAATAAGTATTCTTTCAATAATGGAACAGCACTATAAAAGTTTGTATTTACTAGGAAGTCATAAAAAAGCTCTCATGCAAGCAGAAAAAAATATTAGAGAGACATTTCCTAATCTACAGATTGTTGGTAGATATGTGGGTTATTATGATAAAAATGTAGAAAATAATATTGTTCAAGCTATTTATAAATCTTCTCCATCTTTGGTTTTGATAAGTGATGGAATAAAAGAAAAAAACTTGTGGGCATATAACAGACGAAACAGTTTTGCCACAAGTATTTTTATGTACTATAAAGATAGCATAGGAATTTTTTCTGATAGAATTAGAAGAGTTAAAGAAGAAACTTTTAATAAGGGTTTAGAAATTTGGGTACAAATATTTCATAATCCGTTAAGGATATTTCTTATTTTTCCGTTTATGCGTTATTTGCTTTTGTTAACATGGTATAAGATATTTAAGAAAAAATAAAAAAGAATGTTTGGGGAGCGTTCTAAATGGAGAGAGTTTTATTTTTTTCTAAAGATTTAGATTTACTTGGAATTTGTAGAAATTTTTTAAAAGATAGATTTGAAATTATATCCACATGTTCACTTTCAATGTTAAAAAGTGGACTTGAAAAGTGTTCCTACAAATTCATTATAATTGATTATGAATATCGTAATGTTGTTACGGAATATTTACATAACAATAAAAAGCAAAATGTCTATTTTGTGACTACAAGAATTAGTCATGAGAGTGTTTTTAACGAAATAAAAATCCTTTTTGTACCTTTGGATCTTAATATTTTATTAGAAGAATTTTTATTTGATGATAATATTGAAATACCAGAATTTGATAATCTAGTTGGAATATCTACTGAAATAAAAGAATTAAAAAAAGAGATTTTAAAAATTGCCAAAAGTGAACTTCCTGTATTGATAATGGGCGAAAGTGGTGTTGGTAAAAATCTGATTGCAAATTTAATTCATTCTATTTCAACACGGAAAAATAATGTTTTTTATCATGTAAATATTGCATCTATAGCCACTCATTTATTAGAAAGTGAATTATTTGGAACTGTATCAGGAGCTTTTACTGGTGCAGAAAATCGTGAAGGATTTTTTCAGAGTGCTGATAAAGGGTCTCTATTTTTAGATGAAATAGGTGAACTTGATTATTCTGTTCAAGCAAAAATTTTACATTCTTTAGAATCAGGAATGTATAAAAAAGTTGGTTCAGATAAAGATTTTAAGCTAAATGCAAGATTACTTTTTGCTACAAATGCAAATCTCTTAGATATGGTTGAAAAAAAGAAATTCAGACTTGATTTGTACTACAGAATAAACAAATTAATTCTTAATGTTCCTCCGTTAAGAAGTCGAAAAGAAGATATTATTCCGTTGTCAAAATTTTATTTGTCAAAAAAAGGAAAAACACTCTCTTCTGATGCATTATCATTTTTAATGGAGTATTCTTGGCCTGGAAATATAAGAGAACTTTTTAATGTATTAGACAGTAGTGCAATAAGATGTACTTCAGAAACTATTGATAAAAGTTTTATTTCTTTGGAGTAGAATTATTTTTCTTTGATAAACCAGCAATCTTTGTGAATATTTTTTCGATATATGTGGCATCGCTTTCACTTAGTGCAGCTTGTGATAGTATCATTCGCCAAAATTTTTCCATATCGGTTCTTCCTGAAAGTGTAAAAAAACCAATTTCTTGCAACTTATCTGCAATTGTAGTTACTGTTTTGTCTAGCCGATTTAGTGTTAACGGGGTGTATCCAGGTGATACTTTTGTTTTATTTCTGTATAGATGATAGGCAATTATTTGTACTGCATGTGATAGATTTAATGAAGCGAATTCTGGAGACGATGGGATTGTAACTCCTAAAGTACATTCAGCTAATTCTTCATCTGTAAGACCTGTTCTTTCATTGCCAAAAACAATTGCGACATTTGAACCTTTAGATTTTTCTGTTCCTGTAATTTTTGAAGATAATTCTGCAAGTTCTTCTGGTAATAAGAGTTTTCCTTTTCGCTTTTTTCCGCGTCGTCGTGTAGTTCCTGCCACAATTGTGCAGTTTTGAGTTGCTTCTGTTATTGAATTATAAAATTTACAATTTTCCCAAATATTAACAGCATGGATGGCTAATATTCTTACTTTTTCATCGTTATAATTATTCTTTTTTCCAATTATTCTTAAATCATACAAACTGTTATTTGCCATAGCTCTACAGACTGCACCAATATTTCTGCTTTCATCAGGATTTGATAAAACTATTACAATTTTATTTAGATTCATAAATTACCCTTTTTACGACTACTTCTTTTTTTTGCTTTCTAGTACAATTATTATATGAAGTTATTCGAAAGAAAAAAAGTGTTTGTGATTGGTGGTTCTGGAGGAATTGGTGCAGAATTATCTTGTTTATTAGCAGCAAATGGAGCTGAAACTTATATTCAAGGTCGTAACAAAGTAAAATTACAGAAATTAAAAGAAAGAATTGAATCTAATTACAAAACAAGTGTAAAAATTTTTTCTTGTGATTTTGAAAAAATTAATTTTTCTGACATAAATAAATTAGAGTTTTATGATGAACTTTGTGATGCAGATATTCTATGCGTTTGCTATGGACCTTTTTTGCAAAAAAATATTGATGAAATGTCTATAGAAGAATGGGAATCTACAACTTTATTAAATTATGCTTTGCCAGGTTTTTTTGTTACTTCTGTATTAAAGAATATGAAATCAAAAATGTGGGGAAGAATATTACTTTTTGGAGGAACAGGAACGTCTTTTCGAAATGAATACAGAACAAATATTGCTTATGCAGGAGCAAAAACTGGTTTAGGAGTACTTGTTCAGTCTGTTGCTTCTTGTTATTCAAAATATGGGATAACATGTAATGCAATTCTTCCGGGGTTTACGGAAACAGAATATATATCTGAAAAAGAAAAAATGATTTTATCTGAAAAAATGCCGTTAAAATCAATGATTAATATAAAGTCTGTTACAGAATCAGCATTATTTTTGTTAAAGAACCCAGATTTAAATGGTGTTCTAATGAAAATAGATAGAGGTTGGAGTCCTTATAATTCTTAATCAATTATTAAATTTGACATACTAGTAGTTTTTAGAATATACTAATATACTGAATTGAAATATATACAGTATAGTGAGTTGAAAACGGTAGGAGATTTATGAATAATAACAATAATCTTGTTCCAGGTTTTAATGATGAAAAGGACGATAGCCTCAAAATTAACTTGGAAAAACTTTCTGAAGTAGAGAATTGTTTAACTGTGTATTTAACTGGATACATTGATACATATAATTCTAGTTTCTTTCAAAAGAGAATTTCAAAAGTTGTAGAAGCAGGATATACAAATTTGATTTTTAATTGTGCTGCATTGAATTATGTTTCTTCGACAGGAATTGGATCTTTTACTGCATTCCTAAAAATGGTTAAGCCAAAAGGTGGAGATGTTGTTTTATTGGAAATCCAACCAAAAGTTTATGAAGTTTTTCAGTTGTTAGGCTTTAGTCAGTTTTTTAATATTAAAGATTCAATGTCTGATGCTATTAATTTCTTTAAACAGGAAGCACCAATTGAAGAAAGTGTTTTCCCTAAGATTTTTAGTTGTCCAGTATGTTCAAAATCTTTAAAAGCTACTAGAAGCGGAAGATTCCGTTGTTCCGAGTGTAAGTCGATTTTAGCTATTGATCAGCAGGGTCAGGTATTCTTAGGATAAACTTGTAAATATGTAATTATGAGTATAAAAAGCACTTGTATGATTGCTTAATCATTCGGGTGCTTTTTTTTATTTTTGTTGATAACTTGTGGATAAAAAGTGTAAAAGCTAGTGTATAGATAAAACTACTATTCAAAGAACGGTTAAATATTTAATAAAGAATGTAAATTGTTTTATAATAATTACAGTGTAATTCTATATATTATATATAATTAAGATGGAAATTTTTATTTGGTTAAAAAAAACTAATTCTTATTTAGAAAAAAAATTTAAGGTATTGAAAGTGTACTAATAAAAGTTTTTGTTTAATAACTGTGGATAACTTGTGAGTAATTGTGTGTAAAAACAAGCTAAATGCATATCTTTCTTGTGTTTAGCAAGTCTTCAAGTTATAATTATAAAGATGAAAGTCTTTTTTACTAAATTGTTGTATTTTTTTTTAATAATAGTTTTTGGAACTGTTCTCTCGTCCTTTGTTTTTATGATGTCTGCAAGTTTAACTTTACTTGTAGCTGGAGAAAGTATAAATTTTTTCAACCTTGATTTTTTTGTTAGAGGGATATTAAATTCACTTCCGTTTGTTGTTTTTGTATCGTTATGTATTCAAGTTTTTTATGGAATTGTTCATAAAGAAAAAAAATATATGAAATTTATTTCGTTGTTATTTTTTTATTTATTATCTTTTTTTGTTATTATTCCTGTTAATTTTGAATTAAAGAAAAAATATGAAGAACATTTTATAAACAGTTATGAAATTCCTTTATTAACATCAAATGTTTTTAGGCCAACTTATGGAGGTGTTTTTTTCTTCTCTAGGGTACTAGATAATGGAAATGCTGATGGAATTTTTATTGACTTGCTGGGAATTTCTGGTGAACAGGGAGCAATTCTGCGTTTTGAAAATCAGCCTGTAAATACAGAGTTATCTGATGATTTTGCAGATGTTTTAATTAAAGATTCTGTTAAACTGCCTTTTTTTGTTGTGGCTGCCTTAGAAGTGTATTCTACTTTATATGGAGAGGCGTATAACCAATGGAGTAGTGGTTTTTTATCATGGCTAAAATTTTTGTCATTTGCATTACTTTTATTTAGTTGTATTTCGTTTGAGCATGTTAGTTCTTGGGGCTTAATAAACGGAATTGTAGTTTCGATGATTCATTTTGTGGTAATTGTCTTTAATTATTTATTTTATAAAGATGTATTTTTGCAAAGAATTAATTCAATTTGGTTTATAAATTTATGTATTGCTTTTGGGTTCATTATTTTCGGATTACTTTTTTATCTTTTCAAGGAACGCAAAGTTTCTAGTCAGAGAGATAATGTTTCTGTGTAAATTTTATTAAAAGGGTAGCCTAGGAGTTTTTATGAGAAGAATATTAACTATTATGTTTTCATATCTTGCAATATCTTTGATTCTTTGTTTGTGTTTTGCAATGTTTTGGGGAAATGCAAATATTCCTCAATTGTTACCCGGGGAAAAAACTCAATATGTATTTTTTAAGGGATTATTGTATTTTTTTAGAATAATTCCTGCGGTTCTTTTTTCTAGTTTTTTGATGGCATTATCTGTTTATTTTAGAACGGATTCAGAAAAGGCTCAGTTAAGATTTAGTCCGTTAATAATGGGACATTTTAAAACTGTAATCGTTGTAGCTTTAATCTTTGTATTAATTTTAACTTTTGTTTCAGAAGTGTTTGCTCCAATTATAAAAAATAAAAATGATAATTCTGCGAAAGCTCCTTTTTTATTAGGTGAATATTTATCTTTAGGAAAGGAGTGTTTGGAAGAAGAAAATTATACTTTGGCTAGGCGTTATGGGGTTCAGGCTTTAAAAATAAATCCTGAAAACAAAGATGCTCTAATGCTTATTGATAAATCAGATGCTGTTTTAAAGGCAATAAAACCATTACCTGTACCTAAAGATATTTCTGCAACAGAGTATATGCCTTACAAAGAAGCTGCAAATGAAACTGTAATTTCATTGATTGAAAAATCTTTAGCTGCAGCAAAAAAAGAAAATTGGTTTAATTCTCACTATTATGCTCAGTTGGCATTAACTGTAGGCGACAAAAAAGATATGAATAGTGAAGAGGCAAAAAGATTAGCTGCAATTGCATGGAATAAATTATTAGATACTTCTCCACTCGGAAAAAGCGAAGATCAGATTTTATTTGCTAAGAAAAAAAATGCCTATAAGTCTTTGGCTGAGGGAGATAATGTTGATGCTTATTATAAATTTTTAGAAATTGCAGCAGAAGATGAAACTTGGTCTTCAGATCCTGATGTAAAGCAGTTTCTTGAAGTTGCAGAATCTCGTGTAAAAAAACAGTGCTTTTTTTTGGATGAAACAGATCGCATTCAGATATTTGAAAACTTTATGAATGTGTATTTTTCTGTAAAGCATAATGATGGAAGTACAGATGTTGTATATATTCATGGAATAACTCCAGTTATTGATTCTGGAAGAATGATAGAATATTTAAGAGATTTTGTTGTGTATAGTTTTTCGAAGGAAGGACGTTTTTTAAAATCTGTTAAAGTTCCTTATGCAAAAATGATTTCTTATTCAGTTTCTTCATTTTCTGATAAAAAAATTGAGGAGTTAGGAATAGGAAAAGAAATAAAACAAGTCCCTTACATAATGTTAGAAAGTATCGATAGAAATTTCCGAGGAAAATACAATAAGCCTGTTTATGAATATTCTGATTTAATTCCTATTAACGAAAGATCAGAAGACAACTTCATTATTTTACCTATATCTACGGATGAATTTAATTCTTTATGTGATGCTTCTGTAGGTGTGAACTATATGAATATTAATTCTTTAATAAAAATTGGTCATAAAGCAAAGGATTTCGGATATTCAAATGAAATTTTTAGTTCTGCTTGTATAAGAAAAATTACTTATCCTTTTGTTATGTTAATACTTTTTGTTTTTATCGCTTCGATTGCTTGGAATTTTAGAGTTTCTTCTGAGCAGCTTTTTAAATTCATTTGGTTATTAATTTTTCCAATTTGTGTTTTTTTAATGGATATTATTATTCAAACAATTTTTTCGATTTTAAATTTATTTAATTACTTTTTGATTGCGACAACTGGGGATTTCGCATTAATGACTAGTATTGCTATTTTAGTTATTGTGTTAGTAATTGTTTCTGTGTTGTTTATGAGTAAAAAGTCTTCTGAATAAAATGAATTATGTTGATTTGATAAAATTTGTAATCAAAAAAAATTATATTTGCATTATTTTTTCGCTTTTGGGATTAATATTGGGACCTTTAGGTTTTTTTGCAGGTTTTATCATTGGTTTCTTTTTGCAAATTCTTGTAAAAAAAATAAAAGAAGAGCAAGTTATAAAAAAAATAGTTGAAGATGGTGATTATGCTGATTCTATAAAAGAGCCTTTTGCTGGAGCTATTTATGTTTGTGCTATAGGAATTTTTTGTTGTGAAGATGTATATGTTGCGGCAAAAAAGGCTAATACTTATTTTGGTAATTTATATAGGGCAGATTGGGATTTTTTTTGTCGTGTAGCTAAAGCTAGTAAAATACTGAATGGAGATTTGTTGGTAGAGTGTCTTGCTTCTATTTTGTTGAAAAATCTTAAAGAAAACAGTGCTATTCCAATATTTAATATTTTTAAATTTTTTGAGTCTGTAGAATATGATTGGAATTTAGAAAAAGGCGAAAAACCTTCTATTTATTTGGCGAATTTGTTGGGGTATAAGTATAATCATAGGGAATTAGATGAGGCCTATAAGATACTTGGATTAAATAAGTCAGCTAGCTTAATTGAAGTAAAAAAAATGCATAGAAAATTGGCTTCAAAATATCATCCAGATAAAAATGATATATCTTCAGAAGAATTTATGAAAATTCAATCAGCATATGAAAAAATTATAAATTCTTCTGAAAAATAGTTTATTTGACTTCTACTCTTTGGATTCTCGCACCAAGACTTTGAAGTTTTTCTACAATATTTTCATATCCTCTTTCTATTTGGTATATGTTGCTTATTGTTGATTCTCCGTGAGCTGCCATTGCTGCAATTACCATTGCCATTCCTGCTCTTACATCTGGACTTGATAGGCGTTCGCCATGTAATGTACTTGGTCCAGAAACTACAGCTCTGTGAGGATCGCATAATGTGATTCTAGCACCCATACTTATTAATTTGTCTACAAAGAACATTCTGCTTTCGAATAGTTTTTCAAAAATAAGTACAGTTCCTTCTACTTGAGTTGCAACAACTGTCATTATGGATGTCAAATCTGCTGGGAAGCCTGGCCAAGGAGAATCATCAATTTTAGGAATCATTCCTCCTAAATCTGTGTTAACTTTCATTTCTTGTCCAACATCAACTGTTAATCTATCATCTTCTATTGACCAGCGTATTCCAAGTTTTCCAAAAGAAACTCTTAGGGGTCTAAGGTCTTCAGCTCTGACACCTGTAATTGTTATAGAACCTTTTGTTGCAGCTGCTAAACCAATATAAGAGCCGATTTCCATAAAATCTGGACCTATAGCAAATTCAACACCGTGTAATTTTTTTACACCGTCTATATATAAAATATTACTGCCAATTCCAGATATTTTTGCTCCCATGGAAACTAACATGTTACATAAATCTTGTACATGTGGTTCACTTGCAGCATTAGTAATTTTTGTATGACCTTCTGCAAGAACTGCTGCCATGATGGCATTTTCTGTTGCTGTAACAGATGTTTCATCTAAAAATATATCAGCCCCTACAAGTTTATTTGCATTAAAATTAAAAGGTCCATCAACGGTGATTCTTGCACCTAATTCTTCTAGTGCTAAAAAATGTGTATCAACTCGTCTTCTTCCAATTATATCGCCTCCTGGAGGTGGCATAATTGCTTTTCCAGTTCTTGCTACTAGGGGACCTGCAAAAAGTATTGATGCTCTGATTTTTTTACTTAATTCAGCAGGAATATCGCTTCGTGTTATTTCTGAAGCACATATTTTCCATTCGTGGTCATCAAGTTTTTCTACTTTTGCACCTAAGGATTGAAGAATAAGTAACATTACTCCTGTATCTTCAATGTGAGGAATATTTTTTAATATAACAGGTTCTTCTGTTAGTATTGACGCTGCAATACATGGTAATGCAGAATTTTTATTTCCACTTGCTGCAATGGTTCCTCTGATAGGAATTCCACCTTCAATTTTATATTCTATCATTTAGTTACCTTATATAAGTTTATTAAGCCTTTTATTTTTATAGTGTTTATTATAAAACTACTAGATTATATATACAAGTGAATTAAGATTTGCTTATTACAAGAGCCAAATTAATTAAAACATCAACAGCTTTTGATAATTGGTTAAGACTGCACCATTCTGTTTTTGAATGGAAATCGTGTCCTCCTGTAAAAATATTTGGAGTAGGAATACCGATTTCTGTTAGTCGTGAACCATCTGTTCCCCCTCTAATGGGAATGAATTTTGGTTTAATTTGTGATAATTCATATGCTTTTATTAAGTCATTTACAATTTCTGGATATTTAGATAATTCGTCTTTCATATTTAAATATTGAAGTTCGTGGTAAACATTAAATTTTCCGTTAAATAATTCGGCTGTTTCTTTTGCTAATTTTTCAATTATGCTTTTTTTGTTTTCAATTCCGTCAGTAGTGAAATCTCTTAAAATCATAATAATTTTTGCATTTTCTATTGAACAGGTCATATTTAGTGGTGCATAAAAACCTTGGTATCCTTCTGTTGTTTCAGGTAATTCGTTTGTTGGGAGATTAGTTATAAAGTGTGAAGCCATTCTAATTGCACTAATCATTTTCCCTTTCGCTGTTCCTGTATGGCAAGATACACCTTCGAAATGAACTTCTGTTTTATATGCATTAAAACATTCTGTTTCTAATTCTCCTAAATCTCCTCCGTCTACTGTGTATGCACGTTTTGAAGTAATAAGATGTAATGGAACATTATCCATTCCATGCCCAGTTTCTTCATCTGGAGAGAAGCAAATTTCTATGACACCATGGTTTATTTCTTTGTGATTATATAAGTATTCTAATGTACTCATTATTGCTGTGATTCCTGCTTTATCATCAGCTCCTAATAATGTTGTACCGTCAGAGGTTATGATTGTATCTCCGTTTGTTTCTGTTAAAATCGGTTTTATGTTTTTTCCTGAAACTTCTTCTGAGGTATCTAAATGGGCTAATAAGGCAAAAGGTGGAATATTTTCAAATCCCTTAGTTGCAGGGATTTTTGCATATACATAGCAGTGTTCTGTAATTTGGACATCTATTGCCCCGAGAGTTTTTAATTCTGCTACTAAAATATTTGCTAAGTCAAATTGTTGTGTTGTTGATGGTTGTATACCTTTGTCGGCATTTTCTGAATTACTAGTAGTACATATTTTTACATAGGATAGAAAACGGTCTAAAATGATTTTTTTATCGGAAAGTGTATTAATAAAATTCATATTTTTAGAATAAATAAAAAATAATCTTTGGGCAATGTAAATTTATTGTTAATTTTAGTTGAATCATATTTTATGAACTTCAATTTTTTTATATCATAGATGGGTATTTTCTCGTCTACACCAATTTTAAAACAATGATGTTCTCGATAAAATCACTAAAATGTACTTTTGTGTGGGGTGATTATTGATGAATGTTACTGAAATCATTACAAAATTAGTTTTTCAATTAGCCGTAATTATATTTTCCGTAAGAATTTTTGGCAAAATATCTGTAAAAATGGGAATTCCTTCAGTTATTGGAGAATTAATTGCTGGTATTGTTATTGGTCCTTATGTTTTAGGCGGAATAGGTTTTATTGGTTTTCCGGATGGGCTTTTCCCTTTAAATTCTGCTGAATTGGCTGTAAGTACAGAATTATATGCATTCAGTCAAATTGCATCGATAATTCTTTTGTTTGCTTCTGGGATAGAAACTGATTTATCGTTGTTTTTAAGATATTCTTTAAGTGGTGGAATTATTGGATTTGGTGGAGTTGCAGTTTCCTTTATTTTAGGTGATTTATGTGCAATGTTCCTATTAAATACAAATTTTTTTGATTTAAGATGTCTGTTTTTGGGAATAATGTCTACTGCTACTTCTGTTGGGATTACTGCAAGGATTTTATCTGATAAAAAGAAAATGGATACTCCTGAAGGTGTTACAATTTTAGCTGCAGCAGTTTTTGATGATGTTTTAGGAATTGTTTTGTTGGCAGTTATTATGGGAATTGCTTCTGCTGTAACTAGTGGCGTGGGATTAAATGGATTACAAATTTGTTTAATTGCGGTAAAAGTTTTTGGAATTTGGTTAGTTTTTACTTTTTTATGCATTCTATTTTCTAAAAAAATTGCGAAATTTGTTAAATTGTTTGGAGGAACCTTTGACTTTTCTATTGCAGCTTTAGGATTTGCATTTTTGTTAGCAGGATTTTTTGAAAAACAAGGCTTAGCAATGATTATTGGTGCGTATACAACAGGGTTAGCTCTTAGTGGTACAGAAATTGCCCCTGTTATTCAAGAAAGAATTCATGGGTTATATAAATTTTTTGTTCCAATTTTCTTTGCTGTTATGGGAATGAGTGTTGATGTTGCACAATTATTTCATGTGAATGTTTTGGTTTTTGGTGGAATTTACTCGTTTGCATGTATTGTCTCAAAGGTATTGGGTTGTGGAATTCCTGCATTAACATTAGGTTTTAATTTAAAAGGTGCATTCCGCATAGGTTCTGGAATGGTTCCTCGTGGAGAAGTTGCACTTATTATTGCTGGAATTGGGCTTAATTCTGGGATTATTAATCAAAGTTTATTTGGAGTTGTAATTTTGATGACTTTAATTACAACAGTTTTTGCTCCTCCTGTTTTAAATTTTTCATTAAAAATAAAGGGTAGTGGAGTAAAAAAAGATGTTAAAGTTTCTGAATTTCAAATATTTGAATGGGATTTTTATAATGCTAATTTGACATTGCTTATTATTGATATGTTTATCAGAGATTTGCGAAAAGAAAAGTTTTATGTTCAAATAATGAATATTAATGATGGTATAAGTCAAGCCCGTAAAGGTAATATTGCTCTTTCTGTAAAAATAGAGGGAACAAAAATAGTTGTAAAAACTTCTGCTGATAATATACCTTTTGTAAAAAATAAAATTTTTGAAGTTGTTAAAAAAATGGAAAAATCTGTTATTCCTTTAAATACATTAAAAGAAAAAGATTTGCAGAATAAAATTTTATCATAAAAAAAAGGGCTAGTTCATAGAACTAGCCCTTAGCCTGATGGTGGCTTATATAGAGTTTATAGGTTTGTCTTCTTTCAACCAAAGTATTCTTTGATTGGAAGAGCCTCTATAATCGAGAGTAATGTCCTTTAACGATTCGATAAATGGACCATCAACAAGAACATCAATGCAGTTAATCATTCTTTCTGTTACTTCACAATGTTTTCTGCCATTTGAAGGTTGTATATCTTTATCAAATATATACCCCGTGTAGCACCAAATATTTTTGGTAGGGTATATTTTTTTTACCTTTTCTAAAAAAGGTGCTAAAACTCTTTGATTTTCTTCTTCAAAAGGTTCTCCACCTAAAACTGACAAGCCCGCAATATAATCGGCTGATAAAGCCTTTATAATTTCAGCTTCTGTATCTGGGGTAAATTCTTTTCCATAATTAAAATCCCAGGTACATTGATTAAAACAGCCCTTGCATTTATTTCTACATCCAGAAACAAATAGTGAAACTCTTACACCAATTCCATTTGCAATATCAATTTTTTTTAATTCAGAATAATTCATTACAAATGCAAAACCCTTTCTTTTATTTCTTGAGTTCTTCCTTGATTCCAATATTGAGTTCCAATATATCCGCATGTACGGCGAGCAACATTCATAGTTGCTTGGTCTGTGTTTCCACAATTTGGACATTGCCAAACTAGTTTGTTGTCTTCGTCTGTAACTATTCTTATTTCACCTGTATAACCACATTTTTGGCAACAGTCTGATTTAGTATTTAATTCAGCATACATAATATTTTCATAAATATGTTTTAATAAAGAAATTACAGCAGGAATATTGTTTTCCATATTAGGAACTTCAACATAACTTACAGCTCCTCCTGGTGATAATTCTTGGAATTGGCTTTCAAATGTTAATTTTGTAAATGCATCTACAGGTTCTGTAACATGAATATGATAACTGTTAGTGATGTAATTTTTATCTGTAACATTTTTTATTTCGCCAAATCTTCTTTTTAAGCATTTTGCAAACTTATATGTAGTAGATTCTAATGGTGTTCCATAAAGTGAGAATGCAATATTTGTTTGTTCTCTCCACTCGGCACATTTAGAATTGAGATAACGCATAACTTCTAATGCAAAGGGTGTAGAATCTGGATCTGTGTGAGGTTTTCCTGTCATAAACTGAACACATTCGCACAATCCAGCATAGCCTAATGAAATTGTTGAATATCCATTGTAGAGAAGTTTGTTTATTACTTCTCCTTTTTTTAATCTTGCCAATGCTCCGTTTTGCCAAAGAATCGGTGCGACATCACTAGGAGTTCCTAGTAATCTGTTGTGTCTAGCCATGAGTGCTCTGTAACAAAGTTGCAATCTTTCATCAAAAATCTTCCAGAAAGCTTTTTCATTACCTCCTGATGAGCAAGCCACATCAACAAGGTTTATTGTAACTACGCCCTGATTAAATCTTCCGTAAAACTTTGGTTTATTTGTTTCTGGATCTGTGTAAACTGTTAAGAATGAACGGCATCCCATGCATGGATAACAATTACCTTCTTTTAGTTCAAGCATTTTCTTTTCTGAAATATAATCAGGAACAAGTCTTCTAGCGGTACATTTTGCTGCTAATTCTGTTAAATAAAAATATTTTCCAGATTCATTTATATTGCTTTCTTCTAAAACATAAATAAGTTTAGGGAATGCAGGGGTAACCCAATAACCTTCTTCGTTTTTTACACCTTGAAATCTTTGTTTTAAAACTTCTTCTATTATTAGTGCGAGGTCTTCTCGTTCTTTATCATTTTTTGCCTCATTCAGATACATAAAAACAGTAACAAAAGGGCTCTGTCCATTTGTTGTCATGAGTGTAACAACTTGGTATTGAATCATTTGAACACCACGAACAATTTCATCTTTTAAGCGCATTTCTACAATTTCATTAAATTGGCTTTCTGTATAATGAACATTTGTTCTTTCTTCTATGAGGCGCATTTCTTTTTGGATTTTTTTTCTACTTACATCAACAAATGGAGCTAAATGTGCTAAGGATATTGATTGTCCCCCATATTGGCTTGATGCAACTTGTGCAATTATCTGTGTTGCAATGTTACATGCTGTAGAAAATGAATGTGGAGTATCAATTCTTGTTCCGCTGATTACAGTTCCGTTTTGAAGCATATCTTCTAAGTTTACAAGGTCACAATTGTGCATATGTTGTGCGAAGTAATCTGAATCATGGAAGTGAATTATACCTTCGTTGTGAGCTTCAACAATGTCTGAATCTAATAAGAATCTTTTTGTAATATCCTTTGATACTTCTCCAGCCATATAATCGCGTTGAACAGAGACAACGGTAGAGTTTTTATTTGAATTTTCTTGTTTTACTTCTTCGTTTTGACATTCCAATAGTGAAAGAATTTGGCTATCGGTTGTGTTTGCTCTACGCATTAATTGATGCTGATATCTATATGTAATATATTTTTTTGCAATATCAAAAGCAGAGGCTTTCATAATTGCCTTTTCAACTAAATCTTGAATAGCCTCTACATTCATTTCATGATTTTCTGCTGCACACTGTTTTTCTATTGTTTTGGCAATTTCAAAAATTTCTGACTCTGATAACTGTTCATTTTGAGGAACTTCTTTATTTGCTTTTGAAATAGCTGTAACAATTTTTTTTATGTCAAAGATTACTTCTACTCCGTTACGCTTTATAATTTTCATAAGTTCCTCTCTTTTTTTTATTTTTTTTGCAAAAACTACTTGACATTTTTAAAAATATCTAGTGTTGATTTTCGCTGATTTTATATAAAAAAACACTAGATATAGTGTTTTTTTTATGATGTGAAAATAATATATATCGGCAATTTTTTTTGGTCAATGATAAAAGACGGAAAAAAAGAAAATTCGTTTGTATAAAACCGTTTACTTTTATAAAAGAAAGGTAATGCGGAATATTGACAATAATTATATTAAGTAATAAATTATCACTACGGCAAAGGCGTCGTAGACAAAACTCTTTTTTTAAGGATTATTGTTTACGGCGCTTTTTTTTGTTGTTTTTTATAAATTGAATTTGGAATTATCCAAATCAAAAATATAGGAGTATAAAAATGGCTTTTAATTTTGCTATCAAAAATGCTTATTGTAAGCGTGTATGGGATGATATTAGTACTCGTTATGCAAATGAGGAACATTATCTTCAGGCTGCTGGACTTATACTTGAAACAATTTCTCCAGTTGTTGATACTATGCCAGATTTAGAAAAAACTGCTGTTTTGGAGCGTTTTGTTGAACCTGAGCGTATTATTATGTTCCGTGTACCTTGGACAGATGATAATGGTAATGCTCATGTTAATCGTGGTTTCCGTGTTCAGTTTAATAGTGCAATTGGACCTTATAAAGGTGGTCTTCGTTTTTCTCCAGAAGTTGGTTTGGATGTTTTAAAATTCCTCGGATTGGAACAAGTTCTAAAAAATTCTCTAACAACTCTTCCAATGGGTGGTGGAAAAGGTGGTGCTGATTTTGATCCACATGGAAAATCAGACGGAGAAATTATGCGTTTCTGTCAATCTTTCATGACAGAATTATATCGTCACATTGGTCCAAATACTGATGTTCCTGCTGGTGACAAAGGTGTTGGTGGTAGAGAAGTTGCATGGATGTTTGGACAGTATAAGCGTATTGTAAATGATTTTACAGGCGTTCTTACAGGAAAAGGTCTTGATTTTGGTGGTTCTTTAATTCGTCCAGAAGCAACTGGTTATGGATTAATTTATTTTGCTGACTGTATGTTAAAAGCAGCTGGTTCTGACTTTAATGGTAAAGTTTGTTCTATTTCAGGAAACGGTAATGTTGCTCAATATGCTTGTCAGAAAGTTACAGAACTTGGCGGAAAAGTAATTACTTTATCAGATTCTAGTGGTTATATTCTTGACGAAGATGGAATTGATGCTGAGAAATTAGCATATGTTATGGAATTCCGTGCTCGTCGTGAAAAAATAGATGCATATGTAAAAAAATATCCAAAAGCAAAATTCTTTAAGGGCGAAAAACCTTGGGGTGTAAAAGTTGACTGTGCATTCCCTTGTGCAACACAAGATGAAATTTACATGGAAGATGCTGAAAAACTTGTTGCTAATGGTGTAAAACTTGTTGCCGAAGGTGCAAATATGCCAACTCGTGCAGATGCTATTGCTTATTTACAGAAAAATGATGTTCTTTTTGCACCAGGAAAAGCTTCTAATGCAGGTGGTGTAGCAGTTTCAGGACTTGAAATGAGTCAAAACTCTGAACGCTTATCATGGTCTCGTGAAGAAGTTGATACAAAACTCAAACAGATTATGAAGAATATTCATGACAATACATATGAAACAGCTGAAAAATTTGCTACAAAGGCTGATTATGTTTCAGGTGCAAATATTTACGGATTCTTGAAAGTTGCTCGTGCAATGATGGCACAGGGACTTGTTTAATTTTAATTCATAATATATTGCATAAAACGGAATCCTGTATTTCAGGGTTCCGTTTTTTTTAGTAAGAATACAAAAAGAAATGTGTTTTTTTATGGGAAAATCAATTATAGTTTAGCTATGAAGTATTTTTTTAGATTTATATTTGTAGTTTTAAGTGCAATTTTAAGTGCTATCAATATTAAAACTTTTATTTATACAGCGGGGTTATTGCCTGGTGGTTTTTCGGGTGTAACTTTATTAATTCAAGAGATTGTATTTAGTTGGAAAGAAATAAAAATACCTTTTAGTGTTGTTTATTGGTTGTTGAATACAATTCCGGCAATAATTTGTTTTAGATATGTAGGAAAGAAGTTTACTTTGTATTCAGTTTTGATGATTTTAGTAAGCGGTTTTTTAACGGATTATGTTCCTGCCATAAAAGTCACCAATGATATTTTATTGTGTGCAGTTTTTGGAGGAATAATACAAGGAATTTCTGCTTGCATTTGTTTTTCAGTTGGTGCTACTAGTGGTGGAACGGATTTTATTTCAATATATGTTTCTGAAAAAACAGGAAAAAGTGCATGGAATTATATTTTTATTGGTAATTGTGTTTTATTGGTAATTTTTGGATTTTTATTTGGTTGGGAGAGAGCGTTATACTCTATTATTTTTCAATATGTAACAACTCAAGTTATAAATATTTTATTTATGAGATATAAGAAAACAACTCTATTCATTATATCCGATAAAACTGAAGAAATTTACATGCTTATAAAAGAAACTACAAATCATGATGCAACCGTTTTTTCAGGCATTGGTTGTTATAAAGGTTGTGAGAGAAAAATGTTGTATACTGTTATTTCCAGCGATGAAGTAAGTCCTTTAATTAGTAAGATTAAATTTATAGACGAAAATTCATTCATAAATGTTTTACAATCAAAGGATATTCACGGAAGATTTTTTATGAGAAAAAACGATTAAAGGAGAAAATTGGCATTTCTACTTTTTCTTCTATTATCTACTTTTTATTCTTTTCCGTTCCAACAATAAGTACATAATTTACAATGATCAATTCCTGTACTGTCTAACATATCGTCTAAACGATGGAATCTAAGACTTGTAAAATTAAGCTGTTTTCTTATTTCTTCTTGAAGATTTTCGTATTCAGGTGTGTCTGGTGTACAATATTTCTGAAGTACTTCTGCTGAAACATTTGGACCTTCAAATTTTTGAACTATTTGTCGTGCTATTAAATCTAATTCGCTTTTTGAGCGACTGAAATTTAAATATTTACATCCAAACATAATTGGTGGACAAGCAGGTCTTACATGTACTTCTTTTGCTCCACTTTGATACAAAAAATCTGTTGTTTCTCTTAGCTGTGTACCACGAACAATAGAATCGTCAATCAATAGCAATTTTTTATCTTTTATTAATTGCTGCACAGGGATAAGCTTCATGTGGGCAATAAGGTTTCTTTGATTTTGACTTGTTGGCATAAAGGAACGAGGCCAAGTTGGCGTATATTTTATAAAAGGTCTTGTAAATGGAATTCTTGACTCGTTTGAATATCCAATTGCGTGAGGAGTTCCTGAATCTGGAACTCCTGCGATAGCATCTGGAGAAATATTACCTTTGTCTCTTTTTGCAAGAAATTTTCCACAATTGTAACGCATTTGTTCAACATTTACGCCTTCATAGCAACTAGTTGGGTATCCATAATATATCCATAGGAATGTACAAATTTTCATTTCTTTTTGAGGCTTCTGAAGAATTGTGTAATCGTCAGCTGTTATAAATACGATTTCTGCAGGGCCTAGCTCATGACAATCAGAATAACCAAGATTTACATATGCAAAACTTTCAAAAGATAAACAAAGGGCGCCTTCTTTTTTTCCAATCTGTAACGGTGTTCTACCCATTTTATCGCGAGCACCATATATTCCGTCTTTTGTCATTACGAGCATTGTAATAGAACCTTCTATTTTAGACTGAACATATTGAATCCCTTCTAAAATAGTTTTTTTGGAATTTATAAGTGCAATTATTAATTCAGTTTGATTTACTTCTCCACCTGACATTTCTAAAAAGTGTGTTCCGCTTTTTAAAACCTCTTCTACGAGTTTATCTTTGTTTGTAATAAGACCAACTGAAGTTACAGCAAAAAAACCTAAATGAGAGTGTGCAAAAAGTGGTTGTGGTTCATAATCTGAAATACATCCAATTCCGATTGGTCCATGCATTTCATCAATGTCATGCTCAAATTTTGTACGGAAAGGAGAATTCTGAATATTGTGAATGGCTCTATTGAATTTTCCATTTTCATCGCATACTGCTATACCACCTCTTCGTGTACCTAAGTGAGAGTGGTAATCAATCCCAAAAAATAAGTCTAAAGAACAATCTGTTTTTGAGGCAACTCCAAATATTCCGCCCATCTTTTTGCTCCTATATGTAATAACATCAAGAAAGCATAATTATAGTGATAAGAAGTTTTTTTTTCTATATGTTTAATTTTTTTTTATATAGGCTTTTAATATATCAAACTGAATAAACCTTTATTGCTTACATCATTTTTTTTTAGTATTCTGTAACAATGAAAGAACTTGAATTAAAATATGGGTGCAACCCAAATCAGAAACCAGCAAGAGTTTTTATGGATGAAGGTGATTTACCAATCACTGTTGTAAATGGTAAACCAGGTTATATTAATTTGTTAGATGCCTTAAATGGATGGCAGCTTGTAAAAGAATTAAAAGAAGCTACAGGAATGCCTGCTGCAACTTCTTTTAAACATGTTTCTCCTGCAGGTGCTGCTATTGGAAACCCATTAAACGATACATTAAAAAAGGTTTATTTCGTTGATGAATCAATTGAATTAACTCCTTTGGCTTGTGCTTATGCTCGTGCTAGAGGTGCCGACCGTATGTCATCTTTTGGAGATTTTATTTCGTTAAGTGATAAATGTGATAAGGCAACAGCTATGCTTATTTCAAAAGAAGTAAGTGATGGAGTTATTGCTCCTGATTATGATAATGATGCTTTGGAAATTTTAAAGGCAAAGAAAAAAGGTGGGTATTGTATTCTTAAAATCGATGAGAATTATATTCCACCTGAAATAGAAGTAAAACAGGTTTTTGGTGTTAAATTTGAACAAGGTCATAATTTCCTTAAACTTGATGAATCAATATTAGATAATATTGTTACAGAAAAAAAAGAGCTTTCGAAAGACGAAAAAAATAACTTGCTTATAGCTCAAATTGTTCTTAAATACACTCAATCGAATTCTGTTTGTTACGTTAAAGATGGACAAGCAATTGGTATTGGTGCAGGACAACAGAGTCGCATTCATTGTACAAGACTTGCTGGTGAAAAAGCTGATAAATGGTGGCTTCGTCAAAGTCCAAAAGTTCTTGGATTAAAATTTGTAGAAGGAATTAAGAGAGCTGATAGAGATAATGCTATTGATGTGTATACAAGTGATGAATATGAGGATGTTTTAGCAGAAGGAAAATGGCAGTCTATTTTTGCAGAAAAACCAGAAATCTTTACTCGCGAAGAAAAAAAAGAATGGATTGCAAAGAATACTAATGTTGCTTTAGGTTCCGATGCATTTTTCCCATTTGGAGATAACATAGAGCGTGCAAAGAAAAGTGGTGTAAGCGTTATTGCTCAGCCAGGTGGTTCTGTTCGTGATGATAATGTAATAGAAACTTGTAATAAGTATTCTATGGTTATGGCATTTACAGGAATAAGATTATTCCATCATTAATTTATTAAAAGGCTGACCTTATGTCAGCCTTTTTTTGCATATGAAAAATATTAAACCTATTTTACAAAATTATTCTTCATTATTTTTTGATCTCGATGGTACATTAACTGATTCTGGTCCAGGAATTATAAATTCTGTTAAATATGCTTTAAACTATTACGGAATAGAAGAAAAGGATCAAGAAAAATTAAAATTATTTATTGGACCGCCCTTGGTTGATTCTTTTATGGAATTATATGGATTTTCAAATGAAAAAGCCCACGAAGCAATGGCAAAATACAGAGAATATTTTTCTGTAAAAGGAATTTTAGAAAATAGTGTTTATAACGGAATCTACGATTTGCTTCAGAAATTAAAAGATTCTGGAAAAAAATTATATATTGCAACAGGAAAACCTGAAATTTATTTAACAAGAATACTAAAAATCTTTGATTTAGAAAAATATTTTATATTTGCAGGTGGTTCTGATTTAGAAGAAACAAGAAGTCAAAAGTATCAAATAATAGATTATGTTATAAAATCATCTAATTTAGAAATGGAAGCCAGAGAACAAAAAATATTAATGATAGGTGATAGAAAACATGATATAATTGGGGCCAAAAAAAATTCTATACATAGTTGTGGAGTTTTATGGGGATACGGCTCTGAAGAAGAATTAAAAGAGAACGGTGCTGATTATATAGTAAAAAATCCTTCTGATTTACTCTAAAACGAAAATCTAAGTTGTGTTGGGGATTTTGCAATTTTGATATTTTCTAATAAATCGTCTATTTCAGACTCTCCGAATACTTTTATATTGTTGTCTATTAGTAGTTCTGCTGTAATACCCAATCCGTGTCTTTCTGTATGCGAAAATGTTCCGTCATAAATAGTTTTTGAACCGCAAGAAGGACTTCTTTCTTTTAATAATGCAAAATTGCAGTTAAACATTCGTGCAATTTTAAGGGTTTCATTTGCACCTTTTATATACTGAGCTGTTTTATCTTCTCCTAATGAATTAATGACTCGACCATTTTGTATTTCACAGGGATTTCTAGGTGTTTCTAATCCACCATAAATTTCAGGACAAAAAGGAATTAAAGTTACCATACTTTTTAGTGTTGTTAATTTGTCTTTTGGCATATCATTTTCGTTAGAGGTTTCATTATATTTACAGTTAATTCCTAATAAACAAGCACTAATCAAAATATTCATATAAAAAATTATGTATTAAGAAAGTATATTTATCAATAGAAGAAAATATGTTTATTCATTGTCAGAAAATCTGTTTTAAACTATATTGTAAGCAGAGGCTAACTAAAATAATGAATGAAAAGCAAATAAAATTTTCAGTAAAAGGAATGAGTTGTGCTGCATGTCAAGCTCGAGTAGAAAATGCTGCAAGTAAAGTTTCTGGGGTAAAGAAATGCAGCGTTAATCTATTAACAAATACATTATTGGTAGAAGGAAATTGTGATGTAGAACAAATAATAGGTGCTGTTCAAGATGCAGGGTACTCTATAAGTTTGTTTAAGAATTTAGAATCAGATTTTTTTGAAAACAAAGAAATAAAAATCTTGCGAAACAGACTTGTTTTTTCTGGTGTATTTTTATTTGTTCTTTTTTACATGTCTACTGGATATAATATGTGGAATTTTCCACTACCTGTTATTTTACAAAATTCAAAAGTGTTATTAGTATGTCAGGGAGTTTTGTCCTTTGTAATAATGCTAATAAATAGGAAATTTTTTATTAATGGAATAAAAAGCTTATTTAAAGGTTCTCCTAATATGGATACTTTAGTTGCTTTAGGTTCAGGGGTTTCTTTTTGTTATTTATATTTTGAAAGTGCTGCAATGATAGTAACTTTAATAACTGTTGGAAAATTGCTTGAGGCTATTTCAAAAGGAAAAACTACAAATGCGTTAAAAAGTTTAATAAATTTGTCGTCAAAAACAGCTGTTGTTATAAAAAATAATACTGAAGTTGAAATTCCAATTGATGAATTAAAAATTGGTGATATTTTTGTTGTTAAACCTGGTGAAAAAATTTGTGCAGATGGGACAGTTATATACGGAAATAGTGCTGTTGATGAATCTACTTTAACAGGAGAATCAATTCCTAAAGACAAATATGTAGGTTGTAAGGTGTATGCTTCTACTTTAAATACTATTGGTTATTTAAAATGCCAAGTTGATAAAGTTGGTCAAGAAACAGTTTTAGCACAAATAATACAACTTATAAGTGATGCTACAAGTACTAAAGCTCCAATAGGAAAAATTGCAGACAAAGTATCAGGAATTTTTGTTCCTGTAGTTCTTCTTATTTCTATTTTAACTTTCTTTGTTTGGATTGTTCTTGGAAAAGAAATTTCGTTTGCACTTAATCATAGCATTGCTGTTTTAGTAGTAAGTTGTCCTTGTGCTTTGGGATTGGCAACTCCTGTGGCCATAATGGTTGGATCGGGAAAAGGTGCAAAAAACGGAATTTTATTTAAAACTTCAGCTTCGTTAGAAGAAACAGGACGATGTAAAATTGTGGTTCTTGATAAGACAGGAACAATTACAAAAGGAGAACCTGTAGTTGACAGTATTATTCCTAATAAAAATATAACTGAAAAAGAATTGTTAGAATATGCTACATCACTTGAAATAAAAAGTGAGCATCCTCTTGCAAAAGCAATTATAAAAAAAGGAAAAGAATTACAAACTGAAACAAAAAATATATTGAATTTTGAAATTATTCCTGGAAAAGGCTTGAAGGCGAATTTTGAAAATAAAAAACTTATTGGCGGAAACAAAAAATTTTTGCTTGAAGAAAATGTTGATTTTGATTCTTTTGAGCCAAAAATTGAAGATTTGTTGAATCAAGGTAAAACATTATTATATTTTGCCTTAGAAAAACAACTTTTAGGTGCAATTGCAGTATCTGATTCTATAAAAGATGATAGTAAAAATGCTATTCAAATGCTGAAGAATTTAGGTTTGGAAGTTTTTATGTTGACTGGTGATAATGAAAAAACTGCAAAATATATTGCGAAAGAGGTTGGAATTGAGCATGTTGTATCAAGTGTTTTACCGAATGAAAAAGATGAGATAATTAGAAAACTACAATCTGTAGCTAAAGTTATTATGGTTGGTGATGGAATAAATGATGCACCTGCATTAACAAGGGCAAATATTGGAATTGCAATAGGTGCAGGTACTGATATTGCAATGGAAGCTGCGGATATTGTTTTAATAAAAAACAAATTATCGGATGTTGTAAAATCTATAATATTAAGTAAAAAAACTATTGGAATTATATGTCAAAATTTGTTTTGGGCTTTCTTTTATAATATTTTATTGATTCCTGTTGCAGTTGGTGCCTATAATAGGTTTGGTATATATTTAAGTCCTGTTTTCGGGGCGTTGGCAATGAGTTTTTCTAGTTTTAGCGTAGTATTAAATGCGTTACGATTAAATCTGTTAAGTATTAATAAAACGAAAATGAAAAATAATAAAATTGATATAAAAATAATAGAAAAGGAGATTTTTAGTATGAAAAAAACTTATAATGTTGAAGGAATGATGTGTTGCCATTGTGAAAATCATGTAATCGAAGCCTTAAAAAAGATTTCTGGTGTAGAAAATGTTGTTGCTAGTCATGAAAAGAAGCAAGTTGAAGTAACGATGAATAAAGATATTCCTGATACAGATATAATTACTGCGATAGAAGGTGAAGGTTATAAGGTTCTTTAATATAGAGCTTTGTAACTTAGTTTATGAAAATGTATAAAAAATACTTAATATGGGTATATTTTATATAAAAAGAATAAGAAAATAGTTTCTTGTTTTTAGAATATCACTTATAACAATATTTTAAATATAAAAAAATGGCTTATAAAAAAAACAGTGATACAATTTAATGTGAGGCTATTTTTATGGCAAGAAGAAAATCTTATATTTTTAATAGTGTATCAATTTCATTAGCAGCACTTGGAATTTTATTTGGTGTAGCTTTATTAATATTTCAGTTTATACAAAATGGAAAAGAAGTAACTAAAATAGGTATTAAGGATACATCTGGAAAAGTTCTTTATATTAGTTCCTATGATTCCGCTTATAATATTTCTGATTCGCAGAAAGAAGGTCTTGAAGAAGTATTTCTTGAGAATGACGTAATTCTTGATATTGTTTATATGGATATGATGAATTATGACACATTAGAAAATTATAATTTGTTTTATAACTCAATAAAATATAAAATTAATTCTTCAAAAATAAAATATGATGCAATTGTTGTTAGTGATGATATTGCGTTACGCTTTGCTGAAAAATATCAAGATGAATTATTTTCTCGTATTCCAATAGTCTTTTTTGGAGTTCAGGATGTTGAATATGCATGGGAAGTTGGTGAAAATCCTTGGATAACAGGCTCTATTCAGCATTTGTTCCTTGAAGATACATTAGAACTTGCTATAGAACAAAATCCTCGAATAAATTCTGTTATAGGGCTATTTGATGATTCTGCTAGTGGACAAGGGGCTCAAAATCAGTTTTATTCAGCAGTTTTTAAGTATCCTAATTTAGACTATTATAGTTTGAATTTGAACTTGTATGATGTTCAAGATTTAGCAAAAGAATTAGATAATATTTCAGAAAGATCTGATTCTGTAGTTATATGTATGGCATCTTTGCAAGACTATGCAAGACGAAATTCTCTTACATCTTATTCCCTTGTAAATTTCATAGAAGAGCATTGTGGAATGATTCCTGTATATAGAACAAATAGAGAAGGTTTAGGAGCAGGTTTTGTTGGTGGCAAAATTATGGATTATAAATTAGCCGCTGTTCACGCTGCAAATACTGTTATTGATATCTTAAACGGAAAACAAATTATAAATATTCCTGTTTATGAAAGTATAAGAGGTGTTTATTGGTTTGATTATGAATCAATGAAGAATCATAATATTGCATTGGTTTCAGTTCCAAAGGGGTCTGTTATAATAAATAAGGAACCAACGGTTATAGAAAAATATGGTAATATAATTTTGCCATTTATTATTATAAGTTTCTCTTTGGTAGTATTGTTGTCTGTTGCTCTTGTTGGATATTCAAAAGTAAAGAAATCTTCTGGTGTTATGATGCTTATGAACAGAAAAATGCGTCAAACAAATAAGGCACTTATGGATTCAAAGACAAAGCTAACCTATATTGCTAAGAATGATAGTTTAACAAGTTTGCCTAATAGAAGATATGCAGAAGAAGAAATTAATAAAATTTTAGATTCTGGAATACCGTTTTCTATATTCTTGATGGATATTGACGATTTTAAGAATTATAACAGCACATATACACATACTTGTGGTGATTTTATCTTAAGAGAATTTGGAAAACGTTTGCAGTCTTTAGTACTTGCCGGTGATTATTTTGTTGCTCGTTATGGTGGAGATGAGTTTCTTATAGTTCATAAAAATGGTCATATCGAAAAAAATGGAAAAGAAATTGAAAAGTTAAGAGCTATCTTAAATGAACCTTTAATGTACAACGGTGTAAAACTTGATGTTCATGTTTCATTAGGATTTGCAGATTCTAATAGTATTTATACTTTTGATGATTTAGTAACAAATGCAGATATTGCCTTATCAGAAGCTAAGAAAATCGGAAAAGAAGAGGTTGTTGCTTTCTCTGCTGAAATGAGGGAATCTGTACAAAAGAAAAATAAAATAATTGAAATTTTAAAAGAAGAATGTGTTAAAGGTGGCTTTGAGATTCATTATCAGCCACAAATAAATGTAAAAAGTGGTGAAGTTTACGGATTTGAAGCTTTGGTACGCCTTCAAGATTATCAAGTCGGTCCTGGAGAGTTTATTCCTGTTGCCGAAGACGGAGGATTTATTCCTCAAATTGGACGTATTGTAACAGAAAAGGTTGTATCTCAAATGTCGGAATGGCGAAAGATTGGTATGCCATTGAAGCGAGTTGCAATTAATTATTCTAATGGACAATTAGTTGATGAAGATTATATTAGCTTCTTTGAAGAATTATTAAAAAAATATGATATTCCAGGTGAATTATTTGAGATTGAAATTACAGAAAGTTTGTTCGTTGGTGATAGCGATAGAGCAAGAAAATTCTTTAAGGATTTATCAAATATTGGAGTTGGCCTTGCTCTTGATGATTTTGGAACAGGTTATTCTTCTTTGAGTTATTTAACATACCTCCCAGCTCAAAAAGTAAAGATTGATAAATCCATTGTTGATAATTATCTTGTTGAAGGTAAAGAAAGTTTTATTCAGAATATTGTTTATTTAGTTCATGATTTAGGAATGAAACTTACAGTCGAAGGGGTTGAGCAGAAATGGCAATATGATAAACTTAAAGAAATGAATTGCGATTATATTCAAGGTTATTTCTTTAGTAAGCCAATGCAAGCGGAGGCAGTTCCCAGTTTTTCTGTCGCAATTTAGATTGTAATATAAAATACTTTGTTTTCTCTCAACAGAAAATTATGTTTTTGTTATAATTTCGATATGACATTATTAGAGCAATATTATAATAAATTTAACGAAGAACACAGATTGTCTACACGCCATGGTATAGTAGAATTTACGACCACATTAAAATATATTCATGAATGTATTGGCGACAGGGTTAATTTAAAAATATTAGATTTAGGTGCGGGAACAGGAAGATATTCCGTAGCTTTGGCAAAAGAAGGTCATTCTGTAACTGCTGTAGAATTAGTAGAAAAAAATCGAAAAGTTATTGAAAGTAAACATCAAAAAAATGTTCATATTTGGCCAGGAAATGCTATGGATTTGCATTTTTTAGATGATGATACTTTTGATATAACTTTAATTTTTGGACCAATGTATCATCTTCATACTGAAGCAGAACGATTAAAAGTTTTTTCAGAGGTAAAACGAGTAACAAAAAAAAATGGTTATATTTTAGTTGCTTATGTGATGAATGAATATAGTATTATTGAATACTGTTTTAAGAAAAATAAAATACGTGAATGTATTCAGAATAAATCAATTTCAGAAGATTTTCATACGATTAGTGATGAAAAAGAATTATATTCATACTTAAGAATTGAAGATTTAGATTCTCTTAATAAAAAAGCTGATTTAGAAAGAGTTAAAATAATTGCAGCAGATGGACCTTCTGATTATATGCGTAAAGAATTGAATGCAATGGATGAGGAAGTTTTTAATCTTTTTATTCAGTATCATTTAGCAACTTGTGAACGTCCTGAACTTTTGGGCGCTAGTTCTCATACTGTTGATATATTGAGAAATGTTACTAAGTGATAATTTGATTTTGTTGGTCAATATTGACTGTAAATGACAAAAAATGATAATGTGTCATATTAAATCTATGTAGTAATGAATTTCATTACATTTTTAGCAGAATAAGTGCTGGAGGTAATATGTCTAAAAAATATGCTTTTTTGTTCCCTGGACAGGGAGCTCAAACTCAAGGAATGATAAAAGATGTATGTGAGGCTTTTCCTGAAGCAAGAAAAGTAATAGATGAGATTTCAAAAGTTTCTGGAAAAGATATTCAAAAACTTCTTTGGGAAACAGAACAAACAGAATTAAACAGAAGTGATAATAGTCAGTTAGCTATCACTGCTGCAAGTTTGGCAGTTATGGCAGCTCTAAAATCAAAAGGAATTGAACCATCAGCTTGTATGGGATTTAGTCTCGGGGAATTCCCTGCATTATATGCATCTGGAGTTCTTTCTTTTGAAGATTTAATCAAAGTTGTTATGAGTCGTGGTTCTATAATGCAATCTGTATGTGAAGAAATTGCTGCTGCAAATGCAGGTAATGCTCCAGGAATGAGTGCTATTGTAGGACTTTCTCCAGAAAAAGTAGAAGAAATTGCATCTGGTATAGAAGGTGCATACGCAGCAAATTTAAATAGTCCTAAACAAACTGTAATTAGTGGAACTTTTGACGGATTAACAAAAGCTGAAGAAGCAGCAAAAGAAGCTGGGGCTAGAAGAGCTTTGCGTTTGGCTGTTGCAGGACCTTTCCATTCACCATTAATGCAAAAAGCTGCAGATGGATTTAAAACTGCTCTTGAACCATATACTTTTAATGAACCAAAAGTAACATTATTTAGTAATGTTACAGGAAAGCAAGTTACAGATCCTGTAGCCGCAAAAATAAGTGCTGTAGATCATCTTACAAATCCTGTTCGTTGGACTGATGAAGAAGCTGTATTAGCAGAATTAATGGAAGCTGATTCTGAAAACGAATGGCAGATTTTAGAAGTTGGTCCAGGAAAAGTTTTAAGTGGTCTTTGGGGACAAAGTGAAGCTGGCGAAAAATGGACTTGCTTACCAATAAACAGTGCAGAATCGATTTCAAATTTATAATAGAAGGAAGGTATTTCTTATGATATTAGAACATAAAAAAGCATTAGTAACAGGTAGTAGTCGTGGTATCGGTCGTGGTATTTGCGAAAAATTTTTAAATGAAGGCTATGAAGTATGGGGACTTTGTTCAAAGCCTAGTTCTGCAAAAGATGATTTAGAAAAACTTGCTGAAAAAAATAACACTACTTATCACGAAATTTGTGCTGATGTTGGAAACGCAGAACAAGTAACAGAAGTTGTAAAAAATGCATTAAAGGAAGCTGATGGCTTTGATGTTTTAGTAAATAATGCAGGAATTACAAGAGACGGATTAAGCTTTAGAATGAAAAAAGAAGATTGGGATGATGTAATTCGCATAAACCTAACTTCTGCATTCTTGATTTGTCAAATTGTATCTAGTGATATGATTCGCAGAAAGACAGGTTCAATTATAAATATGTCATCAATTGTCGGAGTTCACGGACAAGGTGGACAGGTAAATTATGCTGCTAGTAAAGGTGGTTTAATTGCGTTTTCAAAATCTTTGGCAAAAGAAGTTGGTGGGCGTGGAGTTCGCGTAAATTGTATAGCTCCAGGATTTATTGAAACTGATATGACAGCCGTTTTAAAACCTGAATTACAACAAGCAATGATAGAAAGTGTTCCTTTAAAACGTGCTGGAATTACTGAAGACATTGCAAATGCCGCATTATTCCTTGCAAGTGAAATGAGCTCATATATTACTGGGCAGGTTATTGGCGTTGACGGTGGAATGGGTGCATAATCCACATAAAAATATATAACTTTCTTTTAACTCCTGATTAGAAATAGTCAGGAGTTTTTTTATATAAATAAAATTAAATATCTACTTGAACAAGTTTTCAAATTTTTATAGGATGAATCGTAATAAAATGACATTATTTAAGATTTTGTCATAATTAATGATTAGTAAATTTCTATACGATGGGAGAAATTATGAGAAGAGTCGTTGTAACAGGGTTGGGATGTGTAAGTCCTCTTGGAAATAGTGTTGAAGAAACATGGGCTGGATTAAAGGCTGGTAAAAGCGGAGTATCTACAATTACTGTATATAATACAGACAACTTAAAAGTAAAATATGCTGCGGAAGTAAAAAATTTTGAAGCAGATAAATATATGGATTCAAAAGCAGCAAGAAAAATGGCTACATATTGTAAATTTGCTGTAGCCGCTGCAAAAATGGCCCTTGAAGATTCAGATTTATTAGATAAAAAAGATATTCTTGAAGATGCAGCAGTGTATCTTGGAGTAGGAATTGGTGGATTGGAAGTAACAGAAAAAAGTATGAAGAGTTATTTTGATTCAAACCAAACTCGCATGCCACCAATGACTGTACCAGAATTAATTCCAAACGAAGGTGCCGGAAATATTAGCATTGCATTTGGTCTTCATGGTGCTGCTCACACAGTTGCAACAGCATGTGCATCTGGTACAGACGCTATCGGAAATGCATTAGATCAAATTCGCTGTGGTCGTTATGATGTAATTCTTGCAGGAGGAGCAGAATCTACACACTGTGGATTTGCAAACCTTGGTTTTAATGTTTTACAAGCACTTTCTACAAAATGGGTAGATGACCCTTCAAAAGCAAGTCGTCCATTTGATAAACAACGTGATGGATTTATCATGGGTGAAGGTGGAACAATTTTAGTTCTTGAAGAATATGAACATGCAAAAGCTCGTGGTGCAAAAATTTATGCAGAAGTAGCAGGATACGGAGCATCTTGTGATGGATATCACCTTACAGCACCAAATCCAGATGGCGTATGTGGTGCAAAAGCAATGACAATTGCAATGAAAGATGCAGGAGTAAAACCTGAAGATGTAACATACTACAATGCACACGGAACATCTACACACTTGAACGATTCTGGTGAAACACAGATGCTTCATATGGCATTTGGAGATGCAGCAAAGAATTTAAAAATTTCTTCAACAAAATCAATGACAGGACACTGTCTCGGAAACGCTGGCTCATTAGAAGCAATGGTATGTGTAAAAGCTATTCAGGAAGGATTTATCCCACCAACAATTAACCTTGATGAAGTTGATGTAGAAGGTGGATGTGATCTTGATTACACACCAAACAAAGGTGTTGAAATGCCTGTTAATGTTGCAATGAGTGGAAACTTTGGTTTCGGTGGACATAACGGTATTCTTGTGTTTAAAAAAGTTGAATAGAAAATGATTGGCGTTCGTTTAAGTTTTTGCGAATGCAAAAACTTAAACGCGGGCTTTTCGTGGTTACGCTAGCGCTTCATTCTTTCGTTCGCAAGCTCACTACAGAACGGCAAGCCGCCACTACAATCCCTAACGCAAAGTAAATGGAGTATAAAATGGAAAAATTCACAGATATAGAGTCATTACTTCCACACAGAAAACCATTTTTATTTGTAGATTCAATTGATAGTTATGATGAAAATGGTTGTGTATGTACAAGAAAATTTACAGATGAAGATTTTTTCTTTAAAGGACATTTTCCTGAATATCCTGTTGTTCCTGGTGTAATCCTAGTAGAAACAATGGCACAGGGTGGTGGTGCAGCCTTAAGTCTTCAGAAAAAATTTGATGAAGGCAGTTTATTTTTCCTTGCAACAGTAAATAATGTAAAATTTAAACATCAAGTTCGTCCAAATGATACTGTTCGCATGGAAATTGTTAACAAGAGATGTACAAAAAATATGGTTGTGCAAGAAGGTAAAGCTTATGTTGGTGAAACTCTCTGTGCACAAGCTGAATGGATGTGTCTTGTTGGTAAAGGGAATTAATTCAGTTCTATAATTTGGGAACCTGTATTGTAGGACTGTTTCTGTAAGAACAATACAGGTTCTTTTTTTATAAAAAATTTGTTAGTTTTAATTGTATATAGTATAGTTTAGATATGGAAATAAAAACTGTTTGTCAAGATATTTATGATTCTGTTATAAAAAGTGCAGAAAAAACTCAAGCACCAGTTGCTTATATAACATTGAATATAAGTAAAGATTTTCCTTTTACCAATGAACAAATAATTCAGGAATTTGATAAATTCAAATGGAATACAGGTCTTTCTACTGCCGATTTAATCGTAGAAATAGATGCTTCTTTAGAGTCAAATTCATACAAAGTAATTGAAATCCAACAATTCAAAGATGATGAATAAAGAATATAGTTAAAATCTTTTATTCAAAAAATCCAATATTAATAATAACTAATTTTCACCTCTGTTTATTCCGATAATGATGTATATAATTGTTTGTGGAGGTGGAGGATTTTGATTTCTTTCCTATCAGATAATATAAAGAGAAAAGCAGATAATACAAAATCATTCCGTCTCATATGTTCAGTTATAATTATTTTTAGTTCTTTTTGCTTTCAAATACAATCTGAAGTTTATAAATGGACTGGAGCTAATATTGATAATCCTTTCAGTTGGCAAGAAACTACAAATTGGGTGTTAAATTCTGACGATTCTGCTGCAAACAATTATCCTACCGATGGCGATGTTGCAATTTTTCCAGAAACATTAAATTCGGAGATATCTAATGTTTCTTTGTGTTCTGAAAGTGCAACTATAACGATTGTAAATAAAGCTGAAAATACTGTAACTCTAAAGATTCCAGAAGGAAACTATGGAACAGTAAATTTTGTAGGAAATATTACTGTCTACAATGGAAGTCCCTCAACAACTTATAAACAAATTAATGTAAAGTGTGAAGAAGCATATTATTTGGAAGATGATTTTACAGTAACTCTTAGTGGTGAAAGGTTTATTGTAGTGGAATCGATAGAAATAAGTCGTGCAAGTAAAACTGATGGGATAATTGGAACTCTTTCAATTGATGCAGAACTAGAATGTTATGGAGATATAATAACTCATAGTGGTATAAAACTTCTTTTTAACAAACAATCTACTTTAGGAAATTTGATACATGATGCTTGGAGTTCAGAGCCACCTTCATCAATTAATGTAAATAGTAATGGTGTATATGTAATGGATACATTAATATTAAGCCAATCAAGAACTAATGATTCTCAAAAAAATGGAATAAAATTAATAATCAAAGAAAATAGTGAATTTTCTGCATTAAAAATAGAACTTCCTGAATCATATCTCAATGATGGAGAAACAAATGCAATAGAAGTTGAAAAAAATGGAACTCTATATGTTATAGAAACATTAAATGTCGGTAATGGTATTTCAGTTAATTTTGGAGGAACAGAAACAATTGAAACATTAACCAACGCAGGAGAAGTTACGGTTTCAGAAGGAACCGTAAAAGTAACAGAAATAACAAATACAGGCACAATAATAGAAACTGGCTCAACGATAGAAGTAAAAGTAACAAACATATTAACAAATACAGGTAAAGTAGAAATAAATGACGGAACATTTGTAGCGTCAACAATAAAAAATGAAGAATTAGGCACAATAAATCAGGAAGCAGGCACCTTAACTGTAAATACAACCATAAATAACGCAGGAGAAGTGGCAGTTTCAGAAGGAACTGTAAAAGTAACAGAAATAACAAATACAGGCACAATAAACCAGAATGGAGGAGCGATAACCGTAAGCGGCACGACAACAAATGCAGATACAGGAATCGTAGAAGTAACAGCAGGCACCTTAACCGTAAATACAACCATAAATAACGCAGGAGAAGTAACAGTTTCAGCAGGAACTGTAACAGTCGCAGAAATAACAAATACAGGAACGATAAACCAGAATGGAGGAGAGATAACCGTAAGCGGCACGACAACAAATGCAGATGCAGGAATCGTAGAAGTAACATCAGGCACCTTAACTGTAAATACAATCATAACCAACGCAGGAGAAGTGACGGTTTCAGCAGGAACCGTAGCAGTCGCAGAAATAACAAATACAGGCACAATAAACCAGAATGGAGGAGATATAACTGTAAGCGGTACAACAGAAAATAATGGAATTATAAGGGTTGATAATTCTGAGTTGAATATAGAAGGTGAATACTTTGGGGAAGGAGATATTTTAACTTCTGAATTAAAGTTAACAAATAATGGAAAAGTAATATTTAAAAGTGATGTTGATTTAGAAAAGACAAAAATAACAACAGATAATACAGAAACTATCGTTGAATTATTGTTAACTAAAGATAATACCAAAATAAATGTAACAGAAGAATCTCAGGTATATAATTTTATTTGTAATTGTAATCCCAATGATAAAAAGACAATTGAAATAAAAGAAAATTCACAATTAAATGTTAAGAATAAATTAGTATTAAAAAATTTAAATATTCTATCTTCAATAGAAAATAAGCAATGGAAAGTAAATTGTGAAAATTCAGAAGTAGCAGATATAGAGAAAATTTCATTAAAAGACTGTAAAAATATTTCATTCAAAAATTTAACTGCAAAAGCCAGTGAAGATAATGGAAATAATGATAACTGGAATTTCCTTAATGTAAATTATACTTGGACAGGTGCAACATCAACAAAGTGGTCTGAAAAATCAAATTGGTCTCCATCTTCTGTGCCGGGACTTGGAACAATAGTAGAAATTCCAAAGGGAAAATTAAATTATCCCGTTTTAGAATCAGAAACTTCAATTGGAAATACAGCAGAATATGAAGGAATCATTAAGATTGATTCAGAAGCAGAATTGAATCTAAACGGAAATAATTTTACAGCTTTTGAAATAATAAATAATGGAGAACTTGATTTCGCCGGTGCAGTTAAAGTTGATTCAGAAAAAATAACTAACAATAATATATTGCGTTTGAAGGGTAATGAAGAAATTTTAGGAGAAAAACTAAATGATAGTCAGATTCCTCCAGTGTCCGTAATTGAATATTATGGTGCTTTTACTGATGATTCTGTACAAAAGGGTTGGGGTAATAAATACGCAAATTTAAAATTTTCAAATGCAAATGATTCAGATGTAACACAGCCTCTAGAAATAACAGGCAATATCGATATAAGCACAGAAAAAAATGTAAAAATTTCCTCAGAGCAAAATGAGATAAAAGGAATAATAACTGTTAATAAAGTTAATGATATTGTAATAAAAACAAAATCACCTATAGAAAATGCAAATATAATTTTGGCAAACGATTTAGAAATAACAAATACTGATACTCAAAATTTGAAAATAGAAAAAGCAAAGGATGTAATACTTTCTTCTACACAAAAAATTGTTGCAGATATAAAAGAAGCGAATAATGTAACAACAAATAATCAAGATTCACAAGAAATAAAAATTCTAAAAGCAAATGATGTTTTAATGAATGCCGAAAAGAATATTCTTTCAGTAATGCAAAAAGTTGGAAGTGTTTCAATATCAAATAAAGAAAAATTGACCGTTACAGTAGTAAATGCATTAAATGATGTAATAATAACTAATACAGGTATGCAACCTATAACAATAGAAAAAGATATAACATGTTCAACTTTAAATATTGATGCGCATGATATCGAATTTTCTAATGAAGATACAAATGTAACTGAATATAATGTAAACGGAAATTTGATTTTTAACGGAAAAACTATAGGAATTTCACAAAGTTCACAAAATCTAACAAAAGTAAATTTTACAAAAAATATTGAAATAAATGGTACTGAAGAAAAATCTTTTGAATTTGCAGAAAAAAACTTAGTAATCGGAACCTCAAAAGAAAATGTTTTTAATTTGGAAAATGAAAAGTTAACGATTAATGCAAAAGAACTAATATGGAATTCTAAAGGAAATTTTAGTAATTCTTTGCAAATAAATAATTCAGAACTTTTTAAATTAAACGAAGATGCTGATTTAACTTTTACTAACGGAGATTTTTTACAAACACAATCGGCTTTAGGAAAAATAATTCTTGCAGGAGGAATTATAACTTCTGCCAATAATAAAATTTATTTAAAGAATGATGTTGAACTTTTTGGTGATGGTGGTTCTGATAATTTAATGATACTTGGAGGTTCTTCAGGAATTATAGAAGTTGATTCAAATTTGTATATAAATGCAGAATCTTCAAAGGTTATAAAACTAAATTCAGATGCTATTGTTAAGGAAAATTTTTCTTGCTTTAATGGAAAAATTCAATTAGGTGAAAATCTAAGTTCCTTAAGAATAAAAAAAGATTTAGTTCTTTTAAATGGTAAAACATCTGAGATGTATAAAGATGCAGAGAGCGAAATAGATAATTTATATTTGTATAATAATTCTAAACGAGAAGAATTAGGGCGTAAAAAGGCGAAGTTAAATTTTCCTCTGGAATTACCTAGTGGGCTTGTAATCGAGCAAATGCCAAATTCTTCTGTTGAATTTAAGTCTTCTTTTGATACAACTACATTAAAGGATAAAAAAATCATCTGTGAAGAAAATTTATATATTAACGGACTTGATTTGTCTGGCACAGGTATTTGGGAACTTGTTATTCCTGATAATTCTGTTTCGAATACATCCTTTGCTGAGGCTTATAATTCATCTTTTGCATTCTGTAAGGTTTCGTGTATTGCTGATGATGGATTTGCGTGGATTTCTACAGAAAATTGTATTGATAATAGTAATAATTCCTCGGATTCTGCTAGTGATTCTAAATGTGGAATTGCATTTAAAAAGAACAAATTTAAAACAAACTATGTATATACTGTTTTTGATGATGTAATTTATGTTCAGTTTGAGGATGAATATGGAAATCCTAGAAAAATTGAAAATTCTCAGAATGAAATAAATAAAGCAATAAAAAACATAAAGTTTGATAATGGAAGAATTTCATTTTCTGGGGCTTATATTGATAAAGATTGTACGATTTCTACTGATGATAAAGGCGATTTAGGAGAATTTTATATTGCTACTGCAGGAACTATTGATGAGCGATGGAATACTGATGCAACAGGAAAATCTGCTGGTGATGTAAATTCTACTGACAGAGGAAGGTATTCAAATGATGATTCTCAGTTGCCAGTGCATAAAAATATAATTCCAAATATAGAGTTTATTAAAGCGAGTAAGGATGTTTATGATGTTTTAAGGGATGAATACAAAAATAGACTTAATGATTATTCTGAAGAAAATAGATATAAAAATGTAATTGATAAATGTTCTCCTGTTTTAATACAAGTTAATGTTGGACAAGAATTTCATTCTGATTATAAGGGAACAGCAGAATCTCAACAAGAATATGACGCTCATAATTATATTGAGTTTGTTTATAGTGAAAAAGTTGATATTGGAAAACTAAGTGCAACGGAAGATGGTATTAAAAATATTCAAGCTATCGAAACTTTTGATTCTGAAGAACAGTATGGTGGTCATATAAAAGAATTGTCATCTGATGGATTAGAGATTATTGGTTATGCAAAAATTGAAAAAGGTCGATTAGATTCAAGTTTAAAAATTGGCAGTGGAAGTCCTCACTCTCTTTATAGATATTATTCCAAGGAAGATAATGAACAAAGTTTAGCAAATAACCCTAATTCTATACGAATTTCTGTTGCGGGCTTTGTAGATGGAACTGTAAATCGTACTTTTAATGCAGAATTAAAACCATTTAATAATTGGGTTGGTTATATTGATAATGCAGAAACTCCGTCTGGAATAATAACTAGAATTGAGAACTTATATATAAAAGATTTGTCAGTTGATAATGACGGAGAACGGTTATTTAATTGTCTTACAACAAAAGATTTTGATAGTAAAACAGATTGTATAAAACGCAGATTACCAGTGTTAAAAGTGAATCAACAAAAAACACAGGAATTAAAATGGGATTGTTTAGAACCTGTATTCACTCCTTTTATAATTGGTGAGTCTGAATCATCTGCACATAATAGTTGGAAGGAATGGGTTTCTAACGACTACCAAACTGATGTTTACGAAATGGTTGGTGCTGTTAATTCAGATGCTAATATTTATTTAGATAACATAGAAGTTCATCTTTTTGATAATAAACCAAGTAACGAAAGTTGGTGGTGGACTCGCAATGGATGGAATGATAATAGAATTATACCAGACACCAACGGAGGTGCTTTTAATAAAAGAAATTTAGGTGGAATTCGTCAAAGTTCCCTCGTTGAGGGAAACAAAGGATTTTCATACTATTATGATGACTCTAACTCTAGGTCTCTAGGTAGTAAAGAAATTACATCTTTTATAAAAAGCTCATTATTTAAAAGTGTAGAAGATTCAAATACAAGTGTTGATGGATTATATTTAACATTGCCTCTTAATGAAAGTGATGCCGGTCAATTGTCTATAAAAGAGCAGTTTACTGTTTCTTATGATAATAAAAATTCATATATTACTGATTTGGCAGGAAATAGATTAAAAAGCAAATCAAATATGAAAACCGTTGATACAATTCAGCCTTCATTTATAATGAACCTTGCACCAATACAAGAGAATTTGATTTATATTATGTTCTCAAAATCATTAAATATTCCTAATGATAAAGAAGAATTTGCAAAAAATTTAAACTCTAGTTTAAAATTCCTTGATAAAAGTAATAATGAAGTTGATATAGAAATAGAGAATGTACAACTAATATCAAAGAAAGAGGTGTATACACAATTATTATTAGAGATAAACAGAAAACTTACACTTGAAGATATAAAGAATATTAAAATTTGTGCAGTTGGAGATGAAACTTCTCCTAAAGTAAATAATTTGTTTGGACAAAGTGTATATAATACATATATTGTAGATGATTTTGGAAACTACATAGAAAATAAAAAAAGCCATGCAATAAGCGATTTTGCGTTGAATGCAGTAGATGTTTTATATGCGCGTACAGGTGGTGAAGATGATGAAAATAATTGGGACAAAAAAGGAATTTACGGAACAAATATAAATCAACATGCCAGTGATTATACAGTACATGATTTTTCTGAAAATGGTGGAAATTATGGATCTATAAGAGCTGATAAGGACATAATATTACAAGTTTCATTTATTCCTACAGGTAATGAAACAATTCAGCTCGTAATGGATAAAAAATCAAATATAGATTTGAATTGTATTTCTGATAAATTAAACAGGCAAACAGGAAGTAATTTACGAATTTGGCTAGATAAACCATTGGATTCGTTGGCAACAGAGGCAAATGATAGTCCTCTAGACAGAATATTTACTGTTGATGATTCAGATTTACCTAAGAATCTTTATAATTTTGTTATTCCAAATGGAAAATCGGAAAATTCTTACAACATAAAAGCTGGTGATGAATTACAGTTTATATTTAAAATTTGTGATTCATCTGGAGTTCCAATAACGATAGATCATGATGGAGATACTTTCACAGAAGAAATTCCGTTATATTCCTTGTGGATGCCAAATTCAGCAAAGATTTTAAAATCAGGTATTCCGTTTATTGATTTATGGTCAATTACTTTCAAGGATATAGAAAAGCAAAGGGGTGGTGTATCTATACTGAATAATGTAATAAATGTAAATGTCCGTGAAGAAACAGTTATTGAAGTTGATATGAAAAAAGACGGAAATTTAAGTGTTTATGTAATGACTTTAGATGGAAATATAATAAAAAAATTGTCTCACGGCCGAAAAACAGCTGGAATACATTATTTTAAGTGGAATGGTACAAATAATGCAAAAAATTCTGTGGCAAGAGGTTTATATTTTGTTCGTGTTATTGGTCCTGGTATTGATGAAACTAGAAAAGTAATGTGTGTGAAAGAATAATTTATTGATAAGATTATTGACCATTAATACTTATTCGTTCATACTTTAAAAATGAGTTCGAATCTGCGGAAAAATATTAGATTTGAGGACTTTGGCAAAGTAGAGTGCTCAGAAATTTGCCTTGTTGCTGGAGTCTTGGATGATATAAGCGTTTCCGGTTGTAAAGTACATTTTGATGCTCCTGTAACAATAAATATGGAAGATGATTATGAATTAAAAATTCGTCTTTCGAGAATTAATTTAGATCCTTTTATTTTGTTATGTCATCCACAATGGCAAAAAGAAGATAATGGTACTACAGAAGTTGGTTTTTCAATATTACATTCGCTAGATACATCTCGTCTTGAGTCATATATAGAACAATTGCATACAGAAAAAGAGTCCCTAAATAACGATTTAATTATGGTGGAAGATGATACATGTCTGTTCGTGTAGAAAAATTAAATGGAGTCTGTTTTTTAGCATTTCCGAATATGCAAGGAATGTTAACAACGGAATTATCAAATAGGTTTAATTTCGGAAAAATAATTAGTTCTTCTACAATTTCTGGAACATCTTTTAAAAAAGATAATATTCAGTGGTATGGGGATGTTTTATATTGTCCAGATTTTAATTTAGTACAGAATCAAGAAAAAATAAATTTTCCATATTGGGCAAAAACAACTTTAATATCTCCTTTTTTATTACATTTTGAATCTATTGGAGAAGCTGCAAAAGCATTAAAAGAAATACAAAGAAATTGGGCTCCTTACCAATATCAATTTTTTAGAAGAAGCTCCTTAATTCAGGAAAAATTACCATATATAAATTTAAAAGAAAAGAAATTTATTAAAGATGGAAAGTTTTCGTTAGAAATACCAAAATCTCCGATGGGAATTTATACACTTATTGACGAAAAAACTATATTAGCTTCTGCTGAAACTTCAAGTTACTTACCAACAGGAAATATTACTTTTGTTGAAGATCATGAAAATCCTCCTAGTAGAGCATATTTAAAAATTCAAGAAGCTTTAACTTTAGCTAGACATTTTTTTAATGTAGATTTACCAACTGTTGGAAGTAAATGTTTTGAAGCAGGGGCTTGTCCTGGCGGTTGGACTTGGGTTTTGAGACAATTAGGTGCTGATGTTTATGCTGTTGATAGAGCTGAATTAGCACCTGAATTGATGAAAGATAGTCATGTAAAATTTGTAGCACATGATGCGTTTACATTAAAACCACAAGAAATATTAACTGACTTCGGAAAATTAGATTGGGTTTTCAGTGATGTTATTTGTTATCCAGAAAGATTATATGAATGGATTCAAAAATGGATAGAAAGCAATTGCGTAAAGAACATGATATGTACTATAAAAATGCAAGGTGAAATTAATTGGGATGTCGTTCAAAAATTTGCTGAAATACCAAATAGCAAAGTTGTGCATTTAAACTACAATAAACACGAACTAACTTGGATACATTGCCAATAAACTAATCTGTATATGTAAAAGGTGTTTCTTGGTAAACATAGTAATTTAGCCAGTTAGAATAAAATAAATGAGCTGTGCTTCTCCATGTGTTTGTAGGTGTCTTTAGAATATTGTCATCTGGAAAATAGTTGATAGGAATATTAATATCAAGTCCTTTGTTTTTATCTCTCCAATATTCATTTGCTATGGTGTCTGTGTCATATTCAAGGTGACCAGTCATAAAAATAGAACGATTGTCACTTGATTTACAGAGAGTAACTTCTCCATTTGAATTTTCAGCCAAAATTGTTAAATCTTTTATTTTTGCTATTGCAGCTTTGCTAACTGTTGTATGACGACTTGTAGGAACAGGAAATTCATCGTCAAAGCCTCTAGTTAAAGGTTCTAGTTCTACAGTTCTGTGGTTTTTATAAATGCCAAACATTTTCTGGTCTAGAGGAAGTTTTTTTATTCCGTAGTTATGATATAATCCTGCTTGTGCTCCCCAGCAAATATATAGAGTTGAATAAACATTGTTTTTTGCATAATCCATAATATCACAAAGTTCGTTCCAATAATCAACATCTTCAAAGGGCATTTGTTCTATAGGGGCTCCGGTAATAATCATTCCATCATACTTATGATTAAAAACTTCACTAGAAGGAATGTAGAATTTTTCTAAATGAGTATTAGAAACATGGGTTGAAATATGACTCTCCATTCTTACTAACGAAATATCAATTTGCAATGGAGTATTACCTAGTAAGCGAAGCAACTGTGATTCAGTAGTTTCTTTAGTAGGCATGAGATTTATTATGGCAATTTTAAGTGGACGAATATCCTGACTTGCAGCACGATTTTCTGTCATAACGAATATATTTTCTTTTTCTAGAATTGAGCGTGCTGGCAAATCACTTTGAATTTTAATTGGCATAATAATCTCCTAAGATATAATAGAGTCAGTGTAGCAAAATTTTTCAATATTTACTATATTATACTGAATATGAGTTCATCAGGTGATAGAAAAGCGGCTATAAAAAAACTAAAAAAATTAATGTTTACTCCTAAAATAGAGGTAAAGGCCTTTAGAGAAACAATGGATACAACTTTTGGGAATGTTTTTTTACCAAATGATGTGGATTATTCTGTTGTTGATTATGCGGGAGTATCTTGTGATGTGCTCAACCCTGTGGTTTATTCTTCCGGGAGAGTATTGTTATATATTCACGGGGGATGTTTTATTGGTGGATCAAAAAAAGCCTACAGACCTTTTGTTGCATCGTTAGCTCATACAATTTTTTGTCGTGCTGTAGTTCCTGATTTTAAATTAGCACCTACTTTTCAATTTCCTGCATCTTTAGATGATATACAAGCTGTTTTTAGAGCTTTGTATACTGAAGAAGTTGTTGCTTGTTCATTAGATAATTACAATCGATCACAAAAAAAAGATCCAGAAATAGTAATTATGGCAGACGGTTCTGGAGCTTCTTTGGCCTTAGCATTGGTTTTGAGCTTAAGAGGTCAGTATCGTAATTCAGTAAAAAAAATAATCTTAATTAGTCCCTGGTTAGACATATCTCAAAATGCATATTGCTTTTCTAAAAAAAAGGCTTCAGATGAATTGATAACTTCTGAATGTATTAAACGAGCTGCCGAATTATATACTCATAAAGATAATCGGGAAAATCCTTTGGTATCTCCGTTAAAAGTAAAAAAAGAGCAAATAGAGAATTTTCCAGAAGTTTTTATACAAATGGGTGAAAAAGAGCTTTTATTAAAGGATGCACAAGATTTTAAGAAGATACTAGAAGAAGCCGGAAATAAATGTGAATTAGATATTTGGAAGAATATGATGAGTATGTTTCAGATGGCCGACGAGTATTTAGCAGAATCACATTTAGCAGTAGAAAAAATCGGAAAAATATTAGTTGGAAGAACAGTAACAGAAGAAGACAGTGTAAAAGGTATTCAACTTGAATTGGAAAAATCTTCAAATAGCATATAAACAAAAAAATATAGATTAAGAGGAACGAACAAAAATGGAATTAGTATGTCCTGCAGGAAATATCGAGAAACTTTCTTATGCTTATAATTATGGGGCTGATACAGCTTATATTGGGCTGAAAAAATTCAGCCTTAGAGTAAAAGCTGATAATTTTTATGAGGATGAATATAAACGAGTAATTGAGTTAAAAAATAGATTTCCTAATAAGAGATTATTTTGTGCATTGAATATTGCATTTCATAATCAAGATATAAAACTATTTATGCAAAATTTAGATTATTTTAAGCAATATCCAATTGATGCTTTCATCGTACAAGATTTAGGAATGGTAGATATTTTACAAAAGAATTTTCCAAATGCCCATTTACATTTGAGTACACAGGCAAGTTGTATGAATAAAGAAGCTGTAAAAATGTATAACCGATTGGGATTTAAGAGAGTTGTATTAGGACGAGAAGTTTCATTAAATGAAATAAGAGAAATAAAAGATTCTTGCCCTGAAGTAGAGTTAGAATGTTTTGCTCATGGTGCAATGTGTATTGCTTATAGTGGTAGATGTTTAATGAGTGCTTATTTGACAGGAAGAAGTGCTCAAAGTGGATTCTGTAGTCATACTTGCAGATGGGATTATGATGTTTTAGTAGATGGTAATAAACTAGAAAAAACAAGCAAAATAAATTCGGAACAAGCAAGCTTATTAGCTCAAAGTGGTGCTTTAGTATTGCAAGAACATAAACGACCTGGAGAATATTTTCCTGTATTTGAAGGAGAAGATTTTACAGCTGTTCTTTCTTCAAAAGATTTGTGCATGATTAATAATTTAAAAGATATGCAAGATGCAGGAGTTGACGCAATAAAAGTTGAAGGAAGAATGAAGTCAATTTATTATGTTGCAATGGTAACTAGAGCCTACAGAAAAGCATTAGATGCGTTGGCAGGAAAAATAACGAACGAAGAAGCAGCTCCATTTATTCAGTCTTTAGAGGAAGTTGCTCATAGAGAAAGTACAACAGGTTTTTATTATAGTAGAGCAAATGCTGACGAAACTACAGTAGGAGCTAGTGATAGTCCATATATTTTGGCAGGAACAATAGAAGAAAAATATACAGAAGAAGAAACGGATAAAATCCTAGAATTAGGTGCAACAGCAGTTGATAATTGGAAAAAAGAATTAGACGAAATGGATCCAAGAATGCGTGCAGCAGTAGAAAAAGATTATCAACTTCACCCAGAAAAGATTCCTGCTTGTGCTACAAAACAGAATAATTGGAAACTTTATAAATATAATTCATTAAATAAAACCGACAAAGGAACTGAATTAGAAATTGTTAGTCCAGAAATATTATCTAAAAAGATTTTAGGTAAGGATTATATGTTCATAAATCCCAAAAATGGAGCTTTATTGGATTGGGTAAATCCTGATCATGATTGTGCAATATATACACAGTTGGAGATAACTCAAGGAACATTAGTAAGAACAAAAGATGAAGATTTTGTTAAAGGGCAAGTAAGAACAACAGGAAGATAATATTTAATTGTAATAGTATTTTTAAAAGCGTATGAAACTTTAACGAGTTTTGTACGCTTTTTTTTGATGAAAATTTTTATGAATAACAAGGATTTTCTGGACATTTATCGTAAATAATTTTTTAGATTTAAAGTATCTTTATTTTGTCTTCGGGGCATTTTTGAAAATATTCTGTTAATCGGTTTCTGCTATCTTGTATGTTTTGTGCATTTGTTAATTGTGTTGCAAAATAATGGGAAAATGACATGTTTAAACTGTAGTATGCGAAAAATCTTTGTAAGCGTGTTTTCCAAAATTCTTCTGGCTGATATCGTTCTACATTGTTTATAAAGTTTAATGCTATTTCTTCTAGGTTCAATTCTATTTTTTCTGGATTATCTAAAAGGTTATTTTTTATTTCTTTAAAAATCCATGGTTTTTGACTTGCTGCTCTTCCTATCATTATTCCTGCACAATGAGGTGCCATTTTTAATGCTTCTATGTAACTTTTTGTATCTTTAATATCTCCGTTTAGGATAACAGGAATTTTGGGATATCGTAATGCTAATTCTTCTGCATATTGCCAACGAGGTTTCTCTCTGTATTTTTCTTTTTGAGTTCTAGGGTGTAGTGTTAGCATTTCAACACCTTCTGAAATTAGCATGTCTGTGAATGTAAATAGACTTTCTTTTGTAAAATTTTCGGCTCCAAGTCGAAGTTTTACTGATAATCGCAAAGGTTTTATTCCGTCTTTTGCTGAATTTTCAAGTTCCGTTTTTACTTCTTTTATCATTAAGGCAGTTTCTTGTATGGGTTTTGTCATCCATGAAATTCCAGCACCTGTGTTTGCAATTTGTGGGGCACAACATCCCATGTTTATATCTACACCGATACCTTCGTTCTGGGTTATTACTTTTGTGGCTAGTTTCATGTAATCTGCCCTGCTTCCTGTTAATTGTCTAACTGTCTTCTCGGGAACAGGGGCACCTGAAAGATAAAATTTTTCAAAGGGTCCTAAGTGTAAAAGCGAACCGGCATTTATCATTTCTGTAAAATATTCATCACAGCCTCCAAAATCTTCTACAGTTCTTCTAAATGCTTCATGGGAAAGTGTTGCCATTGGGGCTAAAATTAACTTCATATATCTACTGATTATTTAGCCAAGTTTGAAATATTTCTGCTGCAATTCCACATAATTCTGCACAAGGTCTTTTTTTGTAATATTCTTCTGTGCGTTTTTCTGAAATAGGTGAATCTGGTGTATGAGCTGTTGGTTGTCCTTGTTTTAACATTGCTTCACTTGTTCCAATTGGTACTAATCCTAATAATTCTCTACAGATAATTGAGCCGTTAAGTTCTGTAAATTTGTTTATTAATTCTTGACCTTTTGTGTATGTATTGTCCTTTGCAGCCTTTTGATCTTCTGTTTTTTGCTTATTTTGGTTTTGATACATTCCTAAAGCAAAAAGCATTCCGCTGACTGTTCCACAAACCTCTCTTATTCTGCACATTCCTGCACCAAATGGAAGTGATATGTTTTTTATAAGGTCTGAATCTACTCCAAATTCCTTTGCAAATACTTCTGAAACTGCTTGAGCACAATTCATTCCTGATTTGAAATTTTCTATAGCTTTTTCTTTTGCTTCTGCTGGTGTCATTTTTAATTTCCTTGATTGTTAAATCTTTTCGATTAATGCTACTGCTGCATCTAAGAATTCTGCATCTAATTGTTCAACTTCGCCTTCGTCAATTGCTCTGCTAATATCTTCTGACATTGGAATTCTTGCAAGAACTGGAATTCCGTAATTTTTTGCAATTTGGTTAATGTTGCTTTCTCCAAAGATTTTTATTTCTTTATGACAGTCAGGACATTTTACATAACTCATATTTTCAATAAGTCCAATAATAGGAATTTTCATTGTTTCTGCCATTTTTACGGCTTTTTCTACTATTACACGAACTAATTGCTGTGGACTTGAAACTATAATTATTCCGTCTACTGGAAGTGATTGGAATACTGTTAAAGGTACATCGCCTGTTCCTGGTGGCATATCTACAAACATGAAGTCAACATCTTTCCATGCTACATCTGTCCAGAATTGTTTTACTGCTCCTGCAATAACTGGACCTCGCCAAATAACAGGGTCAGTTTCGTGTTCTAGGAGAAAATTCATACTCATTAATTGAATGCCTGATTTTGTAGTAACAGGGTAAATTGCTCCACTTTTATCGCCTACGGCTTTTTCTTCAGCAACTCCAAAACTTGTAGGAATTGACGGACCTGTAATATCTGCATCAAGAATTGCAGTTCTTTTTCCTTCTTTAAATAGTCTTGATGCTAATAATGCTGTTACCAGGGATTTTCCAACTCCACCTTTACCAGAAACAACACCAATAACCTTTTTTACGCAGCTTTCTGGTCGTAATTGTTCCTTCATATCTTTGTGTGAACAATCTGATTTACAAGTTGAACAGTTGTGTGTACATTCTTCAGCCATGAGAAGCTCCTTTGTTTGAAAAATAAGTTTTGTATATTTATAAATAAGATAATAGAAAGAATAAATTAAGTCAAAGATTCAGAATTTGCTATTATAAATGCGAAAAAACTTTATTCTGTGCCGATAAATTATATATGAAAAATAAACTTAGATATAATGCTGCAATTATTGGGACTGGAAGAATTGGTTTTTCTTTAGGTTTTGACAAAAAACGTGAACAACCTGCCAGTCACACAATGACCCTTATTAATAATAAAAGTATAAATTTAGTGGCTGGTGTTGATAATAGTCCTGAAAAATTAAATACATGGAAATTATTCGTTTCTAAAAAAAATAAAACTGTAGAAACTTTTACTAATAGTGAAGATTTGTATGCGAATGTAAAAGATTTGGATATCGTTGTTGTGGCAGTAAATGAGGAAAGTCATTTATCGGAGTGTATAAAGGCTATTGAATATAAACCTAAACTAGTAATTTTAGAAAAACCTGTAGCATTAAACTCTTTTGAAGCGGAAAAAATTTATGATAGTGCAAAGATAAATAATGTTGCAGTTATGGTAAATCATGAAAGAAGATTTGCCCTTGATTATTTGACCGCTAAAGAATTGGTAAAAAGTATTGGAGATATTCAATATGTTGTGGGTGAGCTTGATTCAGGTTTAAGAGTATTTGGAAAAGAGTTTGAGAAAGACGGAACTTATTCTTTATTGCATGATGGAACTCATCTTGTTGATATTATTCAATATTTGTTTGATTGTGAATTGAAAAATCCTGTTGTTACAAATGTTTATAAAGATGAAAAAGGAATTGTTAGAAATTTTGCAGCTCATTATAAAACTGATAAAATTCCTGAAATAACAGTTAAAATGAGTGGCAGAAGTAAGTTTTTTGAATTTAGAATAGAAATATTAGGAACATTAGGAAAAATTTGTGTCGGAAATGGAATTTTTGAGTACTATTTAAGAGAAGAATCAAAATTATATACAGGCTTTTATTCTTTAAAAAGAAAAAAAATTAAATTAATAAAGAAGACTAAATATTTTGAAAATATGCTTAAAAATGCTGTTGATTATCTAAATAAAAAAAAGGAATTAATTAGCCCTTTGGAAGATGCTATTAATGATTTGAAAGTTTTAGAAAAAATAAAAGAAAGTTTTTAGAAAAAAAAATATATAAAAAAGAAAAAAAAGAGTTGACAAAATGAATAGAAAGGTGTTATATTCCTATTCGCTCACTGACGAGTCAATCTGAAATAGACATTTTTAAGTTTTTAACAAAAAAAAGCGAAAAAAAGTTAAAAAAAAGAGAGATAAGTAGTTGACAAGAAAAGGGAATGAATGATATATTCATTCTCACCCACTGACGAGAGTCATGGAAGATATTTGAAAAGAAACAGAGAAGGAAGAAAGACAAGTAAGCACGTTATTGGATAAATAACGGAAGCAGAAAGTTCTTCAAGTACAAGCGAAAAGCC
>JAGBBT010000066.1 GCA_017938365.1 Treponema sp.
ATTCGTGAGTTGTGGTTTGGTTTCTTTTAAACTTCTGATATAATACCTATACGCTGGTTGTCCGCTTAATATGCGTTGTGGTTTGGTTTCTTTTAAACTTCTGATATAATCAATGGCGAAATAAATGTAATGTGTAAAGAGTTGTGGTTTGGTTTCTTTTAAACTTCTGATATAATAGGAACTAAAACTTTATCAAAAAGATTCACGTTGTGGTTTGGTTTCTTTTAAACTTCTGATATAATCAATCGTATAGCAGTATCTGTAGAGCGGTAGTTGTGGTTTGGTTTCTTTTAAACTTCTGATATAATTAAATCTTCGGGTGAATGATTAATCACGACGTTGTGGTTTGGTTTCTTTTAAACTTCTGATATAATACTAACAGCATCTTCACTATCAATATTATAGTTGTGGTTTGGTTTCTTTTAAACTTCTGATATAATATCTGGATTATCATCAAAAACACCTTGTGTGTTGTGGTTTGGTTTCTTTTAAACTTCTGATATAATTGGCACACCGATAAAAGAATGTAATGAATGGTTGTGGTTTGGTTTCTTTTAAACTTCTGATATAATAACAAATTGAGAATTAGGATTAACAGAGCCGTTGTGGTTTGGTTTCTTTTAAACTTCTGATATAATATGAGTTCTATATTTCCATATTATATCAGAAATTACCACATCTTTTTGTTTGTTTTTTTTGCTAAAAAAACTCAAATTGTAATACTTCTTTTCGTTTTTTTTCAATTGTTTTACCAAGATATGTTTCTATGTCACCAAACTGTTTATCTGTAAACTTTAAAATACTAACTTTTCCTTCGTAAGGAATAATCTTTCTAATTCTAACAATGTGTTTTTCACAGTCTTCCATACTTGCACAATGTCGATAATAAACACTGAATTGCATCATTTCAAAACCATCTTCTATAAGTGATTTTCTAAAATCAGAAGCTCGTTTTCTTTGAGATTTTGTATTTGTTGGTAAATCAAATAAGCAAAACAACCACATAATCTTATAAGCATTAAAACATGAATAACTCATAAACTACATAAATTCTGGCAGAGCTAATTTTTTAGTTTTACCTAAAAAAACTTTACTTAACGAGGAACTTGTAAAAGTTAATGCAATCATAAATGGATGCTTTTTTTTATCCATGAAAGTATCTCGAGTCATAAGCGAATAAATAAAAGACTTAAAATCTTGCTCAATTTCTATTTTTTCGGGATTGCTTTCAATATATTCTATTACCATATCATCAACAAAGGGTCTATAAGGTTCCATCAAGTCATCTGCTAATGCATAAGCATCATATTTATTGTGATGATGAATTCCTAAAGTTGGTAGCAAACCAGAACCAACAATTGCTCTAGCCATACCTGCTCTCAATATTGCATAACCATAATTCAAATAATTATTTGGGTATTCTCCAAATCTATCTCTACTCCAATTTTTTCCAAATAAACTATTCCAATAGATTTTTGCAGCAAATCCTTCTCGATTTGTTGAATCATCACTTTTAACTTCTTTTGATATATTTTTTAGATATTCAGAATTGTGTCCGTATTTTTCTAATACTAATGCTTGATTATTTATTTTTTGTTCAATGATTTGTTTCCAACAATTCTTCTTTGTTGGTAAAGTTGATTCAATTTGTACTGAAAAAAGTTGATTTTGTATGCTATTACATTCTAAAGGCAGGTTCATTGAAAGGGGCATATGTTTTTCATCACAAAATATTACACTTACATTATTTTTTGTAAGTTCAGTGATGGCAGGAATAGAAATATATATTTGCTGATTTTCAATAACAACAAATCCTATATCTTCTATGGGAACTGTCTTTTCTTCTTGA
>JAGBBT010000067.1 GCA_017938365.1 Treponema sp.
GGTCAACGCCAAAATGTTCAAGATAAATTCCATATTCCGGTAAATAAAAATCAGGCTTATAACGAATATACTTCATATCTTCTGGTTTAAATTCATCATTAATATCCAATTCATCAGCAATTTGATTTATTAGAGCATTCATTTCTTTTACAGGCAATTCAGAAGTGGAATAAATAAATTCCTTTAAACAATAATACTCATCAGATTTGATTTTATATATTCTTTCATACTCGTACTCAACCCCATGAATATATAAAAAATTAGCAATATATAATTCCTCTAAACTTTTAACATACTCCCTATTATAAGTAACATAACTTTCAGAGTATTCAACATTGAAAGATTTACTTTTTAATGATTCAAAATCTCTTCCAGCTTCTTTATCATATAATTCTCCTTTTGTAGAAATTTTATCTAAATCAATTGGAGGATAACGGAAATAACTATAAAGGTGCTGTCCACTATTTAAATTTAACTTCGATTTTGGGCTTATTTTAATATGATTTTTATTGATATATTGGCAATCTCATATACATGTATTAAATTCGTAATATTTTGAAAAATCAATAGGATCATTATAATTACAGTTATATTGTTGTAACTAATGGTTTGTTGGTGTAATGTATTAAATTATTAAAGGTTATTTTAAGATAATTTGTTTTTTTACAAAAAATCATAGAATATTTGACTGAAAAGTTTATTCAAAGATGATGAAAAACATCTGCCTTGCTATCATTTTTTTAGTAAAAATTCAGTCAAATTGCTTGAATGATTTAATATGGTAATTATAGGTAGTGACAGCTGAATAGATGAATTTTTTTTAGATTAATGTTACATTTAGGTGTTTTCTCATTTTTCTGAGGTTGAATACAATTGCCTCCAGTATCAAATCAATTTCTACTTTTGTTCGCCCTCGTCTTTTGGATTGTTTGAATTCCTGTATTTCTTTTATCTCCGAGAATGCTCCTTCGCTGTGTATGGCCCGTAGTTTATATATTTTTTGTCCTTTTCGTGAAAGGAATACTTTTTTCCTTTCAATGAAAAATGGATTAAAAGGTTGATATAATTTTCGATATTTATTATTTTTAGCACATTCTTTTTTGTATAGGCAATTTGGGCATTCAGGTGTTTGGAATCTTAATTGTGATTCTCCATCTTTTTCTACTATTCCATCTACTTTTAATTTTTGATTATTTGGGCATGTGAATTCTAGTTTTATGGGATCAAAAGGCATATTGCATTTTGCAAATGGATTATCGCTCTTTGTTCCATTACTTTTCATCGCATCGTCCCTATCTGGAATTACAGGAATTATTCCCTGTGAATAAGCGTATTCTATTTGATCTAGACCATAATAACCATTATCAGCTAAGATGTATTCTGGCACTGCATTGTAAGTGTCAATTATATGGTCTATTGCTGGTTTTATTTGATTTCTGTCGGTTTTATTTTCCACTATTCTCTGCATTAGTATTAATCCAGTTTTAACATCCACTACTGTCTGTAAAAGGTAGGCAAACTTTATTGTGTCATCTTTCATATGCATTTTACGTGCTTCAGGATCAGTTACACTGACACGATGTTTTCCATCATAATTCTCTTTCAACACCTCTAATGTATCTAAAATCTCATTACGTGCTTTTTTAGAGGTCAATGCTATTTGTAATAGTTGCCTGCCATGTTGATTTAGATTATGGTGGATTTCATCAATTAAATCAATCATGTCTTCCGGTAATTCATCAAAGAAAAAGAATCTTTTAATCTTGCCCCAAATAGTTTGTGTGGATTTATCAAAGGAGTAATCATAGATTAGATCTTCCAGATATAGTATTTGTGCTATGGATAATGTTCTGAATTCATTAATATAAGCTTCAATTGGAGTGCTGTCAATAGAAATGATTTTAAAATCAACTAATCCAAAATCAAAACCAAATTGCACAGTATATTTTAGGAAATGCTTAATTAAATATGCATGATCATTTTTAAATTGGTTGATTTTTGATTTTCTAGGCAATTTTTCATTGGTAATGTACATACAGGCCTTGCTTTTATCATCAAGAAATGATTCAATCTTACGGCATGATCTATGGCCTCTAAAAGTAGCAAAAGTATATAATCCCAGCATTTCAGATTTGGAATATTTGAATTTTGGACCAGGAACACCATGTGCTTTGCCTTTGAATAATTCAGGGTTTTCTTTTTCAAACGACTTAACTAAATGCACAATCAATTTTGCCATATTGGAATCATTAATATCTTCTACAGGACTTTTATAAATCAAAGGGGCTTGAATACTATAATAACTACTTTTCACTGCTAACATAATAAAAACCACAATTATTTTTTTGCAAAAAAAAGGAAAGAATTTATATGGTATCCTCAACAAAAGTAAACAATAGTGGTTGGGGAGATTCTTTCTACTTTGCAATACTATATTTCTCCAATCACCTATTTAAAGCTTTTACAGAGCTGAATTTTGATAAAATTTGTGCAAAGTGCTCTAGACAATTGAATAATGTATCTTATGAATTATAATTGGATTAAGGATTCGATGGTGGAACTAATATTAAAATTATTTTTGTTTGATTATTGTCCTTTTTGGTGAGGTCTTGGTTTAATTAAATGTTGGTTCTTGAAAAAAGTAGGACTATGTTTTTGTGGAGTTGGGGATGTCTTCAAGTGTTTCGAGTGTATTTCAGGGTTTTTCAAATTTTGGCAATTAGTGGACAGCACCATAATAGGTTATATTATTCTGTACAGAATGTAAAACGTCAATTTCATCAAGCAAATCGGACTTAATTTTTATTCCAAATATATTGTTCACATCTTCTTTGGAATTACAGTTAAACAATGTTTCAAAACTGCTTCTATCAGTATCATTATAAATATTAATTTCAACCGGTATGACAGATTTTGTTTTTACTTTATCAGGCAATCTATCCCTAATGAATCCCAAAACTCCTTTGACAACTTCAATATCATCAACAATATTGATAAGATTTATTTTAAGTGGAGAATTATTGTTAACTTCAAATAAATAATCGAAATGCTTTACAAATTGATTTAATTTTTCACTAACAACATTGGAAA
>JAGBBT010000068.1 GCA_017938365.1 Treponema sp.
CTTATGGAATTTATCATGTTACAGATTTAGGCGAAACAACTTGGTGGGATTTTACAAACGAAATTAAAAATCAAGGAATTGATGCCGGTTATCTTCAAAATAAAGATTGTGTTGTAAATTCTTGTACTACAGAAGAATATCCAACGCCTGCAAAACGCCCAGCATATTCAGTTTTAAGCAAAGATAAAATTCAAAAAGCTTTGGGAATTACACTTCCTCAATGGCAAGAAAGTTTGGCCGTATTTTTGAAAAGCGATTTGTTTGATAAAGGAAGATTGGAATAGTTTTTAAAACTGATATTTTAAGGCTAAGGAACAGTAGAAATTATTTAAATAATCATAATCTCTCCAAGCTCCCTGTGTTTTATTATAACCTGGTGTATAAGTTGGATTTATTACCATATCGTATACAAAACTATACTTAATTGATAAATCTGGGTTAAAATAATACAAATTTTCAATTCCTAAATAAAGATTTGCCTTAAATGCCGTAAAATATCTTGCTCCGTTATATTGAGTTTCTTCTTTTCCTGCATCCACACTTTGATAAAAAACATAATTATTATCTATGTTATTACGACCTAAGAAAATTTTTTCGTATCCATGAGGACTGTATAGTGTAAAAGAGATATTTTGACTATTTCCTCCGTAGCCAATTCCACTTCCTAGCCATTGACCTTTATTTGTATATCCTTGAGTAATTTGATAATGAAATCCAAAATTATAGCCACTTCCTGACCACATTTGGTAATCTTGAGAACCTTCTGTATTATTCCATTCTAATTGTAATACACCTCTAAGTTTTTTTTGTTTTGAAATTTCAAAGGATTTTTTAATTCCAATAGCATATGTCATTGCATGAAACGGATATCTGGCGTATTCATAAACTTTAAAACCTTTTGATAAAAAATCGTCAAAGCCTAATTCTCCATAGATATCTAAACCTACAGTAGGAAATAACCATTCGGCAGATATTGCTGCTTTTTGATCTTCTCCAGAATTTCCGTCTGATGTTACTATTGTATTTGTTGCCCAATTAGGTAGTGCATATCTCCAAAAATTCTCTCCCCACTTGTTTAAAGTTACTTTTGTTACTGCTAATGTTAATCCTTTTATAAAAGATGGTGCATATGCAAATGTAAAACCTGAAAATTGATTATAATTATTATCATTATTTGAATCAAAATAATCAGATTCTTCTAATCTTCCGACCCATAGGCGTGATTCTATATCACCTAAATATATATTTGTGAAGGGAATATTAATTTTTGTTCTTCTTAGTCCAATATCAAATTTTGGATATGTTGGTGCATTATTTGAATGTAAAACTGGGTATAATTGCATTGGTCCAAGCCAAATTGATTCTGTTCCAAAACCTAGTGTAATACTTTTATATGAATACCTTATTTCTGTATCGCCCCAATCAAAATTCCAAAAATCTGAATCTCCAAATCTCTGAGGTGCATCACAATGTCCCCAAAAATATCCATATTCACTTATACCAGAATAAGCTGGCATTAGTTCAAAGTTCTTATTTTGGCTCCAGCTTAATTGTGGTTTTACAGAAAGAGAAAATCCGTATGCTTCTGCTCTAAAACCTGCAGAAATGGCTGTGTTAAAACCTTTTCCTTGCCACAAACCGCCGTCATTATAACCAAAAGGAGCTTCTTTATTATAACTTGTAAATAATTCTGGTGCATAGATTTTGTATTTTATATTATCATTATTAAAGAAATTGTTAGTGTGTCCTAAATTATTATTATTCCATACATGAATGTAATCTTCTGTATCACTTTTTATGTTCCAAGTACTTTCTTCTAATGTTCTGTAGAATAAAAAATTTCTGTCTGTATGACCTGTTAAGGATAAAAAATCATAATAATCTTCTTCAGATGATTTTAAAGATTCTTGAGAAAATGTATTCATTAAAAAGCAAAATATGAAAAAAAATATAAAAGTTTTTGTTTTATTTAAATATTTCATAGCAGATATTATAAATTTAATTTCAGTATTTATCCACTAAAAAGTTTATTTGTAAATTAACAATAATATATTATAAACTGTCTTTTATTGATTAAAAGCCTTATTATTATTATTATGTTTAATCGTGTTATACAGATATTCGTCAGACAACAAAGGTAAGCCAATAAAAAAGGCTGTTATTTATACAAAATCAGAGCATAATATTTCTCTTAATAATATAGATACTGATTGTTTAAAAGTAATTTCTCATCTTCGTGATTATGGATTTGATTCATATATTGTTGGTGGAGCGGTTAGAGATTTAATTGTTGGAAAAACTCCAAAAGATTTTGATATTGTTACAGATGCAACACCTTCGAAAATAAAAAAACTTTTTAGAAATTCAAGAATTATTGGAAAACGTTTTAGACTTGTTCATGTTTTCTTTGGTGATAAAATATTTGAAGTAAGTACATTTAGATCTAATGTGGAAGGTTCTGTTGGAAATTCCTTTGGAACAATTGATGAAGATGTATTACGAAGAGATTTTACATTAAACGCATTATATTATGATCCTATAAAAGAGCAGGTTATTGATTATGTGGGAGGAGTAGAGGATATCCGAAAAAAAATCATTAAACCTGTTATTCCGTTAAATAGAATTTTTGAAGAAGATCCTGTCAGAATGTTAAGAGCGGTAAAATATAGTGCTACTGTAAATTGCAAAATGTCATGGAACTTAAAAAGAAAAATAAGAAAAAGTGCTTATTTACTTTCACCGATTTCACCTTCAAGATTAACTGAAGAAATTTTGAAGATTATGAATTCTGGGCATGCGTATGATATTATTTCTGCATGTTTAGAAACTGATTTATATATGTATCTACAACCAAGTGCTAGTGCAATGATGTACGAAAATAAAGAATTTGAAAAGAGTTATATGGAACATATAAAACAAATGGATGAATTAGTAGCTCAAAATCGTTCTATTAGGCTTGGTAAAAAGTTGACTTTTATGATTTGTGATTTTGTAAAAACTTTAACAGATTGGAATAAAGAGATTTCTTCTAAGAGTGCAGCAGGTGAACTTTATAAAAAAACTTGGACTCAAGTTAGAAATTTTGTTCTTCCTATAAATCCTCAGCGAACTGAATTAGAATTTGCCATTAGAGAAACTTTAAAGGCTTTAGGAGTTGGAATAAAAATTCCTAAGAATGCTTTTACTCCAAAAAAATCTAAGAAGTCTGAATAACTAAGACTTTATCGATTATTATAGAGATATCTTCTACTAAAATTCCGCAAACTTTTTCAATTCCGTCTATAACGTATTTTTTTAGTTTTGTAGAAATATCAATTAACTGTTCTCCAAAAGGAATATCAACTGTTATGTAAAATTTATATCCAGAATTATTTGTCTTTATTGATAATTTTTTTAGTCTTATATGTTCATTAAATTGCAAAACTTTTGATGCTGTTAATCTAGCTAAATAGGCTTGTGAGACATTTTTACGTTCTATAACGGAAAACGCCGGACGAACAACAGATTTTTCAAATAATTTTGTGTTTGCAGAAGGTTCTGTTGGTACATTTTTGAAGAACTTTTTTAATATCCCTTGTTTAGCCAATGCAACTCTAACTCTGTCTACAAATATTTTACTATAACTTGCAGTTTTAACTTCATAGGCTCGAACAGGTATTACATGTTTTCCTTCAATCTGACGACTTCTTCTGGCTTGTTCTATTTGTTTTGGTGTTGCTATATCTTCTATTCGAATATATTTTTCTGGTAATGGTAACTGAAGACGAATTGCAATTTTATCTACCATTTTCTGACTAGTACCAAGAATAAGTATTTTTTTTAAATTATATTTCTGAAGTGCTTTTGCTACATCATCTCTATGTTCTTTATCATCAAATAATGCAACTCTTACAGCTCCCATATAACTTTTTTCTAGTTTAGCTGAACGCCCTGCAAGAATGTTTTCTTCGTAAATTAGTAATCCATCATCAATAATTGCTTTTATACGATTTTTATGAGCTACAAGTTTTGCTCTAAAACTCTTGCCTGTTCCACTTGGTCCATAAAAAGCATAAACAGAAATTCCTTTTTTTTGAGTAGTAAATAAATTAGTCAAAAACATAGATATAATATAGTATAAGAATAGAATATTGATTTATCAAGGATATGGGAAAATTTTTACAAATTCTTTTGGTAAATCACATATTATTTCTTCTGGAATGCCAAGAGAATTTTTAGGAAAGTTAAGTTTATATGCGTGTAAAAAAAATCTGTTTTCTGTTATTTTTTTTGCGTTATAAGCTACATCGCCTAATAATGGGTAACCATGAAATGATGATACGGCTCGAATTTGATGTTGTTTTCCTGTTCCTATTACAAATTCTGCTAAAGTTATATCTAATTGATTGTATTTTCCATATGCTAGCGGAATTACTTTCGTCTCTGTTAATTTAGATTTTTCGGTATTTGTATTTACTTGTACTGTATGAAAATAGTTTCCTTTTTCGTCTTTTTTTTCTATTGAGTCAGTCCAATAATATTCTTGGGGTAATTTACCTTCTAGAATTGCTAAATATGCTTTTTTTACATTATGTTTTTGAATTAATTCTGAAAAATATTTAGCACCTATTAAACTTTGTGAAAAAACAATTAATCCTGTTGTTTTTCTATCTAAACGGTGCAGGGGACCTGAATTAAAAGATAAACTTGTTTTATTGTTTTTATCATTGAGAAATTGATTTTGAACAATATTACTTAATTCTGGATGAACTGTTATATCATAAGGTTTATTTAAAATAAGTAAATGCTCATTTTGGAATACAGAAATATTAGAAATATTAACAAAATGTTTTGTATTTATTTCTTGTTTTTTTTGATTATTTTTTATTAAAAAGTCAGCTATTAATAATTCAGAATTTTCAGAAACTCTATAATCAGGACTTTGTTTTTTATTATCAACTTTTATTAAACCTTTTCTTAAAGATTTATATAATTGGGAAAGGTTATCTTCAGATAAAAACTTACGAATTACTCGATCCAATCGTCTTCCGTCGTCATCTTTTCCAATTTTAAAATGAATAAATTCCATGGGACATATTCTATCATACTAGACAAAAAGTTGCATACCATTAAAATAGAGTTATGATTTTAAGTGCAAGGGAACAACTAAAAGATTTATTTACATCTCCTGTCTTTTTAGCTTGTATATTCAGTTGGTTTTGTGCTCAGTTTGTAAAAACTGTAATAAAATTATTTTCTGGTAAAATTCATAGTGTTTCAGAATTAATAGAATTGCTTTTGTGGCGAACAGGCGGAATGCCATCTAGTCATAGTGCGTTAGTTGCTTGTTTATGTACAACTATTGCTTTTAGGTCTGGTATTGATTCAGATGTTTTTATTCTTTCTTTATGTTTCTATTTAGTCACAATAAGGGATGCTGTTGGTGTAAGAAGAGCTAATGGAATTCAGGCAAATCTTCTTAATAAGATTGGTGAAAATTTAAAAGAAAAAGGTCTTTTTGATGACTTTAATAAAATAAAAGAAGTTCAAGGTCATACGCCTATGGAAGCCATAATTGGTAGCCTCTTAGGACTTTTTATTGGAATTGGCTTTTCTGTTTTATAAGATTTATGAGTATTAATAAAAAAATTATTGTTTCTTTTGCCATATTTATTTTGTCTTTTTTATTTTTGATTCTCTTTAAATCTATTCCAATGACACAATTATGGAAAGGTTATTCAGTACTATATGTAAAATCTGATACTCTTTCTATCGAAAATATTTCTCTTATTTTAGAAAAAAATAATGTTAAGAATGTTATTTCTAGTAATGTTCAAAGTTTACCGATTTTTTCAAAATATGCGCCTGTGCAAGTTCAAAAAAATGATTCTTATATTTTAAAAAGAAGTGGATTTTTTAAGGATTCTTCAAAAGAGTATAATTTGTTTTATGTTCCAGAAAAGTATTCTTCGAATTTGGAATATGTAATTGCAGAAATTTCGTCTTTTTCAAATTCTGTTGCAGGAACAGACGGAAGAATTTCTTTTCCGTGGATTTGTCCTATTATTTCTTTATGTTTTGCTGTTTTATTGGTTTATTTTTCTAATAAAAAGTTTCTTAGTATAATTTGTTTTTTACCTTTTGTTGTCTTTTCATTTTGTAGACCTTTATATACTGTTTGTGCTGCAGTTTGTTTTGCTGAAACAAGTTTATTTTTTGCACAGCAAACTTTAGGACGAAAAGGTTTTATATTAAATAATTATTCTAATTTAATTTATATTTTAATTTTGTTGTTTACTCCCATAGCTTTTTTAATTTTTTCTTCAGGTGCAAGTTCTGTATTATATGTAATTTCTTTGTTAGGGGCTTTATCGGCAATATACTTACATGAACAATTAATGTCTTTTAGTTTATTTTCAAACTCTGATTTTGATTTTGTGTATATAAAAAGTGCTGCATTTGTACAAACAGTAAATAAAAAGTCTTTAAAATATTTATTTTATTTGTTTTCGGCAATATTGATTTTACTTTATGTTTCTTTTTTTACGAAGTCATTTTCAAATGCTTTTACAAATTCAGAAGTTTTATCTTTGCCAACTCCTGTCAATTATGAATCTAAAAATCTTCCTTCAACAAAAGATTTTTTTGATTGGAGTTGGGATACGATTTCCTTTCCATATAGAAGATTGGGATTAAATGATGACAATCCTAATTCAATTTATTTTAAAGATTATAAAATAGAAAATGAAAAGATTTATACAACTGAAACAAAAATTCTTTCTTATGATTCTTCCTTTATTAATTCAATTTGTGATAAAGTAAAGGATATTGAATATCCTGCGATAGAAAAAATGTTATTACAACAGGGAAGAGATGTTCAATTTGATTATTCAAAAAAAGTAGGAACAACGACAGAAAAGGCTGTAACTGTAATATTACTTTTGTTTTCAGCTATTCCGATTTTTCTTGTTGTTTATTACATATTAAGGAAATTAAAGTATGGCTTTGATATATGATTATTTATCTGAAGACTATGGTCTAATAAATTCTTCTGTAAAAAGTTTCCTTCCTCAGAATGCTCTTGTTCCTCTAAAAATAGACAGATTAGTTGATGATGATGTAGAAATTCTTATAAAAGAAGGGGATGTTGTTACAGAAGGACAAACTGTTGCAAAAGGTAAAAAATATACATTTCATTCCTCTATACCTGGTGTAATAAAATCTGTTTATAAATCTAAATTACCTGATGGTGAAGAAGGTCTTGTTGCTGATGTGTCTTTGCAGGGTAAATTTTCATACACTGGAAAGAAAATTTTAGAACAAAATTGGACAAATTACGACTCTAATACACTTGTATTCTTTTTGAACGAAAGAGGAGTTGTAAATACTTTTAATGGATGTGAAAGTCTTGTTCAACAAATAAAAGAATTTGATAGTAATGCTGCAAGATTGGTTGTACTTCGTCTTTACGATGATGATCCAAGTAGGTTAACAGAAAGTTTTTTAACAGAGAAATTTTTTGATAAAATAAAAATCGGTACAGAAATTATTGCAAAAGCATTAAATGCAAAGGGAGTTGTTTTTGCATATGATATAAATAAGAATAAGCAAGATTTTCAGCTTTCATCATATAAAGTTTTTTCTGTTGGTATTGATGCAAAGGGGTATCCATGTGGATTTAAACATGAGATTACACAAATGGTAAAAAATGAAACTAAAGAATCTCCTTTTGCTGAAATTGGTTGTAGAGATTTATTTATTGATGTTCAAACTGCTTTGAGTGTTTATGATGCAATCGTTTTAGGGTTGCCAGTTACAAATAGATTTATCCATATTTCCGGTGATTGTTTAAACTCTGCTGCTATTATGAATGTAAAAATTGGAACTTTATTATCTGATTTAGCACATCAATGTGGAGGATTTAAAAGAAAACCTGCGAAGATTTTAATAAATGGTAAATTACTAGGCAATTCTGTGGATTCAATTAATGTTCCAATTACAAAATGTGTAAAATCAATTTCATTTTTGCCAGAAAATCAGATACCAGACCAATTACAGGAAGAATGTATTAGATGTGGCAATTGTCAGAAAATTTGTCCTGTTGGTTTATTTCCAGAATCATTGTATAGAGTTTCTTTGCAGTTAAATCCTGAAGATAATTATGTTTCATTTACTCGTCAAACTGCAATTCTATGTACTGAATGCGGGTTATGTAATTCTGTTTGTCCATCGAGAATTCCCTTATGTCAGATAATTTCAAAATTAAAGGATAAGAAAAGTGAAGAATAATTTTATTTCTGTTACATTAAGACCTTTTAAATATCTCGTTAACTCTGAAAGAACAAATTCTATATTTATTTTGTCCTTTTTAATTCCACAAATACTTTTGCTTATAATTTCTAAAAGTTGGAATTCAATTATAATAATGATTTCTTGTTTATGTGCTTCTTTAGGTGTTCAATTTATTGATGGATTGTACAAAGAAAAGAATCTATTCAGTTTTATCCAGTCATTTATACAAGGAATTTTAATTTCCCTATTTATTCCTTCTAATTATCCTTTTTGGGCCATATTTATTATTGCATTTTTGACATTATTGATTTGTACAAAGGTTCTTGGAGGATTTGCGGCTAACTGGATAAATCCTGTTGTTTTAACTGTTTCTGTTGCCTGGCTTTTAGGAATTAGTATTTTTCCTAATTATGATATTTCGCAAGACATTTTGCTTATAAGGAATCCTTCTTTAGCTTTAATTCAGAATGGTACTTTTAATCAATTACCTTGTGATTCTTCTATTACAAGTTTCTTAAATAGGTCTGTCTTTAATATTTTCGCTGTTTCTATTCCTGAGGGATATGTATCTTTGTTTTGGGATACCCAGTCAGTGATTCCTGCTTTTCGATTTAATTTGGTTACCATTGTGTCTTCTATTGTTTTAGTTGCATTAGATATTGTAAAGCCCTTAATTCCTGGAATCTTTGTGCTTGTATACTCGCTATTAATTTATTTTGTTGCACCAATTTTTTATTCTGGTTCCTTTGGTCATGGAGATATTTTATTAGCTTTATTGACTAGTGGAACGTTATTTTCTGCTATTTTTTTAATGCAATGGGCAGGAACGTTGCCAATGAGTTTTTGGGGCAAACTTGTTTATGGAATTTTTGCAGGAATTATAGGTTTTTTAATTATTGGAGTAGGAACTTCACCTGTTGGTTCTGTTTTTACAATTTTAGTATTAAATTTAATTTCACCCTTTATTCAATCTGTAGAAAAATTTTGTGAATTATTAATATTAAAGAATAAGTTAAATGCAAAGGTTAAAGAAATAAAGGAGGGAAAAAATGCTTAATTCGAAAGATAAAGAATCCTTAATAAAATTAGGTATTTTGATTGGTTCTTTTATTTTAATTTTTTCTATTTTGCTTATTATGACTATTTTTTCTCGTTCTTCATGGGAAAAAGGGTTAAGGACATCTGTTTTAGAAGTGTTAGAATCTTATAGTCCTAATACTTATATTAGTGCTGATTTTGTTAAAATTAATTCTAATTTGTCTGTAAGTGCTGCTGTTTATGAGTTAAAAAAGACAGTTTCTACAAGTGAAAAGGATTTTGCTGTAATTATTAGAATTCCTACTATAGTTGGACCTGAACCTGCTGTTTTCATTTGCAATTCAAAAACAGTTAATTTTGTTGGTTATGCAATTAACAATGGTAAGGCTAAAAATATTTTATCTGAAAATAACTCATTTAATAATATCTCCTATTGGGTAAAAAATATTTATAATATCTTAGAGAAGGCAGGTATAAATTATGATAAATAATAATAAACTATTTATTTATTTAGCAGCTTCGTTATCTATGATTATTCCAGTACCTGGTAGAGTTGTTTTTTGCGTATATATTTTGGTTTTATTTAATCTCATTGTTTTCTTATCAACACTTTTTAATCACGGAATTACTCTTCTAGGATTTGAAAAATATAAAATAGGTTTTGTTGCAATTGAATCTATAGCAATAACAATTTTCTTTAAGCAACTAATTGTCTTTATATGTCCTTTAATTGCGTTGAATTTGAGTTTTATTTTATATTTTCCAGCTATAACTTCCACATTTTTAATACTGTTTATGCCTGACGACAGTAATAGTTTAAAAAATAACATTGTATCTAAGATGAAAATTACATTGCTAATATCAGTAATTGTTTTTGTAATTCAATTTTTAAGAGATATAATTGGTTTTGGTACATTAACTTTACCTTCATGGAAAAAGATTATTACAATTCAGTTACCTGTTTTTTTTGAAAACATTTCATTAGGAACTTTTGTAGCTACTATTCCTGGATGTTTTGTGCTTATAGGAATTATATTACTTGTATTTATTCAGTTAAAAAAAGAGGAGAATAAAGAATGATTAATTTAATGCTATATTATATATTATCCTCTTCTGTAGTCTTTTTTTATGGAGTAGGTTTAAATAGATTATTGATCATAAAAAAAGATTCTCATTCTTTTTTTATCTCAATTTTAAGAACTTTTTTGGTAACTAATTGTGTTGTTATTGTAAGTTATGTCATGTCAAAATTTGTTTTAATTCCTCTGAATTTAAGTGAATTATTTACTTTTTTTGTGATTTTCATTTTTATTGGTTTTTCTATTTTATTTAATTTGTTACTAAAAATTGAACCGTCTGATTTAACAGAAGATTTTGTAGTTCCTTTGTTATCCATTTTTATAAGTCTCAACGAAGGTTTATCTCTTTTTTCTTGCATACTTATTACTGTAAGTTGTATAATTTCATTCTATACTTTTTTAATAATGATTTTTTCATATCAAAAAAGGTTTAATTTATATTCTAAATCTGAAGGGCTAAAACCGTTTTGTTTGTTACTAATAAGTTTTGCAATTGTTATAATAGCTCTTTGTTCATGGAATGTATCTTGGTTAACGGCAGGTCTTAATTAATGATGCTGAATATCTGTTTGTCTCTAGTGGCAAATTCATCAAATTATTCTCATTCAGATAATTTTGAGCATCAGTATCAATCTATATTTAAAAAATTATTATCGTTTTTGTATAGTCATCCAAGATATAAAATGTCTTTTTCTTTTTCAGGACCAATGTTCTCTTGGTTAGAAAAAAAACATCCTGAATTTTTGCAAATATTAGGTGAGTTAGTTGCTAAAAAACAGATAGAATTACTAGGTGGCGGTTATTATAATCCTATTTTTCCGTTAATATTTCCTATAGATAGATCAGGACAAATAGAACTTTTAACATCTACAATTCGTAAATCAACAGGAAAACGTCCTCGTGGAATGGCATTTGAAACTTCTGCTTGGGATAATAGTTTAATAAACTGTCTTCATAGTTGCGGAATGGAATTTATAATGCTTGATAGTTCTTTAATTCCTACTACTAAACAATTTTTCTTGCCACAAATTTTAAATGAACAAGGCAAAACAATAAAACTAATTCCTATAAATCGAAAGTTTAATCCTTCAATATTAAAAGAAGTTTCTCCTGAAGTGTATTTAAACAACTTAATTAAGCAAATTGAAAAATCAACAAAAAATGATGCTTATTCAGGAAAAACAAATGAGCGAATATTGGGATTAGCATTTGAACCTGATTTAATCGAATATCTATTTAATAGTGGTTGGTTAGAATCCTTTTTTAATGCAATTTACACAACCTTTAATAAAGATTTAACGCTTCTTCTTCCTACAGAGTTTATACACAAAACATCTATTTTTGTTCCTTCTTATATTCCTGCTGGAATAAGAGAAGATATAGCTAGATGGTCTGTAAAGCCGTATACAATTGTAGACACAAAACAAGAAAAATCTATTACAGTAAATGATTTTTTATTAACATATCCAAGAAATCAAGCTCTATACAATCGAATGCTATATGTTTCTATGCTTATTTCACAATGTCATGGAGATAAAGCAAGAAAAAAATCCGCACGAGAGGCTTTATGGCAAGCGCAAAATGAAGATGCTTATATTTGTACTCCAGACGGAATCTTTGCTAATAATATGATTAGGCAAAATGCATATAGAAGTTTAACGGAAGCAGAAAAATATATACGAGCGGCAGATACATTTAAGGAATCCGTTACAAGTTATGATTATAATAATGATGGATTAATTGAATATATTTGTAGAATGGATAAATATACAGCTTGTATATCAAAAAATGCAGGTGCAATAAACGAATTAAATATAATGCATAATACTGGTAATTATGCAGATAATCTTTCTAGAATAGAAAAATTTGATAAAGTTGATGACAATTATGACAGAGGATTTTTTGTAGAACATCTTTTTAGTAAAGACGACTTTGATGACTATAAAAAAGGCTTACCAGCTGGAAACGGTGTTTTTAGTCAGACAATTTTTACTGAATCAGAGTTTTCTCCACAAAAAAAGGAAATCAAATTAAAGGGTGTGGGAGAGTTTTCATCTTTAAAATTACCTATTTCCTTAAGAAAAAATTATATTCTTAATTCTAATGGTTTTACTGTTCAATATATATTAAAAAATGAAGGTCCTATAGCGATAAAAGGAAACTTTGTTGTTGAATCAAATTTTGCTCAAACAGATTTTACTTCTGTTGATACAAATTCTTATAAAGTTGAAGTAATTTCCAGCGATGACAGACACGAATTATCATTGGCAAAGAAAACTGTATCTATGAAAAATATTAGTTATATTCAGGTGACTGATTTTTCTAACGATATATCGTTTGTATTTGAGCCAAATGAATACGCAAGTATTTGTTGTTCGACATTGTATTTTAAGCGACCAAATATTAATAATGAAACATCAAAAATTTCTGCAAATACATTTATTACATCTCTTTGTTGGGATGTTGACTTGTCAGCAGGAATGGAAATGGAAAAAACAATTAATTTTTCCATCATTACGCCTCGAAAAAGACGTTCTTCTAAGAAGGAAAACTCTTAATCATTTTCTTAATTTGCGTTGAATAATCATAAAAAAATCTCTATAATTTGTTTATTATGAATAAGAGACTTATAACTTCCGCATTACCTTATGTAAACAATATTCCTCATCTTGGAAACTTAATTCAAATGTTATCAGCTGATGTGTTTGCTCGTTTTTGTCGCAGCAAAGGATATGAAACAATGTATATTTGTGGTACTGATGAATATGGAACAGCCACAGAAACAAAAGCATTACAAGAAAATAAAACTCCTAGAGAACTTTGTGATTATTATTATGCAATTCATGAAGATATATATAATTGGTTTGGAATAAAATTTGATAAATTTGGTAGAACCTCAAACCAAGAATGTACAGAAATTACTCAAGAAATTTTTAAAGAGCTTGATAAAAATGGTTTTATAAAAGAACATACATCTAAACAATTATTCTGTCCAAAATGCAATATGTTTTTAGCAGATAGATTTGTTGATGGGACTTGTCCTAAATGTTCAGCCGAAGACGCAAGAGGAGATCAGTGTGATAAATGTGGTTCATTACTAGATCCTACTCAGCTTCTAAACCCTCGCTGTCATACATGTGGTTCAACTCCAGAAGTAAGAGAAACAAAACATCTTTATATTGATTTACCTTCTATTGCTCCAAAGTTAGAAGAATGGATGGAAAAAATCAGTGTAGAAGGTCGTTGGTCTGCAAATGCAATTCAAATGACAAAGGCATGGATTAGAGACGGTCTTAACGAAAGAGCTATTACAAGAGATTTAAAATGGGGTATTCCTGTTCCAAAAGAAGGATATGAAAATAAAGTTTTTTATGTGTGGTTTAATGCACCTATTGGCTATATGTCTATAACTAAACAATTAGAAAATGAACTGAAGGCACAAGGAAAACAAAGTTTTGATTGGAGAACTTGGTGGCTTCCTTCTGAAAGTTCAGAGAAAGATAAGGTTAATAATAAAGTTGATTTATTCCAATTTATTGGAAAAGATAATATTCCATTTCATACAGTTGTATTTCCTTGTTCTGAATTAGGAACTGGAAAAGATTGGACAAAGTTATATCACATGTCTTCAACAGAATTCTTAAATTATGAAGATGGAAAATTCTCTAAATCAAAAGGTATTGGTGTTTTTGGTAGCGATGCTAAAGAATCTGGTATACCAAGTGATGCATGGAGATTTTATATTTATTATAATCGTCCAGAAAATCAAGATTATCAATTTACATGGAAAGATTTTCAAGAAAAATACAATAAAGAATTAATAGGAAATTTAGGAAATCTTGTAAATAGAACTTTGCTTTTTATTAATAAAAATTACAATGGACAAATTCCTGCTGGAAAGAAAAATGAAGAATTATGGGCAAAGGTTCTTGAACATGAACAAAAAGTTACAGAGTATTTGGAATGGGCTAATTTAAAAGATGCATTCCATGAAATTTTTGCGATTTCTGATCTTTGTAACAAAGCTTTTCAAGCTGCAGAACCTTGGAAAACAATAAAAGAAAATAAGGTTATCGCCGATGATATTCTTTATAATTTAGCTTATGTTATAAAAGATTTAATGATTATGATTCAGCCTTATTTACCAAAATATTCTCAGGTTGTTGCTGGCTATTTAGGTAAAACTATTGCTGATGAAAAATTTGGTGAAGATTTAAATGAAAATGCTTTAAGATGGAGTGACTTAGGTAAAATGGAAGGGTTAAATGAAATAAGTCAGACTTCTGTTTATTTTACACCTCTTGATAACAAAACTTGTGATGATTTTAGAGCAAAATTTTCTGGTACTAAAAAAGAAGAAAAAAATGAAAAGTCTTCAAAACAAGAAAAGAAACAACCTAAAGTTGAAAAAGCTGAAAAGGTTCCATTAACAGTAGAACAACAAATTGACTTTTTTAATGCAAATATAGAATTAAAAGTGGCAAAAATTGTTGATATAAAGCCTAATCCTGAAGGTGAAAAACTTTATATTGAAACAATGGATGATGGTTCTGGAACTCCAAGAACAATTCAATCTGGGTTAAGAATGTACTTAAAAGAAGAAGAACTTTTAGGTAAGCATGTAATTATTGCTGCAAACTTAGCTCCTAGAAAAATGCGTGGAGTAGAAAGCTACGGAATGCTTTTAGCTGGAGATTATAAGGATGAAACAGGAAAAGATTGTGTAGAAGTCCTTGAAGCTCCTTGGGCAGAACCAGGAACTAAAGTTATCTTGGAAGGTGCTGATATTAATACTATAAAAAAATCAGAAATATCAGGAGACGAATTCTTTTCTGTTTCTATAAACGCTGAAAATGGTGTTGTTATGCTTGGAGGCAAAAAACTTTTAGCAGATGGAAAGGAATTAAAGACTCAAAAGGCATTAAATAGCGAAATAGGTTAATCTTAGGTAAAATAATGTCCAAACACTTTCAGCAAACTGATTTTTGGTGTGATTTTAAATGTGCACATGGTTGGAAAAAAATTTCTTTTAATGAAATTAATATACTAACTCGCACATTTAAAAAAGGTCCCGTTAACTTTTCTTTAGCTTATATACCTCTCGCTCCTGAATATAATTCCCTAGATTATTCTTCTTATTTTGAATGTGTTAGTGAATTTGTAAAGAAGTTAAAGCCTTTGTTGCCTAAAAACACACTTTGTGTACGATTTGATTTTCCTATTGATTTTTCAGATACATCTGAAAGAGATTTTTTTGTAAAGGGTATTTCTAAATATACTAAAAAGTTAAATATAAAAAAATCAAATGTTGATATACAGCCTCCTGACTCTACATACATAGATTTGTTTTTATCACAAGATGAAATTCTATCATCTATGAAATCAAAATGGAGATATAACATTAGATATGCTTCAAAACATGGTGTAAATGTACGAAGAAGTTCTTTTGCTGATTCAACTTTTCAGAAAGACTTAGAATCATTTTATAATTTGTATAAAATTACATCACAAAGAGATGGCATCGGAATTCATCCTATATCATATTACGAGGATTTACTTAGAAGAGGTGCGTTAAATAATGATAATAAAGTATTTTTATACATTGCATCTCATGACGATGAAGATTTAGCTGCCATTATAACGCTATTCTCTAAAGATGAAGCAATTTATTTATATGGTTGTTCAGGAAACCATAAAAGAAACTTAATGCCTGCATATCTTGTTCAGTGGACTGCAATTTGTGATGCAAAAAAATATGGTTCTAAAATCTATGATTTTTATGGTATTCCCCCAACAGATAATGAAAATCATCCAATGCATGGCTTATACCTTTTTAAAACAGGTTTTGGTGGAAAAAAAATATATCGAATAGGAAGTTTTGATATCCCATTGTCTTTTGCATACAGACTTTACATTTTTGCTGAAAATATAAGAGCTTTTTGGCACAAAAAAATTATGAAAAAAATTAGAGGACGATAGATGAATTTAGAGGCATTTGTGTTAGGTTGTGGCGGAATGATGCCTTTACCATATAGACACTTAACATCAGTTTTATTACGAAGAGATGGTGATTTATTTTTATTTGATTGTGGAGAAGGTACACAAGTTTCATTAAAACGTCTGAATCTCAAATGGAAAAAAATTGATGCAATATTTATTTCTCATACTCATGCGGATCATGTTACAGGTTTACCAGGTATTTTAATGCTTAATTCGCAAGTTGACAGATCTGAACCATTATACATATATGGACCTCCAAAAATTGCGGAATATATTGACTCTAGTAGGAAAGTTTTAGATATGTATATTAATTATCCTATTATTGTAAAAGAAATTACGGCTCCTTGTCTTGTTCATGAAGGAAAAGATTTTTATATTAGAGCTTTTCCTTTGTCGCATACAAAAACTTGTGTTGGATACACCTTAGAAGAATTAGATCGTCCAGGAGAATTTAATCCACAAAAAGCTTTAGAATTAGGAATCCCTGCAGGTCCTTTATTTGGAAGATTACAAAGAGGTGAAGAAATCGTTACAGATTCTGGTAATGTAATAAAGCCCTCTGATGTAATGGGAGAAAAACGAAGCGGAAGGAAATTTAGTTTTGTAACTGATACACAATATTTAACATCAATAGCAAAAGAAGTAAAAGGAAGTGACTTATTAATTTGCGAAGGCATGTTTGATGATTCTTGTGCGAATCAAGCTAAAGAAAAAAAACACATGACTAGTCGTCAAGCTGCCACAATAGCAAAAGACGCAAATGTAAAAAAAATGGGGTTGATTCATTATAGTCCTAGATATACAGATAAAGAACTAGAACTACTATTACAACAGGCGAAAGAAGTATATCCATCAACTATATTAACAAAAGATAGAATGATTTTTGACATTCCTTATGAGGATTAAACTTTAAGTAATGATTAAAATAGAGAATTTTACAAAAAAATATAATAACTATATTGCTGTAAACAATTTTAACATGCTTTGTAAAAAAGGTGAAATTACAGGAATTATAGGACCTAATGGTGCCGGAAAAACAACAATTTTAAAAGCAATTACAGGTCGCCATTTTGGAGTTGGAAAAATTACTATTGAAAATCACGACATTAATGAAGATTTTAGTATTATAAGAAATTTAACAGGTTTTGTTGTTGAACAAACTGAACTGCCAGGTGAATATACTGTAAGAGAATATTTGTTAATTAAAGCTGAATTACATGGTTTAAAAAAAGAAGCTTTAAAAAATGCTTTTACTGATATAACAAAAAAATGTTCATTAGAAGATGTCTTAAATTTTAAAATAAAAACACTTTCAAAAGGATATAAAGAACGACTAAATTTTGCACAAGCTTTAATATACAATCCTCCTGTACTTGTACTTGATGAACCCGTTACTGGTCTTGATCCTTCTCAAATTATTCAAATGAGAAAGTTAATACTTTCTTTAAAAAATGAACATACAATATTGTTATCAACTCATTTAATGCAAGAAGCAGAATCCTTGTGCGACAGTATATATATTATAAACAAAGGTTGTTTAGTTGATTTTGGAACAAAAGAAGAAATTTGTAAAAAAAATAATTCTCAAACTTTAGAGGAAGCATATTTTAAATTAATTGATTTAGGAGATAAAAAATGAATACATCTTTTCTTAAATCAATTATTTATTCCTTTTTAATAGATCCATTATTTTATTTTTGTTCAATTTTAACAGTTATTTATACATCTTTTTCTTTTTTTTATTTAAATCATTTTTTTGTATTAGGCGTAGGCACAACGGAATTAGATATTTTTTTTAAGGCTATTTCTATTTCTTGTATTATTATAATACCACTACTAGTTTTTAGAATTAGATATTTTATTTTTGATGACTCAATACCATTAAATTCATTTTCAAAATTAATAACAATATTATTTTCTGTTTTTGTTACAGCTATTATTCCTGTTTTGGTTTTAATATCAATTCCTGTAACTGTAAATGTTTTTGGTTTTGTAGACGTTGGGCAATTTATATCAGGCTTTATAGGAATTGTTTTATTTATTTTAACAGCAATTTCTTTTGTTATATTCATATTCAACTTTTTTAACAAAGGATATATTGCTTTATTAATTTCTATTTTATTTTTAATAGTCTTTAATAATATACATTTAATTCCTCTTTACTTAAAACTTAATTCTTTTTTTAATTTCTTTTTTAAGCAATTTAGTTTTGCTTGGCATTTTTCTTCGTTTGAAAATGGAATTATTGATACGAAGGATATTTTCTTTTTTTTATTTACAACTCTAATTTTTACTTTATTGAGTATTTATGCTGAATATAAAAGAATTGGTAAAAAAATTGATTTTTTTGCTGTTGTTTTATTATTTTTATCTATACTTTTTTCTGTTATTACATTTTCAAAATTTTATAAGCGTTTTGATTTTACAGTTAATAAACAATATACAATTTCCCAGACGACTAAAAAGTTAACGAGTAAATTAGAAAGTCCTCTAAGAATTACTTACTTTCAGTCTAATGAATTAAAAGATTATTATCCTCAATCAACAGAAATTATAAAATATTTGGAAAATTTTGCTTCTCAAACTAATAATGTCTTTTTTAATGTTGAAAAAGCAGATAGTAAAAAATTAAATAACCTAGGCATACAAGGTCAACAAATCAAAAATCAAACGGGAACAAAAATTGAATATGTTACAGTTTATTCTACAATTTTGTTACAATATGTGGATAAATCAACTCTCATTCCTTTTATTTTATCAATTGATTCTATTGAATATGACTTATCTCAAAGAATACAACAATTAATTTCTCAAAAAGAAAGGAATTTATATATAATTTCTGGTAATGGAAAATCAATAGATACATATTATTCTTATGTTCAACCATATTTAATTTCAAAGGGTTTTAAAACATTTGTTGTAAAAGATATAATAAAAGAATTAGAAAATATAAATGAAGATTCACAATTGCTTATATTCGGCTCAAATAAATTAAGTATAGAGCAAAGTAATTTTATTAAGGAAAAGATTGAATCTGGTATTTCAGCATTTATTGCAACAAGTCCTTTTACACCTGCAATAGAAAGTGATTGGAATATACAAAGAAATTATGATGATTATTTCTTAAAAATATTAAATTCTTGGGGTTTTGTATTTGATAAAAGTTTGATTCAAGATATATCTTGTTTTCCATTAACAATGCAAACAGAGAATTCTACATTAGAATATAAAACTGTAAATTATCCTTTATGGGTTAGTATTTTACCACAAAACTATGCACCAAAAGGTTTAACAGTTTTTTGGTCAAGTCCAATTTTATTATATAACGATACATATTCGTTAATCAAAACAACAAATAATGCATGGAAACAAACAGAAAGTAATGATAAAGATTTACCATTTTTAGTTAATCCATTTTTAATTCCTAAAACAGCATACGAAAGTGGAGCAAAATCAGAACAATTTAATGTGGTTTCAAAAAAAAGTAGTGAAAACATGAATATAACGGTTATAGCAGATCAATTTTTTGTGAGTTCTATTTTAACAGGTTTTATTTCTTCAGAAAATTTTGTAGATTTTAGAAATTATGATTTTCTTGCTAGTGAATTATTAAATTTAAAAAAAGAAAATGAATTATCTGAATTAATGAATAAATCAAAAATTCCTTTGAGTCTATATAAAATAACTGATTTAGATTTATTTGAAAACGCAAAAAATAGTTCTATTGTTCTAAATTTTATAATTATTCCATTTGTGTTTATAATTAGTTTTTTTATATTTCAGATACTTCGAAAAAAAAGGTAAGTCATGAAAAAATATAAATTTTTAAAAACTTATACATTAATATCTTTTTTATTCTGTATATTTGCATTATTTTTTTCAGAAAATACAAGTCAGAAATCTATTAATTCATCTTTATTAAATCCAAAATTTTCTAATTCAGTATGTTCAATTTTAATAAATCACAATGATGAATGTATTTTATTATCTTTTGATAATAAAATTAATCTATGGATTTGTAAAAAAGATAATATTATTACTTATGCAAATATAAAACCAATTAATGAATTTATAGATAAGTTATCAAACATACAGAGTATGTATAAAATTTCAGACAATAAAAAAGATTTTGAATATCTTTTACTACAAAATCCAAATTCTATAAATGTTATACTAAAAAATAAAGAAGGAAATTCTTTGACAAATTTACATTTTGGTTTACAAGATAATTTAACATCTAGAATTTCCGTTCGAGCTGATAAAAGTAATGACTGTTACGAAATAAATAATGTTTTTTCGTCTTTTTTAAAAACTGATTTAGAATATTGGACTATTCCAGAAATAATATTAATAAAAGAACCTATAAACGTACCTCTAACAAAAGAAAATCTTAATACTTTAATTTCACTACGACATGGAAAAATTCATGAGTATTCCGTAAATAAAAAGTATAAAAAAATTAATTCGTTAGAAATTGAAGATTCTTTTAATCAACGACAAGTTATAGATTTTTACGAAGAAGAAAAGGAGGA
>JAGBBT010000069.1 GCA_017938365.1 Treponema sp.
CCTTCTAACAGTTTAGAAATTAGTGATTCTGAAAGTGTTTCTATTGACACAAGCGTTGATTCAGGAAGTGTTAGTGATGAAATCAACGATCAATTAACTGTTGATAAGAGTCATCGTAAAGATCGTGACTTTTCTAAATTTCCCGTTCCAACTAATGAGATCAACGAAAACGAATTACCTACAGTAACTGATAATTTAGGAAAGATTGCTGTATTAAGTGATCAAAACTTATCAATGATTAATGGACAATATCGTTTAGATTTTGTTAAAAACAGTTCAGACAAATATGTATTACAATTAGTTAATATTCTATGTTTTTTTTGTGTAAAAACAATAAAATTCTCAAATAAAATCGCAATGAAAAGAAAATAGTTTAAAATTAACTACTTTTCATATATAATGTTATTGTTGGATTTATCTATAAATGAAAAATACAGGAGTCTGATGTCTAACTTTGCGGGTGCTAGAGCGGTCAGGACGCACTGGTTCAATTTCTTTTTCAAGTATAGATTCAATATTAGGTGGCTTTATGCCACTTTTTATTTTATTTAACACAAAACGAATTAAATGAAATGCCCTTGTAAAGTTTATTTGATATTTATGTTTTCTTTTCTTTTGCTTTGGTTTTATATTTTGTATTACTCTTTCAGAAAAATTATAAAACAATATTTTAATAAGTATTTCTTGCTTAATTAAGTCTCTTCTTTTAGAGTGAAAAGCATTCATTGCAACAGCATATTTTAATTCTCTAAATGAAGTTTCAATACCCCAACGTTTGTTATACAATTCTTTTATTTCTTCAATTGAAAATTCTTCATTTGATAAATTTGTTGCTATACATTCATAATTACCATTTGATAGTTTGAATCTAACTATTCTAAATTCAATTTCATAATAAGGAGATTCCTTGTTTAAGTAATCGAATCTTTGATTGTTAGGAATAAACTTATATTTTTCAGGTTGACTTTTTATTTCATTTGTTTGCTTAGGAGTTAATATTCGATTTATTATGATGTCAAATTCTCCTGGTTGATTTTTTAAATTTAGACTTCTCGTTAATGATGTTTTAGAATGTATATCTTTAACACGAATTAAAAATTTTTGTTTGTTTTCTATCACATGGGCAAAAGAGTTGTATGATTCATATCCTCTGTCAGCTATAAAAATTGCTTTTTCATCATTGTATTTATCGACAAAGTCATTAAAAGCACCATTTTCATTCATTTTGGCCTCACCTTGTATAATGATATCCTCATAGGTGTGTTCAAGTAAATCATAAACTGCACTTAGATGAAATGCATTATACCCTTTGGCTTCCTTTTGTTTATTACTTATTTGCACAATATATGTTTCCTTATCATTTATATCGTAGCTTATTGGTACAGATGATCCATCCACTGCTAATAATCTATACCCTTTGTATTTTTTGTTTTGTCTTGTTTTATTTGTGAACTTTTTTAATAACCATTCAAATGCCGCAATTTTTATTTTTTGTCTTTGCTGGATTAATGCTGATGCTGTTGGATTATCTAGATTCAAATCAAAATATTTATATAATTCATCTTTTAATGACCCTGCTTCCATACATAATAGTAAATTAATTATTGTTTCCAATTTCAATTTTCGATTTCGCGTAAAATCTTGTTTTGGGTTTTTATAAAATTCTTTATGCCATTTTAATTTAGAAATTTGATTCTGCAAAATTTTATATAATGATTTCCAATTATTCATAAGTGCTTCCTCCTTGTTTCATCACTTATAAATAATTGGCTTCTTATTTTTATAAGAAGCCTCACGATTCTTGAAATTTGTCAACCTTTATTTTGAAAAAAATTCAATTTTGAACAACAAAAAAAAAGAAGGGGTGCAAATATTATACATCCCTTCTTAAATTTGTCATTCTTAACTTAATGACATTGCTTTTTATGCCCTTTTATGTGTTTTATAAGAAAAATAATGATTTTTAATTGCTTTCGGTTTCTTTCCTTATATAAG
>JAGBBT010000070.1 GCA_017938365.1 Treponema sp.
AAAAAGCACGTCTATTGAATATAAAGGAGGAATTAAATATGATATCAGCAGAACAAGTTAGAGAACTTAGAGAAATGACAGGCGCTGGAATGATGGAATGTAAAAGAGTTTTAACAGAAACAGACGGAGACATGACAAAAGCAGCTGAATTATTAAGAGAAAGAGGAATCGTAAAAGCTACTAAAAAAGCTGGAAGAATTGCAGCAGAAGGTTTAGTAGAAAGCTATAAATCAGCTGATTCTAAAGACGGAGTTTTAGTAGAAGTTAATATTGAAACAGACTTCGCTGCTAAAAACCCAGATTTTAGAAAATTCGTTTCAAACGTAGCTGAACATATTGAAAACAATAAACCTGCTAATGTTGAAGAATTATTAGCACAAAACTATGCTGAAGGTAAAACAGTTCAAGAAGCTTTAACAGAATTAATCGCTACAATCGGTGAAAATACAACATTAAGAAGATTTACACACTTTGTTGGAACTGACAATACATACGTTGAAAGCTATATTCATGGTGATGGAAGAATTGGTGTTTTAGTTGAATTTGAAGCTGAAAACATGGCATCAATCAAAGACAACGATGAATTCAAAACAATGGCTAAAGATATTGCTATGCACGTAGCAGCAGCTAAACCAGAATATTCTTCAAGAGAAGAAGTTCCAGCTGACATCTTAGCTAAAGAACAAGAAATTATCAAAGCTCAAGCTGTTAATGAAGGTAAACCAGAAGCTATAGCTGAAAAAATGGTTGCAGGAAGAATTCAAAAATTCTATAAAGAAGTATGTATATTAGAACAAGAATTTGTTAAAAATCCAGATTTATCAGTTGGTCAATTAGTTGAAAATACTGGAAAATCTGTAGCAGCGCCAACACTTAAATTTGTTAGATTTGCAAGACTTGAAAGAGGCGAAGGTATCGAAAAGAAATCAGAAAACTTTGCTGACGAAGTTATGAAACAAATTAATGGTTAATTAAAATTAAACATCTTTAAATCGAAAAAATGGTTTAGAGATGTTTTTTATTTTCAGAAATTGTATAATTAAAAGTGTCTAAGATGAATGGTTAATATAAAAAGCGAATATTTATATTAGAATAATAAAAAGTTTAAACCGTCAATATGAAGGGGTGAGAAAATGGAAATTATAGATTTATATGATAGACAAAAAAGAAGGTTAAATAAGACTTTTGATAGATGGTCTGGAGAACCAGACGAAGGAGAATATAAGCATACCGTGCATATGTGGTTTTTGAATAGTAAAGGAGAACTTTTAATTCAAAAAAGAAGCGAATTTAAAAGACGAAATGCTGGAAAATGGTCATATACAGCAGGTGCTGTTGATTCTGGTGAAACAACACTAGAAGGTGCAAGACGTGAAATCTTAGAAGAACTTGGGATAGAACTGAAAGAAGAACAATTAGATTTTATAATTTCTTTTAAAAGAGAGCATTGTTTTGTTGATGTTTGGTTAGTTCAAATGGATTTAGATATTTCTAAATTAAAACTTCAAGAAGAAGAAGTTTCAGAGGTAAAATGGGTAACGATTGAGGAATTAGAAGAATTAATAAAAAAAGAAGAATTTGTAAAATCTATTAGTTTATATTACGATACACTTTTAAACGTGTTAAAGACCTGTTATGGGGTAAATAATTAGTTTGATTTTATGATGAATAAAGATTATTATTTGTGAAGAAGGTGATTTGTGTTGATAGAATATAAAGAAATAACTAGTGATAGATTAGTGGAATATAGTAAAATAGAATCGAAATATAGTGTTACTAAAAAATATGAGATAAAAAAGATTAATAATGGTCTAGGTGGATTACTTTTAGATTTGATTGATGTAGAAGAATATACTAGAGATTTTGGAGATGGTGTAGGGCGTTTATCAGAAAAATTTGATTTATCAAACTGGAAATTTTATATAGCATTTGATGGTACAAGGCTTGTTGGAGGTTGTATAGTTGCTACAAAAACGCCAAATGTTAATATGTTAGAAGGAAGAGAAGATTTAGCTGTTTTATGGGATATAAGAGTTATTGAAGAGTATAAATATCAAGGAATAGGTCAACATTTATTTGATTTGGCTAAGAATTTTGCTAAAGAAAATGGTTTTAAACAATTAAAAATAGAATGTCAAAATACAAATCCTATTGCAGTTAAGTTTTATCATAAACAAGGAGCTGTTTTATCTGCTATAAATGAATATGCATATTCAGATTATAAAAATGAAGTACAGCTACTGTGGTATCTAAATATAGATTAGAAATATAATGTAAATATATAAAATAATATATATAGCAAAAAGCTCGCTAATGCATTAAAAGCCTGCATAAGCGAGTTTTTCGTTATATATCTTTTTTAACCTTATTCTGCTTTTTATAGTATTTACAATGAGTAGAAATAGAGCAATCGCTGCATAGAGGTTTTTGTGCTTTACAAATAGCTCTTCCATGATAGACAAGCAGATGATTCATTAAACGCCAATATTTCTTTGGAAATTTCTTTAACAAATCTAATTCTACTTTTGTAGGGTCAGTTTCTTTCGAGAAGCCTAATCTATTAGAAAGTCTAAGTGCATGAGTATCTACAGCAATACCTTGACAATTGTTAAACGCTTCAAGCATTATAACATTAGCAGATTTTCTACCAATACCAGCAAGTGTGGTCAATTCTTCCATAGATTGAGGGACTATACCGTTATATTTATTAATTAGTTGAATAGAGCATTCCTTAATATGTTTAGCCTTATTTCTATAAAAACTAATAGAACTAATTAGTTTTTCAATCTCTTTAACATCCATTTTAGAAAATCCTTCAGGAGTATTACAAACCTTAAACAAATCTTTAGTAACAATATTAACACGAGCATCTGTGCATTGAGCCGAAAGCATAACGGCAACAAGAAGCTCAAAAGGTGTTGTAAAATCCAAAGAACCTTTTTCGCCGTCATAACATTTTGACAATTCTTGTATAATTAACTCATTTTTTGTCATAAAACATCCCTCATTTCTTTAATTTAATTCTAACAGGGGACGGAGCTTTTTTAAATAAAAAATTAGAAAAATCTCAATTTTAATAAAAAACATTGATTTTAATAGCGTTTTAGAAGAATGTTTCACGTGAAACATTTGTTCTTTTTGCGTTGCATTAAATTAAACTACTAGTAATTTTAAGTTTTACGTCCCCAAACGAAATTTTTCTTTTTTCAAAAAAGCTCCGTCCCCAAAAGGAACATTTTTGTCTTTTTTTCATATTATAATAGTAGATTTAGCTGTGAATAGGAGGTAAGAAATGAATATTTTGAAAAAGACTATTGGTGTTTGTTTGATTGGTTTAGGTGTAGGAATGCTGCTTGTATTATTACTTCCTGTTGCAGGCTGGATGTTTGGTATTGGAATTATTTTGCTACTTTTGGGAATTTGCTGGCTTTGTAAGTGATTTTGTAAACTGGTACATATAAATAAAAGAGTAGAAGAGTAATTTGTGAAAAGAAAAGAGAAGTGAAAGGATGATAAAATATGAGAATTGTTGTATATAAACCTGGTAAATTTATGAGAAAGTTTTTTGGATTTGTTTTTGGAATTAAAAAGAGCTAAGTTCTAAACTTAGCTCTTTTTATAAAAATATGACTTACGCTCTTTCTACTAAACCTGATCTTAAACATCTAGAACATACACAAATCTTTTTAGGTGTTCCATCAACAACAGCTTTAACAGATCTTAGATTTGGGCTATATGTTCTTGAAGATTTTCTATTTGAATGGCTTACTCGATTAGAGAATACTTTAGCTTTGCCACATACTTCGCATTTTGCCATATTTAAGCACCTCCTTGATTCCTTGATAAATCGTCCTTGACTATTTTAACACGGATATGTTTTTTTGACAAGTACTAATTTTTCTTTATTTTAATGAGTTTTTTCCTTTTTGTGGAAGTATTTTTGTTGTTCCACCCATATATGGTTGTAATACTTCTGGAATTGTAACACTTCCATCTTCATTTAACATGTTTTCTAATAGTGAAATAAGCATTCTAGGAGGGGCAACAACAGTGTTATTTAATGTATGTGCGTAGTAGTTACCTTTTTCTCCTTTAATTCTTATTCCAAGCCTTCTAGCTTGTGCATCGCCTAAGTTAGAACAGCTACATACTTCGAAGTATTTTTGTTGTCTTGGGCTCCAAGCTTCAATATCTAGAGATTTTACTTTTAAATCTGCTAAATCTCCACTACAGCATTCAAGAGTTCTTACTGGGATATTCATGCTTGTGAATAGTTCTACGCTGTAATTCCACATTTTTTCATACCAGTCCATTGATTCTTCTGGTTCGCAAACAACTATCATTTCTTGTTTTTCGAATTGATGGATTCTGTAAATTCCTCTTTCTTCAAGCCCGTGAGCTCCTTTTTCTTTTCTAAAGCAAGGCGAGAAGCTTGTAAGTGTAAATGGTAATTTAGCTTTGTCTAGAGTTGTATCAATAAATCTACCTATCATTGAGTGTTCACTTGTACCGATTAGATATAAGTCTTCGCCTTCGATTTTGTACATCATTTGGTCCATTTCGTCGAAGCTCATAACTCCAGTAACTACGTTACTACGAATCATGTAAGGTGGGATACAGTAAACAAATCCTTTATTTATCATGAAATCTCTAGCATAAGCTAAAACGGCAGAGTGAAGTCTTGCAACGTCACCTGTTAAGTAATAGAAACCATTTCCAGCTACTTTTCTAGCGCTATCTAGGTCAATTCCGCCAAGATTTTCAATAATATCTATATGATATGGAATCTCAAAAGTAGGTACTTTTGGTTCTAAAAATCTTTCTTTTTCAACGTTTTCGCTGTCATCTTTACCTATTGGAACAGAATCATCAATAATATTAGGAATAATCATCATTCTTTTTTTGATTTCTTCAGCTATTTCTGATTCTTTTTTCTCTATATTTTCAAGTTCATTATTAATTTCAACAACTCTTTGTTTCATTTCATTAGCTTCATCAATTTTCTTTTCTTTCATTAATCCGCCAATGGCACTACTTGTAGAGTTTCTTTCAGCTCTTAAAGAATCACCTTTAAGTCTCATTTCTCTAAGTTCTTTGTCAAGTTCAATAACTTCATCAACAAGTGGAAGTTTTTTGTCTTGAAATTTTTTCTTAATGTTTTCTCTTACAATATCTGGATTTTCACGTAAAAGTTTAATATCTAACATCAGAATTCCTCCTTTAATAAGTTATATATGTAAAATCTATCAAATTTAGATTTTGCAAAATAAAGACTCTCCCAAATCCAAAGGACGAGGGAGAGTCGTGGTACCACCTTAATTACTTCTTAAAAGCATTGTAACCTATGCCACAGGGTCGATTTTCATCGAAAGCTCAAGAGTAGATTCCTAAAATTACTTATATTAGCTTACACCAACCGCTAACTCTCTAAAATAAGATAAATAAAGTACTAGTCTCCATCATTGCTATGTGTTTTAAAAATTAAGGAAATTATATATCCAAATATTAATAAAGTCAATATTATGAATTAAAATTAATATTACTAATATACATATGAAAAAACTCAACTACAAAGAGTTATATGATTGAATAAAAATTAATAAAAAGTATGAAAAGAATGGAGTAAAAGTCACTTTTTTCAGTTGACAGAAATCTTAAAAAGTGTTGTAATATAGTTAGTGAAGAATATTGATGTTATGATTTTAGGAGGTATATTTATGAACGCAAAAAGCAAAAAAATTGTTAGAATAGTATGTTTTATATTAGCAGCAATGATGGTGATACCATCTGTTATTGCTGTAATTCTAAATTAATAAAAAGATTATGAGCTATTGTTTTTCAAATGATAGCTTTAATGTTTTTTACAAAAAATATATATTAAAGGAGTATAAATGGAAACTGTAAGTAAAGCATTTATTAGCCTATTAGAAGATATAGGTTTTGTAAGTTATATAAATACATTAATAGCACATCCTTTAAAAATTGTTTTATTAATTCTTGATTTGGTTATTGTTTCATTTTTGGTTATAAAAGTTTTAAATACATTAAAGAGTACAAGAGCAATGCAACTTATAAAAGGAATAATAATTTTGCTAGTTGTAAATGGAATAAGCGCTATTTTTTCTTTAAATATTTTACATACCGTACTTAGTTTTGTAATGGATTATGGTATTTTATTAGCGATTGTTGTTTTCCAACCAGAATTAAGAAAAGCATTGGAACAAGTTGGAAATGCAGATTTTAAAAAATGGCTTGATATAGAGGATGAAACAGAGGTGACTTGCATTCCAGAAGTTGTCAAAGCGGCTCAAAATATGTCTGAATCAAAAATAGGAATGTTAGTAGTATTTGAAAGAGAAACAAGTTTAGGCGAAATCGCTCATACAGGAGTATCTTTAAATTCAGAGGTTTCATCAGAATTATTAATTAATATTTTTGTTCCTGACACACCACTGCATGATGGTGCTGTAATTATAAAAGATAA
>JAGBBT010000071.1 GCA_017938365.1 Treponema sp.
GCTTCCACAGCCGTTGTTCGACCATGATTATATAATGGATATTTCATAATGCTCTTTTGTGTTGTTTTTCGATTGCGAACAAAATGTTGTTTTCCATCATCAATTATATATTTTATATCAACATATTTATCTAAATTTGCCAATGTCGTCAACCTGGTTAATTTCATATTTTTTTCTCGGAGTATTTTTCTTTAATTTTTGTTTTTTTTATGTTTTTGCATAGGATATTGGGAATCTTAAGTTGCAATTTGTTTTTCTGGGTGTTGCTTCATGTTTTACAACTTTGATTGGTGATCACATACACGATTTGTAAAATAAATTTAGTTTAGATTTTCTTAATTCCGCAACTGGTGACAGTACAATAAAAGGCAAATGGTCGTTTATATTTCTAATTAGATTGGCTTGATCAACCCGATATTCTTCATAGATACATTGTAAGTATTTATCCATCAGTATAAGCATGTTAAATGCTAGTTTTAGGTAATTGAATATGTTGAATATGAGGAATTTGGAGTATAAGTCCTGCTCGATGCCTATTCTTTTTTTGCTACTGTAATTTTCAATGTAAAATCTATTTTTCAAAGTGTTGTAGTTGGTTTCAATTCCCCATCGTTTACCATAGATATATTCCAAATTATCTATTGTCATGATTTCTTGAGGCAAATTAGTTAGTAATGTTTCTGTTTTTCCATTTTTAAGAGTTATTGTCACTATTCTTAAGTCAATTGTCCACATTTGTGAGTATTTTTCTTTCAAATCTGGATTATGGAATTTTTTAAGTCTGTCAGATGTGAGTTCTAATTGAATTGGTGAATCATTTGATGTTATTTTGCTTCTTTCTTTTTTATAGAATTCATTTTTTAATCTAACTACAAAATAGGAGTTCATTTCTATGATTCTAGCGTATAATTCCATTGCATTATAATTTCTATCAAAAATAAAAATTGATTTTTCAGGACATATCATATTTTCAACATTGGATAAATTTTCTTGCATTAATGGTAATTCTCCTTCTTTATAGTTGCCCAATATTCCATCTAATAAGAATCCGTTGAGTACATCTTGTATTGATGAAAATTTGCCCATGCATGGTTTGGTGTATCGTGGAGTGTTGTGAATATTGAATTCTTCTCGTATTTGGGGAAAATCAGGTAATTTTTCATCCGAACCATCACAACCCAACAAGAAGAATCCTTTATATGTTTTAAAAGAAGGATTGTGGATAGAATAATCAATATTGCATAAAAAATTTCGATTTAAACTTTTGAAATATTCGGGTTTGATAAACATGCGCTGTTTGCTTAAATATTGTTTACTAAATGGATCAATGCTCATTTTAAAATTGGACATATAATTTTCAATATCACTCTGTAATGTTTTTCCATTTCTAAAAGTAAAGAAAAATCCAAAATCTGCTAAACTCATTTGACTATTGCTAGTGAAATGATTGCCAATAACATATTCCGGACAAACAACAGAAGTTTCATTAATTGTATCATTAATAACATCAAATAACTCACAAGGCAACTCATTATTAACATTATTGAAATCCAAATCTAGATCAGAAATAGCAAATGACATTAATAAAAAACCCCCTTCCTTTTATATAAACATATAAAATCAAAGGAAGAATAATCCTTTATTTTAAAATCAAAGCATTTTACAACAGAATACATAAATAATTTTTCAACCGAAAAATTAATTTGACATGAAAACCAATATGTAATTGGGGTCTTTTTTGAGTACATATATAATATTATGACCCCTCTTACCATTTAAAGCTTGCTAAGGCCTCTATTTTTACTAAAAAATTGTTATAAATGTTTAAATATCTATTATCTATATGGATCTATGAATATTGATATATTAAAATTAATTAGTTTGCTTTGACTAAATTAAAGTGAAAATTTGGGAAATGATGCAGGTTGACGCAAACTTCAATTATTCATACAGCATTATTTCATTTAATTGAAGTGTAACTTTCTGTAATTTGCCAATTTTTAAAAAATTGAATTAAACACAATATACAAGTATAAATAGTACAAGTTATCAACACCATGTTGAAATGAAGAAAAAGAGTTTAGTTCAAGTTGACGACATTGAATATATTGCAATTTATCATTGCTAGAAACTTAAACTATTCTTGTTGATATTTTTTTATATGTTTCCCATGATACATAACATTGTTATATATTGGTTTGATTGGCTTTGCTAAGTAATAAATGAAAGTATTTTTATACTTTCGCATCCAAAATGTACTATTATGAGTAGATTTTTTTAGTTAATCTATTCTGTTATTTTAATTTAATATTTGGGGGGCAAATATTAAACTATAATTTTTAATGGGTTGGTTTTGGGTTTCCAGGATGATCGTTAGTTGAATCTTCTGCAGTTCTTGCAGGTTTATAATCCTCCCATTCATCACCCCATTTAAATTGTAATATAAAATCATCTATGATTTTAAGCATTCTTTGCATTTGTAATGTGTTTATATTCTTTTGATGGTAAAGGCACTTTGCCTGGTGGATTAGAAAATCCATTACTTGATTTACCGTTTCAGAATCGAATGAAAGAATGTCTTCCATGTAGATGTAGATTATTCCGACTATGGATGCGAAATTGGCTTTGCGTATGAATTCCATGTCGGGATTTCTTTTTTTAACTTTCATTTGCTTTTCTCCATCCCATTGTATTGCTGTTGCAAGATTGTAGATGAAAATACTTGCGTAGAAATCTTGTTCGATTATTATTCTTCGGTGTCCGCTGAATCTTTCAATCATGACTTGTGATTTTAGTTTTTTAAATCCTGTTTCGATACTCCATCTTTGTCCGTATAATTCTTTTAATTCTTCAATGTTGAATTCTTCAGGACTCAAATTTGTTGCTAATATCTCTTTAGTACCATTTTCTAATGTTATTTCAACTATTCTAAATTTGTATCTTCCCATTTTCTTTGCTATTTCTTTTGCTTCTTCATTATCAAATTCTTTGATTATTGAATTGGTTAAATTGATTTCGATGATTTTATCATTGCTTTTTATTTGCCTTCTTTTCTTTTTGAATGCATTTTTTGTCAATCGAATGATGAATTTTGAGTTTAATTTTTCAGTGAATAACATCAATTCAATTGATGTATAACCTCGATCATAAATTGTGATGAATTTGGTTATGTCTAATCGTTTTTTCAAGTCATTTAAGTGTTGTATTGCTAATGTAGTTTCTTTCACGCTTTTTTCAACAATTTTTGTTGTTAAAATGAACTTGGAATTAACATCCAAAATACCAGAAACTCTTGCTCGTATTCTATGTTTTCCAAATGCATCATGGTCTTTAATATTAAAGTCTATGCGAGTTAATGTTACATTAGGCAAATCAAATATACTGGAATCGCATGCTGCGATAATATAGCCTTTGATTTCTGATAAATGTTTATGTTCTTTGTAGATTTGGTCAATGAACTTTTTGTAGATGTTTATGAACAGTTCTGGTTTGATATATATTCTTTGTTTTCCAATTGCTTGGTGTGATATTGTCTCGTATTTCTTTCCTTTGAATACTTTAAAGAACTCTGTTAATTCTATATCGTTATTTCTACCTTTATTCCAAAATATAAATTTCACACAATCTTTGTATGACATTTTACGGTTACGAATGAAATGTTTATGTTTATCAATAATGTAGCTTCCAAAAAAGAAACATGACATTGTTGCCAAAAAAGTTTTCACAGTTTTTTCAAGTAAAATCATTTTTAAAACTCCTATTGTTTTAATTTTTAAAGCAAGATAATCGCTTAGATTACCTTAATAATATATTAGAATTAATAATATTTAATATTACTTATTAAAAACTTTTTAATTTAGGTATAACTAAATTTTAAGTAATTATAGTTAATTTAAATAAATTATAAAAATAATTAGATAAATTCAAAATGTTTGAATTTAATTATAAAGATTTAAGAGTGAAACAATACTTTTCAATTAAAGGAAATCGGGAAAAAATATAACATTGTTATAAAACTTTTGAAAAAAAATTTTTAAAAAAATCTTAAGTTTCTAGCAATGTTTAATAACAATAAAATATAAATAATCAGATGTATGGACACTAAGGAATTAATTTTAGAAAAGACTTTAAAATTAATGATTGAAAAGCAAAACTCCCTCCTTTCAATTAGGGAAATCAGCGAGGCCACCGGAATTGCAACCGGCGGAATATACCATTATTTTCCAAA
>JAGBBT010000072.1 GCA_017938365.1 Treponema sp.
AAGTTTATACCAGATGAGGAAGTAACACCGGAAATAGCAAAAAAAACTGTATTACAGATGTATAAGGAAAAATAAATCACATAACAAAGCTTCAAAGCCGACACAGGCTCAAGGCCTGTGCGGTTTAAGCAATTGTTATGTTGACCACGCCACAAACATCGCCGAGTGGGTAGCGTTTTCCCTTACGGGAATGTACGGGGAGTAGAGAAGATAGAGAAGGAAGGATTTTTTAGAGTTCTTTTACTTAAATATAAAAACTTTTTATATATTCATCTAAAAATAGAAAAATATTGAATATGATGTTAAAATCTACTTTAGACATAATGGAGATTTTATGGGTAGAAGGTCTTTTTTTCAAAAAGTAGGAAATACAAAAATAATTCCGATTTCATTAAAAATTGTAGCAATTTTTACTTGTTTATTGTTGCTATCAAATTTTGCAACAAATTGTATTAACTTGATTTTGAATCAAAGGCAGATTATAAAATTAAATAATGAGATTATGGTTTCGCAGTTAAAGGATATTTACACTGCTGCCAACAATCAATATCAAATTGTTTTATTTAATGGTGAAAGAAATAATTCGATTAACGCTTTAAAATCTATTGCAAAAGGAACTTTTACACTTCCTTCTAGTATTGCTTTGGCTGTAAAAAAAGATGGGGATTTATTATTTTCTGTTTGTGCAAATGGTACAGAAATAGATGAAGAACTTGTTCGTAAGTATAAGGATTCTGTATTGGAAAATACAGCTGATTCTTCATCTATTTCAGAAGAAGTAATTGATTATAGTTTTTATGACAAAGAAGCCTTATCTTTTATGAATGATAATCTTAACAATTCTATAGAAGATGGGTCTATAAATTTTCAGACAATTGATGGTCAATACTTTGGTGTTTATAAATATCAAAGTGAATGGGAATGTTTCTTTATAAGAGCTGAATTGCGTTCTGATACAACAAAATCTACTAATACTGTTTTAGGACTTATTTCTTTAATTATTTTGATTGTTGTTATTGGCTTTTTAATAGTTGGCTTATTTTTGTTCAAAAAGATTTTGTCTAGTGTTACAAGAATTACTAATTCTTTATATCAAATGCAACAAAAACAAGAACTTGCAACAATAGATTTATCTTCTGCTACAAATGATGATATTACATATTTGGCTGCTTCTTTTAACTCATTATCTTCTACAATTAATAATCTTTTGGGAATCTTTCAGAAGTTTGTTTCTAAGGACGTCGTAAAAAAGGCCTATGATGAACATCAAATTTTATTAGAAGGTAAACGCCGTAATTTAACAATTTTGTTTTCTGATATCAGAAGTTTTACTTATAGAACGGAGACTTTAGGTAATGACATTATTGACTTATTAAATGTTCATTATGATAAGGTTATTCACTCTGTACACGAGAATTCTGGTGTTATAGGTTCTATTATTGGTGATGCAGTTTTGGCAATTTATGGTACTGAACGCACAAAAAATAAATCTATAGATTCTCTAGATTCAGCTTGGAATATTACAACTGTGACGGCTTCTTTAAGAGAAAAAATGATTGCACGCCGTTCAGAAATAGAAAAATCAAGAATTCTTACAGAAGCAGAAGAAAGAGTTTATCAAGCAGTTTTAATTGATGTTGGCGTAGGTATTGATGGTGGTAACGTATTCTACGGAAATATTGGTTCTGATGAACATATGACTAATACTGTAATTGGAGATAATGTAAACTCTGCTAGTAGGTTAGAAGGTTTAACAAGGGTTTATCATTTGCCTGTGATTTGTTCTGATTATATAAAAGAAGAAGTTGAAAATAAGAGTTCAAAGTATAAGTTCTTTGAAATTGATACTGTTCAGGTAAAAGGAAAAACCGAAGGTAAAAAAATATATTTCCCAATGAATACAGAAATTTGTCCTTCTGATATTGAAGAAAAGTTTCTGCAATTTGAAAAAGGACTTAAAGCCTATTATTCTGGAGATTGGACTTTGGCTAGAACTGAATTTAAAAAATGTGATTTAGAAGTTGTTAAGGTTTTCTTAGAAAGAATGGGCAAATCAAATGCACCTGCTAATTGGAGTGGAATATGGACAATGCAAACAAAATAGAAAATACACAGTCAGAAAAAGATACTCATAAAAGTGTTCAACTGTTTTTGGGAGATGAATTAAAGCCTTTAGAAAAGAAAGATGTGTCGGCTTATGATTTAGTTTCTGAATATGAGAAAACTAAAAAAAACCGAGATAAATCTGTTATTCTCTGGATTGTTGCTTGTTTTGTTGTTGTTTTTTTGCTTACTTACGGGTTAATTTTCTTTATAAAAACAATTAATAATAAAATTGCTGTTAATATTAATACTTTTAATGATTTAAACTTAAGAGCTCTTTTGGATTCTGTTGGAAGAACTGAATCTTTGTACACGGCTGCCACAAAGAAAAAATCAGATTTAGTTGCAGAACGAGAATCTGATATTATTCAAGCTCAGCAAAAAAGAGATAACGATTTATTTACTTTACAGTCAGTTGCAAAAGTTTATAGCAAAAAATTGTATGAATCAAAAAAAGAATCGATTCTTTCTGAATATAAAAGTACTGTAAAAGAAATTGAAAAATCTTATTCTCCGTTAATTGCCGCCGCAGAAGAAGAAATTAAGCATTATGAGGTTCAGCTTTCTTCTTATGAAAAAGAAAATCTTGACCAGATAAAAAAAGAGAATAAATTGCTTGATAGTCAACAGCAACTAAATGAATTAGAGAAAAAGAATCTTATTGCAAAGTATGAGGCCCAAATTAGTGATTTAAAATTACAAATGGGAGCACAACAGCGACTTGCCATGGAAAATCAGCGTGCTGCTGTTGAAGAAGTAAGAAGAATTTATCAAGCGAAAATTGATTTGTTAGATCCTGATGCTAGAAATCAGTCTGAAGTTCAAGATTCAATTATTTTAAATACTGGAATAGAAAAGTCTGAAGATAATCCAAGTAATTTTGAATTTAATGAAACTTTTGATAGTTCTTTATATACAAAAGGTTTTTCTTCGATATCAAATAATTTTTCAGATTCAATAAAAAAATCCTCTGACTATTTGCAGAATTTAAATACTATTGCCAGTAGATTTAGTTCTATTCCATTAGAAAATACAATAAAACATTATGTTCCAGCTATGCAGCGTTTGGCATATCAAATTACTTCTGTTATGGCAGAAGGTGAGCAAGGAATGCAAAAGGAACTTGATTCATTAAATGGATATATTTCTGTTTTAAATAATTATCTTGAATCTTTGTGTGTTTCTAAAAATGAAATTTGTAATGGAATTGTTGTTGATTGTTCTAATAAATTAGATATTAAACTTTTCATGACAAAGTCTTCTGATTCATATTTTGCAAAAAATAGTTTTGTAGATGGACAAATTAGAGATGGAAAAAAAGTTATTGCAGATGTAACAATTCGAAAGGACGGAGAATATTATTCTGCAGCGCCTAAAGATCCTGCAAAGGTTCAAGGATTAATGAACGGTCAAAAGATATATATAATAGTAGATAATAAATAAATTTTAGTTCTTTGGTTGAAAATATAAATTATTCAGACTAAAATAAGGGTAATTTTATTTAAAAGGTATGAATAATGGAATTATCAAATATAAATTTTACACCAGCTGTAACACCTATAAGAATTGGTATTGATGTTGGTTCAACAACTGTAAAGATTGTTTGTCTTGATGAAAATGATAAAATGCTTTATGGAGATTATCAAAGACATAGAGCTGATATTAGAAATACAATTATTACTGTTGTTACAAATGCACTTAACAAAATAGAAAAGGACGTTTCTTTAGGTGAAAATCATACTGTTTCTGTAAAAGTAACTGGCTCAGGTGGTTTGTCTGTATCACAGTGGCTTGATATTCCTTTTATTCAAGAGGTTGTAGCTGCAACTACTGCTGTAAAAAAAATTATTCCTCAGACTGATGTTGTTATTGAATTAGGCGGTGAGGATGCAAAAATAACTTATTTTTCTGGCGGTGTTGAACAAAGAATGAACGGTACTTGTGCTGGTGGTACAGGTGCTTTTATTGATCAAATGGCTGCATTGTTAGAAACGGATGCTCCTGGTTTAAATAAATTGGCTGCAGGTGCTACAACTATTTATCCTATTGCTGCTCGTTGTGGTGTTTTTGCAAAAACTGATGTTCAACCTTTAATTAACGAAGGTGCTAGAAGGGAAGATATTGCAGCTTCGATTTTTCAGGCTGTTGTAAATCAGACTATTTCAGGTCTTGCTTGTGGTAAACCTATAAAAGGTAATGTTGCTTTTTTAGGTGGACCGTTACATTTTTTAGATCAGCTTAGAGTTAGATTTATTGAAACATTAAAATTGAAGCCAGAAGAAATTATTGTTCCTGAAGATAGTCAACTTTTTGTTGCTGCAGGTTCTGCATATTCTGCTGAAAAAAATTATAATTGTGTAGGAAAAGAAGAAACTTTATCATTTCCAACTATAAAGTCTTTTAGAGATAGTTTAAAAAATCTTGAAGGGGCTGAATTAAGTGAAGTTCAAAGGTTGGAGCCTTTGTTTGTTGATGAAAATGACTTAGAGCAGTTTAGAAATAGACATAGTCAAGATAAGGCAAAAAGGGGAGATTTAAAATCTACAAAAGGCCCTGTTTTCCTTGGTCTTGATGCTGGTTCTACAACTACAAAGGCTGTTCTTGTTAATAAAGAAGGCGAAATTATCTGGGATTTTTATGATGTAAATGCTGGTAATCCTGTTGATTTGGCTGTTCGAGTTTTAAAAGATTTATATAGTATTCTTCCTAAGGATGTTTATATTGCTCGTGCTGTTTCTACAGGTTATGGGGAAGCTTTATTTCAGGCTGCTCTTGGTGTAGATGCTGGTGAAGTTGAAACTATAACTCACTATCGTGCAGCAGAATTTTTTGTTCCTGGTGTTGAATTCCTTTTAGATATTGGTGGACAAGATATGAAGTGTTTGCGCATGAAAGACGGTGCTATTACTTCTATTCAGTTAAATGAAGCTTGTTCCGCAGGTTGTGGTTCTTTCTTATCGCAATTTGCAAATTCTATGAATCTTGATATAAAGGAATTTTCTAAACTTGCCTTACTAGCAAAAAAGCCTGTTGATTTGGGTTCTCGTTGTACTGTTTTTATGAACAGTCGTGTAAAACAAGCTCAAAAAGAAGGTGCTACAATTGCTGATATTTCGGCTGGTCTTTCTTATTCTGTAATTAAAAATGCCTTATTTAAAGTAATAAAACTCCGTCGTGCTTCTGAAATTGGAACAAAAGTTGTTGTACAAGGTGGAACTTTTTATAATGATGCAGTTTTAAGAGCTTTTGAAAAAATTGCAGGCGTTCAAGTTTTCCGTCCTGATGTTGCTGGTCTTATGGGTGCTTATGGTTCTGCCTTAATTGCTTATGATCAATGGTGTGATTTAACTGCTCCAAAGCCTGGACAAGAAAAGGGCTGGGTTCCTCCAAAAATTGTTTCTAATATTGCGACTCTTGAACAATTAGAGTCTTTTAAAGTTGAATTGGAACTTACTCGTTGTGGAGGATGTCAGAATAACTGTTTATTGACAATAAATACATTTTCTACAGGTGATGGTGAAAATTCTGTTAGAAAATTTATTACAGGAAATCGTTGTGAAAAAGGTCTTGAGAGACATTCTCAAAAAGATACATCTTTAGTTGATGGAAGCAATAAAGCTAATACAGGAATTGAAGATGTTGGTGTTGAACTTCCAAATTTATTCGATTGGAAATACAGAAGGCTTTTTGCCCATTATATACCTTTAAAACCTGAAGATGCTCCATTGGGTTCTGTAGGAATTCCTCGTGTTCTAAATATGTATGAGAACTACCCAATGTGGTTTACTATTTTTACAAAACTTGGATTCCAGGTAAAAACTTCTCCTCGTTCAAGTAGAATGGTTTATGAGAGAGGTATTGATTCAATTCCTTCTGAATCTGTATGTTATCCTGGTAAAATTACTCATGGTCATATGGAATCTCTCATTAACATGGGATGTAAATTCATTTTTTATCCATGTATTCCATACGAAAAGATTGAGGATGCTGGAGCTGGCAATCATTATAACTGTCCAGTTGTTACATCTTATCCAGAAGTTTTAAAGCATAACTTGGATTCTATTTCAGAATCTAAAGATGTATTGTTCTTAAATCCATTCCTCCCTATTTACGATAAAGATCGTTTGGGTGAACGCCTTTACGAAGAACTTCATAATAACTTTCCAACTTTAACTAAGGCAGATATTATTAGTGCTGTTGATGCTGGTTGGAAAGAACAGGAACAATTTAAGTTAGATTTACAGCAAGCTGCTGAAGAAGCGTTGGAACAACTTGTTGTTACTGGCGGAAACGGTATAGTTCTTGCAGGAAGGCCATATCACTTGGATCCAGAAATTAATCACGGTATTCCAGAAATGATTCATGGTTTAGGGTTGGCCGTGTTTACAGAGGACTCTATTGCTCATCTTGGTTCTGTGGAAAGACCTCTTCGTATTATAGATCAGTGGACTTATCATAATAGACTTTATAGAGCTGCTAATTTTGTTACTGGTATGCCAAATCTAGAACTTGTTCAGTTGACTTCTTTTGGTTGTGGTCTTGATGCTGTAACTGCTGATCAAGTTGATGAGATTATGAAATCAAAGAGTAGAATGTATACTCTTATAAAAATTGACGAAGGTAGTAATCTTGGTGCTGTAAGAATTCGTATTAGATCTCTTATAGCTGCTGTAAAAGCTCGTCAAAGAAATCCTCGTAAAATAATAAAGAAGAGTGCTGCATATCAGAGAGTTGTATTTACAGAAGATATGAAGAATAAACATACAATTTTATGTCCTCAGATTAGTCCTATTCACTTGAGATTGTTGCAAAAAGCATTCCAAAGTTCTGGATATAATTTTGTTGTTTTAGATGCTGTGGATCCAAAGGCTGTCGATGCAGGATTAAAGTTTGTAAATAATGATGCATGTTATCCTTCAATTTTAGTTGTTGGACAGATGATTGCAGCTTTAGAAAGCGGAAAGTACGATCTTAATAATGTTTCGTTGCTTATAACTCAAACTGGTGGCGGTTGTCGTGCGACAAATTATATTGGTTTTATTCGTAGAGCATTAAATGATGCTGGATGGGGACATATTCCTGTTATTTCTTTAAGTGCTCAAGGATTTGAAAAAAATCCTGGATTTAAGTTGACTTTGCCATTGATTAATCGTGCTATGATGGCAGCCTTTATTGGCGATTTATTAATGAGAGTTCTTTACCGAGTTAGACCTTACGAAGCTGTTCCAGGAAGTGCAAATTCTCTTTATGAAAAATGGAATGCAAAAGCGGAATTAATGTTAAAATCTCCTACTGTATTTAAGTATCATAAAGTTATTCGTGGTATTGTTAAAGATTTTGATAGATTACCAATTCTTCCTATAAAAAAACCGAGAGTTGGTGTTGTAGGTGAGATTCTTGTAAAATTCCATCCAACAGCAAATAACGATATTGTTAATGTAATAGAAAAAGAAGGCGCTGAATGTGTAATGCCTGATTTTATGGATTTCTTGTTTTATTCTCTTTCTGGTGGTGTATTTAGACATAGAGAATTAGCATTTGATAAAAAGACAGAAAAGAATTCAAAATTAGGTGTTTGGGTTTTGGAGCGATATCGCCGTTACATAAAAAAATGTTTGCGTAAAAGTCGTAGATTTGAAGCCCCATCTTCTATTTGGGATATGATGAAATCTGTAGAAGGAATTGTTCAAACAGGAAATATTACTGGAGAAGGTTGGTTCCTTACAGCAGAAATGGTTGAATTAATTCATTCTGGTGCACCAAGTATTGCTTGTGTTCAGCCATTTGCTTGTCTTCCTAATCATATTACAGGTAAAGGAATGATAAAGGAATTGAGAAGAAGATTCCCTGAGTCTAATATTAGTGCAATAGATTTTGACCCAGGTGCTTCTGAAGTAAATCAGCTTAATAGATTAAAACTATTATTAAGTAATGCTCCTGTTGGAAATAATCCTGACGAAATGAAAAATGGCAAAATCTGGACAAAAAATGGTCCTGTGGAGCCTATAATTCAATATGCTTCTGGAGGGGCTCAGTTTATTGACCCTGAACCTGTAAATTCAGTAGAGATACCTGCTCAGACTTCTATTTAATTGTCTGTTTAGTATCTTGTTTGGAGAGTATAATGAAAATTATTCGTAATTTTTTAATATGGATTTGCATTTTACTGGTATCTCCTGTTTTTGCAGATATTAATGAATTAAGAATTCCAGAATCTTCTTCCATTAGAAAGTCTATTGCTGATTCATGGTTTTATAGCGATCTTAAGGATTTAAGATATAAACGGGCTGAATTAAGAGTAAATTCTGTTGGTGAAAAATTTCAGATTCGATTAGAAGAATCTTCAGAAACCTATGCAATAATTGTTGCTCCAGAGGTTTTGGTTGAAGTTGATTTATATACAGAATCAGGAGTAGAGCAAAGAGTTGTAAGTGAGTTTCCTTATAACGAAAAAGGTTCTTGGATTCTTATAAAAAATGCTGAAACTCAAAAAATAGAATCTATAAAGATTTATTTTACAGAAAACAAAGATGTTTATGTTCAGTTTTCTCCTAATGGGAATAAAATTTTAGCTGATTATATTATTGATGGCCTTTATGCAGCAAAGGGTGTTCCTATTGGAATTCCTTTTAATCGATTGTATACAATTTCTTTTGAAGAAGTTTTATCTTTAACAAAGAAGAGTTTACCTTGGAATTATTCTGTTATTTTTCCGGGGCAATATGATTCAAAATTACAGATGATTGGCGTTATTAGAAAGAATTTAAGTAGAATTGCTTATGCTGATGATGCTTGTTATGATGAAAATGGTAAACCAATTTATATTTCTGATGGTTCTAGTAGAACTGTTTATAAAACAGAAACGGAAAATAATATATTAACATTGAGTTCTGCTGGTTTTTTAAAATGGATTGCTGATGGATTGGTAGAATCTTTTGTTGGCGGTGGAATTTATAGAGAACCTTTGCTTAGAAAAACTGTAACTCCAAATCCCTTGAGTTTGGCTGGTGTTTTAAGTGAAACAGAAGATTTATATTTTCCATTAGATTGGACTAGAAATCTTGCGGCTGCATGTTTATCTTTGCGTACACAAAAAAAATATTTATGGGAAAATGCAGGTGTTGAAGTTACTGTAGAGCCTTTCGCTTCTGAAATTTCTTCTTCTGGTTCTACTCAAACTATTGGTTATTTAAAAGATTCTGGATACGAAATTTCTAAATTAAAGCCTTTATTATATGTTTTAGGAGTAACAGAACCTACTTATTGTTATTTTGCTGCAATTAGACGACCTATAAAAAATAGTGTAGGGAAGCCAGAATATTATAAATTTGATCAATGTGCTGTGATTTTTCCATATTTTGATAAGAATAAGAAATTTTCTTGTGTAATTTTTGAGAATGGCACAGAGCTGACTTTAAATAGTTTTATTAATAAAAACAAAGGTTGTTTCGTTCATCTTACTAGAATATTATCTAACGAAAAATTTTTCCCTCAGTAAGTAAAAAAAGTTATATTAGGTTTGTATATGAAAAAAAGTATTTTTGTTTTTGCATTTTTATTAAATGCACTTTCTTTTATTTTTGGAAAGGATATTTCTGCGATTTCTGGAGAAATGAAATCTGCTTATAAAAGTGGATTCTATCCTGGTGTTGTTAAATTTGCTGATGAAATTTTGCAACTTGATAATAATTCTGTTTTTTCTAATGAGGCTTTATTTTTTAAAGGAGAAAGCTTATTTAGAATGGGAATGATAAACGATGCTCTTAGCGTTTTAAGCAAATCTGAAGATATTTATAAGAATAATAAAAAAAGATTGTCAGAAATTTATTATTGGAAAGCTCGCTGTTATTCTGTATTAGATGATTCAAAGAATGCTTTAGATTATTACTATAAGAGTTTAAAAAATACTTCCGAAAATCAAAAATATTATGAGGCTTTGTATTTTTGTGCTCAGGAGTTACAAAAAGTTGGTGAGTATAAACAAGCTGTTTTGTTGTATGAAAATATTTTGGCAAACGGGTCTAAATATTCTCAAAGTGAATATGAAAAATCGTTGTTAAATTTTTTTGAAGTATGTTATTTGAATAACGAGTTCTTAAAAATTGAAAATTATTTTGATTTAATAAGTAATGAAAATTTTTCTGCTGAAACTAAATTTAAAGCAATATTATATAACGCTGATGCAAAAGCTCAATTAGGAAAGTATTCTTCTGCTTATAAAGATTATTGTTATGTATTGTCGGATGGACCTGATACATTGGCTACTTTATCAATGAAAAAAGCTTATTTTATTTCTTCTGAACACTATAACGAGATTAAAGAAGAACCTGGAGCTGTTATAAAAAAAGCAGAAAAACGATTGTCAAATTATCCAGAATTAGTAAGTGAATTTTGGGTCAGACTTGCTATAGATGCTTTTGAAATAAAAGATTATAAAAAGTCTTTGGATTATTTTAAGAATAGTGAAAAAGATTCTTCTGTAAATCTTCAAATAATTTCTGATTTATATAAAACAGAAATTGAATTTTTATCTTCAAAGAGTGGAGTTCAAGAATCTGCTTCTAATGCTTATACAAAGTTATTGTCTTCTATAAAAAAATATAATATTGAGCCATTAAATCCTTATTATGATGATTATCAAATTAGTCTAATTCGTTATTCAGGGTTAATGGAAGATTGGGATAATACTTATAAAATTGTTACTCAGTTTTTTGAACAAAAAAATAAAACTAATAAGAGTACATTGTATTGGGCTGCTTTGTCGTTGTATAAGAAGAATGATTTTATAGGTGCTTGTAATTTGCTGAAGGATAATAATTACAAAGATGATAGTGAAATTCAGTTTTTGTATGCACAATGTTTAGCTAAGCTAGGAAAATCTTCTGAAGCGGATAAGATTTTTTATTCTCTGGCTCAAAAGCAACTTTTAAGTAATGACGGCCGTCTTGATTATGCTAGAACTTTGTTAAATGCTGGTCATTTGATTTCTACTATTGAACAAACTTCAATTGCAACTGGAACAGAGGCTTACTATATGAAAGCTCTTGCTCTATTTAATAGAAGACAGTGGACAGAAGCAGAAATCAATTTTGAAAAATCATTAAAAGAGAAAAAATTAGATTCTACATATTTGGCTTATGCAAGATTTTATTTGGGATATTGTCAGTATCAATTAGGAAAATTTAAGGAAGCATATTCAAATCTTTATACTTACATAAAAAATTACGAAAATCACTCATTAATTTGGAATGGTTGTATTTTTGCCGCAAGAGCTTCTGCTCAGATTGAAGATTTAAAAGCTGCTGCAAGTATGACAGAAAAAGCTATTAACATGGCTAAAAATACGGAACAAAAGCAAGAATCAATTTTACTTTGTGCTGGAATATATAATGATGATTTACAATACAAAAAAGCCTTAGATATTTTGGCTCCTTATAAAAACGAAAAAAACACTTTTGGATATCAGTGTTTATATTTAACTGCACAAATTTATGTTCAAAATCAAGAATATGATAATGCAGATAAGGCTTATAATTTGCTTTCGGCAGAAAAAAATGCTGGTTTATTGGCAGAAGAATCAATGTATAGGCGAGGTGAATTATTTTATACAAGAGGGAAATTTTCTGAATCTGTAAATTTATTTGAATCTTATATAAAAAAGTATCACAAAGGTCATTTTTATTATGGCGCAATGTACTTTGCAGCAGATTCCTTAGTTCAAGAAAATAACCTAACTAAGGCAATTTTATATTATCAACAAATTGCAGATACTACAGACAATACAACTTATAAATATGGTTCATTAAAAAAACTTGTAGAATTACATAAATTCTTAAAAGAATATAAAGTGGCATTATCTTATGCAAAGTTATTGTTAAATGAATATGGACAGCAGGCTAAGGATGACGGAATTGATGTTTATGAAAAAGAATTAGTAGCTTTAAGTGAAGGAGCTGATTCTAGGGTTTTAAAATTAGAAACTGAATATGCAAAAGAAGGTTCAGAAAAAACTGTAAAAGGCAGAATTATAGGAACTGAACTAGCTCAATTGTATTATTCAAATCTTGATACTAGAAATGAAGCTGAAAAACTTGCAAAAAGTCTTTTGGATATACAAAAAAAATCTGATTCAGAAAGTGAATTTGCTTTAAAAAATTCGTTATTATTAGCTGAATACTATCGTTCTAAAGGAGAAAATAAAGCTTCTGCCGAAATGTATTTAGATGCTGCAGTTTATGCAAGAAAAGTTGGTAAATCTGAATCTGCGGAGAGGGCGTTATATGGAGCTGTAGAAGCATTTGATTCTGCTGGCTTAAAGGGTGATGCAAAAATTACAGCTCAGTCTTTGTTACAAATGTACCCAAATAGTAGTTATAATGATTCTGCTTATAGAATTGTTGGGGAAATTTTAAAGAAATAATGATTGTTTAATACGGTTATATAAATTGGAGTAGATTATGAAAAAAGTTATTTTAACGATTTGTTTAAGTTGTATATTTTGTTTTTATGGTTTTTCTCAAGATAATAATAATGTTGAAGAAGAAATTGAATTACCAGATGTAACAACTGTAGTTTCTGGAGGGGCTCTTACGGCTGGTAAGGATTCTGTTCCTGACTATAAAGGGGTTATTCCAACTATAGAGTCTGCAAAGGTTGAATTGCCTAAGCTTAGTAATTCAGATGATGTTGAAAATATAAGTAATGTTTCTAATTCTATTCAAAATATAGAAAAATCTGTTTATGCAGAAGGTAAAGCAGGAGGTGGTTATCCATTTTATTTTTTAGGTGATTTTTCTGTGTATAGAACAACTGGAACTTCTCCTTTTAGTATTAATTTTTCTCACGAAAGTGCAGAAGGTTTTGCGGATAATAGTGCTGCTAACGGTTTTTTTGAACGAAATACTTTTGTAAGTGCAAATAAATCTTTTAATTTAAAAAATGGAAAAAATGAATTGTACGGAAGTTATAATTCAGCCAATAATGGATTACAATCTTTGTCACCATCTTTTGTTGATATTGTTTATCATAATGTTTCTGCTGGTTTTTCTTCTGATTGGAAATTAAATAATAATTTTTCTGTTTACTACGGAACTAATGGAAGTTGGTTTAATCGTTACAATGGTATCTTTTTAGATTCTGCAATTTCCTCAAAGTCCTACGAAAAGGATTCTAAATTATTTGATATAAATCCATGGTTAGGTATTAAATGGGAAAAAGATAATTTTGAGATTGATTTTACTGCTAATTATTCACTTGAATTAAATCTAAAAGATTCTAAAACTTTGTTAAAAGCTAGCGGTTCTTCAAGCGAAGAAAGTTCTCATAGAGGAGAATTTGATTTAAGTTTTGTTTGGAAAAATGAAGTTTCAAAGTTAAAATCTAATGTCGCTGCTATTATTGGTACTGCTATTGGCGAAAAAAAAGATATTATTGTTCCTTTTTCTGTTGGAATGGAACTTGCTCTTCCTAATTCTTTTTCTTCCAGAAAAATATCTTTGGAGTTAGAAGGCGGAATGGATTCTTATTCAGAGAAAATAAGAGATTTAGAAACAAAATATAAATATTCTGTAGCCACATCACTTTTAACTGAGACCACAGATTGGTATGGATTTGGAAAAATATCTCTTCCAATTAAAGAGTTCTTTGGTTTAAGATTATCGGGAGAATATCGAAAAACTGCCTACGACAATGGTGTTTGGTGGAGTGATTATTCAAATAAATCTTCTTCAGGATTATATTTTATAACAAATAACAATCGTGAAGACTTTAACACAGAAACAGAAGTTAATTTTGTTTTGGGGAATGTTAAATTATCTGGTTTATGGAAGGCTTATTGGTTAGATGTTCCATGTTGCCAAGATGAACATAATATTTATGCTACTGTACAATATCAATCAAAGAATACAAATTGGGATTTAGGTGGATCAATTTCTAAAGGTTTAGGGGATAATGCAGAATTTATTCCAAATATTAGTGCAGATGCGACTTTCAGAATTTCCCATTCCATTCGTATTGCTTTTGAACTAAATGATATTATAAAATTAATTAAAAATGAAACTCGCTCTTATGCTAATTCTGATTATGTTGAAAAAGGCGGAAGTGCTGCGTTATTAGTTAAATTTCAGTTTTAATAGGTGGAGAATAAAATGATTGAAATGTTAAAATCTGGTGGAATTTTAATGATTCCAATTATACTTTGTGGTTTAGCTGCAACTTATATTATTATTGAACGATGTGTTTATTTTTCAATTTTAAGAAAAAATGATTCTAAATTAAAAGCTAATTTAAAGGATGTTATAGAACGAAATGATTTTGCAACGGCAGAATCTCTTTGTGATGCTGCTGGAACTCCTTTTGCTCAAGTAATAAAAAAAGCTATTCAGATGAGAAAGTTAGAAGAAAGGGATTTAAAAGATGTGGTAGAAAATGAGATAGAAGTTGTTATACCTCAGTTGGAACATTCTTTAACTCTTTTAGGAACTATTGCTAATATTTCAACATTGCTCGGTTTGTTCGGAACTGTAACAGGAAATATTAAAGCTTTTGGTGTTTTAGGTGCTGGGGGCTCTATGGGAAATCCTGCAATTTTGGCAAGTGCTATTGCAGAAGCCTTAGTAACAACTGCTGGCGGTTTATTTGTTGCAATTCCTGCAATGATTTTTAATAATTATTTTAATAGAAGAGTTAATAAAGAAATTGTGTTAATGGAATCTTCTGTAACAGAATTTTTACTAAGACTTTCTGGACGGATTTAAAATGAAAATAAGAAGACGAAGAGGAGTTGAGTCAGGGGCTGATTTGACTCCAATGATTGATGTTGTTTTTCAGTTAATTTTGTTTTTTCTTGTTTCTACTACTTTTGCTGTTTTACCAGGAATTACTGTAAATCTTCCTAATAGCGAAACTGCTCAAGCTACGGAATTGGCAGGAATAACAATAACTGTTAGTGAGTCTGGAAAAATTTGGTTTAATGAAGAGCCTGTTACATATGATTCGTTAAATAAAAAATTGAAGAAATTTGATGTTGGCGATAAAAAAAGAGAAGAGTATCCTGTTACACTAGAGGCTGACGAGAAAGTCACAAATGGTATGATTGTAAAAATATTTGATATTCTTCGTAAAAATAATTTTATTGCTGTTAATTTGAGGACAACAGATTGATAATTAGCATAAAAAAAAGTCCTAATCAGATTGCTATTATTGGGACAATTTGTGTTTGGATTTTGTTATTAATAAGTTTCTCTTTTTACTCTCTTTTACCTCAAAAAAAAGTTTATAAGACTGTGCAGATTAGATTGGATGCTCCTGTTGCTGCTGAAAAGTCAACTTTTAGAGAATCAGCTCCTCCTAAACTTGAAAATACAAATAACTTAATAGAACAGAAACTTGAATCATCTTCCTCTACATCAAAAAAAGCTGAAGTAACTACTAAAGCTTCTTCGGTACAAAAAAAGCAACAACAGGCTAAAGCTAAGCCTACTGTGACTCCCAAAAAAGAACAGGTATTACAAAAAAGTGTAGATGAGTTAATGTCTGAACAACTAAATGCTAAAAAGAAAAAAACAGCAAAAGAATTTGATTGGAGTCAATTTGATAATATAGAATCCGTTGATAGTTCTTCTGTGTCTTCTAATAATACTTCTGTAAATAGAGTAAATACATTTGAAGGAAGTGCAGCTTCTGCTTCACAGGGTACTAATTCTCAAACGGTTACTTCATCAAATTCTAATAATGAAAATGTAGCTGTATCTGATTCAACTTCAAATAGGCTTTCTATAATACAGTCTACAAGTTATTCTCAAAACGCTGGTAACGGAGTTACTTCTTCTGTAACAATACAAACAACATCTTCTAATGGTAAAGTTTCTTTAGCAATGAGTGATGATACGATTCGCCAATTATTAGAGCCTTCTAAGCCTATAATTGAATTGTCTGAAGCTGCCGCAGCGACTGTAGATGGAAGTACCGCACCTTTTAAAATTACTTTTGTAGTAAATGCAGATGGTAGAGTTCCAGTAAATGGAATAAGAATTCCTAGTTCAATAGTATCAAGTATTGTTCGTCAGGAAATTGAAAAGCAAATATCAAAATGGAGATTTCAATCAGCTTCTACTGATAGCCAAGCAATCTTCGAGTATAAAATCATAAAACAATAAATTTAAAGCATTGTACAGAGTCTTTTGATTGTGTATAATTTTGTCATGCTTAAAAATATCTCGGTTATCGCGTTTGATATTGACGGGACTTTATATCCTTCGTTTAGTTTATTTATTCGTATTATTCCCTATTTTATAAAAAATATTAAGTTTTATTTAAAATATAATAAGGTGCGTAAAGTTTTGCATAAAACGGCTCCTTTACCAGATTTTTTTGAATATCAAGCAAGACTTCTTGCAAGTGAGTTAAAATGCTCTCCTGAGGAGGCAAAAGCAAAAATTCAGTCTATTGTTTATGACGGAATTAAGCCTTATTTTAATAAAATTAAACCATTTAAAGGTATGCAAGATGCAATAAAAGAGTTAAAAACTGCTGGTTATAAGATTGCAATCTTGTCGGATTTTCCTCCTGAGCAAAAAGGTGAGTTGTGGGGTATTTTACCTATTTGTGATTATGTAGGCGGAACTGAATCTATAGGAGCTCTAAAACCATCTAAATATCCTTTTGGTGTAATGGCAAAAAAAATGGGTGTTAATGAAAAAGAAATTTTATATGTTGGAAATAGTGTTCATTATGATGTGTATGGTTCTAAATCTGCAGGTATGATGGCCGCTTATATTCTTCCTTGGTGGAGAAAATTTTTTCATATTCCATTAAAAGCTGCTGATATTAACTTTTCAAACTATCGTCAATTAGTAAATATTGTGCTAAAATAAATAATAAAATGTTTTTTTTGGGTGGGTAAAAATGACTGTTCTTTCAATTGTTATTTCTTCTGCAATTGCTATTGCAGTGGTTGTTTTGTTCAGACATATGGACAGAGATAATAATTCTATGGATAAGGTAAAAAAATATACAGATAATCGTATAGCAGGCCTTGATTCCTATTTTAAAGAACAATCAGAAAAGTTAAATGGTTTGTCTGCTGAACTTGATACAAGACAAACAAAAGCATTTGCAACTATAAAAAATTTAGAAAGACAAATCGAAGAATTTAGGAATATTTCTGTAGGATTCGAAAAGCAGTTTATCGAAGTTGATAATATCTCTCAAAAAATTAATGCTTATGGAAAAGTGTTAAATGAATTAATGGAGATGACTGATAAGGTTGAAGAAAATCTCTACAATGTAAAAAAAGAAAGTAGCATAGTAAATAAACTTAACGATAAAATCGAAGAACAGAAAAAACTTGTTGATAACACAGAAAAGAAAGTTTCTAGCATAATTAACGATATTACACATAAAAATAACGAAAATCTAAAAGTTATTGGTTTGGAGTTGTTAAATCAGTACAAAGCAAGGGCTGAACAATTAGATGCTTCTACAAAACAGGCTGCAAAACATTCTGACGAAGTTTTAACTCGAATAAATCAAGATATAAACAAGGCTTATAACGAAGCTGCGATAAAAGTTAAAAATTTGGAAGATGTAGCATTTGAAAATTTAAATAAACTTTCAATTGAAAAAATTGACATTTTAAAAAAATCTATTGATGACAAAACACAGGGTGTTGTAAAAATATTAGATTCGAAAATTAATGAAGCCCAAAAGAATATAGAAAACAAATCTTCAAACTTTAATAATGTGCTTACAGAAAAAACAGAAGCTTTAGAGGCTGAATTAAGACAAAAAATAACAGATTTATCTTCTACTCTTGCGACAAAAACAGATGCTTTTAGTAAAGATTTGTATTCAAAAATGTCTGGTTTGGAGGATACTCTTCAAGAAAGAGTTGTTTCTATTGACAGTTCGATTCGTGAGCAGGCTGAAAGTACTCGAAAATTAACAGAAGAGTTACAAATTGAAGTTAGTGGAAATGGAAAAAATCTTGAAGCGTTAAAAGCTTCATTGGATGCTCAAGTAAAAGATGTAAAAGAAAAATATGAATCGCTTTTTAGAAGTGCTGTTGCAGATGCTGATGCAAAAGAAAAAAAGGCATATGATAAGTTTCAGGAAATTTCTGATACACATTTAAATACTTATAAAAGTTCTGTAGAAAATAAAATAAATACTATGGAAAAAGATTTTAATTCTAAGGTTATTGCAATAAATGAAACCCTTCAGAATTCTATAGCAAATATTAATAAAACATTACAAGAGTCTGAGGTTGGAGCTTCAAATGCTGCGGAAAATATAAAAGCAAATGCAGCAAAAGCAAATATAGAATTACAAGAATTCCAAAAACAAGCTGACGAGAAAATTAATAATATAAACATTATGATTTCCTCTGCCATGGAAAAAATTTCCTCTTCATATGATTTAAAGCAAACAGAATTACTAGGTAATGTTGATAAGCAACTTGAAGAATATAGAAAAAATCTTGAATATAGATTTGAGCGTTTAGAAAGTGCTTCTGCTGACATTGATGGATTAGAAAAAAGTTTAAGAGCAGCTTTGGAGCGTACACAGAATGTTGTTTTGAAGGATTTTTCTGATTTTTCTGCACAGCAGGGTGTTAGACAGAAGGAATTTGAAAATACAGTACAGCAACATAATGAAGATATTGCAATTCAAATTTCAAACCTCGAAAAAAGTCTTGATTTGATAAAATCTACTGCAAGTGATAATGTTAGTGCGACATTAGCTGATTTTGAAGCAAGATTTGGTTCTGACTTAAAACGCCGTGGTGAAGCCATTGATGATAATCTTAATGATTGGAAAAATAGTCTTGAATCAAAATTATCTGTTTTAGGTTCTGATTTTGAAAATAATCGTCGTGAATTAGAACAACAATATTCAGAATCGTTAAAAGAAAAACTTATTGAGATTCAACAAAAAAGTAATGAGCAGACTGAGAAGTTCCAATCATATATTGCAAAAACTCAAAATGACTTACAAGATAAGTTAAATGATTTAGAAAAGAACATAAGAGACTTTACTGAAAGCACAAGAACTGAGTTACTTAATGCAACAGAAGGTCAGGATTCAACTATTAAAAATGCATTAGAGGTTTATAACCAAAGAATTGCTGAACATTTAGATAAAGCAGAAAAAGAAACTGAACAAAAGCTTATAGAGATGGATGAAAGTATTAAAAATAGAACTGAAGCAAACTCATCTAATATAGATGCAATGGTTTCTGAATTTAATGCTTGGCGAAATCAGTTAAATTCTCAATTTGTTCAGACTAAAACTTTATTCACTAATCAATTAAGTGGTGTTCAACAATCAGCAGAACAAAAAATTTCTGAGATGGAATCTTCTATTACTTCAAATTTTGAAGAATTTGTTTCAAAAACAAAAGAGGAGCAATCAGTACTTTCTGAAAGTGTAAAGGATTTAAAATCAAAAATTGATGATTCTATAGATGAATATAATTCTCGTTCTAAAAATGTCCTTGAAGAATTCGAAAAATCTTATGAAGAAATGTTACAGGAAACTTCTAGACGCGTAAGAGAGCAGAATGCTGATTCTGAAAAAAATCTTCGTGATATAAAAATGAGAATTCAAGAAATTAATGATCAAACAAGTGCCCGTGAAGCAGAAATGGTCATGAAAATGCAAAATAATGCAAATGATATTCAAACTAGACTTAGTGAAATTGATAAGGAAGTAAAGTCTTTTGCTTCACAAATGCAAGTATATCAAAAAGCAGAGCAGTTAAAAAATCAGTTAGATAATGATTTAGCTGAGTTAAAAAATGAAATTTCTAAAGTTGATAATTATCAAAGCGTAATAAATGATTTAGAGAATAATTTTAAATCTATTCAGCATATAAATGAAGATATTAACGACAAGATTATAAAATTTAATGCAGAAAAAAATCATATTGATTCTTTGGAAAAAAGTTTTGATCATTTATTGGGATTAAGTTCATCGATGGATGAAAAAATTAGAGAGTTGCAAACTACTAGTGACGATTTACAGTCATTACAACTTACTGTAAGAAATTTTCAAGGAACATTAGGTGAAATAAGTGCAAGATATGATCGTTTGGAGAAAAAACAACTTGTAATCGACAATGTATCTGGCGAGGTTGATAAAACTTTTGAAAACCTTAAAGAACTTGAACAAAGATTATTAGAGGCTTCTAGACAAGTTAATAATCTTCCAGAGCAGATTTCAGATATTCAGAAGAATGTTGATGTTTTGCTAAATAATAACGGAAGAATAACAGAAGCTGTAGATAAAATTACTTCATTGGAATCTGTTTTGTCTGAAACTGAAGAAAGAGTTCAGCAAATTCAGAGTTCTAGAGAAGGTATTGCAAGAACAGAAACTCGTCTTGTAAAAATGGCAGAAGATATTGATCGACAAATGGATCTTTTGGCTAGATTAACAAAGGAAGATTTAGCTAAAAATCCAAAAACACCAGAAAACAGACTTTCCCGTCATGATAGAGAAACTATAGTTGCTTTAAAACGTCAAGGTTGGAATGTTACAGAAATTGCCAGTAGAATGAAAATAAGTGAAGGTGAAGTTGAATTAGTTCTTGAATTAGGTGACATTAAATAAGATTAATTAGGCAATTTTAATTGCTTAATTGTGATTTTATAGATAAACATTATGCTGTTTTCAGTGTGTATTGTTTGTGAATTATCGGAGATGCGAAAAGTAAATAAGTTAGTTTGTTTTGGATAACAAGCATGTTGCCCAGACTTCAACAACTTTTCCTTCTCCTACATCACCTATTTTTTCGCCTGTTTTTGCTTTTACAAATATTTGATTTGGATTTACATCTAATATGTTAGCTATGGAATTAATTACATTCTGTCTATGAGGTAAAAATTTTGGTTTTTCTATAGCTATAACTGCATCTATATTTTCTAATGACCAACCGTTTTCAGTAACTTTATTCCAAATGATTCTTAACAATTCTTTTGAATCTGCATCTTTCCATTTTTGGTCTGATGGTGGAAAAAATGAACCTATATCTCCTAATCCTGATGCACCTAAAAGGGCATCTGAAATTGCATGGAGTAAAACATCTCCATCGGAATGACCATCTTCACCTTTTTCACTAGGAATTTCTATACCACCTAGCATAAGTTTTCTGTCTTCTATTAATCTGTGTTTATCGTAACCTAATCCAATTTTTATCATATTTGATGCCTTTTTTTGTTTTTCTGAAAAATCAAGATCTTGCTTATATGTAATTTTTTTATTTTCAACAGATCCTTTTACAACTTTAATCTTGCTTTGTTCAATAAACTCACCCCAAATTTCTGTATCGTCTGTATATTCTTTTGATGTTTCGTGAGCTTTTCTGTGGGCATTAAGTAACTGTTTAAAATTAAATACCTGTGGTGTTTGCACAGCAGTTAAATTGGCTCTAGTTAAATGGCGTGAAATAAAACCATCGTCAGTTATTTCTTTTTGTGTGTCCACAGGTGTTAATCCCGGTACACTAGCTCCGAATTCTAATGCTGCATCGTGTGTAAGATTTATTATTTCTTCTGAAACAAAGGGGCGAGCACCATCATGTATAAATACAAGTTCTGTACTAGGTGTAGTTTTATTAATTTTCTCTAGAGCATTTAAAACTGATTCTTGTCTTGTGTTGCCACCAGGAATAAAAATAATTTTGTCTTTAAAGTTCTGAACGAAAGAATCTGTAAATAATGCTTGTTTACATTCTGATTTATTAGCTTCCACTTTCTGAATAGTATCCGCTTTTGGATATGTTATTACAATTGTAGAAAATGATAAGGCTTTTAGAAAAGTTTTGGCGGTAGCAGATAGTACTGTACCGCCCTTGTATGTAAGGTATTCTTTTTTTAAGCCACACATACGGCTTGAAGATCCAGCTGCTAATATTATTAGAGCTAAATCTTTAGAACTTTTACTCGTCATCATCCGAATCGTCGTCATCTGAATCATCATCTGATGATGTACTTACATCATCCATGAATTCGTCGTCGTCATCATCGTCGTCGTCAAGTTGTATGATTTTCTTTTCGTGTAAAGCACCGAGAGGTTCTAGTTTTGCATGAAGCATTTCTTCAACTTCTTTTGCTGATATTCCAAGAGCAATTGCTATTTCGTCTGTAAGAAGTTTTCTTGCAGTATCATAAAGTTTTCTTTCTTGAATTGGAAGTTCTTTTACTTTAGAACGATGATATAAACATCTAACTATAGATGTAATATCTTCAATACTACCTTTTTTTAAAAGATCAAGGTTCATTTGGTAGCGAAGTTTCCAATCTGAGGTAACTGGTTCTACTGCTTCTCCTAACATATCAAGAGATTTTTGTGCTTCTTCTGCTGAAACAATTGGTCTAATTCCAAGCATAGAGGCATTTGCAACAGGAACCATAACAATCATGTCTGATACTTCAAGATATATTTTGTAATATTCTGTTGTTTTATCACCTACAGTTTTTTCAAAAACTTCTGTAATGCAACCTACACCCTGACTAGGATAAACTATTTTTTGGTCTACTTTAAATTGTGTATCGCTCATATAAACTAATAATACCATAAATTTTGCTAATAATCAATTAAGAGTATTTATTGTTATGATTATACTTATAATTAAGACCATTATTATGAGAATAATTCTAATAAACAGTAAAATATGTTCTTATTTGCGTTGCTTTCTTGATTTTAACTTATTTATCTAGTATATTGTGTATTCTGAGAAACAGAGGGTTTCTTATATTAATTTAGTGCCAGTCTTTTTTTGAATTCATCTTCTTTTATTATATAGTGGGATTCTTTAGAGAACGTGCACTTTTTGGGGATACATTATATTATGGAAGAATCAGAGATTTCATTTGAAGATTTAGGATTAGAAGATTCAGTTCTTGAAGCCATTGAAAAGAAAGGGTTTAAAGTTCCTTCTCCTATTCAGGTTTTAGCAATACCTCGTTTATTGAATGGAGATGCCAACATTATTGCAAAAGCTCGTACTGGTACCGGAAAAACTGCTGCATTTGGTTTACCAATTGTACAAAGAGTTCATGAAGAAAGTAAAACTGTAAGAGCTTTAATATTAGAACCTACTCGAGAGTTGGCTATTCAGACTTGCACAGAATTACAGTCATTTACTACAGGTAAGTTTCCTCGTGTTGCTGTTTTATATGGAGGAGCTTCTTATTCTACTCAAATAAAAGAATTAAAGCGTGGGTGCGAAATTGTTGTTGGAACTCCTGGTAGAATTCAAGATCATCTTGAACGAGGAACATTAAATATAGAAAACATTGATTATTTTATCCTTGATGAAGGGGATGAAATGCTTGATATGGGATTTGTAGATGATATAGAAAAGATTTTTTCTAAAGCAAATCCAAATAGTAGAATATTATTATTCAGTGCTACTATGCCTAAGCCAATATTAAAAATCGCAGAAAAATTTATGGGCGAATATGAAGTTTGTGAAGAAGAAGGTTTTGTTGAGGAGCCTCTTTTAATTGAACAAAAATATTGGTTTATTAGTGAGCGTGATAAAATTGAAGCACTTGTTCGTCTAATTGATATTTCTCCTGATTTTTATGGTTTAGTTTTTACCATGACAAAAAATGATGCTGATATGGTGAGTAAACTTTTAGATGAAAGAGGATATGAAGCTGCTGCTTTGCACGGAGATATTCCTCAAGGTCAACGCGAAAAGATTTTAGCAAGATTTAGAAATAAAAAAACTCGTGTTCTTGTGGCAACTGATGTTGCAGCCAGAGGTATTGATATTACAGGATTAACACATGTTGTTAATTATTCTTTGCCATTTGATGCTGCAACTTATGTTCATAGAATTGGGCGTACAGG
>JAGBBT010000073.1 GCA_017938365.1 Treponema sp.
GGAAACGCAGTCATAAATTATACATCTCATGATGAAAAATTTACTAGAATTATTGAACATAAACATTTTGAGCCAGAAAATCCAAGTTTTAATGCTGATAAAACTGTTATTTCAAAAGAATATTCAAAAGAATGGACAGAAAACTGTGAACCATTTTATCCAGTTAATGACGAAAAGAACTCAGTGTTATATAATAAATACAGAGAACTTGCAGATAAAGAGTTAAATGTGATTTTTGGTGGACGCTTAGCAGAATACAAATATTATGATATGGATGATGTAATTGAAAAAGGAATAAAAGATGCAAAAGAAAAAATTAAATAAAGATGAAATAAAAATTTTAGTTTGCTGTCATAAAAAAGCTGAATTGCCTAATGATCCTGATGGAATTTTATTACCTATTCAAGTTGGTGCTGCTATTTCTGATATTGATTTAGATATGCAACATGATGACAAAATTAACAACAAAAAATGTGACAATATAAGTAATAAAAATCAAAGTTACTGCGAACTTACTGCTCTATATTGGTCATGGAAAAATATTGAAAAAATATATCCAAATATAAAATACATAGGTCTATTTCATTATAGACGTTTTATGAATTTTAAATCAAAAACATTATTTCCTAAAGAATATCGTAGCATATCAGATATAGAGAAATATAATATATCGATAAAAGATATCGAAGAAAAATTAACAGATAATGTAATTCTACTCCCAAAACAAGACAATCTTATTTTTCCTCCTAAAATTCAATATTGTATAAACCACTATAGCGATGATTTTTATAAACTGGACAATATAATAAAAAACAATTACAATGAGTATTATCATTGCTTTGACTATTTCTTTAATAAAACAAATAAGATTAATTTTTACAATATGGCAATAATGCCAATAGAAATTTTTAAAGATTACTGTGAATGGTTATTTTCTATATTAACTAAATTAGAAAATGAAACAAATATTGAAAATTATTCTCCAGTTCAAAAAAGACTTTATGGCTACATAGCGGAAAGATTACTTAATGTGTATTGTCTATATATGAAGTACAAAAATAAAACATTATTAAAATATTTTCCAGTAACATATTTTTCAGAAGAAAAGAATACTAATAGTTTATTTAGATACATAATTATGAGAATAAAAAGCTTTTTAATATTATTTATAATAAAGCCAAAATTTCATAAAAGGATAAAAGGATAAAATGGAAATAGCATTATGTACAGATGATAACTATATCATTCCAACAATAATTTTTATCAAATCTATAGAAATAAATAACATAAACGAAGATATTAATTATAATATAATTTATGAAGATTTGAAAAAAGAAAATAAGCAGAAACTATCCTACAGTTTAACAAATAAAAAATCTACAATTACATTTTATCAAATAAATACAGATATATTAAAAGATTGTCCAATTAGAATAGAAGATCATGTAACATTGGCAACCTACTATAGACTTCTATTTCCATCTATTTTTCCAAAATCAGTATCCAAGATTTTATATCTAGATAGTGATATACTATGTTTAGGATCTTTATCTACTTTTTATGAGCAAAATTTAACAAATTATTCTTGTAGTGTTATTCACGATGAAAGAAACAATGATGAATCAATTTTTAATAGATTAAATTATTCAAAATCTAACGGCTATTTTAATGCAGGAGTAATGCTTATTAACCTTGAATATTGGAGAGAAAATAAAATTCAAGAAAAAACATTGAATTTTATACAAACAAACAAAGAAAAATGTTTATGGCATGACCAAGATGCATTAAACTATGTACTTAATAATACTGTAAAATGGAGTGATTTTAAATACAATTTTACACAAGGATTCTTTTTTAATAAAAAAGATCTCCTAATATCCTCTACATATTATAAAGCTATAGATAATGCTAGTAACAATATTTGTCTTGTGCATTTTTCTTCAGCATATAAACCATGGCATATTGAATGTAATCACCCATTAAAATCTTATTACAGAGAGTTTTATACAAAAATTTTTGGAAAAAAAATGAAACTTACACATAAACTTAAGGGATTTAATTTAATAAAATGGCGAATAAAAAAATATTTAACTATATTTAAAATAAAATCATATGTGGATTTTAGAAAACCAATTTTAGTTGTATCGCCCCCTCACACACACTATAAAAACTTAATTATTAAAAATTAAAACGTGTATAAAAAAGAAGACTATGAAAATTGGAATTATAAACTTACTGGTGGTCAAAAGATAATTATGGTCAACTCTTACAATGTTATGCATTGCAAAAATATTTACAAGAGTATGGACATGATGCGTTTTTGATTAAATACAATTATGAAAAACCAAAGAAAAAAAATTTTCTTATAAAACTTTTAAAAGCTTTTTATCCAGTTTCTATTTATCGATATATAAAAAGAAAAATTAATCTTTCATTACTAGCAAGTAATGAAAAAAAACATGACAGAAAATTTAACCAATTTAGAGAAAAATATATAAAACAATCACAAAAAGATTATAACAATTATATTGATTTAATAAAATCTCCTCCTAAAGCAGATTGCTACATTGTTGGAAGCGATCAAGTTTGGAGCATTCCCAAAAAATATGACAAAAATTTTATATATCCATTTTTCTTGAACTTTGGAGATAATAAAATAAAAAAAATTTCATATGCGGCTTCATTTGGTAAATATAATGGAGAAAAATATTTACAAAAGATATTAAGTTTTATAAAGAAACTTGATTATGTAACCTGCCGAGAAACTTCAGGAGTAGAACTATGTAATAAAAATAATATTCCTGCAAAGATTAAACAATGATTATAGTGTACTGCATAATATACATGACTACACTTATGATAAGACATTCATAACAGAAAGCAAAAATTTACTTAATGAGATGTTAACAAACTGATCTATTTAATTAATTCCTTTTGTTTTAATATTAAATAATCGACAACAGAAGAAGCTGCTCTACCTCTGTTTGCCCATGCCTCATCTCTAATTGAAAGTCTTGATTTCTGTAAATCAAGACTTTCAATAGACTCCAAAATTAATTTTTGTAAAGACGAAAAATTTTCTTCTGTTAATTTATTACCTAATTTTGATAAAATTTGTAATTCCCATAAATCCTCATCTAACCAATCTATATCATAAGGAGATTTATCAAAATTTGTATCAGTATATATTATAGGTTTATCAAAAACTAAAGCAAAATCAAATATAACACCTGAAAAATCAGAAATTAACACATCCGCTTTATTCAATACATCAAAATTATCATTATCAAAATTCCATAAAAAATTTGGATATTTTTCTATTAAAGGTTTTAATATTTTCTGTTCACTAACTATAGATTGAGGATGAGGCCGAACGATTATTTCAAAATCAGTTTTAGATAATATATCAAAAAATTTTGTCCCATATTTCGATAAAATACTACTCTTACCCCAAGAAGGTGCTATCAAAACAACTTTTTTTTGATTTTTAGATTTAGATTCAAAACTACCAAGTCTAGAATACATTGAATCCAAATATGTAGATCCAACAACTGTAAATTCCTTTTCTTTTATTGACGGACGTTTTTTTTCTAGTTCTCTTAAATGAAGTAATTGATTATAGCCAGATGCAAGTATAGAGTCATAATGGTCAATTCCAAACATCCTATATCCTAAAAGATCTGAAACAGAATGTGGAATATGAACATAGTATTTAACATAACGACTTTTTTTCCATTGATAAACATTTAATCCTGGTGTTGTTGACAATAAAATATCTGCATGAAGAAAGTTAAGTTTTGCATATGGTTTATTTTTATCACCAAGAAAAGAAGATGTAACATATTTATAAGATTCATTAAAAACCGGATCATCAGAACTTGCAGTATAATAAACAAGATTTATTTTTCTTTTCTCAAATTCATCACATATCGGTTTAAAAACATTCCAGTATCTTTTATGATCAGAAAAAATAACAAACGGAATATTCTTATTGTCTGCACACAAATCTGTCTTTCCACCAGAAAAAATAAACTTAAATCTTAAAATTAAAGTTTTTATTCCATATGTAAGTACAGCTGCTATCCCAATAAACAATGAAAATAACATACTTCCAGTTCCTGGATCGATATACAAAGGTAAAAAAGACATCATAATTAATTTCCTGTAGTTTTATTTATTAATGGAATCCAATTCGACTCATTAAAAATATTTGAATTTACAATAAATGCTTTATCATCATTTAATGTAAATTTTGTTTTCTTTAATAAATGATCCGCATGGTGCTCACCATTAGCTAAGGGATAAACAATAATTCCTGCATCAGTTTTAGCAGAAACAATTTTTTTATTTGTAAAAGGATTAATCTTAGAAATAGATAAATTCTCTAGAGCCAATAATGGAGTATCAGCATTTGTCATAAAAGAATTATCAATTTTTATTTTACCTTTCGAATTAAAATCTTTTACTAGTAATAAAGGATTATAAGCAGAAGGAGAAATTCCATCTGAAAATCCATTAAAAGATTTTAATTTTAAATTTGCTCCGTGATCAGCAACAATGATAATTCTTGAATTATCATAAGCACCATTTTCTTTTAAATAATCTAAATACTTTTTTACTTGTAACATGGTAGCAACATTAACATCATAATGGGCTTTTTCAACACTTCCAGTTTTAGTTGAAATTCTAAGATATTCAGAGTCCATTATATGAGGCTCATGCGGTGTATCACTACATATAAACAAATAATTATCTTTTTTTGATAGAAAATCAGTCTGTTTATCTAAATAATACAAACTTGAAAAAATATCATAAAAATTTCTATCATTCCTTTTATTATCAGCAAGACATAGTCTATAAAATGTAGAACGAGCAAGTGGAACTAAACTTTGAAGTATAATAAAATTTCTAATTTCTCTTCTACAAATTATATCCGAAACATTATTTGTTACACCATTATTTAATTTAACTTCATTAAAATATAAATCTGTATATTTACCAAATGTCGAATATGCTTTAATTTTAGGAAACTTTTCAAAAGGCGTTAAATCTTGTTCATGAGCATAATTACACCATGGTGGATCAGAAACAACAACATTATAATCTGCATTATTAAATAAACATGGAAGCATCAAAATAGATTCATTATGCTTGTCTTTTAATAATTCATTAGAACGTTTATTAAATTCTTTAGGAGTATATTCATACCCTCCCATCATTGCTGGAGAAGCTAAAGATGTATTGGTTGAAAAACTTAATGTATTTGGATAATAAACAAACCCATCAAATGATTTAATTAAGTTAGGGAATTCCTCAAGAATATCGGGAAAAAAAGAATTTATAGCTCTATCTAAAAATAAAACAATTATATTATTATTTTCTTTAGACAAATGATATATTGTTTCAACAGAACGGACTTCATCAGTTAAATTTTTTTTATGATTCACAGAATGTGCATTATAAGTTTTATAAATATAATTTGTTTTCACCACACCTAATAAGGAAGATGCAATAATAAAACAAGATAAAACATAACATAAAAATGAAACCTTTTTATACTTAGCACAAAGATAATAAACAATTATTGTAGATAAAAATATTAAAATCGGCATAAGAAAATTAAAACTATTTATCTGTTTTAATACTTTCTCGTTTTCCAATGTAAAACTTATATTCAAATTTCCATAATTACATTTAAAAACATATACATTAAATAAAACGCAAATAAATAAAATGAAAAAGATTGCAGGTAAAATTTTCTTTGTATAGTTACCAAACATCTTATAAATTACAATAGGCCAAAAAACAAAGAATCCAAAAAAGCAAAGCATGGTAGACCATATATAACTAAGGGGATTTGAAGTATTTCCTAAAAAAGAAAATTCAACAGGACTTGATGCGATTATACTCGAAGAAATCGTAAAACCTAAAAATAAAAATAACGAAACACCAGATAAAGCCAACAGAGCAAAACTGTTATTAAATTCAAAACAAATATTTTTTGCATAAGTAAATTTCAATACTTCTTTTTTTATTATATAAAAAGAAGTAACAAAAAGAGTAAAAAATAGAACTATAAATTTTTTATATAATGAACCGTGTTTAATAAATACATATATTGTAAACAATATCAAAATTGAAGAAATTACTATATGAACAATTCTACTAGGATTTTTAGTCTTTATTACAATATTCTTTATTAAAGAAAAAATATTGTTCAGTATCCAGTAAATTACTAAACCACTAGGAGAATTATAAAGAAGAACCAAAAATAATCCAGATATTACATATAATTGGATTTTTTCTCGGAAAGGGGCATCTTTCGAATAGATTAAGCCACTTATAAAATTTATTAATGTCATAATAATTGGTAACAGATTTACTTTTAAAGTAATCTCTCCCAAACAAATAGAGAATAATTCATCAGGTGCTCCTAAATCCTGAAAAATCCAAAAACTAGCTCCTTTTAAAGCTTCATTGTTGCTTAAATAATGGTATGCAGCAATAAAAAAAGGAATTTCTATTAAAATAGAAAGAGAACTTCGCAAGGAATACAGAGGGTGATAATTATTTTGTCTATAATATTCAGAAAGAATCATAAATTGCTCATCACCTTTAAATGCCTTTTTTATTCTATTTGCTCTATATTCAAGTCTCTTTGCAATATCTCGTTCTTTATCTTTTAGAGAATCTGCAATGTTATATAGAGGAAGAGCTAAAAAATTTATAACAAGACTTACACTAACAACGGCTCCAATAACACCAATACCATCGATTTTATTTAATACGAAATTAAATGTCCAATCAACAATTGTCTCTATAGGTAAAACCACAATACTATATAAAAAATTCAAATTAAACCATCCTACACCATTAAATTAAACAAATCAAAAAAATATACTTCGTAATTTTTTTTTAATTTTAGATAAAATTCTTCTAACAAAAATACAACACTTAGCAAAATAACTATCGATTGTGTATTTTTTTACTAATTTATCTAAAGATATTTTTTCATATGAAAACTTTGACAAATCTGAAAAAAACAACTTTCTTTTTCTTGATAATTTATAAGAAAAAAGATAAGCCATATTGTATTTTACCCCCCTCTCTAAAGCAACTTCTTGTATAATACAGTTTTTCAAATTGCTAATATATTGTTTTCCTTTATCAGAATGAACGATGACAAAAGAGGTTCCTTTATCATCATCCAATTCTGGATAGACATTTTGAATACCCCAAAAATCAGCCAAAGTTATATCAGCCAGTCGTTTTTCAGTTTTATACTTACAATCATAACATGATTCTCGTAAACAAACATTTTTTAAAAACAACTTTAAGTATGCATCATTTTTTAATGTTTGCCTGTATTCACTTGCATTACCGAAAGTAAATCCAAGTGAAAATAGTTTCCAGCCTTCATCTTTCTGTCTGAAAGATGCTTTCACTATCCGTGAATCAGCTTTTTTTTCATGATGTTTTTTATATTCACTCCATAACAAAGGAGAAGGAACACCATGACAAATTATATCAACTAACAATAAGTTATCATATTTTTTACCTAAAAAAGATTGTAATCCTGCAATTTGACAAGAAGTTCCAGAAAAAAGAACTAATTTTCCTTTATCTAAAAAAGTTTTGCATTCCTTATATGTTTCACCTATCGTACTTTGCACATATTTAGAACCTCTAAAATCTGCAAGACCTTCAATAGAATCTGTATATCCATGTATAACATTAAAATCACAATCAAACTTAGCACCAAAAACAATACCATCTTGATTAATAACATCTTGTGCAATTGCAGAAAAAACACCACCACTAGAACTCTGCAAACGAATTTCTTCATCATTATTAATTATTGCATATGCTTCAGTTTGCTCACTCTCTTTGGTTATTGGATTTAAAACAGGACATCTTTTTTCACATAATCCACACTTAATACATAGGTCATTATTTATTTTAGGATATAAAAAACCTTCATTGTTAGCCACCATTTTTATAGCTTGTTTTGGACAAACAGTATACAGACTTACAATCATTATAAGTATCTGTCTAAAGTAGAGCATAAGAGTATTTTTCGCTATTCGTTTAGTAGTATTGTTTTGTTTCATAATTATTTTTTTTATACTTTCATTATTCCATAAAAAAAAGATATTCTAAATATGTACATTTTTTTTCTAAACATTTTCCTTGCTAAATAGGTAATAAAATTCCATCAGGATCATTAGGCAATTCAGCTTTTTTATGACAGCAAACTAAAATTTTTATTTCATTTTTATTTAATTTTTTCTTTTGCATCTTTTATTCCTTTTTCATAACATCCAGCCATGATCATATCATTTGTATTTTGCAAAACATCCTCAGTAATACTTTATCTGTTAATAGTTTTATAGTCTTTTTTTTAAGTGATTTTTCTTTCATATTTTAAAAATTGTATTTAATTCCTAATTCTATATGATTATTAAATCTTCGCTCTGATTTTCTGCTATTTTCTTTTGATTTATTTAGAGGATTTCTTTCATCTGTAAATACATATTTACTTTGGAACGAGAAATTTTTATTAAAAAAGTATTGTGACGAAAGACCAAAATGTAAAAAACATCTAATATTGCTTTCTGCAATCCATTTTCCTTCTTTCCATTCTTGTTCATATTTTTTTGAGTCTATATACATAGTGTAATCTAAATCTGGGTTATTTCTATTTATAAAGAATTCTATACTGCCTTTTTTATGATAAACCTTAACTCCTAGGTATTGACTATTTCCTCCAGTGCCTATTCCTGCTCCTAACCATTGTCCTTTGTTTGTATATCCTTGTGTTACTTCATGGTGTGCATAAAATGTACTTGTCCAATTTATAAGTCTGTCATAATCTGCAGAACATTCTAAATGTGTCAGTTCTAACAAAATCTGCAATTTGTAATTTTCAGAAATTGTAAATATTTTTTGTGCTCCAAAGGTCCATCCTTGTGTATGAAATGGATATCGTATTATAAAATCCATATTTGGGCTAAAATCATTCCTTGCCCATTCTAAATAAAGCTCAAAATTTGAATTAGGCATTACATAATCGAATGTAAATGAAACTCTTTGATCACAATTATCTTCTCCACCGTGCATTTTTGGCACAAATATTCTAAATGCTGAATAGGGACTTATATCGTCCCAGGTACATGTAAGTGTTCTGTTTAATCCTAGTGTGAATCCTTCAAATATCCACGGAAGACTCCAAGATAAACTTAGTCCTGCTATTAGGTTGTGGTTATTGTCTTTATTTTTGTCAAAATATTCGGATTCTGTTAATATTCCCCAAAAATTTCTGTTTTCAAGTTCTCCTAAATTCCAACCAAAATAGGGCATATGAATTTTTGTTTTTCTAAAGCCAATATCAAATTTGGGGTATGTTGGGGCATTATTTGAATGGAGTATTGGGTTGATTTGTACTGGACCTAACCAAGGTATTTGTGTTCCAACTCCTAGCGTAAATGTTTTGTATGTATAGCGAATTTCTGTATCTCCCCAGTCGAACATCCAAAAAGATTTATCTCCAAATCGTTGAGGAGCATCAATACAGGTGAGTCCATAATATCCATATTCTGAGGCTTTATCTTTATAGGTAGAATCTCCAATTATATTTCCGTTTTGGTCGTAATTATAGGCATTGTAGGCTGGTGTTATGTAATCAAAATTCAGATTTTGACTAAAACTTAATTGTGGTTTTATTGTGATTTCAAATCCATTTGACTCTATTCTTGCTCCTGCAGAAAGGCTTGTATTATAACCTTTTCCTTGCCATTGACCTCCATCGTTTTGACCGTAGGGAGATGCTGTATTGAAACTGTTTTTCCATTCAGGTCCAAAGATTTTGTATTTTATGTTATTGCTAAGATTTTTTTTTGAACCTAAGTTATTGTTTTCCCAGATGTGATTTTGTTGAGTAATTTTCCAATCGGAATCTGATAATGTTCTGTAATTTAGAGTAGGGCGTTCTGTTTTTCCTTGTATTGAAAGGAAATTAAAATAATCTTCTTCAATAGATTTTAATGCTTCTTGTGAATGTAAAGATGCTAATATAAAAAAGAATAAACATATACAAATAATTTTTCTTTTGCTCATTCTTTCATTTTAATAAAATTTAAGATTTATTTCTATGAAAATATTGTTTATGACCTTTTTCTGTGGTAGAATCGTAGTGATCTTTATTACTAAAGGAGTTATACCCCCCCCCTCGTATGTATAGTGTTTTTCCAATTTTTTTATGTGGGTTTTTATCTTTCTTTTTAAGTCTCATTTTTGTTTTTGCCACAATAAAACTTGCAAAAAAGTATAATTGGTATGATGAAGTTGATCCTAGAAAAATTCATAAAGGTTCAGTTCCTAGGTTGGGTGGTTTGGGATTATTTTTGTCCTTTTGTATTGTTTATGTTTTTTATCGACTTTTCTTTCATAATGTTTATTTTGATGAGATGCCATTTTTTATCGGTGGTGTAGTTATATGGTTGTGTGGAATAGTTGATGATTTTTGCAATTTAAGAGCTAGAGTGAAATTTATTATTCAATTCGTATCTATTGCTGTTGTTGTATATTTGAGTCCTTTTTATTTAGATAATATTTTTTCATTTAATCTTCCTTCTGTGGAAATCTTTGGTACTCAATTTCCTCTACTGGGTAAATTTTTAACTTTTTGTTGGATTATTTTTTTAGTAAATGCATTTAACCTTATTGATGGAATTGATTGGCTTTGTAGTGGTATTTGTCTTTTTGCTATAGGTACTATTGGATTTTTATTTATAACAAATCAGATTAATGCTTCTTTTCCTATTATTTTATGTGGAAGTATTTTAGGTTTTATGGTGTTTAATAAACCGTCTGCTAAGATTTTTCTTGGAGATGGAGGAAGTCAAACTTTAGGCTATTGTGTTGCTGTTATTCCATTATTTTTGAATCAAGGAATCGTTAGTGAGCTTAAAATTATAATTATGATTTTACTTGCTGTAATTCCTGGAACTGATGTTATTGCTGCTATTTGGCGTAGATTAAGAGAACATCGCTCTATTTTTAGTACTGATAGAGGGCATATTCATCATAAATTATTAAATATTGGTTTTACAAAGTTATCAGCTTTGTTATATCTTTTAATTCTGCAATTTATGACATGTTTAGCTATTTGTATTTCTCAATATTTAGGTTTAGTTGGTGCTAATGTTTTACTTATAGGGACTTTTATAATTATTGTTATTTTCTTTGTATCTATTCACTTTTTAAATAGATATGTTAATAAAAAAGGAAAAGGACTCTTATCTGAAAATGCTCAAAAAGAACATTAAAATGGGTTTATAGAATATGTCTGATATAAAAAAAGGACTTGTAATGGAAGGTGGTGCAATGAGAGGAATGTTCACCGCCGGTGTTATAGATGTTTTTCTTGAAAATGATATTTGTTTTGATGGTGCAATTGGAGTTTCTGCGGGAGCCACTTTTGGTTGTAATTTTAAATCAAAGCAAATTGGTAGATCTATTCGATATAATTTAAGATTTTGTAAGGATTCTAGGTATTGTGGTATAAAATCTTTGTTAACTTCTGGAAATTTGTATAATGCCGATTTTTGTTACAATCAGTTGCCTAATAACTTAGATCTTTTTGATTATGAAACTTATAAAAATAATCCATTAAAATTTTATATTGTAGCTTCTGATGTTCGTACAGGTTTGCCAGTTTATAAAGAATTAAAATCTTGTGATAAAAATGATTTAGAATGGATGAGAGCTTCTGCTTCTATGCCTTTGGTCTCAAAAGTTGTAGAGATTGATGGTTTTAAATTGTTGGACGGAGGAATGACAGACTCTATTCCCCTAAAGTATTTTGAGAGTATTGGTTATAACCGTAATGTTGTGATTTTAACACAGCCAAGAGATTTTATAAAAAAAGAAAATAGATTAATCAGAATAATAAAACTATTTTTATCAAAATATCCAAAAATTGTTGATGCTATGAAAAGTCGACACATTATGTACAACTCTGAAACAAAATATATTTTTGATAAAGCAGATAAAGGTGAAGTTTTTGTTATTTGCCCCGAAACTTCTTTGGGGATAAGTCGTACCGAAAGTAATGGTGATAAATTAATGAATACTTATCAACTTGGAAGAGATATTGCAAAAAAAAATCTTGATAGTTTAAAGGCATTCTTAAATATTTAATCTTTTAATTTGAATGCAGCAACAGCTTCTCCCATAAATATTTTTACAGTACTTTCTTCTATGATTTTTATTAATTTGAATTCAATAATTGCCTTTGCGTTTTCAGGAAGAATAAAAGTATCTGTCTTAGTTGCTTTAGTTCCTTTTATATTGAACATTGCAAATTTATCTATATTTTTGTCGGATACTGAACCACATTTATTTATGATTTCATCATTTTCATTTTTTGGAATACAGATTGAAAATTCTTTAGTGCGTTCAATATTCTTTGCACATTGGTGATTTGGATCAGAAACAAAAAGTACTTTTGTAACAGGTTCGTAATCATAAGTAGTAAACCAACCAATTGGTGTAATATTGTATTGTTTTTCGTTTATTCCTTTTGTACAAACTAATGCTGTCTTTCCTTGGTCTATAAGTTTATAAGCTTTTGTTAAGTCTTCATTGATAAATTTGTTCATTATTTTTCTCCTATTGTTTATTTAGTTTATTAAATTTGAAGCAATTTCAATTAATTTTTCTTTGTTGTTTTGAGTAGGGTCGTCTAATACAGTTTGAAATAATTGGTTTAAAATTATACCTATTTTTTTACCTGGTTTTACTCCTAAGGCAATTAAATCGTTTCCATTTATTTTTAAATCTTTTAGACTTAATGCTGTATTTTCTTTGTTTACTTTATTTATTCTTTCTGTAAGTTCATTTAAATTTTTTATTGTTTCGCTATTAGGTAGCACTTTTTGATTATTCATACCATAAATGTCTGCAATCCTTAAATCAAATAAGTCTTCAAAGTTTTCGGCTCCGATTTTTACAATAAACCTTCTTACTGCTGCATCTGTCCAATTTGATTGGTAATAAAACATATGCTCTTTTACTAAATGACAAACATTATCAATAATACTATTTGGAAATTTTAATCTAAATAATATATTTCGTGTAATTTTTTCAGATTTTAATTCGTGTTTTAAGAAATGGATTATAAGGAGTTTTTCTGCTGAATTTGGATTTTCTATAAAAGATTCTGTTCTTGTATCTTTTTTACCAATATCATGAAATAAAGCTGCTAGCCGAACATTTAATTTATTTTTTGGGGCTCCATCACAGGCATAAATATTATGGTCTAGTATATCAAATTGATGAAAGCCTCTTGAATCTGCTTGTGTTATATTTTTACATTCTGCTAATTCTGGAATAAATAAATTTAGAACACCAGTTTCTTCCATTAGTTTTAATCCTATGGATGGTTTTTCTGATTTTAATATTTTTTCAAATTCGTCTCTAAACCTTTCGATTGAGATTGATTTTATTTTATCTTTTATTTCTTTTTCGAAAATTGCTTTATATGTATCTTTTTCTATACAGAATGATAACTGTGAAGCAAATCTTAATGCTCTAATTGGTCTGAGTCCATCTTCAAGAAATCTATCTTTGGGGTTACCTACAGTTCTTATTATTTTTTTCTTTATATCTTTTTTCCCCTTAAAAGGGTCTACGAGTTTTCCATTATTGAGATTTGCAGCAATGGCATTCATGGTAAAATCCCTACGACTTAAATCATCTTCTATTGTTTTTGCGTAAGTAATTTTGTCTGGATGACGACCATCTGAGTATCCTTGATCTGCTCTATATGTTGTAACTTCTATTTCTTTATTCATAAAGAGAACAGTTACTGTTCCGTGGGCAATTCCTGTAGGGATTACTTTTTTAAAAAGTCTTTTTACATCTTCTGGATGTGCATTAGTTGCTAAATCCCAATCAGATGCTTCTTTTTTTAGAATTACATCTCTTACAGCTCCTCCAACAAGGTATGCTTCATATCCGGCGTTTTTGAAAATTGTATTCATTTGTTTTAATTCTTTTGGAATTTTTATTCTGTTCATTTAAAGTATTCCTTGTGAGTATGAATTTATTGTTTTTGATATTAAAGAAATTGACAGTGTTACTAAAAATAATAAGAAAAAAATAATCATATGTATCAAGAAAAATTTTTTTTTCTTTGTAAGATAATAGTAAATGCACTCAGCAAATGCAGCAAAGCTAAAAAATGCCGCACCTATTGCTGAATAACAGCACAGTGTAAGTATAAGATTTAGGTTTTTTTCGAGAAAATTTTGCATATTTCCCATAAAAAATAAAAAGATTTGTGAAATAAGTATGAATAAAAAAAAGAAAAAAGAACGTCTTGTTAATGAAAGTAATAATGGTAATCGTCTAAAAATAGAAAAAAATCTTTTTTCTTTTCGCTTTTGAGTATTTTTATTTTTTTTTGATATGCTCATTTTCATATTAATTATTATTTGACGATTTTATTCATTAACCTTTGAGAAGTTTTCTTTTTTATTATATATTAATTTTGTAATATATAAAAAGTACTTATGTTTTTAATTTTACGCAATTTTTTTTGAGGTTTTTATGAAGAAATTTTTAGTGTTTTTTACATTATTTATTTTAGTTTCTTGTACAGTTTTTTATTTTGGAGTAACAAACTTAAAAATAAAAAATGATGAATATGGTATTTTAGTTTCTAGAATTTCTGGAGTAAAAGATAATGTTATTGAAAGTGGAAAGTTTAATTGGAGTTGGGAAGTTTTGATTCCTAAAAATACTTCACTAATAAAAATACCTAAAAAAGCCATTTTGTTTTCAAATCTTACAGAAGGTTCTTTACCTTCTTCAGAGATTTATAGTAATCAGATTAAAGGAAATCCCGATTTTTCTTATTCTTTTGAATATGAGTTATATATTTCTTTACAACCAAAAAGTGCTATAGAATTAGTCAAGAATGGCTCTATAACTAATTCAGATGATGTAAAGTTGTATCTTGAAAGAATATCTAAAAGTGTCTGTGCTGATATTACTAAATTTCTAATAAATAAAAATACTGATTCTGAAGATAAAATGTCATCAATAATTAATTCGGAACAAATTATAGCTGATTCTGATATTATGGAAAAATATAATAATGTTAATTTTTCTGAAATCTATGTAAAAAATGCCAAAATGCCTGATTTAAAATTATATTCCTTGGCTGAAAAATCATTTAAGGATTTTCAATTTTTAGTTGATTCTGAATTGTCAAAATCAGCAAATTTACAGGCTAGAAAGATTTTAGATGATACTCGATCTATTCAAAAATTAGCCCAATTAGGAGAGGTATTAAAGAAGTATCCAGAATTATCTACTATTTTGAGTAATGGAGATTCTGCAAATGTTTTAAATGCATTAAATAATTTAGGTAATTAAAACACTTAATAGGAGTTATATATGAATAAAAAACTTTATGCTATTCGAGGTGCTACAGGTGCTGAAAATAATAAAGATTCAATTTTAAAAAATGTTTCTGAAATGTGTAAGGAGTTATTTGGAAAAAATAAAATCCTTCCTGAAGATATTGTTTCTGTTCAGTTTACTGTTACAAATGATTTAGATGAAATGAATCCTGCTGCAGCTTTAAGAAGAGGTGATTGTGGTATTGATACATCAAAATTGGCTCTTTTTTGCAGTCAAGAACCTAATATAAAAGGTTCTCCAGAAAAAATGATTAGAGTGCTTGTTACTGTTTATTTGCCTTTGGAATCAGAGGTGTATCATGTTTATATCAACGGTGGAGAAAAACTTCGTCCCGATTTTGCAAAAAAATAAAAAAAATTAAATATTTTTAAAAAATTGTATTGACACTTTTTTTTATAAAAGATATAGTATCTATATGTTCGCAAGAACAAATGCTGCCTTAGCTCAGTTGGTAGAGCACGTGATTTGTAATCTCGGGGTCGAGGGTCCGAGTCCTTCAGGCAGCTTTTTTTATTTTAGGGGAGTTTCCCGAGTGGTCAAAGGGGACAGACTGTAAATCTGCTGCTTCTTGCTTCGTAGGTTCGAATCCTTCACTCCCCAAATGTTAAAAGGTCTTAAAACTGAGTTTTTAAGGCCTTTTTTTATGTTTTTTTCATTTTTGTTGTTTGGAGAAAATGATGTTCTACAAAGATGGATTAAAATTTTCATGTACTAGATGTTCGGATTGTTGTCGTTTATCTCCTGGTGTTGTTTATTTATCTAACACTGATTTGACAAATTTATGTCAATGGTTTAAATTTTCCAAAGAAGAGTTTGTAGAAAAGTATTGTAGATGGGTTATGTACTATGATGGTACTTATGTTTTAAGTTTACAAGAAACTCCTAAGTATGACTGTATATTATGGTCTGAAGATGGGTGTAAAGCTTATGGAGCAAGACCTGTTCAATGTTCTACATATCCTTTTTGGTCATGGATGTTGGCTAGCAAAAAAGATTGGGATGATTGTGAAAAGGATTGTCCTGGAATTAATAAAGGCAAGCTTTGGACATTTGATGAAATTGAGGAACAGAGAAAGTTATACGATTCTATTGTTCCTGTTAGAAAAAAAGATTTAAATATGGAGTAGAAGTTTGGATATTCGTTTTTGGGGGGTAAGAGGATCTGTTCCAGCTCCGTTGTCTCCTCAGCAAATACAAGCAAAAATTTCTTCTGTTATTCAGAGGATTAAACCTTCTGATTTAGTATCTTCTGAATCTAGAGAGAAGTTTATTTCTTCTTTACCAAAATGGATTTATGGTACTGTTGGTGGTAATACTCCTTGTGTTGAATTAACTTCTAATTCTAATAAAAAAATAATTTTTGATGCAGGCTCAGGTATAAGGAATCTTGGGAAATTAGGTATCCCACCAGAAAATCTTCATTACAATTTGTTTTTTTCTCATTTTCATTGGGATCATATTCAGGGTTTACCTTTTTTTGATAGAATTTATAATCCTTCCATTAGTTTTGATATTTATTCACCCTTTGAAAATATGGACGTCTTTTTAAAAAATCAAATGGTATCTCCTTATTATCCTGTAACATGGGATGTTTTATCAAAAAAAATTAATTTTCATTTTATGTCAGAAAATACGGAATATAAAATTGACGATTTAACAGTTAGTTGTATGAAAATGTCTCATCCTGGCTCTTCTTATGCTTATTCTGTAATTGAAAATGATTGTAAGTTTATATATGCAACAGATGTTGAACTAAGTTCTAGTGATTTTGAAATTACTCCAGAAAAAGAATCTTTTTTTAAGAATGCTGATGTTTTAGTTTTGGATTCACAATATACGGTTGAAGAAGCATATAAAAAACAGAATTGGGGGCATTCAGCATTTTGTTATGCGGTGGATTTTGCTAATATTTGGAATATAAAAAAATTATATTTATTTCATCATGAGCCAACATATGATGATAGAAAGTTGTATTCGATACTAGAATCAGCTAGATGGTATTCTAATTATGTTGCTAATAATTCTGTAGAAGTTTATCTTGCTGCTGAAGGTTTGGAAATTAAGTTATGATTTTAGATTCTAATAAAGAAAAAGATATTTCTTTGAGTTATACTTTTAATGAAAGGGAAATAAAAGTTCTTGCTCGTTTATTTAGAAAAAATCAAGCAGGACTTCCCTTAGAACTTGAGGATTTTGCTTTTAAAATTGAGCAAATTATATATAATTCTATGTCAATTGAAGAGGTTGAGACTTTTTATTCATGAAAAATAAGAATATCGTTTTTTATGTAGCAGTTTTTTTTGTTTTTTTGTTTTTTACATTTACAGCGTTATCTATGATTTCTTTTTTGGTTCCCTTAGATTCTAAAGAAAATGCTGTTTCTGTTAGAGTTGAAATTCCTAGTGGTACTAGTACAAAGAGAATTTCTGAGATTTTAGCAGAAAATAATTTAATTCGTTCTAAATTATTATTTTATTTTGCAGCTCGTTATCCATTTGTTTTTGGTGGCAAATTGAATTTTTCTTTAAAATCTGGTGTTTATTCGTTAAATACTAATATGAGCATGAAAGATATTTTGATAATTATAGATTCTGGTAAACAAGAGTTTATAAAAGTTTCTTTTCCAGAGGGGTTAACTGCAAGAAAAATTGCATCAATTTTAGATAAAAATAAGGTTTGTATATTTGATGATTTTATGAATGCAGTTAAATCTAAGGATTTGCTAAATAAATATGGAATCATTGCTGAATCATTTGAAGGTTTTTTATTTCCTGATACTTATTTTTTTAATCCTTCTATGAATGGTTTAGATGTTGTTGAGATGATGGTGAAAAACTTTTTTTCAAAAATAAAACAAATTTCTCAATTGGACAGTAAAAATGTAAGTGAGTTTTATGATGATATAATTTTAGCTTCAATTGTTGAGCGAGAGTATAGAGTTGCTTCTGAAGCTCCTTTAATTGCAAGTGTTTTTAAAAACAGAATTGAAGATGGTGTTGGTTTATATTCTTGTGCAACAATAGAATATATTATAACGGAAATTCAGGGTAAACCTCATCCAGATGTTATTACTTATGAAGATTTGAAAATAAATTCTCCTTACAATACATATAAATGGGCTGGTTTAACTCCAACTCCTATTTCTAATCCGGGTTTGGTTGCATTAGATGCAGCTGTTAATACACCCAAAACTGATTATTATTATTTTACATTAACAGATGCTTCTAAAGGTATTCATACATTTTCAAAATCTTTTAAGTCTCATACAAAAGCTGGAATTCAATATAAAACAAAAAAATCGGCGGTTTATAATTAATGGCGGTTTTTATTTCTCCAGAAACTATTGATCAAATTAATAGAGTTGCAGACATAGTTTCTGTTGTTGGTGAATATGTAAAACTTGACAAAAGAGGTTCTGATTGGTGGGGATGTTGTCCTTTTCATAGTGAAAAGACAGGTTCCTTTCATGTGGTTCCTGATAAAAATTTGTATTACTGTTTTGGATGTCATGCGGCAGGAGGAACAATAAAATTTGTTCAAGAAGTTGAAAAAATTTCATTTGTAGAGGCTGTAACTTTACTTGCAAAAAGATTTGGAGTTGAAATTATATATTCAAATAATACATCTAATAATCAACTTAAATATGATAATTCAAAGGATGAAATGATTGAGTTGTATAATAGAATTTCAACTTTGTATCATTATTCATTAACTCAAGATAAACATGGAAAATTTGCTTTAGATTATATAATGGGACGAGGAATAACAATGGAAACTATTGAAAAGTTTAAGTTGGGTTATTCCTTTGAAGATAGGTATTGGTTAAAGAAATTTTTAAAAAATAAAAATTTTAGTGATGATTTCCTAAAAAAATCTGGGTTATTTAGTTCTAATTACCCAGATATATCTTTCTTTTCTGATAGATTAATGTTTCCAATTTTTGATAGAAGAGGTCAGTGTGTAGCTTTCGGTGGTAGAATATTACATCCGAAGGGTGATGAAGATAGAAAATATTTGAATTCACGAGAATTACCTCATTATAGTAAAAAAGATATTTTGTATGCATTTAATTTTGCAAAAGATTCTATCAGACTTTTTAAAAGTGCAATTATTTGCGAAGGTTATATGGATTGTATAGCATATCACCAATGTGGAATAAAAAACGCTGTTGCTACTTGTGGTACAGCATTAACAGAAAATCATTTAAAAGTCTTAAAGAATTTTGCAGATACAATACTTTTATCATTTGATAGCGATGGTGCAGGTCAAAATGCTACAAAAAAATCAATTTTAATGTGTCGAAAAAATGGTTTTTCTGTAAAAATTGTAAAACTTCGAGGTGGAAAAGATCCTGCTGAAATTATGGTTAATTACGGTGCTGAAGTCTTGACAGGTGACATAAATAATGCTATCTTGGATAGTGATTATCTGTTTGAAGTTTATTCGCATGAATACCCGGTTGATACGCCGGAAGGTAAAAGTAAAGCTTGTTTGGCTTTTTTCGATTACGTAGATGCGTTACAAACTGATATACAGAAAGAATCTAGCCTTGAACAGTTGAGTCAGAAATTTAATATTTCGATGCAATCTGTAAAAAGAGATTTTTTAAACAGAAAACAAGCTCAAAATCGATTAATACAACGGACACAAGAAAATAAGGACTTATCAAAAACATCTATTTTAAAGGTAAATGCTGAGATTAGGGCCTTATTTGCAGTTATAGCCGACACAAATCAGTTTGAACTGATGAGACGAGAGTTGAATGAAGATGTTTTTGAATCTAAAGAGGCTAAAGAATTATTCATAATCTTAGAAGATTGTTATCAATGTGGTAATCTGTCTTTAAGTGCAATACTAAATAAATGTGAGAATAAGAGTCTAGAAAATTTAATTGCAAAAAGTGTTGCTTCTGGAGAGTTTTCTCAAAATACAGAACAAACTGTAAAAGATAGTATAGCCTTAATAAAAAGATATGGGTTAGAAAGGCATAGAGAATATATATTAGCTAAGCTAAAAGAATTAAAACCTATAACAGAAGATGACCGTAAAGAAATAAAATTTCTTCTTGAAGAAAAAATGAATATTGATAATCAATTAAAATAAAAGGAATAAGAAATATGGATCAAGAACTAGATCCCAAAGTTGTAAAACTTATTGACTATGCTAAAGAAAAACAATTTATTTCATGGGATGAGATAAATGAACATTTAGGTCAGGATTTTGTAAATTCACCTAAAATGGAAGAAGTTCTTCAGTTATTAACAAAAAATAACATTCAAGTTATGGAAGAAGATGCATTAGAGGAAGATGAAGATGATGCAGATGACGAAGACTTTGAAAATGATGAAGATGCTGAAGTTTCTGACGATGTCGAAAGAGGGCGTCTTGTAAATGGTGATAAAGATTCAAATGTTGATGATCCTATTCGCTTATATCTTCGTGAAATAGGTAAAGAAAAACTTCTAACCGCAGAACAAGAAGTTGAATTATCTAAGCAGATGGAAGATGGCGAGAATATTATAAAAAATGTAATAAAACAATCTGGAATGATGATTCCTGAGTTTTTTGCTGTTGCCCAAAAAGCATTTAAAAGAATTGATCCTCATGAACCTGGAAAAGCTCGCAAAGAAATTAATGAAGAACAAGCAGAAAAGCGCCGTTTAAAGAGTTGTTATTCTGAATGGATAAAACCTGTTCTTCAAGATATGAAAAGTTATATGGCTTTAAAAAGACAGCTTTTTGAAGCAGAACAGACAATAGAAATTTTTGATAATCCACAAATGGTTGAATTAAGAGAAAAGATTTTACCAGGATTAAAGCAAATTGAGATTCAGTCTGAAGAAATTGATAAATTTAGTAGTAAGTTTGTTGATGCAAAAAATAAAATAGAAACATACAACAATAACAAAGAAAAGAAGATGAAAGAACTTAGAGTATCAAATACTTCTGAGCTCCGAAGTCTTGGTAGAAAACTTGCTATTCATAGTGAAGTAGTAAAAATAGAGCAAGAACTTGGTATGTCAAGTGATGAAATTCGCGACATTTATACACAAATTCAGAAAATTGACAGAAAACTTCGTCAGATGGAATGTGATTTTGAAAATAGCGTAGATGAAATCCTTGATATGGTAAAAGAAATTGAACGCGGCCGTCGTATGATGGAAAAAGCTAAGAACAAATTAATAAATGCTAACTTGCGACTTGTAGTTTCTATTGCAAAAAAATATACAAATAGAGGTTTGCAATTCTTTGATTTAGTTCAGGAAGGTAATATTGGTCTTATAAAGGCTGTTGAAAAATTTGAATATAGAAAAGGTTATAAGTTTTCTACTTATGCTACATGGTGGATTAGACAGGCTATAACACGTTCTATTTCAGATCAGGCTCGTACTATTCGTGTTCCAGTTCATATGATTGAACAAATTAATAAAGTTGTTAGAGAAAGTCGTCAGTTAATGCAAAAACTTGGTCGTGAACCAAATGACGAAGAAATTGCACAGCAATTAGGTTGGCCAGTTGCCCGTGTAAAACAAGTTAAAAATGTTGCTAGAGAGCCTATTTCTCTTGAAACTCCAATTGGAGAAGAAGAAGATAGTCAACTTGGTGATTTTATTGAAGATAAAGAAGTTGAAAATCCAGCAAATCAGACTGCATATACTTTACTTCAAGAGCAATTAAAAGAGGTTTTAGGTACCTTACCACCTCGTGAACAGGAAGTTTTAAAAATGCGCTTTGGTTTAGAAGATGGATACAGTCTTACATTGGAAGAAGTTGGATTGTACTTTAATGTAACTCGCGAACGTATTCGTCAGATTGAAGCAAAAGCCCTTCGACGATTAAGACATCCTAGAAGAGCTAATGGTTTAAGAGATTATATTGAAATGTAATTTATTAGAGGTGTTATTCTAGTTGATAACACCTTTTTTTTATATAGACACAAAATATAAATTTTATTATAATTCTATGATACAACTGACCTTGAGGTTTATTTTAATATGGTAATGACAGAAGTTTTTGACAAACTAAAATCTCTGCAAGAGGTTCTTGCAGAAAAATACAGTCTTGAAGCTAAGATTGAGGATGCTCCAAAACAGCTTGGTTCTAGAGATGAACTCCTTATTCGTTTGAGAAAAGAGTTCTTAGAAAAAAATACTATTTACGAACAGTTAAAAGCAGAAGTTGAAGAATTAAAAAAGGAACTTGCAGCGGCAGAATCTTCAAGAGAAATTGGTGAGAAAAATATGGATAATATTAGTACTCATCGTGAATATGAAGCTCTTGAAAAACAGATTTCAGAAGCTACAGAAAAAGAAAATACTGTACGCAAGGAACTTCAGAAAAAAGAAAAAGAACTCAACGAACTTAACGAACAACTTCAGTGTGATACAGAAATGATTAAAGCACAGGAAGAAGATCTTAATGCTAGTAAATCTGCTTTGGATTCAGAAGTTGCTGATTACAAAAAACAGTTAGCAAATTTAGAATCAAAAGAAGCTGAAATTATTCCTGATTTGGACAATGAAATTGTTTATAAATTCCAGCGTATTATTCAGCGTAATACAGAAGGTATTGTTGCTGTAAAAAATGGAGTTTGTACAGGTTGTCATATGATTCTTCCTGCTCAGTTTGCTAATGAAGTAAGAGCTGGAGAAAAAATCCTATTCTGTCCATATTGTAGTCGTATTTTATACTATCAAGAAGTTGCAGAAGGTGAAGAGGAAGATTACTTCTCAATGGATGAAACTGGAACTCTTGCTGATCTTGATGATGAATTTGCAGATGAATATGATGAAGATTCAGAAGGATCAGAAAATAATGAAGATTCGTCGGATTTAGATGAGGAAAAGCCAATCTCATTTGAAGATTAATTTTGTTTATTTTACAGAAAAGATATAACCGTGCCTGATAAGATTTATGATAGTTTTATCAGGTGAGGAAAGTCCGGGCTCCACCGGAAAAAATGCCGGGTAATAACCGGGCGAGTGATGGTAGTTGTTATTTATAACATAACCCATGGCTTGACAGATAGTGCAACAGAAAGTGTACCGCCTATATTTTAGGTAAGGGTGAAAAGGCGAGGTAAGAGCTCACCGCAAAATTGGTAACAATTTTGGCATTGAAAACCTCATTTGGAGCAAAGTCGAGTAGTCAGTATTGCTTTTCCGGGCAGATTACTGAGGGTAGATTGCTAAAGATATTTGGTAACAAATATTTCGGATAGATGGTTATGAGTTTTGTTTTTTAACAAAACAGGACAGAACCCGGCTTATAGTCTTTTCTGTTTTATATTTTACTTTGTGCGGTCGTTTATGAAATTGAGCAAATTAAAAGAGAATATAGTTAAGCGAAAAAGTAGATTTGTTCAGCGGCTATTAATTTTTATTTCATTTGTTTTAGTTCTTACTTTGTCAATTCTTTTTGTAAAAAATCTAGTAAATAAATATATTTATAATGGTAATTCTATCGTTCATTTAAAAAATGAATGGCAAAAGTATAATTATCAAGAAGTTTATGAAATCAGCCAATCTATTCTAGAAAAAGAGCCCTTTAATAATACGGCGTTAATATATCACGGTTATTCAGCTTTTTTTCTTTCTTTATCTCAAACAGAAACTTCTGTTTCTCAATCCTTAATTGACGAATCGATTAATTCTATGCGAATTGCATTACAGAATGCAAAAATTAAAACAGTTCCTCAACTTGAATATATGTTAGGTAAAGCCTATTTTTATAAAGATTCTATTTCTTCGTATCATTATTATGCTGATTTAGTTATTATGTATTTAAATCGTGCAAGTAAAGATGGCTATAAAGCAGAAGATATTCCTGAATATCTTGGTTTAAGCTACGCATCCTTAGGAATGACTATGGAAAGTATTGCGGCTTTTACAAAAGCATTACTTACACGAGAATCTGATTTATTGCTCTTGTCTATTGCAGAACAATATTTTAATGCTGGACAAATGGTTGCCAGTGAACAGTATTTGTATAGAATTTCTCAAGATTGTAAAGATGATAAAATAAATGAAAAAGCACACCTTTTATTAGGTAAGATTTATTTAAGTCAAAAAAAATATTCTGATGCTGAAAAAGAATTTTTATTAATTTTAGAAAAAAATGAAAATTCTGCTGACGGATATTATGGTCTTGGTGTAATATATGAAAGTCAAGGTGATTTGATAAAAGCTCGTTCAAATTGGCGAACAGCATTAAAAAAACAGTCTAATCATCCAGACGCATTAAAAAAGTTATCTGAATATAAATAAATTTGGGGGATAATAAATATGTTCTTTTTTGATCGCTTTTCAACTGATATAGGAATTGATTTAGGTACTTGTAATACTTTAATTTATGTTAGAGGAAAGGGAATCGTTATTAATGAGCCATCTGTAGTTGCTGTAGAAAAAGGCACAAAGAGAGTTGTTGCTGTAGGTGCAGAAGCAAAACGAATGCTTTGGAAAACACCTGGTAATATTATTGCTATTAGACCTCTTGCTGATGGTGTAATTGCTGATATTGATAGTACAGAAAAATTAATAAAATATTTTATCGCAAAGGTTATGCCTCATCATCAATTATTTAAATCTACAAGAATGAAAATAGGTATTCCTTCTTGTATTACACAGGTTGAAAGACGTGCTGTAATTGAAGCCGCATTAAAAGCTGGTGCAAAAGAAGTTGATGTAATTGAAGAATCTCTTGCAGCAGCTATTGGTGCTCAAATTCCTATTAATGAACCTGCTGGTCATATGGTTTGTGATATTGGTGGTGGTACAACAGAAGTTTCTGTTATTTCGTTAGGAGGAATGGTTGTTACAAGTTCTATTAGAGTTGGTGGCGATAAATTTGATGAAGCAATTGTAAAACATGTTTTATCAGTTCATAACTTAAAGATTGGACAACAAACTGCAGAAAAACTAAAGATTCAAATTGGTAATGCTGCCGCTGATGATAGACAAATGGAAAAAATGGAAATCAGAGGTGCTGATGCTGTAACAGGTCTTCCAAGACGACTAGAAATTGATAGTGTAGAAGTTAGAGAGGCATTAAAAGAACCTGTAAATCAGATTGTTGATGAAGTTAAAAGAACATTAGGAAGAACACCTCCTGAACTTGCATCTGATATCGTTGAACGTGGTATTGTAATGACTGGTGGTGGAAGTATGTTAAAAGGTTTATCAAACAGAATTTCAAAAGAAACTGGAGTTCCTGTAATTCTTGTAGAAAAACCTTTAGAATGTGTTGCTTTAGGAGCTGGACAAGCTTTTGAAATATTCAAAGATATGTCTACAGATCAATCTGTTTATGATAATTTAAATTCATAAGTTTTATAGATATTTAAAATGGCAAGGCGTTTTTTCTTTCGTTTTAAGACAGCAGAGTTTGTTTTTACTTTTCTTTTGTTGTTTTCAGGACTTATGCTTGGTTTTAGTTCTGGCGGATTTGTTATAAATTTTCAGAGATTAGGTTTTTCTGTTTTATCATCGCTAACAAAAGGTGTTAATACTATTACATCAGCTATTGGTAATACTGTTAATGCTGTAGGTGAATTGTCTCGATTAAGAGAAGAAAATATTGCTTTAACAGAAAAATTAAAAAATTATGAATTTTTGCAAAGAACTAATGTTGATATAAAAAATGAAAACAAAAGATTAAAAGAGCTTTTAGATTTTTCAACTAAGATTGAACAAAAAAGTTATTATGCAAGAATTATTAGTCGTAATTCTGATGGAATAAACACAGGAATTACAATTAATAAAGGAAGCCGTAATGGAATAAAGAAAGGAATGCCTGTTCTTGCTGTTCAAAATGGTGGCTTTGGTTTAGTTGGAAAGATTGTTACTGTTGGCCTTGAAACTAGCGTTGTTATGCCGATTTATGACCAAAAATGTTATGTTTCTGGACGTATTTTAAATACACGAGATTTAGGACTTATTGTTGGAAATGGAGATGAAAATTCTCCTTTACAAATGCAATATATTAAAAGAAGAGTTTTAGAAGAATTAAATTATGGAGATATAATAGTTACATCCGGTGAAAACGATAACTATTATAGAGATATTCCAATTGGAACAATATCTAAAATTACAGTAGTTGATTATGATTCATCACTTAATATTGAAATTACTCCATATGTTGATTTTTCTCGTTTAGAAACGGTTGTTGTTACAGATGTAAAAGAATTAAATCCTAATTACATAGGAGATGAATCTTAATGAAGCCATTTTTCTTTAGTTTAATTATTTTATTATGTTTTACATTATTTCAAGTTGCTGTATTGTCGAATATTTATATTCTTCCTGTAGTTCCTGATTTATTGTTAATTTGTGTATTATATTTATCTGTTCAAAATGGAAGATTATTTGGAGTGGCTTCTGGCTTTTGTTCAGGTTTGTTTTTGGATTTTTTAAGCACAGGTCCTTTTGGATTTCATTGTTTATTAAGAACTATTATTGGGTATTTCTTTGGATTTTTTAATAAAACATTAAATATTTCTGGATTTGTATTTCCTTTTATTTTAGGATTAGCAAGTACTGTTCTTAAATTCCTTCTAATTTGGTTGATTTGTGTTTTTTATACAAATTTAGACATTTCTGTTAATTTCTTTTCTGTTAATTTCTTAAAGGAAATGATTTTTAATGCAGTTTTAGTTCCTATTATGTTTAAATTTATGAATATATTTAGTAATTCTATTGTTTTAACTCCTGAAAAGGTGAACTAAAATGGCAGAATATATTCGAAGAAATTCAATAAAAATATCTAGAAATAATCAAATTTATATCTTAACGATTATAGTTGTATTTTCGTTTATTTGTTATGCATTAAAGCTTTTTTCCATGCAAATCTTAGATGGAAGAAATTATCGTCAGCAGTCAAGAAATATTTCTAGTCAGGTAAAAATAATACCTGCACAACGTGGAGAAATTTTTGACAGAAATGCTAATCTTCCTTTAGTTATTAATACAGATTCATTTGCTGTGGATTTGATTCCTGCTGAAATTCCTGAAGGATATTATGATACAATTACCTTAAAATTAGCAAAATATTTAGGAATTTCAAAAAAAGATATAGATAGAAAAGTTCCTGCTAATTTAAGAAGATCCTTTTCTTCTATTGAAATTCGAGGAAATATTTCTTTTGATGTAATTTCTAATATTGCAGAAAATGTCTCTGATTTACCTGGTGTTTCTTGGAGGGCAAAGCCTATAAGAAACTATGTTGAAACAGGTTCTTTGTCACATGTAATTGGATATGTTGGTGACATTACAAAAGAAGAAATCAATATTATGTACAACCAAGGTTATAAAGCTAACAATATAATTGGAAAAACTGGTATTGAAAAACAATATGACAAAGAATTACAAGGCGTTTCTGGAAGAGAAAGTAGAACTGTAGATGTTAGAGGTCATATTATTTCTGATGTTCCTATTATTGAACCGCCTATACCTGGAAAGAATTTAATATTAACAATTGATTCTAGAATTCAAACTTTAGCAGAACAAGCCTTAGGTGAAAGAGTTGGTGCTGCAATTGTATTGAAACCAGCTTCTGGTGAAGTTTTGGCAATGGTTTCTTATCCATTTTACGATCAGAACTTATTTAATAGTGATGATTCAGCAGAATTATATGCAAAATTGCTAAAGGCAAGTAATCAACCTTTGTTAAATCGTGCTGTAAATGCAGTTTATCCTCCAGCATCAACATTTAAAACTATAATGGTTTCTGCAATTTTATCAGAAAAAGCCTTAGCCGCAGATAAGAAAATTGAATGTTCTGGAAGAATGGAATATGGTGGACGAATTTTTAATTGTCATATAAAAGTTCCTGGACATGGATATATGGATTTAAAAAACGCACTAGCACAATCCTGTGATGTTTATTTCTGGGTTGCAGGAAGAGATAATTTGGGTGTTGATAAAATTGCATCATATTCAAAAGAATTTGGTTTTGGGCAATCATTAGAAATTGATTTACCAGCTAAATCTTCAGGATTTATTCCTACTGCACAGTGGAAAGAGCGTAGATATCATGAAAAATGGTTAGGTGGAGATACAATGAATATGTCTATTGGTCAAGGATATACTCTTGTAACACCAATGCATGTAGCAAATATGATTGCAATGGTTTGTAATAAAGGAAAAATATACAAACCTCATTTATTAAAAGAAATTAGAGAACCAAAAACAAATAAAGTTATAAAAGAAATTAAGCCTGAAGTTTTACATGAATCTAACATCGAAGAATCTATTTGGACAGAAGTACAAAAGGATTTACGCTATGTTATAACTGATGGTACTGCTCAATATCCAATGAACAATAAAGTTGTTCAATTGGCAGGAAAAACAGGAACGGCTGAAGTTTCTGGTTCATCAGATTCATGGCATTCTTGGATGGCAGCATACGGTCCTTTTGATGCCCCAGTTGAAGAGCAAATTGTTGTTGTTGTATTAGTAGAAGCTGTTAATGATTGGGAATGGTGGGCTCCATATGCAACAAATATTATTTTTCAAGGAATTTTTGCTGATCAAACCTATGATGAAGCAATTGAATCTTTAGGATTTAAATACCTTGTAAAAGCACGATCTAGAATGGAGTAGACTTATGAAAGTTAATTTTTTTAAGGCTTTTGATTATTTTATATTTTTCTCTGTTTTGATTCTTGTAACAACTGGTATTTTTTTTATTTATTCTTCAGGTATTAACTCTGAAGGATTAAATGTTTCTAATGAATTTATAAAACAAATCATATGGGCCTGTATTGGTATTGTTTTAATGATTTTTATGACCTTTGTTGATTATAGACGATTAAATAGATTTGCTCCTTTTTTATATTTATTTTTAGTTTTAATTCTTATTTATACAAAAATATTTGGAAAATATGTAAATGGTGCAAGAAGCTGGTTAGGTTTTGGAGGCTTTGGAATACAACCTTCTGAATTTTGTAAGATAATTTATATTATGTTTCTTGCGTGGTATTTTGAGAGAACTAGTAACGAAAAAGAATTTAAAAGATTCTTTATTTCTGTTTTAATTTTTTTAGTACCATTGGGATTAATATTATTACAACCAGATTTAGGTACAGCATCTGTATACATTCCTATTTTTTTGATAATGAGTTTTGTTGCAGGAGTTCCTCTTAGATATATTTTTTTAGTTTTATTGGGAGGTTCTTTTACTATTTTATTTGCAGTTTTGCCAATTTGGCAAAAAGAAATTGCTCATGCATCTTATTTTTTTATTAACATCCTTTTAAATCCTACATTTTCGTTGTTATTGATAATAACATTTGGATTAATATGTTTTGTAAGTATTTTAGGATATATATTTTTCCCAAACAAAAGATATTATTATTGGATTGCTTATGTTTCTGGAATAATAGCAGCTTCATTAATTTTTTCAAAGTTATGTGGAATGTTTTTAAAAGATTATCAAATAAAACGCTTAATAGTTTTTATTGATCCTTCTAGTGATCCACGAGGTGCTGGTTGGAATATTATTCAATCTAAAATCGCCATTGGTTCTGGAAGTTTATTTGGACAAGGCTTTTTAGAAGGAACTCAAAGCCATTATCGTTTTTTACCTCAGCAAAGTACAGATTTTATTTTTAGTATTTTAGCAGAAGAATTAGGCTTTTTAGGTGGATTGTTCGTATATTTCTTATATTTTATTATCTTAATGAGAATTATAAATATAATTAAAAACACATCTAATACATTTGGGTTTTATATAGCTTCAGGGATTTTGGGAATGTTCTTTTTCCATTTTATAGTTAATGTAGGAATGGTAATGGGAATAATGCCAATTACGGGTATACCTTTATTATTCTTATCATACGGAGGTTCATCACTTCTGACTGCAATGTTATGTGTTGGTATGTTGATGAGTATTAACAGTCATAAATTTGAATTTTAAGAGTAGGTCATTTTGAAATTAATTAATCCTTTACAAGAATTTGGTAATAAACTTTGTTCTGTACAAAATCCTTCAAGTTATATTGGAGGTGAGATTGGTCAGATAAAAAAAGAACATTCTTCTGATGATAAACTTTATAATTTTGCAATAGCATTTCCTGATGTTTATACAATAGGAATGAGTAATCAGGCTATAAAAATAATATACAACGGATTAAATAAATTTGATGATATAAGATGTGAAAGAGTATTTTGTCCAGAAGTAGACTTCGAAAATCTATTAAAAGAAACTCAAACACCTTTATATACATTAGAAACTGGAATTCCGTTAAATAAATTAGACATGCTGGGTTTTTCTATAGGATATGAACTAGGAATAACAAGTGCGTTAAACATTTTAGAATTAGGTAATATTCCTTTATTAAAATCAGAAAGAACAGATGAACATCCTATTATAATTGCCGGTGGTGTAGGTGCAACAAATCCTGCTGTTTTCAGCAATTTTTTTGATGCAGTGTTTATTGGAGAAGCTGAAGGTGGAATGTTTGAACTAATAAATGAATTAGCACAAATGAAAAAAAATGGGGCAACCAAAACACAAATATTATCAAAATTTGCAAGTCACCCAAGTGTTTGGACAGAAAATATGTCTGAAGAAACTTGCGGACATTCTGTTGCTAAACGTGCTATTTACGAAAAGTTCGGACAAGAAGAAACTATTTATTCTTATATGCCATTACCAAATGTAAAGCCAGTACAAGATCATGGTGTTGTAGAAATAATGCGTGGTTGTCCAAATGGATGTAGATTTTGTCACGCAGGAATATATTATAGACCTCAAAGAGCAAAATCAAAAGAACAAATATTTAATGATGTAGATAAACTTGTAAATGATGCGGGATATAGAGAAATTTCACTTACATCATTATCTTCTGCTGATTATCCAAATGTAGGACAATTATTAGAAGAACTAAATCACAAATACAAAAGTAAAAATGTTTCCTTTCAGTTGCCATCGTTAAAAGTTAATAGTTTTACTTTACCGATTTTAGAACAATTATCAGAAGTGCGAAAAAGTGGACTAACATTTGCAGTAGAAACTCCTGAAGAAGCATGGCAATTACGATTGAATAAAGAAGTTTATGCACAACATTTAGTAGATTTAATAGAAGAAGCAAAAAAGAGAGGATGGAATAAAGCTAAGTTTTATTTTATGGTTGGATTACCATTCCCAGAGACAGAGGAAAAAACAGAAGAGAAAGTTATTGTTGATTTTTTATTAGATTTACAAAAAAGAACAAATATTCAGTGTAATGTTAATGTTGGAACCTTCATTCCAAAACCACACACTGCTTATCAATGGGTTAGACAAATTAGTCCTGAAGAGTCTGATAAAAAACTAAAATATATCAGAGATAATCTTCCTAGAGGAAAGTTTAGGGTAGGAACCCATGATATTAGCACAAGTTATTTAGAAGGATTAATTTCGAGAGGCGATAAACGCGCAGGAATGATAATTTATAATGCCTTTAAAAAGGGTTGTAGATTAGATGCCTGGGAAGACCATTTAAGAGAAAATTTACCATTATGGAAAGAAGCTTTTGATGAAGCAGGATATGATGTCCGTAGTGAAATTTTAAGGGAACGAAGTTTTGAAGAAGCTTTACCTTGGGATAATGTTTCTTTAGGGCCAGCAAAAAACTTTTATATAAAAGAGTGGAATAAAAATTTAGAAGAAGTTTTAACACCTCCTTGTAAGATTGATTGTAATCATCGTTGTGGAGTATGTAATAACAAAGTTTGTGTAAACTTGAAACCTAATAATCTTGTATACAAAAATATACAGCCTAACACTGAAGAGCAAGTTATTCAAAGACAAGAAGTAAATATACCATTAATGTATAGGGCTATATTCAGTTTTAAAAAGAAAAACGGTGGAGAGTTTTTCTCACATTTAGGACAATTGGAAATTTTTAATAGGGCAATTGTAAAATCTAAGTTACCAGTAATTTTTACAGTTGGCTTTAATCCATTACCAAGATTGGAATTTGCTTCAACATTATCCTTAGGAATTCAGTCTGAAGAAGAAATCGCTTCTGTAGTTTTATACGATAATGTATCTGAAAATGAGTTTATTGAAAAAATAAATAAAAACCTTGTTAATTCAATACAAATAGAAAAATGTTTTATTTTCCCAGTTACAAATCAACGAAGAAGAGAATCTTTAAGTGCTTCTTTATGGGGAAATATATACAAATACGATTTAAAATGTACTAAAACTGAAATAGAAGAATTCTTTAATTCAGAAAAAGCTCAAGACTTCTTAAAAGAAGATTCTTTATGCTATTTTGAAATTTTTGAAAATTATTTCATAGCTAAGTTAGTATTTAATAAAGATAGAGCATTTAGAAATGCACTGGAAGAATATTTTAATAAAAAAATATACGACATAGTTTCAATTACAAAATTAAATACATTGGCAAAACCAAATATAATGGGATGGACAGCTGAATTAAATTCTGACTATGCAAAAACAATAAAATCAAAAGAGGGTGGCCTTTTAAAAGCAAATGCTCAGGTAAAAGGAAAAATCTTACAACCAGAGCAGAATATTGCAGGTGCGGAATCTGAATCATTCTTTGATTTATATAATAAAATTGCAACAATAAATGCTGCACTTATAAAGCAACGAGATGAATTAAATAAATAAAAAAATAACAGAAAAACCTACAAAAAAATCACTAAAACAGAGTTTTTACTTCAGTGAAGTACAGTTCAAATTTGCCTGAAATTCGGTTTAAACTTCAGGCAAATTTGGATTGAATTTCAGGCAGATTTAAACTGAATTTGCCTGAAATTCAGTTTAAAGTTCAGGCAAATTTTATTCAGAAGTCAAAAGTAGTGTTCTTTGAACTTCAGTATTTAAATAAAAAAATTACAAAAATATTTGACAAATTTAATTTTCGTGCATATATTTAAAGTGTTAGGTCAAAAGGACAGTTTGTCCTTCTAACAATAATTCTAGGTCTAGAAATTGACCTAGGCTTGACGCTCAATAACATTTTTAAGGAGGTCATTTTTTTAGATCTTACCGGTGGTTTGCGCTTATGCATTTTACTGTAAGAAAGTATAAAAATCCTCAAAATAAAGAGGATTCTGAAAAATATTACCCTGTGCCATTTTATATTGGTACAAAGGATTTATCTGATTTAGCAAGTGAAATTGCACATTCAACATCCCTTACAAAATCAGATGTTAGTGCTGTAATTGAAGAATTACTTGTGGTTTTTAATAACCATTTAGTAAATGGTGAAAAAATTAAGATTAAAGGCTTAGGAATTTTCCGAGCTTCCTTTTCTGGAAAAGGTTGTGAAACGGAAGATGAAGTAAATGCCAATAGTATTGATGCTAGTAGTGTAAAAGTTACCTTCGTATCTGATAATTCGATAAGGAAGGCTTTAAAGACAGATATCTCTTTTACAAAAGTAAAGAGATAGAGTATGGATTATAGTTATAGTTAGATGTCCGTAATACTTTACGGATTAGATGTTAGTTTAGAATATATACGAACTTTAGTCTTTTTTAAGGTTAAAGTTTATGATTTTAGTTAGATAAATGTTTGATTCTTAAAAATGGAGAACGTCAAGCTTAATAATCAAACAAAAATTAGACTGTTGTAGTGTAAAAGCTCAACAGTCTTTTTTTTTGCTTATTTTATTTTGAGATAATAGAGTTTTATTTAAAAATATTGATTTTTTAAGATTAATTTTGCTAATTAATAGTGATTAAATATTGTTATAACTTGACATTTGTAGGGGGGGGGTACACTATATGTGAAAAAGGAGGAATTAATGAAAAAGCTTTTTTATAAACTATTTTTTTTGTTAATTACATGTTTTATTTTGTCTTGTAGTAATTCTTCAGGTGGTGATAATTCAACTGATACACCAATAACAGAAACACAGGTCTCTGTTTCATTTAATAAAAATTCTGATTCAGCAACAGGAAATATGGAAAACTTAACTGGTAAGTCTGGTAGTACAGTAGTGATTCCAGCTTGCTCATTTACTTATTCAAATTATTCATTTGTTTCTTGGAATACAAAGAGTGATGGTAGTGGAACTAGGTATAACCCCAATGATACTTATGTTTTAACTAATACAGATTTGGTTTTATATGCACAATGGAAGAATCTTTCTAGTTCAGAGGAGGTAAATGATTCTTGGGATGGTGCTGGATATTATATTTTTACTCCTTATTTTTCTGATGAGAAGGTTTATATAGCAAAATTTGATGAAAATAAGAACTTATTATCAAAAAACTATAATGATGAACTTTCTTATGTATTATTTTATACTAACGATGTCTTTTATTGTTTTAAAACAGACCCAATTGATTTTGATTCTTTTAAAGAAAATGAGACAAAATGGAGTTCTATAAAAAAAATAACTGAGGCGGAAATTGAAGAATCTTATAGTAACACATTATGGTTTTTTAATGAAAAACAATTAGAAGAAAATGCAATTTATTATGCTGAATATGAGGATTGGATATATTATTTTGAATTTAATGGAACAAGTTTAAAAACTTCTGAACCTACTAAAGTTTATTCAACTTGTGGGTGGCATAATGAATCTCCTAAAGATGAGTTTATTTGGCGTTATGATATTGAAGATAAAGTAGTTGAGCTGTTAGAAAAACATATTAATTTTAAAAAAATCAATGATGAAGATTTACCAAAAGAGATTTACAGAGCATTTAGAGTAGAAGAAGATCGTGAGGCTTATTATAAATATAGTTATACATCATATGATGGTTCCTCTGTTTATACTTGCTATACTAGATATTATGAAGCTGCTAACACTTTTATTACAGTTCTTGAAAATCAAAATAAAAAATATTCATACGAGTTTGATTCTTACGAGAAGTTTGTTGCTTATAAAGACTTTTCCATAGTTAAAGAAGATGATCTTCCTTTAACTATTCAGAATGTATTTATAAAAGGTAATACAGAATATTATAGTTATGAAGATGATAACAATATATATTATGCAGATGTAAGATGTACTTCTAGAGGTCTTGATTTTAGAGAGATGTTAAGAACTATTTTTGGTTTTGATAAATCAACTAAAGAGTATTTTATATTAGATGATTATCCAGCAAGTTTTTTTGAATACGCATTAAATGCAACTGATAAAATTAAGTGTTATACAGGAATTGAGGTTGAGAATATAGATGAAAAACTTTTCGAAATGTTTACTCCATATGATTCTAAAGTTTATACTTTTACAAATAAAGACGGAAACACTGTATATGCTAGTTTTAATTCATTTAAATATTCTTATGCATTAATTGTAAAGGATAATAATGGTAATGCTGTTTATGAGCCAATAAAAGAATCTTCAATTGTAGATTGGCCAAGAGCAAATCTGATGGATAATTTCAGAAAAATGGAAACTGGTGTTGCTGAGGATGAAATAGATAGTCTGCCAGATGTTATAAGGTATTATGTAACAGATTCATATCATAATCAGTTTAGTAAAGGAACAGTATTTAAATTTTATGTAAAAGATGGTTATACTTATTATGCAAATTATTTACGAGGAAGATATGGATCCCCATATATTGCAAAAAGTTCTGATGGAACGACATTTATTAAAGTTGAATATAATGAAATAAATGAGTTAAGTTTACCTGAAAGTTTTGATGAAATTGTTTTTCTAAAAGATTTTGAAGCAACAGACATTGACTATAGTTTAATTAAAGACGCTGAGTAAAATAATTTAGAAAAAAGTTAAACCTATTAAAAAAAACTGTTGTAGTGTAAAAGCTCAACAGTTTTTTTTGTTTAAGATTGATAATATAACTTGCTAATATGGAAAAACAATGTTTATTTCATCTAAGCAAGTTATATGGGGTGGAGAGTGAAAATTAAAGGAAATGAAAATAATTATATATTGGTAGACAGAATGTGCATTATGGGTAGTTTTAAGTAGTGTTAAACTGTGGTGTCTGGCGATAATTTGGCTTAAACTATATTATTTTAATTCTATGTAATGAGGAATTATATCTTCATATTTTCCATTTTTCAGAAGAAATCCATTTGGTATTCTTCCAAGTTGAATAAACCCTAACTTTTTATACAGTTTTAATGCACATGTATTTGTTGCTACAACGGCATTGAATTGAAGAATCTTAAACCCAATTTTTTTTGCTTTTTTAAGACAGGCCTTTACTAAATATTCTCCGATATGTTGACCTCGTTTATCTTTTTTAACAGCATAACTTGCGTTTGAAATATGTCCACAACGGCCTACATTATTTGGATGAAGTATGTACAATCCGACAATTTCATTTGAATCACAATCAATTGCTAGTCCTGTAAATGATTGTGATTCAAAAAAATCGTTTCCGGAGTTTTCGTCTAAAAGTTCAGTTTGCGGAAAGGCAATTCCGTCTTCAACTATGTTATTCCAAATTTCTATAGCTGAATTAACATAGTTTTTGTTGTATTTTATAACTTTAAGCATTTCTTTTTTAGTGGCGATGTAAAGCCATATCTCCTTTTTAATAATTAATATTTACTTAATATAAATTTAATGTTTTTTATAAAAAACATATGTTTTAAAATAGACAAAGTCAATTGTTTGTTGCATAATTATAATAATGACAAAATTAGTTTTTGTGTCATTAATATTTTTTTTTAGGAGACTGTTAAAATGAAAAAAATCATTTTTACTACAGTTTTGGCAACTATCGCTGGTGCTTTTGTTTTTGCTGGTGGTGTTGAAAACAAAACAAATTTGTCTACAGGTTATTTAAGAAATCCTAGCCGTAATGTAGAATCAGAACGTCCAGAAGCTGCTTTTTATAACATTGCAGGTACTGCATTTATGGAAGATGGTCTTTATGTTGAAGCTGGTAATCAGTTTGTTATTAAAGAGTACTCTCATGAGATGAATATACCTGCTGCAGGAATTGATATGAAGTCAACTGAAGATACTCCAGTTCTTTTATATCCAAATGCTGATATTGTATACAAACAAGATAAGCTTTCTATTTTTGGTAATTTTGGTATTTATGCAGGTGGTGGTAATCTTGAATATAAAAATACTCCACTTATTCCTGGTAAAATGGCGGCAGCAGCTCAAAATTATGCAACACAAGCACAGAATGCTCTCGCTGCTAATAATGCTGCAGCTGCACAACAGTATCAACAAGCTGCACAACAGTATCAATCTATGATTGCTTCAACAAAAACAAACAAACTTGAAGTTTCTTCGATGACTTATGGTGGTCAAATTGGTGTTGGTTATGCAATTAATGATATAGTTTCATTATCTGCTGCATTTAGAACAGTTTATGGTGATCAGACAATGAAGCTATCTTTAGCTAGTTTATCAAAAGAAATTTCATATGATGCTTCTGCATGGGGATTTGGTGGTGTTTTTGGTGTTCATGTAAAACCTATCGAAAATCTTGATTTAGCATTGCAGTATCAATCACTTACAAAAATTGAATATGAATTTGAAAATGTAAAAGGAGCTGACTTTGCTAGCCAAGCAGGATTAGCAATTGCTAATGGTGAAAAGTTTAACACAGACCTTCCTGCTGTATTAAACTTTGGTGTTGGTTATAGAGTTATTGATCCATTGTATTTAAGTGCAAGTTTTAATTATTACTTTAACAAACAGGCTGAACAGAATTCAGCTTTAGGTGAAACTGATTACGATGATTCATTTGAAATTTCTGTTGGTGCTGATTACAGATTTAACGAAAAAGTAAGTGCTTCTCTTGGTCTTTCTTACGGAAACCAAGGTCAAAATGATGAATCAAACAGCCCTCTTAGTCCTGTATTAGATAGCTTTACTGTAGGAGCTGGTGTTGAATACTCACCTACAGAAGCATTAACACTTACAGGTGCTGGTATGTATGTTGAATATTTTGAAGAAGAATATAATTCAATGGACTTAAATAAAGATACAATGTTATTTAGTCTTGGTGTAACATACAAATTTTTCTAATTAACAGTATTTTAAGTTAGTTAAAAAGCTAATTCTGAAAACCAGAATTAGCTTTTTTTTATGTTATTTATACTAATTGTTCTAATTTTTCTCTTATATATTCACTTTTTTCTTTTAGACCAATTTTTCCTGTGCTTAACATTAAAACATTTGGTTTTGTTGGATCAAGTTTTATTTTATCTGAGTTTTCTTTTATTAATCTCATAAGTTTATCAATTTTTATATCAGATACTTTTGCAAATTCTAAAGTTATAATTCCTTTTCTTTCTTTTAATGTTGTTATAAATAATTTTTTTGCAATTATTCTGACTTCTGCTAAACTTAGTAAGCTGTATACTTCATCTGGTATTGGTCCAAATCTATCTTCTAGTTCATTATACATTCTTGCAAGTTCATCTTGTGTTTGTACAGAAGCAACTTTTTTATAAATTTCCATTTTTGTTTGAATGTTATGAACGTATGTATCAGGGATAAATCCACTGTATTCTAATTCCATTAATACTTCGTTTTGTTCTTCGTAATTTTCTTGTGTTAAGCGTTCTACAGCTTCGTTTAAGAGTTTTACATATAAATCAAAACCAACTGAGTATACATCTCCACTTTGATCTTTTCCTAATAAGTTCCCTGCCCCTCGGATTTCCATGTCTTTCATGGCAATTTTAAATCCAGAACCTAATTCTGTAAAATCGCTTATTACTTGGAGTCTCTTCATTGCAATTTCTGAGAGAACTTTATTTTCTGGATAAAGTAAATAAGCATATGCTTTTCTGTCACTTCTTCCTACACGACCTCTTAACTGATACAATTGACTTATTCCGTACATATCAGCTCTGTCTATAATTATTGTATTTACATTTGGAATATCAATTCCGTTTTCTATAATTGTTGTTGCTACTAATATGTGAAATCCACCCATTTTAAATCTACGGAAAATATCATCTAATTCTTCCGCAGACATTTGTCCATGGGCACAATCAACCATCATTTCTGGTAGCATTCTTTCAATTTTTAAGCGAGTTTCTTCTAGGGTTTCTACTCTGTTATGTAAAAAGAATACTTGCCCTCCTCGTTCAACTTCTTGTCTTATGGCTCTAATAACTCTTTCTTCTGTAAACTCTTCTACAACGGTTTCTATAGGTTTTCGAGTTTGAGGAGGTGTTGTTAATAAGGACATATCTCTAATTTTTAATAGGCTCATATGTAATGTTCTCGGAATTGGAGTTGCACTCATTGCTAAACAGTCTATGTTTGCCTTTAATGTTTTTAATTTTTCTTTATCTTTAACTCCAAATCTTTGTTCTTCATCTATAATCATTAGCCCTAAATCTTTAAATACTACATCTTTTTGTATAATTCTGTGAGTGCCTACTATTATGTCTATTTCTCCAATTTTGAGCTTTTCGAGAATTTTCTTCTGTTCTTTTGGTGTAACAAATCTGCTTAATTGAGCTATTGTAACAGGGAAATTCTTAAATCTTTCTAAACAAGTTTCATAATGCTGTTCTGCAAGAATAGTTGTGGGTGCTAAAAATGCAACTTGTTTTCCTCCCATTACAGCTTTGAAGGCAGCTCGCATTGCAACTTCTGTTTTACCATATCCAACATCACCACATATGAGACGATCCATAGGAACAGGTTTTTCCATATCCTTTTTTATTTCTAAACTTACATTATACTGATCTTCTGTATCTTCATACGGAAAAGATGCTTCAAAGGATGTTTGCCATTCATTGTCTTTTGGAAATGGATATCCCCTACTTGCTTTTCTTCGGCTGTAAAGAGCAATAAGTTTTTCTGCTAAATCTTCAACTGCTTTTTTTACTTTATTTTTTCTGTTTTCCCATGATTTTGAACCAATTTTATCAATACGAGGTTTTTCACCTTCATTACCAATATATCTTTGAACTAAGTTTACTTGTTCAATTGGTACAAAGCAAAACTCTTCATCGGCATATTCAAGTTTTATATAGTCTCTTTCGTTGCCCATTGCTTTTACGCGTTGTATTCCTTTAAAAATACCGATTCCGTAATTTACATGAACTATATAATCACCTTCATTTAATTCAACAAAAGTATCTATTGCAGCACTTTTTACATGTCCAAGGCTTTTTGGAACATGCTTTTTTCGGCCAAATATTTCATTTTCTTGTATTATAAGGGTTTTAGTTTCTGGAATCCCAAATCCTGACGAAATTGGAAGTGGATATATTTTTAAATCGAAATCTTTTAATATTTCTTTTATTCGCAAAGATTGATTTGGATTATCTGCAAAAATATGTACAGTCCAATTGTTATTAATAAAATTTGTTAATTCTTCTTTTAAATAATTTATATTGCCTAAAAAGCTTCTAGATGTATCTGTTTGAAGTTTTATTGTTTTTTCTGAATTATCTTCTTCTAATTCAGAATGTAATGATTTTAAGTTAATTGTTTTTTTGTGTTTTGCGTGTAATTCTGAAAATGAAAATAATATTTTTGAAGGTTGTAATATGGGAAAATCTTGTCTTGCAATTCGATACATCCCTGAATATTCTCTTTCAAAATTTTCTTTTGAATTATTTAATCTATCATAATCAAAATAAAGTATTGTTGAATTTTCACTAATATAATCTAATATTGAATATTGTTTTTCCCATAAAACTGGATAAACAAGTTCTTCACCTTCACTTTCTTTTGATGTTTTTAATTCGTTTATAAGTTTATTTTTTGCCTTTATAGCATTTTCAGATAATTCTAAATGGTCATCAAAAACAGCATTTTCTAATTTTGAAATAAATTCCTCTGTCCAGATAATTTCTTTCATTGGAAATATAAGTAAATTATCTTTTTCGGTTACAGTTGATTGGGTTTCTGGATTAAAAGATTTTATTTGTCCTACTTCGTCAAAATCAAATATAATTCTTGTGGCTAATGATTCTCCTGGAGTAAAAATATCTAGTACTTCACCTCTTAGAGTAAATTCCCCTCCAACTCCAACTTTTGGAACTCTAATGTAGCCTAAACTTGTTAATTTATTAGCTAATTCTATTGGGTCAATATTTTGACCTTTATATATAGAAAATACAAGAGATTTTATGTATTCTGGATTTGGTACAGGTGATAAAAAGGCTCTTTCAGGAATAATAAAAACTCTTGGCTTTGTTGAAATTGTTGTTTTTCTGTTTTGCCATGCTAATTTTGAAAGAACTCCGGCTCTTTGTCCAAATATCGCTGAACCTTTTCCTATTGCTCTATAAGGTACTGTTCCCCACCAAGGAAGGCTGTAACTTTCTATATTATCTTCAAAAATTGTTTTAAAATCACTTAATAATGAAGTTGCATCTTTTTCTGTTGGAACAATTATTATTGTATCTAAAAAAGTTGAATCAGTTGCATCATACTGTTTTTGTTGTTCTTGTGAATATCGTCCTGTTGCAGTATACTGTAGTTGGTAGATTCTCTTGTTTCTTATATTTTCTATATAAGCGGCTGCAAAGAATGAGGTTGAGGCACCTTGTAAGCCTTCTATATTCTTTGGATATGAATCTAAAGAATCGAAATGCTTAATTGTTCCGTTTAATTCAGACCAGGAATTAAGTATTTCTTGTATGGAATTTGATAATAATGATTTCATATAAAATGTCCGATAATATAAAAAAGTAAGGAGACAAAGTCTTGAAACGTAGTCTATTTTTTATTATAGCAATTTTTACATTCTTTGCACAGTTTTTAACTGCACAAGTTTATAAAAGTAAGGATTTTCAGAATGCTAAGGTAAATATTAAATACTATGACAGAACAATGTATTTTCCTGGTATGGTTGATGATAATCCTATTTATGTAAGTATATCTGTTGTTAACACAGGAACTGAAACATTACGCTTTAAGTTAGCGGATGATAGAATGTTTAGTTTAGATTTTAATGCTTATACAATAAAAAATACTTCACTTCCTTCTACACAAAAATTAATTACAAAAAGATCAACAAATAGAACTGTTTATTTTAGAGAATTAGCAATAGAACCTGGAGAAACTTATTCTTTTACAGAAAATGTAAAAGATTATATTGAGTTTGACGAACCTTCTATTTATTATCTGGAACTTATTTTTTATCCTGAATTATATAGAGAAAAGAATATTGAAATAACATCTAATCGTTTAAGTTTAGAAATTCGTCCAAGCCCTTCTGCAGCTTCTGCTACTATTCTTCCTGTAGAAAATAAATCTGGAGCTTTATTAAAACCAGAGTCTATAAGTCCTGATAAAGTAATTGAGCAAACTATTATTGCTCGTCAAAAGTCTTTGTGGGATCAGTATTTTCTTTATATGGATTTAGAGCAAATGATGCTTCGTAATTCAGAACAACAAAGACGATACAGAGCTGCTTCTGCTGATGAAAGAAGTCGTATGCTCGAAAATTATAAATCAGATCTTATGCAAAACAGAATTGATTATGATATTGTTTCTATTCCAGAAAAGTTTATCATTGAAAATACTTCATATTCTCAAACAGACGGTTCTGTAACTGTTATTGAATGGTTTAAATATCCTAATTTTAGAGAAAAGAAACGATATGTATATAAGGTTCGTCAGAGAGATGGAATTTGGCAGATTTATGATTATAATGTTACAAATCTTGGAACTGAATAAATATGAAAGCTTTACTTATTGCAGATAATCAAATAGCTATAGAAAATATTTCTCAAGTATTAAATTCCGCAGGTTATGATGTAATTGTATATAAATGGCTCTTAAAAGCTCTTGATAATATTGAAGAAATTACACCACATTTAATCATTGTAAGTGCAAAAGATTATCCTAGACATTGGAAGACTTTAGTTCAGTTTGCAAGTACTGAATTTGGTGGATATAAGCCTGAAGTAATATTGTATTCTGATGGGATTCTTACGGACGATGAATTAAGAAAGGCAGAAGCATTAAGTGTTAGGGGTATTTTTGAGTCTGTTGATGTAAACGGTTTAGAAAAATTAAGAGATATTCTCATAAAAGAAAAGGATATTTATTCTGGTAAATTTGTTGATGATGAAGGTCAAATTGTTCCTACTGTTTCAATTATTGTTCAAAATGATAATTCACAAAGCAAAATAGAAGATGAAATTGAAGATAGTATTCAATCTCAATCAACTATATCGATTGAACAAACTGAAGATTCAGAAGAAGTAATAGGAAATAAAATTCAATACTGTACTTTTATATTTACAAATCCTATATCCGGAGAATTAGTATCAGGTTATGCAAAACATTTTGATGGAGAGACTTTTGAGTATATTCCAGATGTTCCGAACTTTATAAAAAATCTTGATTGTGGAATTCTTATAAAAGAGGCTTCCATAAAAATTAAACAGGAATATAGTTTTGTTCAGGCCATTGTAGAAGAAAATGATGGTAGATTAAAACTTCGCTTACAAAAAACAGCATGAGCAATTCTAATTTAAAAAGTGCAAAGTTTTTTTGCGAAAATTGTGGTGCTGAAGTTCCTCAAAATGCACGAGTTTGTAGACATTGTGGTAGATTTTTTTCATCGGTAAGATGTCCCCAATGCGGAACAACGGGAGGTCCAAATAAATTTACAAATGGATGCCCTACTTGTGGTTATGCTTTTAATTCTGAAAAATCAAAAGGGTCTAAACAAAAAAAACTTGCAAATGAAAAGAAAGCTAGTAGAAAATCTCGAAAAGATTTAAGAAATGCTATTGATTCAAGAAGTAGAGTTTTGGGATTTTCTAGAAATTATTCAGATGAGTCGTTACCTATTTGGGTTTATTTTATTACTTTTTTAGGTGTTTTTTTTGTTTTATTTTTGATTTATAAATATATTTTTGGTTAGAATGAATTAATTGACATAAGTTCTTCTTTTTTTGTATTATTAACCATTATTTGTCCGGGTGGTGGAATTGGTAGACACGCTAGTTTCAGGTACTAGAACCTTCACGGGTGTAGGAGTTCAAGTCTCCTTCCGGGCATTTATATTTTTATATAAAGCTTGTTCTAACTGTGAATAAGCTTTTTTTATTTTAAAGAAAAAGTACACTTTTCCTTAGTTATTGGATGTATAAATTGTATTTTTGTTGCTTTAAAAGCTAATAATGCATCTTCTTTTTTTGTTAATGGGTTATACAAAAAATCACCTTTTACAGGTATGTTAAGCCATGCAAGGTGATTTCGAACTTGGTGCCTAAACCCTTCTGTTATTTTACAAATTGCTATATTATTTTCTTTTAATGTAATTTCTGTTTTATATAGTTTTGATGTCGCTTTTTTTAATGCACTTTTACCAGAACTTTTAGTAACTGGTCTTACTTGCGAATTATTTTTTCCATAATGTCGAAAGTATGACTCAATAACTACAGTTGAATTTTCTTTGATTTTTATTTCTTGATTTGGAAATCCTTCTAAATAACTATTTATATCATTTATTTTTTCTATTTTTGCTGTATACCATTTTATGAAATTATTATTTTTTTGAGATTCTTGAATTGAATTATAGGATTCTTGAGTTGTGGCAATTAAAAGTAAACCAGATGTTTGAGTATCTAATCTATGCAAAAGTCCGTATTCAATTTCTTTTTTGCCTTTTACAGTTTTAATTTCAGGATATAAAGTTATGGCTTGAGTTAATGCTGAATCTTCTCCACTTTTTAATGGTGCAGATGGCAGACCTTGTGGTTTATTTATAATTAAAAACGGATTATTTCTAGATGGTTCTTGTAATATTTCTATGTTCATATTTTCTCAAATTTTTCATGTAATTTTTTTATTACTTTTTTAAATCTTAATGGAACAGGTGCTGTAAAAGTTTTAAAAATTTCATTTTTTGAAGTTTTTATTTTTAATTTATATGCATGAAGCATTAAAGATGAACCTTCAAAAATTGTTCCTTTTGTAGATTTTGCATATATTGGATCTCCTAATATTGGACAACCAATATGTTTTAAGTGTACTCTAATTTGGTGTGTTCTACCTGTTAATATTTTTACAAAAAACAATGAATAAGGTCCGTATGTTGCAATACATTTATATTTTGTAATAGCAATTTTTCCTTTATCGCCTAGGGGAAATGCCTTAAACTTTTTTCTATTTTCTGGGTCTCTTGCAATATTTGTCTTTATTTCTCCGTTTTTTTCCTTAGGATGTCCAGTACATATACATATATATATCTTAGACAGTTTTTTATGATCCCTAAACTGTTCTCCTAACCATTCCTCTGTATCTCGATTTTTTGCAGTTATGATAACTCCAGAAGTATCTTTGTCTAGCCTATGAACTATTCCAGGTCTTCTAGCCTTTAGCATCTCACTATTTGAATTTTTTTCTTTATGTGAAATAGCTTCTCTGTTCCAATGAAATAAAAGTGCATTTACAAGTGTGCCACTCCAATTACCACTAGCAGGATGTGTAACCATTCCTTGTTTTTTATTTATTACTGTAACATTTTCATCTTCAAATATAATATCTAATGGAATATTCTCAGGTGTTATATTTTCAGGAACATTGTCTTCCCATTCAATATATATTTTATCGTTTGCAACGACTTTAGTTGCTAATTTTGCTTTTTTATCATTAATTAGAACTTTTGAAACTCCACTTTTAAGTTTTGAGCGATTCATACCGTTCGGTAAAGAGGAAATGTATTTATCTAATCTGTCTGAGCCAGAATAATCAGCAGGAATTTCTATATTAAAAAATGGCATCTTCCAATTCACCTATTAAATAATCTTTTTCATCTGTTATATAGGTTTCTGACGATTCAGAAATATCTTGATCTAGAATTATGTCATTTAGTGCAAAATCTTTAGAAGGAATGATTGTAATTGGTGTTTTTACTTTCTTTTGTTTATTTTTATGAATATTTCTTGTAATTATGTTTATTAACAAATCTGTAAGTCCTAAACTAAGACTTGTTGCTGCTGCAATTCCTATAATTTTTTTTTGATCTTCAGGAGAAAACCTTGTAGTACTCTTATTTAACGGATTATGAAATTCCCCTTGCACGACCATTGAATATCCCATTGTTACCCATAAAGTTACAAATGGCAGTGAACCAAAAGTTATAATCTCTGTGCGTCTTAAATCTTTTGTCCATTGAGGAAAATCTATATCATCAAAACTATCATTATCTTCAGCTATTATATTAAGAGAACAAAAACTAATTAGTAAAAGTACTGATATGAGTTTTTTCATTAATTGTAAATCCTTTCTCCAAAAATTGCTGTTCCAATTCTTACCATTGTGGAACCTTCTTCTATTGCAATTTCAAAATCTCCTGACATACCCATTGATAATTCTGTTAAACTTAAGTTTTTAAACTTTTGTTTCGCTAAGGATGCAACATCTTTTAATACTTTAAAAGCATATCTAATTTTTTCTTTATCAGAGGTAAAAGGCGCCATTGTCATAAAACCTTTTGGTTTTATATGTGGAAAAACACCTCTATTGCATAATTCTAATGCTTCAAACAATGATTCTTTATCCTTAAAACCAGATTTAGAATCTTCACCAGTATGATACTCGAATAATATATCGATGGTTTTATTTATTTTTGAACATTGCTTTTCAATTTCTTCCATGAGAGGAATTCTATCAACTGATTCTATACAATTTGAAATTTTTACAGCATCTTTGACCTTATTTCGTTGTAATGTTCCAATTATATGTAAATCAGGATTGTATCCTAATTTCTTTATTTCAGAAAATTTTTCGACAGCCTCTTGAACTCTATTTTCACCAAATGTATTTTGACCTTCTTGTATAACTTTAATTATTTCTTCTACAGAATGAAATTTACTAACTGCAACAAGTTTTACACTTGCAGGTGTTCGTTCTGATTTTTCCTCTGCGTTTTTTATAAGTTCTAAAACATGATTTAGATTTTTTTGTATGGAATTACTCATTTATCGCTAATTATAACAGAATTTATTACATCAGACAATGAAAGTAATTTTTCTATAGAAAGATTTTCTGCTCGTTCATTTGTAGAAATAGCACATTTATTTAAAGCTTCATCAGCTTGTGAACCTGAAATAAGTGTTTGTAAATTATTTCTAATAGTTTTTCTGCGTTGTGCAAATACAGTTCTAATTAATTTCATAAACAAATCTGGATTTTCACAATTTGGAAAGCTATCCTTTTTAGTAAATAAAACTGCTCTCGATGCAACATTAGGTTTTGGCCAAAAATTTCCTCCGGCTAAATCCATTATTGGTTTGACATCGTATGCCCATTGGCATAAAACAGAAAATGATGAATAATCATCAGAACCAGGAGTCGCGGACATTCTTTGCCCTACTTCTTTTTGTATTGTAAAAACTGCTTTGTTAAAACGTATTCCTTTATTAATAGTATCAGCAATTATTGTAGCAGCAGCGTTATAAGGCAGATTTCCAAAAAATCTATCAGGAACCGTTGCTGTTTTTAAATAGTTCCACCATGTTTTAAGAACATCACCTTCAACTAAATTAAAATGTCCTGTTTTTTTGTATTCTTCAAAGAATTGAGGAAGTAGCCTTGCAAATCCATGATCAATTTCAAATACAGTTAAATTTACACCACGTTTCAATAATTCATCTGTCATAGAACCTAAACCTGGCCCTACTTCCCATACAGTTGTGTTTTCTTTTACATCAAGGGAATCAATTAATTTTTTTCTTGCATCTTCATTTACTAAAAAGTTTTGTCCAAATTTTTTTTGCATAGACATATTATTTTGTTCCATGAAGTTTTTTAATTCTGTAGGTGAATTATAGTCTGGATGTTTTAACATTTTAATTCCTCAGTGTTATTAATGGAAATGATGAAAAATAAACAATAAAATTACTTATAATGTTGTAAATTACATCTATAATATCATTAAATGCAGGAGATAGAAAAGGTATTATCATGCAAATAATTATTCCTATTAATCCTGTATATAAAAAAATAGTTAATAATGGTGATACAATTAAACTTGATATAACGCCTATAGGAGCAACTTCTCCAAACAAATTGATTAATATTGGAAATGTACATATTTGAGCTCCAAAAGAATCGCAAAAATTAGCAACAATTTTTAATGCAAATATCTTTGATAATTTTTCCTTGAAAAAAGAACCAACTGTTATAATTCCAAACAAAGCACCGTAGGATAACATAAATGCTGGTGTCTGAATATGAGTTGGTTGGATTGCTGAATGAATTAAAAAACATAATGACAAGCTTGATATATCATTTATTTTTTTTATATGTAATGCAGTTAGTATGTATATTATTATTGAAAAAATAAAAGCTCTTAATAATGAGGGGGTAAATCCTGCAAACCAAACAAATAGCAATATTAAAAGCATTTTTATATTATAAGCCTTTTTCTTTGAAGAAAATCTTTTTGCAACAAAGAACCCTAAACTTCCGAACAAAGACAAATGCATACCTGAAAGTGCAAGAATGTGTGATAAACCTGCTCTTTTAAAAGAAAGGTTTAATGATGTATCCGTATATTCTTTAGAACCTGATAATAAAGCAAGTAATAATCCTCCAGCATTTCCCCAGGAATTTAATAGTCTTTTAAAATTTAATCTACATAATGCCCTAAAATAAAAAATCCTTCCTTTTAATGATTTTTCATAAAATGAATCTAATATATCAGTAACTAAAAATAGATCTTCATTTAAACTTTTTACTACAAATTTAATATTTAATCCTGATTCAATTAATAAATTTCTTTTTGATTTTGAATTAAGTTTATTAGGATAAAGAGATTCTACAAAATCACTTTTTAATAACAATTTTATTATCCCTTTTCCCTGAGAGTAAATATTTTCTTTAGATTTTACGGCTGTAACATTTAAATCAATAAAGTAATAATTTTCATTTGTAAGAGATTTTACAGGTGCAGAAACAACAATTCCTTCTAATTCTTTAATCTCCGATATTGGAATTAAAGATACAAAAGAATTTTTATTGTTAGAATTTATTACACCTGTATAAAACAGAAAACATAAAATAATCGAAGATAAAAATAAAGGGTTTAATAGTAAATAATTTATTAATTCTCTTATTTTTTTTACCATTTAAGCTTTGCAAGGGCTTCTCTTGCATTACTTTTAACATCCTCTGGATAATTAAGATATGTTACATATAATAGATTGTCAAAAGCAGACTTGTCGCCCAATATCCCTAACGAGTTTATAGTGGCAAGAACAACGCTCTTGGCAGGTATTTTATTGTTTTCAACAGCAATATTCATCTCTGCAAGATAATTAGATAGAGCTTTTGCTGAATCTGTAGAAGCAAGGTTTGTAATACAATTTATAACTTGCACAAATTGTGTTTCAGACATCAACTTATCCTTATATTCTTGTTTTGCTATAGAAAAATATCTTACAGCAAGTTTTGAAGCCTTTGTCCAATTGCTATCAGAAATAACTTGTAGTACTTTTATTTGTAACGCAACAGAATCAATAGAATTTTCAATATTATCTTCCTTATTATTTATAGTTGCTGAAAGTACGTTTTCGGCGATTTCTGCTTTAAAATTTTTAGATATTTCATTAGATTCAGATATTAAAATAAAATAATTATGAATTTCAGTTATATTTGATTCTGAAATAATTTTTACAACTTGTGGAAGATTTTTTGCTGATACAGAAATTAAAGCTTTATCCAATGTCGGCTTTAATTCTGGGACCTCATTTTTCCATTTTTTGTAAATAATTGTAAATGTTTCAGTATTACCAATTTTTGAAACAACTTCCATAGCCCTTTTTTCAACAGCTAAATCTTTATTTGTATCATTTGAAATCAGATAATTATTTATAAAAGGAACAATTTTCTGATTTGTTTCTGTGTTAGAAAATTCATCAAACTTATTTAATACAGCAATCTTCACATTCTCATCAGTAAATATTGTAAAAATATTACATAAATGTGTTAATATATCTTCAGATTGCTTTGATAAAGTTAAATTTTTAGGAAGTTTTAGTATTGATGCAATTGCTAAAGCTGACAAATCTCTGTCTTGGCCTAGTAATGGTCTATATTCTGTAACAAAAGAAATCCCAGCAAACGCTAACTCAAGTGATTCATTTTCAGACGCTTCCTTTACGGCTTCTATTTTATCTACTATGTTACCTCTTATAAAAGACTTTTTAACATCAGAAATTGAAAATATTAATTGAGAACAAAAAATTGTAAAAAAAATAAATAAAACCTTTTTCATTTCTAAAACCTCTATTATTCTACATCAAGTTCTGCTAATTCATCTAAAGATATTTGTTGTGCTTGAATTTCGTCTGTTATTTCTTGTATGGGTTTAACTAATTCTGTTTCTACATTATTCTCCGAAGATTCCTGTGGAGCAGTTTCATCTTCTGCTCTATCTTCTTCTGTTGCACTTAATGCATCAAAAACATCTTTTTGTTCTGGAGGAAGAACATTATAAACAAAACTAAGAATATCATTTTTCATTTCTTTTTCTAAATGAAGACATTCAAAGTGCAAACGAGATTGATTAATTGTTTTGTTGTATTCTACAGCTCTAACAATTCCATACATGAGAATTAATTTTTCACCAATTTTAAACTGAAGTTTTATTTGTGAATTATTAATACCTTGTCCACCAACACGAATCATTGCACCATCTTCAGAAATATCTTCAAGGATTACCCTATATCCAGGTTCAGCCTCAACCAAATTAAAATCTATGATTTCTGATTTTATGAAATATAATGATGCAGGCAAGTTACATTGACATCTTACAGATTTTCTCTTTTGGGCTCTTAGTAATTTATTTGTTTGTGCTAAATATATTACAGAAGTTCCATTAAAAATTCCGGAATTTGTTACTCTTGTATCAAAAACATAAGATGCATCCCCTTTTCTCCAAAGATAAACACTTATGTTTTTACCAACCCAATCATCACCCGTTAATTTTATTATGTTTTTCTGAATCGGAATTTTTATTACAATTTCATATCCATTATTTAATATTTCAGAAAAAAACAGTCCGTGCCCAGGAAGAATGATTCTAAGTCTTTGTCCCTTATCTAAATATTTTGTTGAATCCAAACCTTTTTTATTTTCGTGATCAATATTTAATCTAGTTCTAAAATCATATAATTTTGTCAAAAAATCTTGAACTTTTTTTGTATTAGAACTTCCTTTTGACTTGGTTTCTTTTATATAACTACTTATTGCATTATTTAATGTTGGAACAGAAATAAATAACGCTGCAGGTTCTTCTAAATTGCATTTTTTTGCTAATTTCCAAAGTGTGTTTATTTCAGAAAAATGAAATCCATAATCATGTCCTGTTAAGAAAAATTTTATGAGGTCCTTAAATAAAACTAAAATTCTAATAACAACAATGAAAATAATTATTGTTATTAATATTACCTTAAACATTTTTCAATAACTTTCCTTCTGAAGCAGTCTTTTATAACTTTTTTTTATTTGCTATTATTATATAATATATGAAAAAATCGCTTTACGCTACTGAATTTTTTTTTATAGCATTTTTTTTTGTTTTACCTGTTTTTTTTAGTAATCAGAGTAGTACTTCTATTTTTGAAAATAGAAATTTTTTAATTCCTTCGTTTTTTTTTCTTTTTGCAATAATTTTATACAGATTTAATTATAACGCTCTTTGTGTTGATGGCTATATAAAAAAAAGTATTTTTAACTTAAGAAAGAATTTTTTTTATTTTATTCTGACTTTAATATTATTATTGCTTGTTTCATTTAGTTTAAACTTTTTAGCCAGAATTTTTGGAATAAACAAAGTATCTATTCCCGTTGATATAAAGTTGAATCAATTTATTTTTATATTAATTTCAATTTTTTGTTCAGCCTTTTATGAAGAAGTAATTTACAGATTCCTTTTACCAGAAATATTACGAATTTTCTTAAAAGTTAAAAATTATGTTGTTGCAGAACTATTTATTATAGTTTTATTTTCTCTAGGACATCTATATCTTGGAGCATGGGCTTGTATAAATGCCCTTATTTCTGGCTTAATTTTAAGAGTTTGCTATTTAAAAACAAAAACAATCATAGTTCCGTTTGTAGCTCATTTTTTTTATAATTCTTTGTCTATAATCATTTTAATTTTCTCTAAGTAGTTTAAAAAGTCGATCATAAGTCCATTTACTTAGTTCATACATTGAGTTTTGATTTTCAATAGAATTTGGATAAAGTTTTTGCGTATAAAATATA
>JAGBBT010000074.1 GCA_017938365.1 Treponema sp.
CTAGGAGTAGCTATTGTATAACTTCCATTGCGATATATCATAGCAATTTTCCAGCGTTTTTTACGGATATTACCTACATGGCGATAAGCGTAGCTACTACCATGAGGCACTTGTATCTCCATAATCTCCCCTAGCCCAAGGCCGATATTATCAGCAATTACTGGCACATCAGGCAAAAAATCCATAAATCTAGAGCTTAAGATCTTTCTAGCATCTATAATTGATATTAGATTATCAGATCCTAGATATCTCTCCATTCCCCACAGATCCATCACATCAATCTCTAAATTTGGATAAATTTGACGCAGATTATCGCATACACATCTTATATCAAATTCATTTTGCATTATTATCATAGCTTGTTCAAATTCGCTATTTAGATGAATTTTTAACTTTCCAAGGCTAGTTGGGTCAAAACTATAAAATATAAAATTTTCAAAATTCACATCCCAGCTAGGTAGTGTCTCTTCGTTATATGTTATTATTGTGTAGTTATGCAGGGCGTTATTTTTACTATTAAATAGTCTCTCAAGGAAGTTTTTAGCCAAATTTCCATCTGCAATAATCAAAATATTCTTCATAAACTCTCCAAAAAACAGCTATTTTATCATAAATGAAATTTGAAATAGATAAAATGTGGATTTTAAATATCTGTACCTAACTCGTTACTAATTCTATCTAATATAGCAAATATCTCTTCAATTTTTGAAACTATTCTTTGTTGTTCTGCGAGAGAAGGAAGAGGAATTAAACAATCCGAAATCATTTCTAGCGTAAGATTTGGAATAGATGTTGCTTTAGTTTTTGATAAAAGATTAGAATTTATAGAAGGACTTTCAATCGAATATTTTAAAAACATATTATTAAAAATATTTTTTTGTAACCTTACAAATGCTATTGCTTGATTTGTATTCATAGGTAAATCCGATTTTTTTACAAAACCAACCTTGCCTAATGTTCCTGCAATAGAAATAAGTAAATCTCCTTCTTCTAGTTTTGAACGTTTTAGATTAGATTCGTGTTCGTCATTTGTATCTTGAGGAATGAGTTTACCGTAAATTGCTAAATCTAGGATTTTTGATTTTGCTTGTTTGATTGCTGTTTGTAAGTCTGTTTTGTTTTGTTCTAGCAAGTCAATCTGTGCAAAGATTTTTTCTATTTCAGCAACGATGAGTTGTTGTTCGGCAAGTGGTTGGAGGGGAAAAATGATTGAATTGATATGTTAATATACATTTTAACTAGTGTATTTTGTTTTGCAAGTTTTGTTTATAAATTTAGAAATAACTGATACTACATAATAATAAAACAACGTAGCTTGTCTGTGTTGTCTGCTTTGAAGTTTGCTATACGATTTTTACTACAAAATATCCATTTCATATTATTCTAACAATTTTAATCGTTTATTCTAATTTTGCTCATCTTTGTATAATGCTTCTCATAACCTGCAAGAATAAATACTTCACGAAAAGCTTCTTGAAAAGAATCATAATCAAATTCTTTCATATCATATATATTTACATTATCCGAATGCGATTCTCGATTTATGTATCTATAAAATGCTTGACAGTTTATATTATCTTTAAATTCTTTTTTTTGAAAAACTTCACTTAACGCATTATTATCAATAAATCCAAAGAAATAATCTATTATATTTCTCATGCAGTTTGCTATCAAAGCTGGTTTACTATTCTTATCATTTACAACAGACCAATACATTTGATAATCGTTTTGTATTTCACTGTATTTCATTGTAGTAATAGAGCTACCACTTGTAGATTTTATTATTCTAAATAAATTAAACTCTTTTTTATATTCTTTTTCTTGTTCTTCTTCTTTAAGTCTCTTAATATCTCGATAGGGAGATTTTGCCAACTCATAAAAAAAATATAAATTATGGGTCAAGACAAAAATTTGTTCATAAAATTTTGATGAACCGAAGAATTCTGATTTTATTAATGTTCCTATATTGAAAACATAAATATGAGATAAACTTGAGATAGGATCGTCAATAACGACAATTTTCTTTTTATCAGTGGTCTTAGAATCATCTTTACCTCTACATTCTTCAATGAAATAAAGAAAACTGATAATCATTTTTTCACCTTCACTTAACGATTCAAAAATATTATCTTCACTTTCTTCAAAACGAATAAGTTTGTATTCAGCTTTATCTTCATCATATTTTTCGATTTTAAAACTATCAATTCCTAACTCAATAAGACGATTGTTTATGCTTATTACAGCTTCGTCAATATTTGATACCATCTTTGACTGTTCAGTTATTATATTGTCTTGTTTGTCTATTTCTATCTTGATTCTTGAAATTTCAGAATCAAAATCTTTCTGTTCTTTATCGAATAAAGATTTTTCTGCTTGATAATTTGTAATAATAACATCATATTGTAACCTAATGTTTTCCCAAAAAAGTTTTTCTAATTCTTTTATAGTTAAATCTTTTTGGTCTATTTTAGCATTGAAATCATTTATTTTATCATTTGCTGATTTTATAACTTCATTTAATGAATTTAATTCCGTAATAACAGGATTAAGAGTTATTGGTTTGCTAGGGGTAGAAATTTTCTCTTTTATAATGTCTAAATTTCTATTTAAACTTGATTTCAACTTTTCAAACGCTGACTCATATTTCGAGGAAAGATCTTTTAATAAATTATTCTGTTCAAAAGAATCATCGATAGAAATACTATCTATCTGTCTTTTGTAATTGTCATAAATATGTTGAAGTTTCAATTTATCTTGTTCATAAGTTTTATCAAAACAAGATTTTAACTCATCTAAAAGATGCTGTTTATCAATTTTTTGCTGACAGAACGGACAATGTGCAGGCTCAGTTTGTTTCTCGACATATTTTAATCCAGAATTTACCCAATCACTATTTTGAAGGTTATCAAGCAAAGTTGAAAATGTTGAGTTTTTACTACCTGTAATTTCTTTTTTTAATAAAATAATTTCATCTTCGGTTAAATTATAAATTTGAACATTGCTTAGGTTTTCGATTTTTGTAGCATTTTTATCAAGAATAACCTGTAGTTCTTCTTTTATATCTTCGATAGTTTTCAAAAGAGGAGTTGTACTTTTTGAAATCCCGAGCACATGTTTAAAAAGAGCTTCTTTACTACTCTTTAACCTTTCAAAAAATTGGCTTGTAGCTCTTTCTCCTCCAGTATAGTCGGTTTTTATTTTCCAAATAGAATCAACGACTTTAAGTTTTTTATTTTCAAATGATAATCGAGATTTTTCTTTATCTTTTTCTTTCTCAGTTGTTAATTTTTCTAATTTCTCTTTTTCTTGATTTGCAAGATCTATTTTCTTTTTTGCATCAGAATTTCCTTTTGACAAAGAAAAAATACCTTTTAATGTAGGATTTTCATAAAAGGCTTCTTTTACCCATTTTTGATTATAAACAAGTATTTTTTCATCCAAAGAGAGTTCTGATTTATTTTTCATATTGTCGGTTTCAATGGAACAATTTGCAAATTTTTCATCTGCATATCCAATTTTTCGTAGGTATTCAGAAAATGTGCTTTTACCACTTCCGTTTAAACCATATATCAAGTTTATTTTTTTATCTGTTTCTAATGTTGCTAACTCCTTATAGCTTGCACACTTTAAATTTACTTTTTTTATCATTTTTTCTTCCTAAATACCAATATATACTGATGAATTTGATTTGCAACAAAAGAAAATGGATATCCGTATGGAAATAATTTTGCAGACCTATCGGCCCATATTCTAAGCCCTTTATAATTCAAATTCGGAATTTCATTTAACTTTTTAATTATATCAGCGTGCAATAAATTCAATTCCTTTTTATTTGGTTGTAAATCTTTAATAAATAGCACTATATAACCGTGTTTTTTCATATACGGTAAGACAAACTCTACCGATTGTTTTAGTGAATCAAAAAAAACAGTTTGTTTCAGATTTCCGAAATCTCTTTCATCGTTCGTAAAAGGTGTTGCATTATTTCCGTAAATTGCAATATCTCCACCAGTTTTCTCTTTGTTCATCATATTTGCATAAGGAGGATCAAGCAATACAAGACTGATTTTTTCATTATTCAAAAGAGATTTCATTTCTTTTTCATTATTAAAAATTTCCAAACAATCACCACATTTTGTGGGAAAAATATCAACGCCAATTTCTTTAGCAGCATTTTTGTAGGCTTTAATGAATTTTTCGTTTAAATCAATTCCTATTGCTTTTCGCTTAGAAAGTCCTGCACCAAGCAGAGAACCGCCAACTCCCATAAAATAATCAAAGATAATTTCATTTTCTTTTGTGAAAAACTCGATTATTTCTCTCATTAACTGTGGAGGCTTTGGAGAAGGATGAATTTTTCTTATCTTATGTGCATAAGAATCCTTTCCTTTTGTTGTGTAAAAAGTTGAAAAAACAGATGTTGTAAAATTAAGCCAATCTCCGCCTGAAAGATTATTTAAAGGATTATTTATTTGATATTTTTCACCATCGGGAAAAATTATCATTTGTTTTGACTTTCCAAAGATACGAGCAGAATTTATTTTTTTCTGAACCCAGTCAGGCAGATTTAACTTATCTATAGAATCGTAAATTTCAGAAAAAGGAATAGCATTTTTATACTGTTTGCGAGCAATCTTATTCTTCTCTTTACAAGAATTAAGAGCAGACTTTATCTGTTTTTCTATTTTTCCGATTTCAGAATTAACATCTTTAACACCATATTTCAGAAGTTCAGTTTTTATCTTCTCTAGATCTAGGAAACTCTTTTTTGATACCATTTTAATTCCAATAATCAAGAAGATTTGAAATTGCTCTTTTGAATAGTTTTGGGGCTTTCATTCCAAGAACAAGTTTACCTTTTTCATTAAGCAAGAAACCTACTTCAATTTCAGCAATTTGTTCGTTATTGCTTCCATAGAGTACAACTGTACGAATAATTTTATATTCTGGATAATACGGTTTTAAATAATGTTCATCAAAAATATCGTAATTGTTCAGTTCTTTTATTCCATTTTGTTTGAATTTATATTTTTTGCCTTCAATTGTAATAACTTCTGTTTCTGCAATATCAACTAACACTAAATCTGGAATAAAAATAATCTGATTATTATCACCAGCTTTATAAGCTTCTCTGTCTGCATATTTTTTAAGAGCAAGATGTTGTCCATCTTTTGTCACAAAATAACCTTTTTCACAACCGGCATGATTTTCAAAGATTGAATAGCTTTCAGTAAAATTTTCAACAACAAGGTGAATGAAAATTGTACCAAGCTTTTCGCCTTTTGTTTCATAATGCCAATAATCTTCTGGTAAGGTCGCTTTTGGAAGATTTACCCCTTCCAGTTCAATTCCAAGAACATTTGCAATCTGAACGAATTTATTTGTCTTACCGACATGTTTTTGTTGTAATTCGTGCTTAATGATTTCAATTTTACCTTTAAAACCAAGTTTACGAATAACGGCAGAAATAATACTTAATGCACCAATATTTGGATCATGTGAAAGACTATCATTTTTGAAAAGTCTACCAGAAACTTGAATCCAATTATCATCTGCAATATTTATTGCAATCGAAATATTTCCTTTTGGAGCCGATCTCATACTATACTTAGCAATTCTCAATTCTTCAATAGATGTAAAAGGTTTAAAGATTTTTGGGTCAAGTTTCTTTCCTAAAATTTCAACACCAAGAGTCAGAAGCATTCGAGTTCCAAAGATGTAAGTTTTTGTTGGCTTTTCTTTTTGACCGACTTGCAAAGCGTAAAGCATTATGAGTTTTGTCTTCGGATAATAATTTTGAATAAAAACAAATTTTGAGCAACGCTGATAAACTCCAGTATTACGACTTTCTTTGTCATCAGTTTTAGTTTCTTCGATTGCATATATAGGAGCGTCCTTTTCAGTTGGTAAATTATCTTGATAAAAAACAAGAAAATCCGTAAAGCTTGAACTTCCCGAAACAGTCTTTATAAACACTTTATCCACTTTTGCACATTTGAAACCAATAACTTCATAAGTAAAAGAAAAAGTCTTATCTTTGTTCAATATAGGAATAATACGAATTGAATCACCAAAAAAACCACAATTATGGTCTTTTGCAAAATATTCAAAAATTATTTTTAAGACTTCTTTTTTAGGTCTTTCCTCTGTTAAAATCCAAAGATTCATATTACTCCTCTCTTTTTAAAATATATAATTGTTCATATACAGTTTTTTTTGTTCTCGCAAGTCCATTATTATTGCTTTTAAAACGAGCATACTCGAATTGCTCTAATTTTACCAAGCCGTATTGTTTTAAGGTTTCAATAATTTTTTCAGATGGCATTATTCCTTCTGAATTGTAACTTAAAACGAGATTTTTATATTTCGTATTTTTAGCGATTTTGTCCAAATCTTCTAATGCTGTATTCGGATTACAGAATCTTGATTTTTGACTAGCATAGTCTCGCATACCTGTAACACCACGTAATTCTGGTTCATCATATTTTGCAATAGTTTCTAAAATATGATAATTTGGGGCATATTGACGTTCATTATATGGTGGATCAAGATAAAGAATATCAACATTAACGTTATCTAAAAGATTCATGCTATCATCGTTGTAAACAATATTTTTTTGATGATTGTCAATGAATTTTATTGTTCGTAATTCTAATGGTCTTAATGCTCGAAAATCCCATGTTTTGTGAAAAGCTGCGTAAACACCTGCTATATTTGAATAGAATCCAATTGTTTCTATTAAGCAAGCAAGTAAAACAAAATATTCTGTTTCAGAAATCAAATTTTCGTTTTTCCAATTTTCGATTTGTTGACGAATTGCATCTATTTTTTTACCATTTTCATCAATAAAATACATTCTAGGTTGAGAAAGCTCTTTTGTTCCTGATGGTGTATAGTTTTTATAGATAAAACCTTCAACACCTTCAAGTGTATTTAGATAACCTACAACAATTTCGAGTGGATAAGAAAAAAAACTTTCTGTATTTTGTTGAGGAATATAATTTAATAATTTTTCAAATTTTGGTTCAGAATTATTTTCTATGTAAGCTTTTTGCAGACAAAAGGAAAGATATAGAATGTCAGAGGAAGAAACTTGATAATCTTTTGATTTGAAAAAACGTCCTACATTTGTTGTTCCAGCAAAAAAGTCAAAAAAAGTTTTACCCTGTACCTCATTTGCTTGTAAGATGCTATAAATATTTTCTAATATATTTTCTTTGTTTCCGATATATCGCATCTTAGGCCAACTTTAAAACAAAATTTTCTTGTACTACAGATTGAGGGTTGTAATTTGTTATTAAAACTTCAACAGTTGAATTTTTATTGCGGTCAATCGTATGATAATTTGAATTAGCATAATTTTTAGAAATATATGAAATAAAATAATTATTTTCTTTTATCCAATTCTTCAAAATTAAGTTTTCTTTTCCTTTATGATCTAAAACATTGGAAAGTGCAAATGATACTTTTTTTTCGTTTAAACTATCAAGAATTTTCAAAAGTTTTCTTTCCTCTATTTCATTCCAACCTGTAAATCCTCGTTTGCCATCGTTATAAGTTCCTGTTGTAATTAAATATGGAGGATCACAATAAACAAAATCATTTGACGAAAGACCTGAAAAATCGAATTCATCAAAATTAAATGAAGTAAAATCAACAGAATTCTTATTTAGAGTATTCAAAAAATCAAGTAAATTATTCTTCATATGTTCATTAAAGCAACTTCGATCTTTACCAAAAGGATTATTAAACTCATGAGAATTGTTAAATCTGATTTGATGATTAAAAGAGTAAGCTACCAAAACAAACAAATCTAGTGGATTTTTCTCTGAATTATAAAGCTTTCTTAATTCTAGATAGCCATCTTTATTTGAGAGGGAAAGATTAAATTGATTTATACGGTTGTAAATATGACTAAGTATCTCTTTTTTATTCAAAGAATCAAACTTTCTATATAATTCTATCAGATAGATAAGATTATCATTGAAAATTGTTTTTTTTGCAGCTACATTTATACCGACATTGCAACCACCACAGAACAAATCTACGAAAGTTTTTATATTCTTTGGAAATAATGGCAATATTTGAGGTAACAATTTATATTTACCACCTATATAATTCATAGGTGAAGAAATTATTTTATTCATATCGTTAAATCTTTCCATACTTGACAATAGAATTATACTATCATTATAACATACGCAAGATGATAAATAATGTCTTATTAATTATGTTTTTTCACCTTTAGGATTCACTTCCATGATCTTCCCAATTTCACAGTCTAGAGCAATGTATATTCTTCATACACTCTCCAAAAAACAGCTATTTTATCATAAATGAAATTTGAAATAGATAAAAATAAAATTATAATTTTAATACAAACATAGTAATCTATACCCTATAAAAGCGATTGAAAATATAATAATTTTAAGATTATAAAAAGATATAATTGCATTATGTAGATTATGCCATAGGGTGGCACCCCCTACGGCAAATTCTATCTCCATAAAAAGGAGATAAAGAATAAATGCTAAAATTTGTATTTACGGTAATTATATTACTTTGCGTAATTGTTGTCAAGGCTTATTAAGTCTTGTCCCACAAAAGTGGGGATACAATCCCACTATGGCTTTATTTAATAACTCCAGCAAGTTTTTGGTATTATTGTTTTTTGATAGTAATAATCTTCTGTTACATAGCAAGTTTTAAAGTTTTTACCACCACACTCATAAGAGTAGCTTTTAGTCTCATGGTGTCTATTATCAGGATTTAACTTTTCATACTCCTCTTTTGTGATTGTTATAAGCTCATAGCCACGCTTAAATCCATCTAGAGTATAGTAGCTATCGTTGCAGTTGTATTTTGGCATTTTATCAGATTGAACCAATGTAGAACAATGCTTTGGCATATTTGGATTTATTCTAGTGAATTTATCTTTGATAGTTTTGTTTTTTAAATCATTATTTTTATAATACTTTATATTTGTATTTTGATTAATGTTTTGTAATTGATTATTTAGATATTCAGGTTTGCATTTATCTGGATTTATTCTATCTAGCATTCCTTTATAATCTGCCATAATTGCATCAATTGGCGTATCTCCACTATCTGTAGGGCATAATTTTAGAAACTCTTTTCTTTTTGTTAGAGTTTCACCTAATTTTTTACCTTTAATTGAGTAAAAATATTTAAGTGATCGAATACATTTGCTTGGTCTTTGCTCGCTATTTAAGCACGAAAGAATTTCGCACGATACTTTTTTGTTTTCATCGCTATTTGCCAAAGCTACAGAGCCGATTAATACCGCAGTAAATAGCGTTAAATTAACTATTTTTTGTATATATTTTTGCATAGTTTTCTCCTTTGATTAAGTCTTTTATACTATTTTGCCATTGTTGGCTTATAAATCCTTTTGATTATGCTTGAGAATTTAATTATGCAAACCCCATTAATATGGGGTTTGTTGTTTAAATTTTAGAATCTATACTCTATTTTTGCTGTACCAGTGTGGCTTCTTGTATCTTTAGCAAAACCACCTTGATAGTTTAGAGTTAAATTTGTATTTGAGTTAAAGTTATAGCCTAAACCAGCTGAAATTGTACCAATCGTAGTAGGCATATCTGATTTTACATCTCCTGAATATTTCTCAGAGTATTTATCATTGTATTTGATACCGTATTTAATAGGAGTCTCATGTGTATCTTCTAATAGATGTTTGACTCCACCTTTTAGCATGGTATAAAAGTTATTACCATAATCTCTTTGCCAGCCTAAACTACCATTTACTATAGGAAGTTTTAAAGAGCTTCTGCCATATCTTTCACTACCTAGAGTATAGCTACCCATTTTGAAGTAATTATAATCAATTCCAACTTCTGGAATTATCACATCTTTACCTAGATAAATATTTAAACCAGCTGCTACACCTGCGCTAACTGTATTTAGATATGTATCGGCTGAGTCTGTTTTGGTATAGATATTTGGATTGCTATTAGTATAGCTAGCTACAGCTTTTACATATGGATGAGCTATACTATTAATGGGAAATTCATTATAGTAGCTACCACCTATATATCTAGTATTGCTATCTATCTCGTTGCGGCGTGGCATATCAGTATCACTATTTTCATATCCGACAAATCCACCTATTACCCCATACTCATTTAAATTTTTAGCCCAGCCGCTCATAATACCATATGTATAGGTATGAGCTTTGCCACCATATACACTTTGCCATGAGTAGTTAGCATATGGTATTGCAAATATATGCCAACCCTCTTTTTTCTCCTCTTGATCTGATCTACCTGAGTC
>JAGBBT010000006.1 GCA_017938365.1 Treponema sp.
AAGCCTCCCGTTAAAATTGAATTTTTCTGGTCATTTCATATTTTTTTTGAAAAATTTCCTAAATGAGCATTTATAAAAAACAATCAGAAGAACAAAAAACGTTTGAAACAGCTCAAGATTTTTTGAAATATTATGAGAAGAACAAAGATGATTTAGATGAAATAAATACGCGTTCAATGAATTTAAAGTTCAAAATTAACGGTCATCACATTGGGAGAAAGCAGGGAAAATTAATTCTTTACCCGATAAAAAAATTTGAAGAAAATGCTCCAGAGAATGAAGAAATGAAAGATCAAATTAGAGAACTCCAAGAGGGATTGGATGACTTGAGAGAAATGTTTAATAAAATGGTCGACCAGATAAAAAAATTGCAAGGAAGAATTAATCAATCCACATCTCTCCCGTATAATTATCACAAATAATCTTCTCATATTTTTTTAGTCTATTGTACGCTTTCTTGAAGTCTTCAAAGGAAATGTCCGTAGAGATTTGATTGTAAATATGATGAAGTATTTGAGGAGAGAATCCTCCAAAGATCCAAACTGAATTAATGATTGATTTCAATTGTGCAGTTATTCCTCTCCAAATTTGAATAGCGATGAAGAAGATGCAATTTGTATGTCTCGTCTTATAAAGAGATTTTGCTAAGAATGAATCTGTAACCTTTAAAACGTTAACAGCATCATCAAGAACGATATTTGTCTCCAGAGGTCTTTCAGTAAAATGATCAATACATAAAGGTTTTAATATTCCAGGATCTTTTTCCATCTCGCCATTAATCATCTTGTTATAATCTTCTTTGAGTTCTAATAATTTTGGATAAATTGCATCAAAGGCTTCATAACTTACTTGTCGCAATGGTATTTTGATGTGGTTCTTTAATGAATTAACTGTTTGATCAGATCCAGTGTTATTAACCCAAATAATAAGATGAAAAACATCATTTTGAAGAGCAGAGAGTTTTATAAGTTCTCCACAAATAGAAGTTGTCTTACTGGTTCCTGGCTTTCCGACCAATAAGTTAATGGAACGATGCCTAATATTTACTTCTTCATGAATTGGAACCATTCCCGTTTGATCTTCATCAGGAATATTGTCATTAATGATTCTTTTTGCGTACGCGTTTAAAGACATTTAATAAAGAGTAAATTAAAGAAAACAAGAAATTTTTTTACAAATCTTTCAAAGTTTTTTTTCATTTCTATAAAATGTCTCGTGAAGAAACCCTTTTAAAATTTTATAACTGGAGAGTATCTCTCCAGAAAAAAGGTATTAAATTAGTGGCAAAAAAGAACTATAAAGGTGATGTAATCATCGATTTTAAAGGAGACAATATTGAGCCCTCTCTTGCAGAAGAATTTAATGCTTTAAAGATTGAATTAGGCATTAAAACAGATGCAGAATTTGATAAATTTATGAAGAAAGAATATGCACAATGGCTAAAAAAACGTTTTAAAGTTAAATTAAATCGGGAAGCTTACAAAGAGTTATTTAAGTATTTTGAAGGTTCCGATTTTGATTTTGTTCAATTGAGAAAAAATAATCATCTTAATATTGAAGTGATAAAAGAAATACATTTAGAATTAAGAACATACAAGAATGAGAAATCGAATCAATTAGAAAATTTTTTTGAAAGATTAAAAACTCAAAATGTAGAAATTTATGTTTGTGCATATA
>JAGBBT010000075.1 GCA_017938365.1 Treponema sp.
GAAGAGAAAAAAGCATTCTTAAACTTTATACTAACAAATACAGCGAAGACAGAATACACAAAAGATTTATTGGACTATGTAGAGAATGCAAAACAAATAACAGAATCTAGGAGGAAGTACATGGAATGGGAACGACAAAGAGCCTACGATAGACAAGCTGGGATTGAGGCTGGTGCTCATCTCAAAGCCATTGAGTCTGCCGAGAATTTAATAAAAGAAGGTGTATCCCTAGAAGTTATTTCTCGTTGTACAGGTCTTTCTTTGGAAGAAGTTGAAGAACTTGCTAAGAAGGTGAATATTACTGTGTAAACATATCTTTTCCCTGACATTAAGTTGATATAAATGTTAGGGGAAATTATTTGATATATAGTCTAAAAATATTCTTTTTTTATACGATAACGAAATACTGTAAAAGTAAATAAAAATCTTTTTACTGAAAATTCTGAATAATTTCTCTGTTAATTTGCCTTTGAAAATGCTTTTTTTTAGATTCAAATTTAAGATTTTTTTTACTAAATTAAACCCTTCCTTTTATTTTGATACTTTTGAAGAACTAACAGAAAAATTTTATCAGTCAATTGCTACAATTACAGAAGGAATACTAGAATCATGGCATGATAAAATCATAGAGATTCAAAAAGAAAATCTTTTAAAATTAGAACAATTTGAAAGTGAAGGATATGATGAACTTTTATATAGTTATTATGATTCCCGTAGAGATCTAAAAGCTTTGCATTATTTAAAAAGGCTTGCAAAAAGATATCCTAATGCTTATAAAACTGAGCTGCTTGGGATATACAAAAGAGGTTTTATGTATGGCAGAAGAATTAAAGCTCATTATCATTATAAGTTATGGAAAAAAAATATTAATAAAGAATATAAAAGCTTATCTGACACTGAAACCTTCTAAACTTTTAGAGAAATTTTAGAAGGTAGGGAGATTTTTTTGTTTGAGGTTGTGGAGTTGAGGGATATTACCTTAAATGAGGCTTTGTAAAGTTTTTTCGACCCTGTAAAATTAGTTTTCTGGAAGTTTTATTCTAATTAATTCCCCAGTTCCTTCAAATGTGACTTTTTCTCCTGGGGATACAACATATATTTCTTCTGGTAGAATTTTGTATTCCGTTTTTATGTCGTCTTCCTTTGTTGAACGAGCAGAAAATGTTCCTTTACTTATGAAAACTAATTGGCAAGATTCCCCATAGTTTTTAGTTGGAGGTTGTTTATGTACAAAAAAAGAGTATCCACCTTTCACACTTACTTTATTTAATTCAAAATAATCGCATTTAAATTCTTCTTGCAATTGTTCGATTTGTTTTGGTTTTGTGTTTTTTAGAGATTTAAGACTTTTTTCTATGTGGAGTTCTCTATCTCTGCCCCAATCATAAAGTCTGTATGTTATATTACAACTTTGCTGAACTTCTAATAGTCTTAAACCTTTTCCTATTGCGTGTACAGTTCCTGCTGGAATATATATAAAATCACCTTTTTTTACATTTACAATATTTAAGAGTGGTTCTAATGTGTTTGTTTCTATGGCTTTTTGTATTTCTTCTTTTGAATAATTTTTATTAAAACCGTATATAAGTTTTGAGTCAGGTTCTGCATCTAATACATACCAACATTCTGTTTTTCCAGAAGTATTAGGTCCTTCCAATTCTTTTGCATCTTTATCATCTGGATGCACTTGCACTGACAAACTTTCATTTGCTTGTATAATTTTTACAAGAAGAGGAAAATCTTTTACTGCATTAACAAAATCACTCTGAAGACCATCTGGGTGGGTAGAAGCAATCCAATCTTCGTAACCCCAGATTTTTTCAGAGTGTATAGGTGAGAGTTTTATCATTTAAAGTACTTACTTATCCCAAAGTTTTTCTGGATAATATCCAGAATTGATTTTATTTGCAATTTCGTCTTTTACAACTTGTTTATCTTCTGGATATGTCATTCCAAACCAATTTTCTTCTGAAGTAAATACTTTAATTCTGCCTTGTCCATTTTTTATTATGTCACTTGCTGCAACTGGTAATAAAGCTTCTGCTTTTGGTTGTGTAAGTGATGTTTTCTTAAAGTTTGCCCAGTATTCTTCAAAACCTTCAAAAGCTTTTGGTGAAAAACCAAAGAAATTCATACTAACAGTTTCTTTACCTGTCATTGGAATTATTTTTCCCTCTAGGTCTGAAATTATATCGTTTCCACCGTCTTTATAGGAAATTTTTGTGTTTTCGACTATTGATTTTAAGAATCCATCTTCTGTTTTACAAACACCACGACTTACTGAACCGTTACGGCTCATTGTATTTCCTAATATATAACCAATCATTGCATGGTCTGTAGAAGTGTTTTCTATAGAAGAAAGATATTTTCCCATTGTTTCGAAAGCTGATCTTCCATAATAATCATCCGCATTTATTACTGCAAATGGTTCGTTAAGGGCTTGTTTTGCACAAAGAACTGCATGAATTGTTCCCCATGGCTTTGTTCTTTCTGCTGAAAGTTTTTTTTCTTCTTCTGTTAAAAGAGCATCAGGAGTTTGAAATACATATTCTGCATTAAAATTCTTTGCAACTCTATCAAATAATCGTTCTCTAAAATCTTTTTCAATATCCTTTCTAATTATATATACAACCTTTCCAAAACCACTTTTCATTGCATCATATGCAGAAAAATCCAAAAGACATTCACCATTTTTTCCAACTGAATCAATTTGTTTTACACCACCGTAACGGCTACCCATTCCGGCTGCTAGTACTAATAATGTAGGTTTCATATACAAAGAATAACATTTTATCTTTTTGAAGTAAAGAGAAATCATTTTTGCATTTAAGGAGTTTATTGTATTTATTGTAAATAGTTTCTCTTTTCAGTAAAATAAACTAACTGTTTTTTTATTGAGGTTTTTATGCTTACACTTAAATTTGGTGGAACATCTATGGGAAATGCTCACAGAATTTTGAATTCTGTGGAAATTATGATTAGCAGAGCAAAACAAAGTCGAATAAGTGTTGTTGTTTCTGCTGTTGCAGGAATTTCTAATACTTTGCAAGATGCAATTGAAGGTTGTGTATTAGGAAATTCCTTTTATACCTATGTTGAAAGCATAAGAAAAACCCATAAAGATATTTGTTGTGAGTTAGAGACTCTCGTAAAAGGTTTTGATTCTAAATCTGTAATGGAAAAATTAGAATCTAACTTTAATGAATTAGAAAAACTTCTTTCTGGTGTAAATTCTTTTGGAGAATGTCCAAAATCCATAAAATGCAGAATTATGGGGATGGGTGAACTATGTTGTGTGCAAATGGTAATTGCTGTTTTAATAGCAAAAAAGCAGAATGCACAGTTATTAGATAGTCGTGATTTTGTTTTTACAACTGGTAATCAAGCAGAAGGTGATCCTGATTATCCTCGTATCGAAAAGGCATTAGCTCCTTATAAAGATGGTGCTTCAAAAAAACAAGCTGATATATTGTTATTTCCTGGTTTTATATGTTCTTGGAGCGAATCTTCTGAATCTAAAGTTTCTATGGGACTTATGGGAAGAAATGGTTCTGATTTTACAGCCTCAATAATTGGTTATGGTTTAGATTCCTCTAAGGTAGAATTTTGGACTGATGTTGATGGCATATATACTGCCGATCCTCGTATTGTTTCTGATGCGATTTTGGTTGAAGATATGACTTATGAAGAAGCAATGGAGTTGTCTTTCTTTGGTTCAAAAGTTCTTCATCCAAAAACTTTAGCTCCTCTTATTTCTAAAGGGATAGAGGCTTGGAGTTTAAATTCTTTAAATCCAAGTGTGAGAGGAACTCGTATTGGAAAGGGACCTTTTGAAAGTGAAAAAAATGTTGGGCCTGTTAGAGGTATTTCTTGTCTAAAAAATACTGCCCTTATAAGTGTAAGTGGTAATGGTATGAAAGACAAAACTGGTATGGCTAGCAGAGTATTTGCTGCTGTTAGTCGTGCAAGTATTAATATGCTTTTAATAACTCAATCATCTTCCGAATATACTATTTCTTTTTGTGTAAAACAAAGTAAAGCCCAAACAGTAAAATCAATTTTAAATAATGAATTTACTTTTGAAATTAAAGAAGGTGTAATTAATCCAATTGATGTTGTAGAAAATTGTGCAATTGTTTCTATTGTCGGCGATGGAATGAAAGAAAATAGAGGTGTGGCAAGTAAGTTTTTTGATGCACTTTCTAGTAGAGGTGTTAACATTCTTGCTATTGCACAGGGATCTAGTGAGCGTTCTATATCAACTGTAATAAATGGTGATTATGGTGATATTGCTGTAAAATCTACACATTTATTCTTCTTTAACACTTCTCAACCAATTGAAGTTTTTGCTTTTGGTGCAGGTTCTATTGGTGGTACTTTATTAGATCAAATTTCAAATCAGCAAGAAAAATTAAAAAAGCAAAATATTGAAATAAAGGTTATTTCTATTTCCACAAGTAAAAAAATGATTTTTAATTCAAATGGATTAAACTTAAAAACTTGGAGAGAAGATATTAATAAATCTCAAAAACAGGCAAGTGTTGATGAAATATTGAATTATGTAAAAGAATCTAAGCCTTTAAATCCTATATTTGTTGATTGTACTGCAAGTTATGATTTGCCAGAAAGGTATTTGGATATTTTAAATACAGGAATGAGTATTGCAACTCCAAACAAGCGTGCAAATTCTATGAGTATTGAATATTATCATCAGCTGCGAAAAACAGCAAATAAAAATCACTGTAGATTTTTATATGAAACAAATGTTGGTGCAGGTTTGCCAATTATTGATACTTTACAGAATTTGTTTAAATCTGGTGACAAACTTATTGGATTTAACGGAATTATGTCTGGTTCCTTGTCATATATTTTTGGAAAACTTGATGAGGGTAAAAAATTTAGTGAAGCTGTTGTTGAAGCAAAAAATATGTGTTTTACAGAACCTGATCCTAGAGATGATTTAGGTGGGGTTGATGTGGCAAGAAAAGCTTTAATTATAGCTCGTGAATCAGGAATGCAAATTGAATTATCTGATATAAAAATGAATTCGATTTTCCCAGAAAACTTTTCTACAGAAGGTTCTGTTGACGAATTTATGAAACGACTTCCAGAAGTTGACGAATATTTTGAAAACAAAATGAATAACCTAAAGAAAGAAGGCAAAGTTTTAAGAATGGGTGCTTCAATCCAAAACGGAAAAGTTTCTGTTGGAATGTTAGAAGTTGGTTCTTCTGATCCTTTGTATGCTGTAAAAGGTGGAGAAAATGCCTTTGTTTTTGAAACAGATAGATATACTCCTATTCCGTTAACAATTCGTGGTTATGGAGCTGGTGCTGATGTAACAGCGGCGGGGGTATTTGGTGATATTCTTAGAACTGTAAGTTTTAATCTTCGAAATAAATAAAAATTGGGAGAAAGTATATGGTTATTGTATTAAAAAAAGATATAACTTCTAACGAAAAGGATAATATAAAAAAAATACTTCAATCTCGTAAATTTAAATTAAATGAAGTAAAAGGTGAAGAATCAACAATTTTGGCTGCTGTTGGTAAGTTGGCAATGGATGTAAGAGAAGTTGAGGTTCTTCCAGGGGTTTCTAAAGTTATTCCTATTTCAAAACCTTATAAAATGGCTAGCCGTGAATTTCAGCCAGAAAATACTATTGTGGAAATTCCTAATAATCGTGGTCAAATTATTCGTGTTGGCGGAAGTCGTCTTATTTCTATTGCAGGACCTTGTGCTGTCGAAAGTAGACAGCAAATGTTAGATGCAGCTGAAGCTGTTGCTGCTTCCGGGGCTGTAATGCTTAGAGGTGGTGCTTATAAACCTAGAACTTCTCCATATTCTTTTCAAGGATTAGGTGAAGAAGGATTAAAATATTTAAAAGAAGCTGGTGATAAATTTGGACTTCCTATTGTTACTGAAATTGTTGCTAGTGAATATATTCCTGTAATGAAAGATTATGTTGATGTTTACCAAGTTGGTGCAAGAAATATGCAGAACTTCGAACTTTTAAAGAGACTTGGTGCATTAGGTAAACCTGTTATTTTAAAGAGGGGATTATCTGCAACTATTGAAGAATGGCTCATGTCTGCTGAATATTTACTTTCTTCTGGTACTGATAAAGTTATTTTGTGTGAAAGAGGTATCAGAACATACGAAAAAGCAACAAGAAACACATTAGATTTAAGTGCTATTCCTGTTTTGAGAAGTATGACTCATTTGCCAATTATTGTTGATCCAAGTCATGCTTTAGGTGTTCGTGATAAAATTCCTCCTATGGCTTTAGCTGGAGTTGCTGCAGGTGCTGATGGAATTATTGTTGAAGTTCATTGTCATCCTGAACAAGCTCTCTCTGATGCAGCTCAAGCGTTGTATCCTCAGCAATTTGATAAAATTATGAGAGATATTGAAGTTTTAGCTCCTGTAATGGGAAAAGAAGTTTCAAAAATTAGAAGAGTTTTTTCTATAGATACTGATAATTCTTGTTCAAAATGTTCTTCTTTAAAGAAGACTTGTGTTTATTCTGGTAAAAAAGGTGCTTACGCAGAACAGGCTATTGAACAATATTTTGATGGTGATATAAAAGCAGAAAGTGTTGATTCTTTTACAGAGATTTTTAAAGCTGTAGTTTCTGGTAAAGCTGATTATGGAATGGTTCCAATTGAAAACTCTACAGCTGGTTCTGTTTATGAAAACTATGATAATTTAACAAGATTTGAAGATGTTTCGATTGTTGGTGGTATAACTTTAAGAATTCAGCATTCTTTGTTGGCTCCTAAGGGTGCTACACTCGAAACTATAAAAAATGTATATAGCCATCCTCAAGGTTTTAGTCAATGTTCTGATTTCTTGGAAGATAAAAAGAATTGGAGTCATATAGATTCAATTTCTACGGCAACAGGAGCTGAAACAGTAGCAAATAAAAATTCTGTAGAAAATGCTGCTATTGCAAATTATAGAAATGCAAAACTTTATGGTTTGGAAGTTTTAGCTGAAGGAATCGAAAATAATCCAAATAACTATACAAGATTCTTGATAATTGCAGCTAATCATATTGCAGAAAAAAATGAATTTGTAACAAAAACTGCTGATAAAGCAAGTTTTGTTTTTAGTACAAAAAATGAGTCAGGTGCATTATATGATTGTCTTGGAATATTTAAGAAAGCTGGGTTAAATTTAAATCGTTTGGAATCAAGACCTATAGCAGGTAAACCTTGGCGTTATTGGTTTTATGCAGATGCAACTATCGAAAATAAAGACAATAGCATCGAATATATTAATAATGTAATAAATGAATTAAAATCTGTAGCAGAGGATGTTAGACTTTTAGGAGTTTATGCAGAATCTGGTAGATAAAAATAATTGGAGTGTATTGTTATGGAACATTATGTTTTATCTGTATTAGTAGAAAATCATGCAGGTGTATTAAGTCGTGTTTCTGGTTTGTTTAGTCGTCGTGGTTATAATATAGACTCTTTGACAGTTTGTGAAACTTATAATCCTGGACAGTCAAGAATGACAATAGTTGTTCGTGGTGATGAATATATACTTGAACAAATTGAAAAACAACTTTCAAAGCTTGTAGAAGTTATTTCTATCACTCATTGCCAGAAAGAATCAACTTGTGAGAGAGAAATGGTTCTTATTAAAGTTAAGGCTACTGGTGCTGATAGAGCTGTTATTATTGAAACTTGTAATATTTTCCGTGCACATATAGTTGATGTTGCTCCAAATTCTGTTATTGTAGAAGCAACAGGAAGTGAAGATAAAATATCTAGTTTAATTCGTCTTTTAGAGCCTTACGGAATTATGGAGCTTGTAAAAACTGGTTTGACAGCTATGGGAAGAGGCGAAGAGGTGATGAAATAAAATCCCTATAATGAAAAAAATTGTTTTATCGAAAAAAAAGTTAATTATTATTTTATCCTCTGTATTTATTTTGATTTCTTTGGTGGTGTTTGCTCTTTTTCCAAAGAAATCAAATTTTCTTGTAAAAATAAATAATTATCCTTTAGAAAAAACAAATAAGATTTCAAAGGCTGATGTTGATTATTATAAGTTTTCTTTAGAACAAAAAAATGCAATTGATTCTTTTGTTCATGAAAATGGTAATGCTGGATTATTGTTGCAATTTAAATTAAAAGGTGTTTCAACTAAAGTTCCTGCATATACTGATTCTATTGGGTTTCTATATCAGTCTGATTTTAATAAAAAAGGGAAGTTGTTAAAGAAGATAGAGCAAAGACCTTTGGTGACTGCTAATTTTTACGATTTTAAGAATTCGACTTTCAAAATATTGTTTTCTTTTTCTAAAAGTTTAGATGTTCCTGTGGGTTTTTTTATAAAATCAAAATCCTCTTATAAAATTCTTTATACAGAGATTGTTCCTGCTAAAATCGGCTTTGATTATGTTTCTCAAATACCTTTGTATGCCTATTCTGCTAATGGTGGCTTTGTTGAAAAGAATTCTAAAAAAATTGATTTGTCTGGAGTTGCTCTTTCTTTAGCAGCCGATAATTCTGATCAAACAGTTATGCCTAAGATTTCCTTTTTTATAAAAAATGAAAATAGTTCTAATGTTAATAAGCTGAATTTTACTATAGGTGGTGAGCGATTTGTTTTACGCTTAAAACCAAATGATGTTTTTTCGTTGCCAATGGCTTCTTTAAAATCTCCTTTTTCTTCGTTTGAATTGTCTGATAATCAAGATGGGGCATATTCTGTTTTGGTAGAGTCTAGCGATAATTCAGTTTTAAAAAAATCTTCAGTTTTAAAACATCCGATTCGTCCAATAAAAAGTGATCCAGGCCTTATTATTGATTGGCCTCAAAAGAATTGGCGTTCAAAACTTTATGAATTATATGAGTGGGACAAGTTTAATGGTGTTTTAATTTTTGATTTTTCAGACTATAAAGTACAAGATGATTTTTTATTAAGATTGGCTTATTTTACAGAAAAAAAAGGTTATCGCGGAAAGTTATTAACTGATGAGCAATTAAAAGGTAAACATGGTTACAATGCTCATGATTACAGTGCGATAGGTTTAGAAAAGTTTTTTAATGCAGCGGCAAAGTTTGATTTTCCATTAAACAAATATGAACTTTTGTTAAAAGAAATTTTAATTGAAAATTCAATTTTAAAAGCTGAAGAAAATGGCTATGTTAGTGCTATTGGTGGTGCTATCGTATCAATTTGTCGGGAAACTCCTTTATACAATAGAAATGCTCTTTTTGCTCATGAAGGTTGGCATGGAATATATTTTATAGATGAAGAATTTAGAAATGTATCTGCATCTATTTATTATACTATGGATAAAGTGGCTCTAAACTTCTTGTTAAAATATTTTAATACTTATCCTTCTTTATCTTACGATGTAAATGATGTTGAATTAATGAAAAATGAATTTATGGCATATATGCTTCAAAGACCTGTCTCTGCTGTAGGAAAATATTTTGTAAATATTGCTAATTGGAAGATGATTCAGGAGAATTGTAAACAAGAAGCTGATTATATAATAAATACAGAGGCATTGAGTTTTGTTTCTGCTGCTTCTATGTTTGATGAGTATGTTAATTCTCGTTGGAACCTAAATGCTGGTAGAATTGGATTAATTAATCGTCAGTAGATTTGTCTTGCAAATCAATATTAAATGCTTTTTCTGAAGCAATTGTTGTTAAAGGTCCGTGACCACTCATTATTATAGTGTCGTTATCGAGAGAAAATATTTTGTTTTTTATGTTTTTAATGAGATTCATTCTAGAATAATTTGAATTTGTAGAACAAATTCTTCCTGCTTCTATTGTATCTCCTGTAAAAAGAACGTTTTCTATTTTGTATACAATAGAATCTGGTGTATGTCCTGGAACATGAAAATATGAAATATTTAAATCTCCAATATTTATAGAACCATCACCATTTATTGTATTTGTTTTTATTCCTTGAATTTCTGATTCAGCAGCATAAACGGTTATATCGTAAATTTTCATTAATGTACTCAATCCATTAATATGACCTTTGTGATTATGGGTAATTAATGCTGCCTGCATTTTGTAACCACCGTTTTCTATTTGATCTATGATTTGTTTTGTTATTTTGCATGGATCTATTATTATCGCGGTTTTTGTATCTTCGTTTACTACTAAATAGGTATTAGAAAAGGTTTCTACATTCATGTGAAAATATACTTTCATTATTCAGCCTCTCCGTTTGTAACATCTAGTTCTGATTTACCAGTAAATAGGGCACTTCCTCTTTCGTCAAAAATAGCTTCGTTTGTATTGGACATTTTAAAAGATATATTGTTTTTTTGAATATCGCAAAATATGGTTTTCTTGATATTACAATTTCTGAATGATGTATCAACAAGGCGTGCTTTTATAAATCTAGAATTATATAAATCTGAATCATCAAACGATGATTGCAAAGATGATATTCCGCAAAAGTTATTATGTATTAAATCACTGCCTGTAAATAAAATATGAATAAATTTTGCTCCTGCAAAAGATGTGAATTGCATATTACTTTCTATCATGTTGCAATCTGTAAATACTGTAAAATCAAAATTGCACATTCTGAATCTTAAAGATTTTGATTTTATTCCGTGGAAAAAACAATGAGAAAAATTACATCCATAAAACTTTTTATTTGAAAAGTCTAAATCAGAAAATGTAAAACCAATAGCATTTAATCCAATGATTTTTTCGTTATTTAAAATATATTCTTGAATTTTCTTTTTTTCTGATTCTATATCTTTTGTATGTTTGTAACAAAATCCACTATTTTCTATTAAGTTTCCTTTGCGATCAATGGTGGATATTGATAATCTATTACATTCTGAATGTGAACATTTGTGATTTAAATACATAATGTCATTTTATGTAATTGAATGATTTTAATCAAATAGGTAAACTTTAATTATGTGTTGGAAATGTGGAAATTCTATTGATGTGACGGAAATTACTCGGTTATCTACATGTGATGAATGTGGTTCGGATTTACATTCTTGTAAAAATTGTAATTTTTATTCTCCTGGTAGTCATTATGATTGTCACGAGACAATTGATGAATTAGTTGTAGATAAAGAAAAATCTAACTTTTGTGATAATTTTTCTGTGAAGAAGGGTGATTTTGTCAAAAAAAACGACAAAGTAAATTCTGCTAGAGAAGCATTTAATTCTTTATTTGGTAATTAATGGTCGATTTTGCATTTTTAGATAGTGGAACTGGCGGAATTCCATATATGCTTACATTAAAAGAGAAGTTTCCTCAATGTACTTGTTTGTATTTAGGTGATACAAAGCATTTTCCTTATGGAGAAAAAAATAGCGAAGATGTGATTTCTTGTGCTTCGGATGCTATTAATTTAATTATAAAAAATTGGAATCCCAAAACAATAGTGATTGCATGTAATACAATTTCTGTAACTGCTTTGGATTCGTTAAGAAAAATTTATTCTGATATTCCTATTGTAGGGACTGTACCGGCAATTAAATTAGCCTCAAAAGTTTCTGAAAATAAAAGAATAGGTTTGTTAGCTACAAATGCTACTGTGAATCATCCCTATTGTGAAAATTTAATAAAATTATATGCAGCTGATTGTCATGTAATTAGTAGGGGAGATCCAGAATTAATAAGTTTTATTGAAAAAAATCTTTTTATTGCTTCAAAAGAAGAAAAACTTAATGCTGTAAAGAAAAGTGTTGAGTTTTTTAAAGAGAATAATTGTGATACTATTATATTAGGTTGTACGCATTTTACTCATATTGCAGATGAAATAAAGGAAATCGCTGGAGAGAATATAAAAGTTATTGATAGTAGAGAAGGTGTTGTTAATCAAGCAATAAAAGTTGAATTGGATAAAAATAGTTTCAGTAAAAAAACAAATAATTCAATAATAAATGACATGTCCTTTTTTGTTACTTCTGCAACAGAATTAGAAAAAGAAGAGTATTTAAAGATGTGTTCTAGTTTAAATATTCCATGGGGCGGAATTCTTTATAATAAAATGTAATATTCTTGACTTGTATTATGTATTGACTTAAAATTTATTACAAATGAGAGATGATGACTTTTTTAGAAATCGCCAATTAAGATATGATTATTTGACTCATTTATATGAGCGAGAAATTATATCTGATTATGCAAAATATTTGATTTCCGCTAACGAGCCTTTCACACTTGCTTTAATTGATATTGATAATTTTAAAAATGTTAATGATGGTTATGGTCATACTGTAGGCGACGATGTTATTTGTTATGTTGCTAACAAAATAAAGGAAGCTTTTGAAGGTATAGGTGTAGTTGGTCGTTTTGGTGGAGATGAATTTATCATAGCTGTTAAAGGAATTGTGGAATATAATGAAGTTTGGGAAATGTGCCGAAAGGTTTTTAAAAAAATTGACGGTATTGAGATTCCTGAACATCCTAGTTTATATATAACAGTAACATTAGGTTTGTCGAGATTTCCTAATGATGGTAAATATTATGATGAACTTTTTTCTATGGCTGATAAAGCCTTATATCGTGGAAAGATAAAAGGTCGAAGTTGTTTTATAATATACTTAGAAGAAAAACATAAAAATATTCAGTTCCATTCTGGTTTGGATACTGCTGTTAATTCTATGCAAATGCATGCTAGCATTTTTAAATTATTAACTAAAGCTAGTAGTTTAGCAGATGGAATTAGGAGTTTGTTTAAATTTTTAGGAACAAGTCTCATGTTGGATAATGTTTGTATACAATCAAAAAAACAAATAATGTTTTCTGAAGTATATTATTTGTCCAGAACAAAAGAATTTAAATATATTCCAGTAGAATTAATTGAACCAAATATAAGTTCTGCTATGGGAATATTTTATGTAAATGAATGTAAGCAATTAAACTCGTTAAACCAATCTGATTTGTTAAGATATTTTGATGAACAAGGTATTTTGTCAACGTTTTATGCCGAGATTTCATACCAAGGAGTTGTGTATGGGTATTTGCGTTCAGATGCAACAGCTTGTTCTAAAATTTGGCAATATCAAGATATGGATTTGTTGATTACAGCTGCTAGTACTATAGGTATAATACTTCATTATCAGAATTTGACTTTAGATGATTTGGTTAAAGAATAGCTTTTGTATATAAGTTTTATATATGGTTTATAAGTTTTGTTAAATATGGATTGTTTAAGGCTATTTATATTACCAATCTATAGTTTTGCATCTAATATAATGTTTTACCATAGATTGGTATACAAATAGTTATTTATGAACAGTTTTTTTATTATGACTACAGTTTTTTTGCTATGCAGTCTATAAAATCCCAACTGTTTACAATGTTTTTTGCAGGTGGATTTGCTAAACTTGCCAAATCTCCTGTCATTGTTCCTTCTTCTATAACATCTAAAGTTGCCTTTTCTAATTTTTTAGCGAAATCTGCTAATTCTGGTGTATTATCTAGTTCTGCTCTTTTTGCTAAAGCCCCTGTCCATGCAAAAATAAGTGCAACTGGATTTGTAGATGTTTTTTCTCCATTTTGATATCGGTAGTAGTGTTTTTGTACAGTTCCGTGACTTGCTTCGTATTCAAATTTGCCGTCTGGGCTTACTAAAACTGATGTCATCATTGCTAAACTACCACAAGCAGATGCAATCATATCGCTCATTACATCTCCGTCGTAATTTTTACAAGCCCAAAGCATTCCGCCTTTGCTTTTCATTACTCTTGCAACTGCATCATCAATTAATGTATAGAAATATTCAATTCCTATCTTTTCAAATTTTTCTTTGAATTCTTCTTCGTAGATTTTCTGGAATATTTCTTTGAAGTTTCCATCATATGTTTTGCTTATAGTATCTTTTGTACCAAGCCAACAGTCGATTTTTTTGTCTAATGCATACATAAAACAACAGCGAGCAAAACTTTCTATTGATTTGTCTAAGTTGTGAATGCCTTGGATGATACCAGGACCTTTCATGTCCATGATTGTTTTTCTTATTTCTGTTCCGTCTGAACCTGTGAAAACTAATTCTGCTTTTCCTGCACAAGGTGTTTTTATTTCGCAGTTTTTGTAAACATCTCCATAAGCATGACGACCAAGAACAATTGGTTTTTGCCAACTAGTTACATTACATTGTATGTTGTTTACAAAAATAGGTGTTCTGAATACAGTTCCGTCTAACTCCCCACGAATAATTCCGTTAGGTGATGGAGTTAACTGTTTTAGATTGTATTCTTTCATTCTTGCAGCATTAGATGTTATGGTAGCACATTTTACTCCAACTCCAAGACGTTTTATCGCCTGTGCAGATTCATATGTTACTTTGTCATCTGTTTCGTCACGATTTTTAAGCCCTAAATCATAATATTCGGTCTTAAGTTCTACAAAAGGTTCGAGCAATTTTTCTTTTATAACTGCCCATAAAACACGAGTCATTTCATCGCCATCAAGCTCGGCGATTGGGTTTTTCATTTGAATTTTTGCCATAATGACTTATTATAGCGAAAATTTATCTTATAAACAATGATATTTTTACAGTTGTGATTTATATCCTATGCTGAACTTAAATGCATTTGTCCAGGTGTCTTTATTAAGTCCTTTTATTTTTGCATGTAACATAGCTTTTAAAGTTCCTTTCATTACTGGAGCATATAAGAAAGGACTTATTTTTACTGAATAATCATCATCTATTAATTCGTTGATTCTTTTTAAATCTAAGAAATCTCTGTTTGGAAATGATAAAGTAGTATGAAATCCAAAAGTAAAATCTTTATTTCTGATATACAATTTGTCTGTAAAAATTGATAAGTTAAATCCAAATGTATTATCAATAAAAATTAGTTTGTCCACAGTTTCTTGAGGAACGCTGAACATTGTTATATGTGTATTGAAATTTGCTGAGCGAATTCGTGGTTCTACTATTAGGTAAATATCATCGGAGTCGATTTCGTTTTTTGAGTCTTCTGCTGTTAACGGTAAATTATTGAATCCACCTTGTAAAAAAAGTGAAGCAGGGGAATATTTATTTCCAAGTAATAAGTCAATTCCAGTATGCAAATATAATTTATCAATTAAAAGAATAACATCATCTGCTCCATTTTTTGTTTCGAGAGGAGCTCCTACTCCAATAGCAAAATCCAGTGCTAAATTCGGAAGAACAGAAGAGAATCTGTAATCAAGGTTTAATTGGTTTTCTTCATCTTGATTTTCGTTGTTTTTATATATGTAGATTCCTGTTGCAATTGGTTTATTGTTTATATGAACAATATACGAACCTCCTAATCCGTAAAATGGGTATACTGTTGAGCCTTTTAATCCAAGCCAACTTTCTGTAATGAATGATGTTATTGGTTCTATTCCGAAATGTCTTTGCAAAAATACATCACTTCCAATAGGTTCAAAAGTTCCCATGAAAGCACTTAAGTATTGTGTGATTCCTAAAAAAGGTTTTATGTATGTAAGTGAAAGTTCATCAATACAGAATGTTGCTTTTGTATCATCAAATAACCCATTTTTTAGAATATCTTCAGTCTGGACGCTTAATTCTGCTCTAACTAAGAAATTATTTGAAAAATCTAATTGTCCTGCAAAATATGCTTGTAATTCCATTATTGGATCAAAGTCTTCGGAATCCTTTTCTGAAAGGATGTCTCCCTTTATTCCTGCGTATCCACTAAATGATGTAGCAAAGGATAAATTTGCAAATGAAAAAACAAGGATAAGTGTCATAAGTAATTGTTTTAAATTTTTCATACAAATCTCCATAAATTAGATATATTTGCGATTATTCGCTAGTTGTAAAAAAAAAATAACTCTATCGAATAAGTATCGGCATATATTCACAACATCTTTAATAAATTTTAAAAATCGAAAAATTAATATTAAATTCATATTAATATATAAAACTTTAACGGAAAGTTTTTTTTATTACCCTTGACTTTGAGAAATGAACGGTTAAAATAGATAGTATGAGTGATTATCTTGATGCTAATAATGAAGAACTTTTAAAAGATTACTTCTCTGAATCTGAGATGATGGTGGACAATCTCGAAAGCAATATTCTTGCTATCGAAAATGATCCAAATAATCGTGAAGCTATAGATGAAATTTTCCGAGCAGCACACACCTTAAAAGGTAATTCTGCCACTGTAGAATTTTCAGAAATTTCTCACTTTGCACACATAATGGAAGACCTTCTTGATGAAGTTCGTTCTGATCGTGTAAAGGTTACTGAGGAAGTTGTTGATACTTTGTTAACATCTCTTGATGTTATTAAGGTTATGCTAGAAACTCGTCAAAATGGTTCTGTTTATGAAGAAAGTGTAGAAGAGATTACAAATAAGATTAAGTCTCTTATTCAGAATGGAACTGCTAATGCACCAAGTGTAGCTCCAAAAGCTGAAAAACCAAAAGTTGAGGTTTCTACAGATAAAGTAGAAAAAACAGAAAAATCAGAATCATCTGCAAACATTAGTTTGTCAGAATTTGAATATCTTGAATTAAAGCAGAATTGTGGTGCTAATGAAAAACTTTGGGCAATTTCTGTAACATTTGATGAAAATAATCCAATGAATAGCGTTGGAGGAATTCAAGTATTTGCAGCACTAAAGGCTTGTGGAACTGTATTAAAAACAATTCCTGATTTTGATGCTCTGTATGAAGATGAATTTCACAAAGAAGTAGTTTATTATGTTGCTTCTGCAAATAATTCAGAAGAATTAGAAGATGTTGCATTCCTTGATGATGTTACATTAAGTGTTGATGCAAAATGTGTAGAAGAAGCACAGGTTGTATCTTCTTCGGCTTCTGAAGAGGCTGTGGTTGAACCTGAAGTGGCTGTAAAGGATGTCGCTGAAAAGAAAGAAGAAACTGTGACAGAAACTGAAACTCAACCAGAAAAAAGTAGTGTTCCTGTTCAGAAGACAACTCCAAAACCATCTTCTGGTCATGCTCAGCAAAGTTCAATTTTAAGAGTTGATTCAAAACGTATTGATTACTTATTAAATCTTGTTTCTGAAACTGTTATTACTAAAGCATCTTTTAATCAGAGTGCACAGCAACAAGCAGATATGCTTATTCAATTTCAGGCTCTTGATTCATCATATAAAGAAAAAGTTCATAAGATGTTTGAGCAGTTGCCTCAGTATTTAGAAGAAATTCAAAATGGAGTTTCTGTAAAAGATATTAAAAATGATATCCTTGCTGAATACGGTGATATTGTAAATTATTTTGATACATTTGAAACAAAATTTAAGGATCTTAATTCTAAGTTCCATTCTGCAACACAAAATCTTGGTAGAATTGCAGGAGAATTACAAGAAGGTGTAATGAAAATTCGAATGGTACCTATTAGTCAAATATTTGATAGGTTCCCTAGAGTTGTTCGTGATCTTCAAAAGGACTTAGGAAAAAAAGTTAATCTCTTAATAGAAGGTGAAGAGACAGAATTGGATAAGACTGTAATTGATGATCTTATGGATCCAATTATGCACTGTGTTCGTAATTCTGTTGATCACGGTATTGAATCTCCTGATGTTCGTAAAAAAGCAGGAAAAGATGAAACTGGAACTGTGCTTTTAAAGGCTGCAAACGAAGGAAATATGATTGTTATTGATATCGTTGATGATGGTGGTGGTATTGATACAGAAAAAGTTCGTAAAAAGGCTATAGAAAGGGGAGTTATTCATCCAAATAAGGTTCTCACAGAACAAGAGTCTGCACAGTTAATTTTTATGCCAGGTTTTTCTACCGCAGAAAAAATTACAAATGTTTCGGGACGTGGTGTAGGTCTTGATGTTGTAAAAACGATGATTGATAAGTTGAACGGAACTGTAAATGTAACTACAGAAAAAGGAAAAGGTTCTAAATTCTGTATTAGATTACCTCTTACTCTTGCAATCATCCAAGGACTTTTAGTGAAGGTTGGTAGAGAAGTTTACTCGATACCTATTGCTTCTGTTATTGAAAGTCATCGTGTAAAAAAAGAAGATATTAATACAATTGACAATTATGAAGTATTAAATGTTCGTAATGAAGTAATTTCTGTACTTCGCTTGAGTAGATTGTTCAATATACATAATACTCAAGATGGTGAATATTGTTTTGTTGTAATTGTTGGTTCTCAAGATAAAAAAATTGGAATAATGGTTGATTCGCTGATTGGTGAAGAGGATGTTGTAATTAAGCCTTTACGTGATCAGTTTACTCAATCTCCGGGAATTGCAGGAGCTTCTATATTGGGAGATGGTTCTGTTTCTCTTATTATAGATGTTACTCAGTTGCTTGAGTTAGGTGTCCGTCAGGAGATTGAAGCTCGTTCGGAATACGGGATAACGGAGTAGTCTATGGAAAATATGCAAGAACAAGAGCAATTAGTTAATATTAACGCTGCGTTAGCTGAAAATCTCGGAGCTTATATGGGAGCTAATGATGCAGCAGATAGAAATGAAAAACTTACTCAAATAGATTACAAAATGGTAACTTTCTCACTCGCTGGTAAAGATTATGCCATTGACATTATGAAAGTAAAGGAAATTGCAAAAGCTGGTCGTTTTACATATGTTCCTAATACACTTCCATTTGTTCTTGGTGTATATAATTTACGTGGTGAGATTATACCAATTGTGGACTTAAGATTGTTCTTCAATATAGAAGTTGAGGAACGTATTGATGATGCTTTAGAAAATATGCTCATCGTGACAATTGGAGATTTAACATTTGGTGTTGTTGTAGATGTTATTGATAAGGTTGTCGGTATACAGAAGTCTACAATTCAGCCACCTCATCCTTTGTTTGGTGATATTAATATAAAATATATTCAGGGTGTCGTTGAAGTAAACAATAGATTGTATATTCTTCTTGATATAGAAAGAATCTTTGGGTCTAAAGCTGATTCGCAGGTTATTGAAGAAGAAAATGCAAGAAATATGCTTATTCAGAATACTTCTGTAAAAGAAGATATTCCTTCCAAAGAGACTAAAAAAACTGAAGATAAAGCACCTAAGGACGCTAAAGATGTGGATTTAAGTTTTATACTTGAGTCATTGTCTCAAATGAGAAAATTTAATGTTACATCTATTAACGAGAAATGGGTTAAAAATCGATTTATAGAATGGGAACAAGAAAGAGGAAAGGATAATACACAGTTTACAACTCCAGAAGATGCTGATGAATTCCTTAAATCTTTTTACTCAAATTATAATGCTTCATGGTGGAAAAAGGATTATGCTGATGCAGTTTATAAGGTGTTGCCAGATAATACAGCTAAGCAAATTGTGGTATGGAATCCAGGTTGTGGAAAAGGATATGAGACATATTCTTTAGCTTGTATTTTGAAAAAAAGATATCCAGAAGCAAAAATTAGAATTTATGCTCATGATGTTGATTTGCTAAATGTTTCTAATGCTCCATTAATGTCTATTCCTGCGGATGTGGCAAATGATTGGTATGCTCCATATGTAACAACTAAGGCAAATAATGAATATGCTTTTACTTCTGAGATAAAAAATAGTATAATGTTTGAATACCACGACTGTGCAAATACAAATGCTCTGCCAGTTGTTGATATTATATTTGCAAGAGATCTTATTTCGTTCCTTCCTTCTGCAGCACAGTCTGCACTTGTTGCTGATTTTGAGGAAAAACTTAAGGGTAACGGTGTTTTATTCTTAGGACAAAATGAGTCGATTGAAAATAATAAGAAGTGGGTTCCAAAAAAGACTGGAAATATCACTACTTATACAAAACAGTAAATGAATTATAGGGAGATACTATGAGAGTAGAGTACATTAATCCGTTTGTAGAAACCTCTTTTCAGATACTCAAGGAAGTTCTTGGCGGTGCCGATGTTAAACGCGGTGATTTGTATCTGAAATCTACTGCTATGCCTGTTATGGGTGTTGCAGCATTAGTTGGTCTTGCAGGAGATGTTGAAGGACGCGTTCTTTTTGATATGTCATATGAAACAGCTTTGAATATTGCTTCAAAAATGAATGGAGAAACTTTAACTAATTTTGATGATCTTGCAAAGGCAACTATAAGTGAACTTGCAAATTTAATTACTGCTCAGGCTGTAACAAAGCTTCATGAGCTTGGTTTTAAATTTGATCTTACTCCACCTGCGTTATTTGCTGGTGAAAAGATGGAAATTGCTGCTTTAGGTGGAACTGCTCAGAGTGTAGAAGCTTTGATTGTTCCTCTTATTACTGAATGTGGCAAAGTAGAAGTAAATGTAGCAATTCGTGAAAGAATGTAAAAAAGGAGTGCTTTGATGAAAACTAAACAAGATTTTCCTTCGATTAATGAGCGTCCACCAGAGGGTGTTAGAGCCGATGGAACTAAGGTTCGTGTTTTAATAGTTGATGATTCTATATTCGTTGCAAAGCAGCTTGGTCAAATTCTTACTAGCGAAGGTTATGATGTTGTTGCAACTGCTGTAGATGGAAAAGACGGTGTAGATAAATATAAAGAGCTTTGTCCTAATGTTGATTTGGTTACAATGGATATTACTATGCCTAGAATGGATGGTATTACTGCATTGGAACAGATTATGGCTTTTGATAAAAATGCAAAGGTTGTAATGGTAAGTGCTTTAGGTAAAGAAGAGCTTGTAAAAAAATCTCTTTTATTAGGAGCAAAAAACTATATTGTAAAACCTCTTGATCGCAAGAAGGTTCTTGAACGTATAGCTGCTGCTACAAAATAGTATTTTATTTCTTTATATAACGCTTGGTACAGAAAGTTTTTTCTTTTGTATCAAGCGTTTTTTTTGTTGACTAGCATTTTTTCATTTGATATATTGTTTTTCACATAATTAAATAATGCGGAATTAGCTCAGTTGGTTAGAGTACTAGCATGACACGCTAGGGGTCACAAGTTCGACTCTTGTATTCCGCAGGTAATATTAAATACTAATTAACGCAAACGACACATGTATTACTTTTTGGGTATGTAAATCTGATTACGGAACGTTTATTTTTTCGGTATTTGGATATATATATACAGAAATGTAGCATGTGTTTTTTTTATTTTAAACATGTTATTTCAGTTTTATATTTAGTACATTGCTAAACTTTATTGACACTTAGTTTTTATTTATTCATAATCAAATCATGAAAAATAGAAAGATTGCAGTTTTTGATTCAACACTTAGAGATGGTTCACAAGGAGAAGGAATTAGTTTTTCTGTCCAAGATAAGATTAATATAGTTTTATCACTTGATGAATTAGGTGTGTCTTTTATCGAAGCTGGAAATCCTGGCTCTAATCCGAAAGATATGGAGTTTTTTGCAGAAGCAAAGAAGTTAAATCTAAAGAAGTCAAAATTGGTTGCATTTGGATCTACAAGACGAAAAGATCTTTCTTGTGGTGAGGATATAAATTTACAGAGTTTATTGTCTGCGGAAACTGAATATGTTTGCATCTTTGGAAAATCTTGGGATTTTCAAGTAACGGATATTTTACATGCATCTTTAGAAGAGAATCTTGTAATGATAAAGGATACTGTTTCTTATCTTTGTAGCAAAGGAAGAAAAGTTATTTTTGATGCAGAACATTTTTTTACAGGTTACGCCGAAAATTCAGAATATGCACTTAAGTCTTTAGAAGCTGCTGTAGAAGGTGGAGCAGAGTGTCTTTGTTTGTGTGAAACTAAGGGTGGTGCAATGCCTTTAGAATGTTTTAATGCTGTAAAAACTGTTGTTGATAAATTTGGAAAAAAGGTTTCTATTGGTATACATACTCATAATGACTGTGGTCTTGCGGTTGCAAATTCCTTGTTAGCTGTTGAGGCTGGGGCAACTCATGTTCAAGGTGTTTTGTTGGGTTTTGGAGAACGTACAGGAAATGCAAATCTATCCACTATAATTGCTGATTTGCAATTAAAAATGAATTGTGAATGTATTCCAAAAGAAAATATGAAGTTATTAACTCCAATATGTAAACGTGTTGCTGAAATTACTAATATATCTTTAGCAACTGGTATGCCATTTGTTGGTGGCAGTGCATTTGCACATAAAGCCGGAATGCATATTGATGCAGTTATAAAAAATCCTTTTGCTTATGAGCATATTACTCCAGAAACTGTAGGAAATGAAAGAGTTTTCTTAATGAGCGAAGTAGCTGGAAGAAGTATGATTATAGAAAAAATTCAGAAATTTGATAAATCTATTACTAAGTCAAGTCCGATTGTCGCTGATATTGTAAAACGAGTTAAAGACTTGGAACACGAAGGTTATCAATTTGAAGGTGCTGATGGAAGTTTTGAACTTTTAGTTAGAAAGGCAATTGGAAAATATCAGCCATTTTTTAACCTTCATTATTATAAAACTAGTGGTGAGTTTCCAAGATTCTCTGATAATCAAAGTGCCTTTGTGCAAATAAAACTTGATGTTGATGATAAAGCTGTTGTTACTGCCGGAGAAGGTGACGGACCAGTTAATGCAATGGACGTTGCTTTACGAAAAGCTTTAGAAGAGTTTTATCCATCTGTATCTCAGATTCATTTAACTGATTATAAGGTTCGTGTTCTTGATGGAAAGAGTGCTACGGCCAGTCGTGTTCGTGTTCTTATTGAATCTAGTGATGGCGTGGATTGTTGGGCCACAATGGGAGTTTCTAGTGATATTATGGAAGCATCCTATTTGGCCCTAGTTGATTCTTTTGAATATAAGTTAATAAAAGATGTGGAAAAAAAATTTATGAAATTATTATAGCTCTCTGGAGCTTAAGATGCTCCGTAGAGTTTATAGTATTCATCAATTTCTTTTTTTATATCTTCTGTAATTATTTTTTTATTACCGTTTATATATAACTCTTCTACTACATCAGCCATTGATACTATTGCTTTTGCAGGGAATCCATATTTTTCAGTTATTACATCAAGTGCTGCTTTTGTTGAATCAGGAGCCTTTTCCATTCTATTTAAGCTTACAATTTCTCCAACAATTTTAATTCCTCCAGGAATTGTTTCTTGTGCCTTGATTTTAGGATAAGTTTCTTCAATAGATTTGCCAGATGTTGTTACATCTTCAATAATAACAACTCTATCTCCATCTTTTATTTCGTATCCCAAAAGACTTCCTTTATCTGCTCCATGGTCTTTTGCTTCTTTTCTGTCAGAACAGTATTTAATTTCTTTTCCATAAAGTTCTGAATAAGCGATTACACATGCTGTTGCTAAAGGAATACCTTTATATGCTGGACCGAATAATACATCAAAATCATCACCAAAATTGTCATGAATTGCTTGTGCGTAATATCTTCCGAGTCTCATTAATTGACTTCCCGTAACATAGGCACCTGCATTCATAAAAAATGGGGATTTTCTACCACTTTTTAGTGTAAAAGAACCAAATTTCAGAACCTTACACTCAACCATAAAATTAATAAAATCTTTTTTGTATTGTTCCATAGAAATATATTAACGGTAAAATTATTTATTGTCGACAATATTAATTCTTTCTCTAGATATTGTTATTCAATTAATTAAATGATATATTTTAAATGATATTAAATAAATTTAGTTTTATTAAATTAATGAGGTTTGATTATGGAAAAGAATATTGCTTTGATTCCAGGAGATGGAATTGGTCCTGATGTAGTTGCAGAAGCTGTTAATGTATTAAATGCAATTGGTGAAAAATTTGGTCATAAATTTAATTATACTTCTGTAATTGCTGGTGGTGCAGCAATTGATAAATGGGGAAATCCTCTTCCTCAGGATCAATTGGATATTTGTTTAAAGTCTGATGCAACATTACTTGGTGCTGTTGGTGGTCCAAAATGGGATGATGTAGCTCCTGAAATTCGTCCAGAAAAAGCCCTTCTTGGTCTTCGTGGGGGAATGAAGGTTTTTGCAAATCTTCGTCCAGCAGTAATGTGGAAACAGTTAAAAGATGCTTGTCCATTAAAAGATGAAATTGTTGGTTCTGGTCTTGATATTCTTATTGTTCGTGAATTAACAGGTGGTATCTATTTTGGAGAAAGAGGAACTGCTGAAGATGGTAAATCTGCATGGGATACAGAAAAATACTCTTGGGAAGAAATTGAAAGAATAGTTCGCATGGGTTTTGAATATGCTATGAATCGTCAGAAACGTTTGTGCGTAATTGATAAGGCTAATATTTTAAATTCTAGTCGTCTTTGGAGAAAAGTTGCAGAAACTGTTCATGCTGAATATCCTGAAGTTCAATTAGATTTCTTGTATATTGATAATGCTGCAATGCAGCTTGTAAGAAATCCTCGTCAGTTTGATGTAATTGCAACTTCTAATATGTTTGGTGATATTCTTTCTGATGAAGCAAGTCAAATTACAGGGTCTATTGGAATGTTAGCATCTGCATCTTTAGGAGATGGAAAAGGTCCTGGGCTTTATGAGCCAATTCATGGTTCTGCACCTGATATTGCAGGAAAAGATATTGCAAATCCTTTGGCAACAATTCTTTCTGCTGCAATGTTGCTTCGTTATAGTTTTGGTCTTGAAACAGAAGCTAAAGCAATTGAAAATGCAGTAAATGCTGTTCTTGATGATGGTTGGAGAACGGGTGATATTGCAGGTTCTGATTTTGAATCTGTAAAAGCTGCTGGAAAACTTGTTGGTACAAAGAAAATGGGTTCTCTTGTTGTTGAATATTTAAATAAATAATTTGTAAATAAATAGTCATATTTTTTATTACTAAAGTGTATTTTAAAAGTTGTTTTGATTTTTAAAATACACTTTTTTTTATGAATAGAATAGAAAGTTGTTTTGATATACAATAATTTCAGAGGATAAAAATGAATATTATACAAAGGATTTATTGTAGAAGTTTTCAAAAAGTTTTTAGAATTGCAATGCCTATTCTTCCATATAGAACGCCTGTTGTTTTAACAAATGTAAATGAGTGTATTCCTTTATTAAATAAGATTAATGTAAAAAAGGTTTTATTAGTTACAGATAGTTTTCTTAGAAAATCAGGTATTACAGAATCTTTAGAGAAGTCATTAAACCTTAGCAATATAAAATGTATTGTTTTTGACGGTACTAACTCAAATCCAACTATTAAAAATGTTGAAGCTGCAAAAAAGTTGTATTTAGAAAATAACTGTCAAGCATTAATAGCTTTTGGTGGTGGTTCTTCTATGGATTGTGCAAAAGCGACTGGTGCATGTATTGCTTATCCTAAAAAATCTCTAGAGCAAATGAAAGGTTTGTTAAGAGTTTTAAAATCATTGCCTCCATTAATTGCAATTCCGACGACAGCAGGAACAGGTAGTGAGGTTACTGTAACAGCCGTAATAACTGATGATGTAAAAAAACATAAATACACAATGAATAATTTTACTATGATTCCTCATTATGCTGTTTTAGATCCACAAGTAACATACACATTACCACCTTCATTAACAGCTACAACTGGTATGGATGCATTAACTCATGCAATTGAAGCGTATATTGGTGGTTCTACTACAAAAGAAACTAGAAAGTTATCAATAGAGGCTATAAAACTAATATTTGAGAATATAATAAAAGCTTATGAGGATGGATATAATCAAGTTGCGAGAGCTGCAATGTTAAAAGCAGCATATAAAGCCGGAATTGCTTTTTCAAAGTCTTATGTGGGATATATTCATTCTGTTGCTCATTCTTTGGGAGGTCAATATAACATCCCTCATGGATTAGCTAACGCGGTTTTACTTCCTATTGTTTTAGAAAAATATGGTAAATCTGTTTATAAAAAACTATATAAAATATCAGTTAGTTTAAATATTTGTGAAAAAAATGATTCTTATGAAATAGGAGCAAAAAAACTAATAGAAAATATTCGGAATCTTAATAGATTAATGAATATACCTGAAAAAATAGAAGGTATAAAAAGTGAAGATATTTGTAAAATGGCTAAATATGCTGCAAAAGAGGCTAATCCTTTGTATCCTGTTCCAAAATTAATGAATGCAAAAGAATTAGAGCAGTTATATTATGCTGTAATGAAATAGAGGAAAAAAATGACTTCAATAGAAATAAAAAATATATTAGAAAAGCAAAGAGCATACTTTAATTCTGGTGTAACTATACCTGTTAAATACAGAGTTTTAATGTTGAAAAAGTTATATTCGGTTATAAAAAAATACGAAAAAGAAATCACTAATATGTTAACGCTAGATTTGGGAAAAAGTGATTTTGAAGGTTTTATGTGTGAAGTAGGATTAACCCTTACAGAAATTTCATACATGATAAAAAATGTTAAAAAATTTGCTAAAGAGAAAAAAGTAAAGACTCCTTTAGCTCAATTTTGTTCAGTTAGTTATAAAAAGCCTGTTCCTTATGGTAATGTTTTGATTATGAGTCCTTGGAATTATCCTTTTTTATTAACAATGGAACCACTTGCTAATGCAATTGCAAGTGGTAATACAGTTATGATAAAACCAAGTGCATATTCTCCTAATACGAGTTCTATTGTGAAAAAAATAATAGAAGAATGCTTCATACCTGATTATGTTGCAGTTGTAATGGGTGGTAGGCAGGAAAATTCTGCATTATTGGAACAGAAATTTGATTTTGTTTTTTTTACGGGAAGTCAATCTGTGGGTAAGGAGGTTCTGCGTAAAACTGCGGAAAATTTAACACCTTCGATTTTAGAGTTAGGTGGTAAAAGTCCTTGTATTGTAGATGATTCTGCAAATTTAAAAATTGCAGCAAAAAGAATTGTTTTTGGAAAATTTTTGAACTTAGGTCAAACTTGTGTTGCACCTGATTATATTTTGTGCCACAAAAATGTAAAAGATTTTTTCTTAAAAGCTGTTATAGAAGAAATAAAGAAACAATATGGTGAAAATCCATTTGCTAATTCTGATTATGGAAAGATTATAAATGATAAACATTTTGATCGTTTACAAAAATTAATTTGCAAAGAAAAACTTGTATATGGTGGAAAAGTTGATAAACAAACTTTGCAAATAGAACCTACCGTGTTAGATAATGTTCTTTGGACTGATAATGTAATGCAAGAAGAAATCTTTGGACCAATAATGCCGATTTTAACATTTGACGATATAAATGAGGTTATTGCGTTATTGCAAAAGAAGCCAAAACCTTTAGCATTGTACATTTTTTCTGAAAATAAAACTAATATAAAAAAAGTAACTGAATTAGTCTCTTATGGAGGCGGATGTGTAAATGATACTGTAATTCATTTAGCCACAAGCGAAATGGGCTTCGGTGGCGTGGGGGAAAGCGGTATGGGAAGTTATCATGGTGAAGTAGGTTTTGAGGCATTTAGTCATATAAAAAGTATTGTAAATAAAAAAACATGGATTGATTTACCAATGAGATATCAACCATACAATAGAAAAATTTACGGAAAATTATTAAAAATATTTTTAAAGTAAATTAAACTTCTATAAACAGATTTTCCTTAAAAGCATTATGTGCTACAATCATCTTCATGAATAATATGAATTATGGAATTGTTGGACTAGGTATTATGGGAGGCTCTATTGCTAAATCCATAAGACAGAATGTATTATCACAAAGTGGATCTTTGGGAAATATCTTTGCTTGTGATAAAAATTCAGCAAGTTTGCAACAAGCATTAAATGATGGTGTTATAAATGAAGGTTATTCATCAGATAATGTTAGAGATTTATTAAAAAAAAGTGATATTGTTTTTATTTGTTTATATCCACATGCAACTTTGGAGTTTATAAAAGAAAATCGTGATTTTTTTAAAGAAAATGCAATTATTACAGATATAAGTGGTGTAAAAGGTATTTTTGAAAAAGAATTACCAAATATTTTGCGATCAGATGTAGATTTTATTATTGGTCATCCAATGGCTGGTGGTGAAAAAGAAGGGTATGCTAATTCAAATGCACAATTCTTTATAAATCATAATTATATCCTAATTCCTCAGGAATTTAATAAAACTAAAAATTTAGAATTGATGAAAAGTTTGATTACTGCAATGGGATTTACTCGAATAACAGAGACAACTTGTGATATACATGACTATAAAATTGGATTTACATCTCAGTTATGTCATGTTATTGCTAGTGCATTAGTTGAAAGTGCACAGGATGAGCAAATAACAGCATTTGGTGGTGGTAGTTTTGAAGATCTTACAAGAATTGCAATGATAAATGCACCTTTGTGGACTGAGCTTTTTATTTCAAATAAAGACAAACTTGTTGAACATATAAATAATTTTCAGTCAAAAATGAATGATTTTAAAACTTTTATACAAAATGAAGATTATGAAAATCTAAATAATATATTATTAGATACTAGAGAAAAGCGTTTGAAAATGGGAAGTATAAGAACGTCTATAATAAAAAAATAAATTAAATTTTTATAAAATCTAGGGAAATATGAAACTTCTCTAGATTTTATAATATTTGTTTTGATATTTATAAGCTATGTTTCCAATAAATAGGAAAAGAAAATCCAAGTTGTGAACTTGAGTTTGGCATATCAACAATTGTAAATTCTGGACCTATTGAAATATCGTTATTTGAAATTGTAAAAATAAATCTTGGATATATAAATAATGTGTTTTGGCTTTCTGAATAATCATTTATATTTGATACATTATATAAAATACTACATTTAGCTTGAATTTCTGGAATAGGATAATATATTCCTAAAAGTCCTAAGTACATAGGATTTGTATTTAAATCATCGTTATATCCTATTTCAATATCTGTTGATGTTAAAAACTTTTTAGTTTTTAAGTTCATTGTTGAATCGAAATAGTGAGTAGCAGGGGTTTTTCCGTCAATACCTGTTCCGTTATATGTGTAACCTAACATCCAAGTAAATGGATTGCCTTGGTTACTGCTTATAAAATTTGCGATTGAAAAATCATTGTATAAATCTGTATATATTGCACTTCCGATATTTAAATTTAATGGGGATTCATATACTACGCTTCCATTGATTTTAAAATAATTTGTAGATGTGAAAATTTCATCTTGGATAGGAATATTTATTCCAAATGATAAACCGTAAATGTCTTTTAATTTTGTATTGATGTAAGAGGCTCCTGTTTTTCCCCATCTTCCATCAGGTAATGCGTCTTCGTATGCATTCATGTATGTTCCTGGTATCATTTTATAATATTGTGTTCCAAAGACTAGTTCGCAATCTTTTGACAAATACCATCCTATGTTTCCGTGAGTTCTATCATCCATAGTTTCAATTTTTCCTGAATTCCAATTATCTAAAGAATAAAATTTTAAGCCTATTCTTCCTTCTACCCAAAAATCAGAAAAGTATAAAAGTGCTTTAGCTTCGTTGAATATTTCTCCAAAAGAGAGTTTTGAATCTTTTATTGGTGATTTTGATATTGGTTCAATTTGTATTTTGTTGTAGATTTCGTTGGTTTGTGCAAAAGTAATTAAGGTTCCTATAAGGTTTAAGAAAACTAAACTGATAATTTTTTTTTGTTTTAATAACATAAATTCCTCCTTTGTCATTAATAAAAAAAAAACTGAGTTATATCTAACTCAGTTTGAAAGTAGTTATTGAAATTAACAAAGGCAAGAAAAATTTATTTGATTAGATTTGTTAAGAGTTCGTTTATTTCTGTTTTATCACTTTCTTTCATTTTTGATTTTACGGTTGGAATAAATTCTATGATTTTCAGTTCTTTTAGATTATTCAAATAGTCAAAAGTAATTTTTCCTGCTACAGGGCCCCAAGATCCATTTTGAATTATTCCAATTTTCTTATTTTTAAGATTCTTTATTTTTAAATGAAATAAAAAATCTTGCATACAAGGCATGTTATCACCGTCATAAGTTACTGTTACTAATAATAATTTGTTGTATATAAACGCTTTTGATAAAACTGAAGAAACATCGCTTCTTGATATATCAAATATTTCTGTTGGTTCGTTTAATGTTTCTAAATATTTTTGTGCATATAAGGCAATATTTTTTGTATTTCCGTGCATTGTAGAATAAACAATTAATGTACCGTTTTTTTCTGAAGAATAGGAGCTCCATATATTATAAAGATTTATGTAATGATTAATTTCTCCTGTCAGAATAGGACCGTGTAATGGGGCAATTGTCGAGATATTAAGATTAGAAAGTTTTTTTATTAGGTTTTGAACAGCTATACCATATTTTCCAACTATATTTGTATAGTATCGTCTACCTTCATCTGGCCATCCAGTTGCTTCCTCTAATGTATTTGCTATAAGTTTATGAGGAATTCCAAATGTTCCGAATGCATCTGCTGAAAAGAAAATTTTCGTAGTGCTTTCATAACAGGTTAAAACTTCTGGCCAGTGAATCATTGGTGCTGCATAAAATATAAAGTTATGATTTCCCAACAATAGCGTGTCATTATCTTTTACAATTAGTTTGTTACTTTTTTTTATGCTTTGTTCATTTATAAATTGAGGAAGCATGGAGAACATTTTTTCTGTTCCAACGATAGTAGTTTCTGGATATTCTTTTAGTAAATCTTCTATTGAACCTGAATGGTCTGGTTCTAAGTGTGAAATGACGAAATAATCTAGATTTCTTTTATTAAGGACTAATTTTATATTATCAATCCAAGTTTTATTTTTTCTTGAATCTACACTATCTAAAACAATAGTCTTAGAATCAATAATTGCATAAGAGTTGTATGTAACTCCATTTTTTAATTTATATTGATTCTCAAATAAATCTAATTCTTTATCTTCTGCACCAATATAAAATACATTATTAAATATTTCTTTCATAATTTTTCTCCTAATGATAATATATGTATCGGTAATAAAAAAGGAAATAGTTTTAATAATGTGAAAAAAAAGCTGCCTAAGGGCAGCTTTTTTTATTTAGGGTTTAATACAAACCCTAAAAACGGCCGAGTCAAGGCCTTGAGCAAAGCGTGCCTTGACCGTACGTATTTGTTATGCTCTTTTTAGATGAATTGCAAATCCACCAACTTCTTTATCAAGGTAAACAACCTTAAGTGGAGAAGCACCTTCTTTGCCCATCCATTTTTCAGTTCCTGCAACAGGGCTGAATCCAAATTGTTTTAGATATGCAAGAGCACGTTCTATGTTGTTACATGTTACAGATAAGTGTCCACAAGTACCACGACCTGCACCCTTCATTACTTCAATAGCATCTGAAGAGAAAATTGATGAATTTCCAACCTTCTTTTTAAGACCGAATAATTCGAATGTATCAGCAACAGACATTGCATCGTTATCATCTTTTGTGTTGATTCCAACATGATCGATATAGAAACCATGCATAGCTTTTACAGCATCTTTACAGATTTGTGTAATTTCATCCCATTTTTCACCTTCGATAAGTGGTTTTTTAACCATCCAAGTTCCACCCATACAAAGGATATTCTTGCGTTTTGCATATTCTGAAAGGTTTTCTGTTTTTACCCCACCAGTTGGCATAAATGAAATTTGTGGGAATGGACCACCAAAGTCATCAATAATTTTATATCCACCTTTACTTTCTGCTGGGAAAAGTTTGAGATATTTTAAACCTTTGTTAATACAAGCTGTGATTTCTGTAGGGTTAGAAATACCAGGCATTGTTGGAATATTATTTTTTATACAGTAGTCAACTACATCTGGATTATAACCAGGACTAACAATGAATTTTGCACCTGCTTTGTGAGCTCTTTCAGCTTGTTCTACATTGAGAACTGTTCCTGCACCAACAATCATGTTTGGTTCAGCTTTAATCATTTCTTTGATAGCTTCTTCTGCACATGCTGTACGGAATGTAACTTCTGATGCAGGAAGACCACCTTTTACTAATGCATGAGCTAAATCAGCTGCTTTTGAAGCATCTTCAATTGCTACTACTGGAATAATTCCAATATCTCTCATCTGTTCATAAATATCTGCCATTTCTGACTCCTAAAAAAAGTATTCAAAATTAATATGCTATCTACTATATTAAATTTTTTGTAGTAAAGCAATTAGTCTAGTGTTGTCTATAAGTTTTATTGCCATTTATTAATATCAAAGGAACTTTCTACTTGATGTTCTACAGAATCTTCAAGCTGTGAAAAGAAATCCAAACCTGTTCTTTTTTCTACTTCGTCTATGTTTACGGCATAATTAAAGTAAGAATCTGTACATTTCTTATTAGGGAATATAAATCCTATTGCTGTTAATCCTTTTGTGTCTGCACCTGACATTGCATCGTTTTCGTCCTCATATAATGGTGCTAAAATAACTTTGTAATAATATTCAGGAACGCTTACTTTATTAGAACCTATAGATTTGTATTCTTCAGCAGGTTTATCAAATATTGGTCCTGAAACTACATATGTGCGACCAAATTTTTTTGTCCATTCTCTTACTTCTGCTTCTAAGTCCTTCCAAATTCCTCTGTTAAAACCTCCTGCTTGGGGACTCATGTTACTCATATAAAATGTTTCACTCATTGCTTCTTGACTAAATGCCATGTCGGCTGCTGGGGTTAAGTGTCCTCTGTCATAACCAGAACTTTTGTAATCAGATAATGTTGCAGATTCTGTTGTTATTTCTGGATCTGATCTAAAATCATCTGTTCTTTTTGCATTTTTTATAAGCTGTTCTGATGTTAATCTGTATGCAGACCATTCTGCTTGTTCGTAATTCTCTCTATAACAGATAGAATAATGCTGATAATCTCTTAGTTCATGATCCTTTGTATGAGAATTTGCTGGACAGATTGGATTTTCTAATTCTTCAGGGAGAAGGATATATCCTTCTTGTGCAATAATTTGTACTGAGGAGTTTTGTTGTGATTCTTCTACATGTTCTGGTTCTCCATAAAGTGCATATTCAATTTTTTGCACAGTAGTATCAACCTTTGACTTAAAAACAGGATTTGTGTTGTAAAAGTAAACACCTATTAAGATGATTACAAATAGAATCATCATGATTATTCTTTTTGTATTTGTTTGTTTTTTATTGTTTTTTCGTTTCTTTTTTTGTGCCATAATCTTACCCCATAAACTAAGTAGTTAATTTTTATAATTTTACCATAAATAATTGATTCAGTGCCACAAAAAACGATAGAATTGACTACCATTAAAGAGCAATATTAACTTTGTTCTTAGGAGTTTTTATGTCAAAAGTTCAATTTCCAGAAGGTTATAAGTCTTTATTAAATGAGCGTGAAACAGAACATGCAATTGTTATGATAAAAGATTTTTTTCAAACTCAATTATCTACTGCATTAAATCTTACTCGTGTTACAGCACCTCTTTTTGTTCAGTCTGGAAAAGGTCTTAATGATGATTTGAATGGAGTTGAACGGGCAGTTAAATTTCCTGTAAAAGATATGAACGATGCTCAGATGGAAATTGTTCATTCTTTAGCAAAATGGAAGCGTGTAAAAGTAACAGAAATGAAGCTTATGCCAGGTTTTGGTATTTATACAGATATGAATGCCATTCGTGCTGACGAAGAATTAGATAATATTCATTCTTTATATGTGGATCAGTGGGATTGGGAAGCTTGTATTTCTGAAGATTCTCGTAATATTTTGTATTTGAAGGAAGCTGTTTCTCGAATTTATAATTGTCTTAAGCGAACTGAATTTTATATTTATGACAGATACGATCAAATAAAACCTATATTGCCAGAAAAAATTCATTTTGTTTTTGCTGATGATTTGTGTAAAAAGTGGCCTGAACTAACTCCTAAGCAAAGAGAAGATAAAATTTGTAAGGAGTATGGAGCCGTTTTCTTAATGGGAATCGGAGGAAAAATGTCTGACGGTACAGTTCATGATGGTCGTGCTCCTGATTATGATGATTGGATTACAGAAAGTGGTGATGGTCATTATGGATTAAATGGTGATTTACTTGTATGGAACCCAGTTCTTCAGCATTCATATGAATTATCATCAATGGGAATTCGTGTTTCTCCAGAAAGTTTAAAAGCTCAGTTAACAGAAAGAAATGCTCTAGAAAGAAGTGAACTTGAATTTCATAAGAGACTTCTTGGTGGTGAGTTAAGTTTAACAATGGGCGGAGGAATTGGTCAGAGTCGATTGTGTATGTTCTTTTTAAGAAAAGCTCATATTGGTGAAATTCAGGTTAGTATTTGGCCTGATACAATGCGTTCTGAATGTAAGGAACATGGTATAAATCTTTTATAGTTTTGTTACTGTTATTTTCTTTATCGTTTTTAGTTTCAGATGATTATCAGGGATTATTTGAGGTTATTCTTTAATCTTAAGCTGTCTTCAGAACTGTTGCTGTAAAATTGTTTATTGTTATGGAAAAGTCATTTTACATAGAAAATCAGGATTTAAAAAAACAATTAAAGTCATTCTCAGCAAAAGGAATAACAGAATTTGTTTTGCAAGATAATCAAATTCTTTCCCATAAAGGAAAACTTTTACAATTTTTAGAAGCTGTAAAACAAGAAATTCCTGAGTTGTTTGTTATTTTACCAGTTTCAGCCCAGATTCTTGATATGGATGTTTGTAGAGCTGTTTCTGAATTATATTGTTCATTAGAAATTCCTTTAATTGGAGAAAATAAAGGCGATGCATTTCTTTTTGACAAAAAGTTTTATAGTCGAAGAGCTCAAATGTTAAATAATTTAGGTTTAATATTTGGATTTAATATGGATTTTGCCTGTGTTAAAGGAGATAGTGTAAAATCTTTCAGAGATAGATTAGATTTTGCTATATCTTTATATCCGAATCATATTGATTTTCCTCAATTAGAAAAAGAAAATGGTATTGTTGCAAAAAATTCTGCATTGTTTTCTAGTCAAGATATAAAAAGAACATCTGCTACAGCATTTGCTTGTTCCTCGTTTTATAGTTTTGGCAGAGCTGTTCCTTGGTTTTTATCTGTCATAAAACCATTAAAAATTTCTCCATCTAGATTTTTCGAAGACTTTTCAGAATGGCAAAAAGTTAATAATTGTGGTTATGATTCAGGATGGAACTATTCAACTGCCAAACATTTAGAAATAGAAAAAATGCAATTATGTTTTCTGAAATTCAAATATGACGAAAAAAATAAAATTCAGATATTTGATGTTGTTCATGATATTGTAATTCTGAATGGTGCCTTATCTAGATGTGTAGGTGAAAATGAAGAATCAACTATAGAGCTTTTTTATAATCCTGAAGATTTATTAAGTGGTGAGTCGCAAAATATAAGTTCTTTTGCAGACAATGTAATGTTGGAACATTGTAAAGTCCATGTTTTTAATGGAGAAGAAGGGCCTACATATAAAATTATTGGGTAAATTTGATATTAATCCCCGTTGACTGATTTTCTTAGAACTGATTTACTATAGGGTAACTCTAAATCTATCGTCAATGAGGATTGCCATAAAATTAAAAAAAAATATTGACGATTACTAAATAAAATCAATATTTTAAAATATATGAAGAAAGAGAAGAAAATGAACGAACAAGAAAAAAACGAAAATTCTTCTATGGAGCAGTCTGTAGAATCTCATGATTCTGATCAAACTACAGAGGTTGCTCAAGAGGAACAAACTGCAGAAGAAAAAATTGCAGAATTAGAAAAACAGATTGCAGATCTTAATGATAAGTATATTAGAACTGTAGCTGAAAATGATAACTGGCGTAAGAGAATGATTCAGCAGAAAGATGAAGCTGTTGCTTATGCAAATGCATCCCTTCTTGGTGATTTATTAGAAAGCTTAGACAATTTTGATCGTACAGTAGAAGCAGCTGAAATTGCTACCGATGCGAAGTCTATTGCAGATGGTGTAAAGATGATAAATAAGTCCTTGGTTTCTATGTTAGAAACTAAGTATAACCTTGTAGGATATGGAGTAAAAGGTGATGCTTTCGATCCTGATATACACGAGGCTATTGGAAAAGCAGAAGGGGATGTAAAAGTTCCAGAACTTCAAGAAGTTTACTTGAAAGGATATAAATTAAAAGAACGTGTTATTCGACACGCAAAAGTAATGGTATTAATGCCTAAAGAATAGGCTAATCTTGTTAATTAATTTTCTTAATAAATGGAAGAGGTATATAAAATGGGAAAGATTATTGGTATTGACCTTGGTACAACAAACTCTTGTGTTGCTGTAATGGAAAATGGTGCTCCTGTTGTAATTCAGAATTCTGAAGGAGGAAGAACAACACCATCTATCGTTGGTTTTACTGCAAAAGGAGAACGTATTGTTGGTCTTCCTGCAAAAAATCAAATGGTAACAAATCCAAAAAACACAATTTATTCTATTAAGCGTTTTATTGGACATCGTTTCTCTGAATTATCTGGAGAAGCAAAGTTAGTTCCTTATACTGTAAAAGATAATGGGCAGGATGTACGCGTAGAAGTTACAGAAAATGGTTCATTGAAAGAATTTAGTCCTCAGGAAATTTCTGCTTTTATTTTACAGAAAATGAAAAAAACTGCTGAAGATTATCTTGGACAGGAAGTTACAGAAGCTGTTATCACTGTTCCTGCTTATTTTAATGATTCTCAGCGTCAAGCAACTAAAGATGCTGGTAAAATTGCTGGTCTTGAAGTAAAACGTATTATCAATGAACCTACAGCAGCATCTCTTGCTTTTGGTTTTGATAAAGATCAGAAATCAGAAAAAACAATTGCTGTATATGATCTTGGTGGTGGAACATTTGATATTTCTATTCTTGAGTTAGGTGATGGTGTATTTGAAGTAAAAGCTACAAATGGTGATACACATCTTGGTGGTGATGACTGGGATCGTGCTATTGTTAATTGGCTTATTGATGGATTTAAAGCAGATACAGGTATTGACTTGTCTAACGATTCTATGGCTTTACAGCGTCTTCGTGAAGCTGCAGAAAATGCTAAGATTGGTCTTTCAAATCAGACTACAGTTGATATTAACCTTCCTTTTATTACAGCTGATGCAACAGGTCCAAAACATCTTCAGAAGAGTTTAACTCGTGCTCAGTTTGAACAGATGACTGATTCGTTGTTTGAAAAAACTAAAGAACCTTGTCGTAAAGCCATGGCAGATGCTGGTATTACAGCTGATAAAATTGATGAAGTTTTACTTGTTGGTGGTTCTTCAAGAATGCCAAAAGTTCAAGAAATAGTAAAAGCTATTTTCGGAAAAGAAGGAAGTCGTGCAGTTAATCCAGATGAAGCTGTTGCTGTCGGTGCTGCTATTCAGGGTGGTGTTTTAGCAGGTGATGTAAAAGATGTTCTTTTGCTTGATGTAACACCTCTTTCTTTAGGAATTGAGACAATGGGAGGAGTAATGACAAAACTTATTCCTCGTAATACAACAATCCCTACTAAGAAAAGTCAAGTTTTCTCTACAGCTGCTGACGGACAGACTGCTGTTACAATTCATGTTCTTCAAGGTGAAAGAGAAATGGCTGCTCAAAACCGCACTCTTGGTAATTTTGATCTTGTAGGTATTCCTGCAGCACCTCGTGGTGTTCCACAGATTGAAGTTACATTTGATATTGATGCTAATGGTATTGTTCATGTATCTGCTAAAGATATGGGAACAGGAAAAGAACAGCATATTCAAATTACTTCTTCAAGTGGTTTAAGCGAAGATGAAATTAATCGTATGGTAAAAGATGCTGAAGCAAATGCAGAAGCTGATAAAAAGCAGAGAGAAGCTGTAGATGTAAGAAATGAAGCTGACAGTCTTATTTACGCAACTGAAAAGAGTGTAAAGGAATTAGGCGATAAAGTTTCTGCTGCTGATAAACAGGCAATTGAAGATGCAGTTGCAGCATTGAAAAAAGCGCTCGAAGGAAACGATACTGAAGAAATTAAGTCAAAAACTGAAGCTTTAAAGAATGCTTCTTATAAGATTGCAGAAGAAGTTTATAAACAGCAAGCTGCTCAAGGAAATGCTCAGCCAGGAGCTGATGCTTCTGCAAGTTCTGCTGATAATGCAGGTGGTGCTGATGAATCAAAATCTAGTGGTTTTGACAAGGGTACTGCTGATGATGTTCAGTACGAAGTTCATGATGATAAATAATAATTAAGCTGAAAGAGGAAAATTGAAAATTCAGTTTTTTTCTGAAGTTTTTAATCACCCCTTTCTATTGTGAAAGGGGTGATTTTTTTGTAAAGTAATTATATTCAATTAGTTTTAAATAAAGGTATTCAATAAGATGGCAGCAAAACGAGATTATTATGAAGTTCTAGGAATTCAAAAAGGTGCAACACAAGATGAAATAAAAAAAGCATATAGAAAGCTTGCGGTAAAATATCATCCAGATAGAAATCCTGGGAATAAAGAGGCTGAAGATAAATTTAAAGAAGCTACAGAAGCGTATGAAGTTTTGTCTGATGATCAAAAACGTCCAATTTATGATCAATATGGTTTTGCAGGATTAGATGGAATGGGCGGTGCTGGCGGAGCTGGTGGTTATAGCCATGCATTCCATGATTTTAGTGATTTATTTGGTGGTATGGGTGGCGGATTTGGAGATATCTTCGACAATATTTTTGGTGGTGGAAGATCTTCTTCAAGGCGTAGATCGGCTACAGAGCCGATGGAAGGTCAGAGTTTAAGGTATGATTTAGATATTTCTTTTAAAGATGCAGTTTACGGAACAAAAGCAGAAATAAAATTTACTCATAATGAGTCTTGTTCAGATTGTAAAGGTAGTGGTGCAGCAAAGGGTGGAAGTAGAAAAACTTGTCCTATGTGTAATGGTTCTGGGCAAGTTCGTCGTCAAGCAGGATTTTTTGCTGTTCAACAAACATGTCCTACTTGTTCTGGTTCTGGAACTGTTATTGATAAACCATGTTCAAAATGTCATGGATCTGGATATGAAGAAAAATCAAAACGAATGACTCTTTCAATACCTGCAGGTGTTGATGATGGAAAGAGGATTGCTATTCCCCATGAAGGTGATGCAGGAAAAAATGGAGGACCAGCAGGTGATTTAATTGTTGTTCTTCATGTTGGTCAGCATTCTTATTTTGAAAGAAGTGGACAAGATTTATATTGTGCAATTCCTGTTACAATGGCACAAGCTGCATTGGGAGAAACAATATTTATTACAACTCTTGATGGTAAAAAAATAGAATTTAAACTTCCCGCAGGAACTCAAAATGGCAAATTACTACGAATAAAGAATGAAGGTGTTCCTGTATTAAATAGTTCTAAAAAAGGTGACTTGTATATTAAGATTATCGTTCAGGTTCCAACTAAAATTTCTTCAAAACAAAGAGAACTTTTAGAAGAGTATTTGAAGTTAGATAATGCAACGACTTCTCCTCAGCCTGTTCCTTTGTCTTCTCTTGGTAATTAAACCTTATGTCGTTCTTGCCTTGTAAGTTTGAAGAATATATTTCTGTAGAAACTAATAGACTTGTTTTCTTGCAAAAGTATTTATCAGATTTAGGGGTAAAAACGACAACATTACAAATCAGTGATAAAAAACATCTGTTTGTTGTTTTTCCTGAATCCTCTTACGACGAGCGTTTTCCTGTAAAAACTGTTATATGTCATTATGACAGGGTTGCAAATAGTCCTGGTGCAAATGATAATTCCTTTGCTAATTTGGTTATAGCAGATTTTGCTGCAAAAATTAATGAAATGGCTTTGGAAGGTAGAATTTGTAATATTCGTATTTGTTTTACTGATGGAGAAGAATTAGGAGATGAAGGTGTCTTTTGCCAAGGTGCTTATGGTTTAGCTAATTATTTTAAAAAGGCAAATATAAAAAGTGATGAATTTTTTGTATTTGATGCATGCGGAAGGGGAGATGTTCCTATTCTCGCAAAAACAGGAATAGAAGTTGTAAAAAAAAGTGATACTTTGTTTAAAAGAAAATTTCTTTATTTGTATGAAAAAACAAAAACAATTTTAGAAACTGTTAGTCCTAGAAATTGGATGACACTTCCTGTGCCATATAGTGATAATGCTGGTTTTTTGGCCTGTGGAATTCCATGTGTTGTAATAACTTTTTTGCCAAAAGAAGAAGCAAATTCTTATTTAAGACATTTAAATAATGATAATAATCTTGAAAAAGAAGTTATGAATTGTAAATTGTCTGATGATGCAGATTTTGAATTTAAGTATAGAGAAAAAATGCCAATGACTTGGAGATTGTTTCATACGGAATTTGATAATACTTTGAGTTTGACACCTAATAGTTATAATTTGCTGAATAAAATTTTATTTCAATTGTTATAAAGTTCTGTGTTTCAAAATATCACGAATGGTTGACAACAATTGTTATTGGTATTGAATAAAATAACACTAAGGACTATTATTGAGTGCATATTTATACAGAAAAAATGAATATTCTGTTAACTATATATAATTCTTATGGGGTTGGAGAAAAAAATGGCAAAAGACAAAGTTGTTTTAGCGTATTCTGGTGGACTTGATACAACTGTTATCATTCCTTGGCTTAAAGAAAATTATGATTATGATGTTATAGCTGTTTGTATTGATGTTGGTCAGGGTGATGATTGGGAAGCTATAAAAAATAGAGCTTTAAAGACAGGTGCATCTGCTTGTTATGTTGTTGATGCTCGTCAAGAATATATTGAAGAATATATATGGCCAGCTGTAAAAGCAAATGCTGTTTATGAAGATGAATATTTATTAGGAACTTCAACTGCTCGTCCGTTAATTGGAAAAATTCTTGTTGAGTATGCTCGTCAGGAAGGTGCAGTAGCAATTTGTCATGGTGCAACAGGTAAAGGAAATGATCAAGTGCGTTTTGAACTTGCTATAAAAGCTTTTGCTCCAGATTTAAAAGTAATTGCTGCTTGGCGTGATGATAAATGGAATATGGATAGTCGTGAGGCTGAAATTAAATTCTTGGAAGATCGTGGTTTAGAAGTTCCAATGAAAAAAGACCAATCGTATTCTAGAGATGAGAATATTTGGCATATTAGTCATGAAGGTCTTGAACTTGAAAAAACTGAAAATGAACCAAATTATTCTCATATGTTAAAAAATACAGTTGTTCCAGAAAATGCTGGAGACGGTGAATATGTAACAATTGAATGGGAAAATGGTATTCCAATTAGCGTAAATGGAAAGAAGATGAATGGTCTTGAGTTGATGGAATGCTTAAACGAAATTGGTGGTCGTAATGGTGTTGGTCTTGTAGATATTTGTGAAAATCGTTGTGTTGGAATGAAAAGTCGTGGAGTTTATGAAACACCAGGTGGATCAATTTTATATTTTGCACATAGAATGATGGATCACATTTGTCTTGATAGAGATACATATCATTACAAACAGCAAGTATCATTGCGTCTTGCAGAATTGATTTATGATGGCAAAGTTTATACACCATTATATGATGCACTTATGGCATTTGTAGATAAAACACAAGAAAATGTTACTGGTTGGACAAAATTAAAGCTTGTAAAAGGTCAGATTAGAGCTGCTGGTTCTGAATCAAAATATAGCCTTTATAATGAAGATATAGCTTCATTTACTACTGGCGAACTTTATAATCATAAAGATGCACAAGGATTTATCACTCTCTTTGGTTTACCATTAAAGGTTCGTGCTATGATGGAACAAGAAGTTGGACAAGGTCGTGCTATTACAGCTAGTAAAGATTTGAAGAAAAGACCAACAGAATAAGATTTTTGATAAAAAGATAAAAAAAGAGGGTAGAAAAAGAACTTCTATCCTCTTTTTTTTTATAAGATTTGACAGAATAAATATGCGAATAATAAAATACTTCTATGAAAAATTCTATTAGATATATTTTATTATTACTAGTATTTAGTTTTCTTTCTTGTGTGTCAGATAATAATCTTGAATCTGAAAATGTAGCAGAAAATCTTTCTTTTTTTGAAAAAACAGAAGTTCATTATGAAGCTATTGATATTTCTGATTTTGCAGATGGATTTAATCATGCTCGTTATGAATATCCAAATTCAATTCCGCCTTGGTCCTTGTATGAAACAACTCAAATTTTGGGATTTGCAGAAAATATGGTATATCTTCAGAATCCTGATGGGGGCTGGGCAAAAAATTTAGACTTACAACGAAAATACACCCTAGAAGAACTTGAAAATCTTCAAAAAAGTAACAAATCTGTTCCTCCTGTTACCTACGAAAAAAAGACCGATTCCCGTGGAAGCACTATTGATAACGGAAATATTTTTTCTCAAATAAAATATTTGGCACAGGTTTATGTACAAGTTCCAGATGCACGGTACATAGAATGTTTGACTAAGGCTGTTAATTGGATTTTGAATGCACAACATCCAACTTCTGGTGGATGGACTGGTAGTGATGTTTTTGCAATTACTTATAATGATGATGTTATGTCTGATACTTTACGAACATTAAAATCCATTGCGACGGATGATACCTTGTATGGAGTTTTACCAAAGGAAATACGGCAAAAAGCTCAAAGTGCTTATGATAACGGTATTCAATGTATATTAAATACTCAAATTACAATAACAAAAAAAGATGGAACTAAGCAACTAACAGCATGGTGTCAGCAACATAGCCATTCAAATTTACAACCAATTTGGGCAAGAGAATTTGAACCACCTTCAATTTGTACAAGCGAATCCAAAAAAATTATTGAACTTTTAATGGAAATCGAAAATCCATCTGAGCAAATACAAAAAGCAATAATAGCTGCTAGTGAATGGTTATCTAGTGATGAAATTAAAATTGTAGGCAAAAAAATTATTAAAAAATCAATTCCAGGACAAGTTTTAAATGGAAGATATTACGATACCGAAAATGAAATGGTAGATGATCCAAATTCTGTTCTGTGGGCAAGATTTTATGCTCTTGATTCATCATTTGATTTAGTAACAGGAGCAAGAAAAACTATAACTGGTACATATCCAGAAGTAAACACACCTATTTGGTGTGATAGAGGTTGTTCCTATGTTCAAAACTATAATGATTTATCTTTGGAACGACGAAATGGATACGGTTATGTTGGAAATTACGGAAAAAACTTTGCATCAAAACTAAATAGTTGGAAGACTAAAAACGGAATATAGGTTTTTAAATGAAAAAGATAATATTTGCTTTGATTATACAAGTATGTAGTATGAGTTTTTTATTTTCTGAAGATAATTTTGAAATAGATATACCTATTCTCGGTGTTACAGATTCTTCCGTTTATATTGTATGGGACTCTCTAAGTTCAGATGAAAAAAAATCTGTTGATTCTGTAATTTACTTAAATGGAACCAAATTAAAAGAATCAGCCTCAGAAAATGCAGCAAGAATTAATAAAAATGTTGCGGCTTATAAAAATTCATTTTTTAAATATTATACAAAAAAGTTAACTGGACTAGAAATGATTGTTCCTAAGATTTGTTTTTACAAAATAGAGAACCTTACTGCAAATACAGAATATAAAATTTCTGTAAGAAAAATTAACAAAAGAGGAAAGGAAATATCTAGTTCAAAAGAAATAGTTGTAAGGACCTTAAAAAAGCCAACTTGTGTTATTGATATCACAGATTATGGTGCAGAATTTTCTGAAAAAATAACATCTTATGATTCAAATCCAGAAATTGAAAAAATGATAGAAAAAAATACACTTTCGATACAGAAAGCCATAGATTCCTGTGAACCAGGCGGAATTGTTTATATTCCTAATGGTATATTTATGTCTGGATCTTTAAACTTAAAAAGTAATATTACATTAAAAATTGACGGTGTATTATGTGCCTCTCCTTATGCAAAGCATTTTGATTTTGGTTTTTTAATGTATAAATATTATACGGACAAGAGATATTATGGATTGCTGAATGCGAATAATGCAGAAAATATAAGGATATGTGGTTCTGGAACTATTGATGGAAATGGATGGAAATTTTCTTCTAAAGATGGAAAATCAGTTTTAGATTGGCAAACTTATACAGAAGAAGGGGATGTTGATTTTTCAACTGAAAAAATTAATGCAAGACAGTTAATTAAGTACAAGAAAAGTAATAATAAAAAGGTCTATGAAGACGGAATTCTTGCAGCATCTTGTGCATTAACATTTTTGGAACATAGTAAAAAGACTTTAGAAACAGCATCTAATGAAGACTTAAAAAATGCTTATTCTTCTAGAAGTACAACTCTTTTGTTGCGAAATGTAAAAAATCTTTTTATAAGTGATTTATTATTCTTAAATCCTGCAAATCATATGATAAATATTTTAGATTCAGAAAATATTGTTGTTACAGGAATAACTGTCTTTAGTTATGATTGCAATAATGGAGATGGTGTAGGTCTAATTTGTTCTGAAAATGCTCTTATTTATAATAATTTTTTTGATACTGGTGATGATTCTATTGTTTTTAGTGCGGGTGTTGGAAAATCAGCTTATATGACTAATCAGTTTAGTGCTGGGAAGACTAAAATTTTTTCAAATTATTTTCATCACGGACACGGTGGAGTTGCCTTTGGAAGTCATACTGCTTTAGGAATAAAAGATGTTATAGTAGAAGATAATATTTTTAATCATACTGATTCACCTTTTAGGATTAAGAGTGCACCAGCAAATGGTGGTGAAGTTAGTAATATACATTTTAGAAGGAATTCTTTAGCACTTAATAAACAACCATTTATTATGTCTACAGAATATAATGATTCTGGGACAGTAACAAAATATGGAGCCGCAGATAAACCTGCTGTTTTTTATAATATACATTGTTCTGATTGTACTGTTTACGGGGCTAGTGGAACATCGATTTGTATTATTGCAAAACCTGAATATCCTCATCATGATATATTTTTTTCAAATGTTAAGTTTTCAAAGTGTAGTTCATGGGGAGACTTTATAAAAAACTGTATTAATTTTGAAAAAAAATAACATTTTTTTTATCTTTTTTTATAAAAGAATTGTTAAATCTTAGGTTTTGCCTTAGAATTATGTGTATGTTATTTAATTAAGGGGAGTAAGGGGTTATGACTTCTTCAAATTTGACTTCTGTAAAAATACCAAAAAGACTATATATTTTGGATTTTATAATTTATTTTATATCTTTACCTGTTACTGCATTGACAGGTTCTTTTCTTAAGATGTTTGCAGGTGCAGATGTATCTGTTCTTGAAACATTTGCTGTTTTTAATCAATTAGTTTTTTCTATGCCAATGATTGTTTATACAATTCTTGTTTTTTTATGGGTATGGTTTTCTACTAATTTTTTTTATAAAAGAATGGCAGCTTATGATGGTTCAGAAAAATCATGTGATATTTGTAATAAATTAGAATTTTTATTCTTTAATATGAATATTGGAGTTTTAATTGTATTTTCAATTGCTTTGCCTTTCGTTTTTAATATTGTGGCAATTTCAAAAGATATAACTACTTATAAGTTAGTTCCAATGATTATGATGCATATGGGAAATACTTTTCTTTCTGCTCTTTTATTTTATATTTTATGGGTAGAAACCTTTGAAAAATGGGCAAGTTTTATTCCTTTAAGAAAAAAAGATGTTGCTATTAGTTTGATTGTTCGCGATATTTTAGTAGTTTTTTTTGCTAGTTTAGGTATTGTTTTATTCGTTGTTTCTCAAGTATTTATGTTTGAAGAGGTTGTCGAAAGTGGTGAAATGACACTTAGTACCTTATTTGTTACTAAAATGCTTCCTACTGCTACATTAGCATTAATTTTTAATTCTCTTGATTTAGGTTTGTTATTGAGAGGTTTTATTACTCGTCTTGGAAATATTAAGCTTTTTGCAGAAGGTTTTTCTAAGCGAGATTATTCCTCTGAGTCTTTGCATGTAGAAAGTCGTGATGAATTTGGACTTTTGATCAATGACCTTAATTCTGCTCAACAAGCAACAAAAGAAGTTTTATTAAATGTAAGAGATAATATGGATTATTCTACTAATGTTGCTAAAGAGTTAAAAGATAATATGTATGAAACCTCTGCTAGTGTTCAGCAGGTTATTGCAAATATTATTAATGTAAAAGATCAAGTTGCTAATCAGTCTAATGGTGTTGAAGAAACTGTTTCTGCTGTTAATCAAATTCTTGCTAATATCGAAAATTTAAATAAAAATATTGAAAATCAGTCAGCTGGAACTGAACAAGGATCTGCTGCTGTCAGAGAAATGGTTGCCAATATTCAGAGTGTATTTAAAATTTTAGAAAAAAATGGTGAAGTTGTAAGCCAACTAGAATCTGCATCTGATGAAGGTCAAAGACGTGTTGATGAGTCTGTAAAAATGGCAGAAAAGATATTAGAAGAATCTAAGGGATTATTAGATGCTTCTGCTGTAATTCAAAATATTGCTGATCAAACAAATCTTCTTGCTATGAATGCGGCTATTGAGGCTGCTCATGCTGGTGAATCAGGAAAAGGATTTGCTGTTGTTTCTGAGGAAATTAGAAAACTTGCAGAACAGAGTAATGTTCAAGGAAAAAGAATTACAGATAGTTTAAAAAATCTTGAACAAGTAATTAAAGGTGTTTCAGATAGTACAAAAGATGTACAATCTCAATTTTCAGTTATCTTTAATCTTACTCATGCTGTTCGCCAACAAGAGAGTGTTGTCATTGATGCCATGAAGGAGCAAAATGAGGGAAGTACTCAAATTCTTGAAGCAATGAGAGTAATTGATGAATCTACTGTTGAAGTAAAACATGGTGCTCAAGAAATGCTAGAGGGTGGAAAACAGATATTTAAAGAAATGAATATATTAAAAGAAATTACTAATAGAATTAATAATGCAGTAGTTGAAATGTCTTCTGGAACTGATCAAATTCAGCAAGCTGTTTCATTAGTTAATGAATCAGCAGAAAGAAATAGTCAAAGTATCAACGAAGTAACTGCAAAAATTAGTGAATTTACATTATAAAAATAAAAAAAAAACTACCTATTATTCAGAAAAGGATTAATTTTATTTGTATTATTCTTTTTATGAAATAAATGGTAGTTTTTTTTTATGTTATTTGAGGAAAATATGACAGTGCAAGAAATTGATAAGATTCGTTATGATGTTTTAGGTCCTAAAGTAGTTAAAGCTCTTGAAAATAAATATTATGAAGCATATTATTGCTCTTCTGTAAAAGAGGGGGTAAAAAAAGCGCTGTCTTTAATACCTCAAAATTCTATTGTTAGTTGGGGTGGATCACAATCATGTGTTGATTCTGGTTTAATTGATTGTGTCAAAAATGGAAATTACAAAATAATAGATCGTGATTCAGCTAAAACTCCTGAAGAAAGATATAATTTGATGAGAGATGCTTTATTTTCAGATGTTTATCTTACAAGTTTTAATGCAATTAGTGAGGATGGAATAATTTACAATATTGATGGAAATGGAAATCGTGTTGCAGCTATTACCTTCGGTCCAAAATCTGTTGTCGCATTAGTGGGAATGAATAAAATTTGTCATACTTCTGAAGATGCTTTTGTAAGAGCAAAGCAAGTTGCTGCTGTAAGAAATGCTACTCGTTTTGGTTTAAAAACGACAGGTTGTGCTGTTACAGGAAATTGTCAGAATTGTTATTCTTCAGAATGTATATGCTCAGTTATTCAAACATTGCGTTTCTGTAAAAATAAAAATCGAATCAAAATAATTCTTGTAGGGGAAGAATTAGGTTTTTAGTTTTATGAAAGTCTACAACCTTAAGACCAAAAGTTCTATTAGATTAGATGAATTATTAAGAAACGAAATTCCTATATTGTTAGATAAAGAGGTTTCGAATAGTAAAATAAGGCGATTTATTGTTTCTGGGGCAGTTTCTATTAATAGACGGCAGATTAGAATTCCGAGTTTTATTGTAAAATCAACTGATTTTATTCAGATTATGATTGATCTTGATAAATTCTTTTTTGAAAAGAAACCAAATGATATTGAATATGAATTAACAGAGGATGATATTCTTTTTGAAGATGATGATGTGATAGTTGTAAATAAACCAACTCATTTTCCTACAGAAATGTGTATGGTTAGTGATCGTAATAATCTTCATCATTCAATAGTTAATTTTTTATTTGAGCGACAGAAAGTATTAAATCCGAAATTAAAAAATCCTCCTTATGTTGGAATAATGCATCGACTTGATAGAGATACAAGTGGAGTAATTCTTTTTACAAAAACGAGAAGTGTGAATTCTGCATGTCATGATATGTTTGAAAAGCATTTTGTAAAAAAAACATATATTGCAGTCGTTTATAATAATGGAAAATATAAGGTTGGTGATTCATTTTCTGTAAGTTTTCCAATGGGACGTATAAGTTTAAAGAGTCAAAGTGCAAAATGGGGTAGAGTAGAAGAGTCTAAAGGTGTAGATTCAAAAACAGAATTTGAAATTTTAAAAGAAAAAATAATTAATAATCAGAAATTTTTAATTGTAAAGTGTAAACCTTACACAGGGAGAACTCATCAAATTCGTGTTCATTTGTCATCTGTTGGAATGCCAATTCTTGGTGATGAACTTTATGGTGGAAAATCATATGATAGAATTATGTTACATGCAAAATCATTGGAATTTCCTCATCCAAATAAAAATATTATTTTAAACATAGAAGCTCCTATACCTAATAATTTTTCTTGATAAAAGAATGTTTATTTGACTAAACAATTAGAAAAATGTATTGATTAATTCATTGTAAAAGAATAAAATATCAACTCAATATATGCTAGAATAGATGTGTTTTCTAGTATGATAAATGCAATTTTGGAACTTGAAATAAGTTCTTGGAGGATAAAGTGGTCAAAATTAGACTAAAGAGATTCGGTGCTGCAAAAAGACCTTGCTACCGTATCGTAGTGCAAGATTCACGCAAACCTCGTGATGGCACAACAATTGAAGAAATCGGAACTTACGATCCGATTGCTAAAGCTGAACAGCAGGTTTCTTTTAATGAAGAACGTGCTCGTTATTGGATAGGAGTTGGTGCTCAGCCAACTGATACAGTTCGTAAACTTTTCAGTAAGAAAGGCCTTTCGAAATAATTTAGCGGGAGTTACGGGGAATGGAAAAAGACCTGATTGAATATATTGCTAAATCATTGGTCGATGATCCCAGTGCAGTCTCGGTAAATGAAACCGTAGGCGAACGCGGCCCGGTTTTGGAACTTCGTGTTGCCCAGGGTGATATTGGAAAGGTTATCGGCAAATATGGCCGTATTGCAAAAGCATTGCGCACTGTTTTAAGTGCATCTGCCAGCAAAGACGGAAGACGTTATAGTCTCGAAATTCTGGATTAGTTGTATTGTGGAACAATTTATTGTTGGTTTTATCCGTGGTCCTCATGGGATTAAGGGTAATATAAAAGTTGAAAGTGCTTCTGGAGAATTCGATCATTTTTATGAAATGAAGGAAGTTACTTTAAGGAACGGTAAAACTGGTGACTCAAAGGTCTTTAAAATTGAGTCTATAGATGAAGGTGCCGCTACCTTGTATATGAAACTTGAGGGACTTGAAACACCTGAAGAAGTTCGTAAGTATAACGGGTGGGAACTTATAGTACCTCGAAAATATGCCAAAAAACTTGAAAAAGATGAATGGTATATTGAAGATTTAAAAAATTGTGCTCTGAATTATTATCCTGAACAGAGCAAAGACGGATTGGCAGTAAGATCTGCACCTACTACAGGTAAAGCTGTTAGAGTAGGAACAATCACAGACGTATTGGAAGGCGGTTCTGGAGACCTTTTAGAGGTTTGCCTGGCCGAGGATTGTGATATTCTTGCGGATAATATCAAATATACATCTGGAGGGAAAGTGAGAGTTGTTTATATTCCTTTTTCTTTTCAGTTTGTTAGAAATGTTGATATTAAAAATAAGAGTGTACAATTGATGCACCTCTGGATTCTGGAGTAACTCCATGAAATTTACTGTGCTGACCTTGTTTCCTGAGATTCCGCGTGCTTTTTTTGAAGCCTCAATCATGGCAAAAGCGGTTGAAAAGGGAATTATTGCTTACGATTTAGTGAATATCAGGGATTTTGCCTTTGATAATCACAAGACATGTGATGACAAACCGTATGGAGGTGGGGCTGGTCAATTAATGATGGCTGAACCTCTCGGGTGTGCTTTAGATAGTGTTAAAGCTCATAAGAAGCATGTAATATATGTTACACCTTCTGGGAAGCCTTTTACTCAAGAAAAAGCACAAGAACTTAGTCGGAAAGACGAAATTGTTCTAATCTGTGGTAGATACGAAGGTATAGACCAGAGAATAATAGATTCTTATGTTGATGACGAAATTTCCATTGGGGATTATGTTATGTCTAGTGGAGAAGTAGCTGCAACTGTTGTAATAGATGCTGTCTATCGTTTGGTAGATAATGTTATTACGCATGAGTCTTTGGAAGAAGAAAGTTATTCTGGCGGACTTTTGGAGTATCCTCAGTATACACGCCCGGCAGTATATAGAGGCATGGAAGTTCCTGATGTGTTAACAAGTGGAAACCATGAATTAATTCGAAAGTGGCGTCTGAAAAAGCGTCTGCAAAAAACATTAGCAAATAGACCTGATTTAATATTACAGGCTAGGCTAAGAGGATTGCTCACTACAGAGGCCGAAAAAATGATTGAGGAATTGACTGAGCAAGTTAAACTAAAATCGCTCAGTAGAAAACATCGCAATAAGAAAAAATAATTCTATATTACGGTGATAACAGGAGAAAATAACAATGGATCTTATTAAGACTATTGAAGAACAGCAGAAAAAAGATAAACCACTTTTATTCAAAGTTGGAGATACTGTAAAAGTTCACTTTGAAATTATCGAAGGTAAAACAAAACGTATCCAGGTTTATGAAGGTGTCGTTATTTGTATTAAAAATTCAGGAATCAGAAAAACATTTACAGTTCGTAAGATTTCTTACAATGTAGGTGTTGAACGTGTATTCCCTGTATATAGTCCACGTGTAACAAAAGTTGAAATTGTAAAAACTGGTAAAGTACGTCGTTCTAAACTATATTATCTTCGTGATAAAATTGGTAAAAGTGCTAAGATTAAGGAATTATTGGGACCAAAAGCAAATGCACGTATTGCAGCATCTAGAGCAGCAAATGCAGCTCTTAACAATAAAGTTGAAGATGCAGCATCGGCAGATACAACAGCTCAGAATGCTTAATTTTATACTAGGATGATTCTATAATAATGGACCTGATGCACTTAATTATGTTGTATCAGGTCTTTTTTTATAATATAAGGAATGTATCTTGAAAGTCGCTGATATTAGAATAGATCAACCTATAAATATAGGGACTTTTATTAATTTCGCAAAAATAAAAACAGATGGTAATGTTTCTGCAAAGGTTTTAGATGTTTTAGGTAATAACTCATACCTAATATCTCTTGCTGGAAAAAAAATAAAAGTTACATCAAAAATTCCATTAGAAAAAGGTTTAATTTTTACTTCTAAGATAAGTATTGAAAACAATAAAGTATTTCTAAAACTTTTAGACACAAATAAAGGAAATTTTACAGAAGTTTCAAAATTTAATTTTTCTGAAAATAGTCAGATTAGTTCTTCATTTGAAAATCTATTATTATCTCTTGGATTAACAGTTGATAAATCTTCTATAAGATTATTGCAGTTTGCACAAGAATTAGGCATAAAACTTCAGCCTCACAAATTTAAAAAAGCTCGAAAGGTTGCTACTTCTGATGATGACAATAAAGAAGAAAAAGAGCAGCTTAGTATTTTATTGCAAGAAAAAGGGGGCCTTGGAGACGAAGGTTCTGTATTGTCTGTTTTATCTAGTTATTCTAAAAACAATATGGATGATGATGATGAATCAGAATCTAATTTTCCAGTTTTTTCAGAAATAATTGGTGATGATATAAAAAGTTATATAGAAGAAGTTGATTTAGCATCAAAAAATAACAAATATGGTGTCTTAACAACTTTTAATATGATTAAACCTCTAAAAAAAGACGAAGATTTTTGGATTATTTTACCTTTTGAATGGGAATTTAAAAAATATAATGGAGTTATTAGAGTTTTATTAGAGCCAATAAAAAAATCAATTAAAAAAATAATCATAAATTGTGGAAATAACAAGAAAAAATATATCTTCGTGCTATACTTTAAGTTGGGTGAGGTTGAATCTATTGAGTTTTCGCTGCATCCCAAAAAGGATAGATCAGGTTTTATATCGGTTTTGGAATCTATGGTCCTGAAAAAAATTAAATATGTGGATTTTTGCACATTACAGGGGTTTTGTGCAAAAGATATGGACATTTATGTATTGGAAAATAGTATGTGATTATATACTAAAGATATGTAAAGTGTTGAAAGTCCTAAGGTGTTTAGTTTTGATAAAAGGTGATTTAATGAGTAGATTTAGAAAGGCTGTTGCTTTACATTACCCAAAAGATGCTGATGCTCCTTATATTTCTGCTATTGGTAATAATTATATGGCAGAAAAGATTATTGAAATAGCGAAGGATAATAATGTTCCTATAGTAGAAAATTCTGATATGGTGAACATTTTAAGTATAAATTCTGTAGGTTCTATTATTCCAGAATCTACATATGATGTTATTGCAAAGATTTTTGCTTGTATAACAAGATTGGAGGCAGATTATGATTGAAAGAAATTTTACACGAATCGAGAGTAATCAAATGGAAATTGGTATGCGTTTTTCTGCCCCTGTTTTTTTTGAAGATGGCGAAAATATGTTTTTGGCAGAAGGTAAAACTGCAAAGCAATATCATATAAATGCTCTAAAACGATGGAATATTCCTTATCTTCTGACATATGGTCGCATCTTATTAGAATCTGAGTTGATTTTTGATGAGAATGGTGATGTGTTTATAGAAGAGTTGGAAGAAGTTGAAGAGCTTGAGTCGTTAGAATCTTAGTCTTTCTAATACAATTGCAAATTAATTCAGTAGAAAAAAATAATAAATCTTCTCATGTAATCGGTGATAAAGGTGAAGATAGGGCTTGTTCTTATCTTGAGTCAAAAGGATATAGGATTCTTTTGAGAAACTATAGGACAAAAAAAGGAGAAGTTGATATAATAGCAGAGCATCAAGAATTTATTGTCTTTGTAGAGGTAAAGACTTTACCGAGCGGAAATATTGATACGTTGTCATGGGAGTTGAATAAAAGAAAACAACAAAGAATTATCGAAACGACTAAATTTTTTCTTTCAAATTATCGACAATATAATAACAGGAAAATTCGTTTTGATGTTCTGGTTATTGATATGCCAGGATTAGAGCCTGTGTATCATATTCCAAATGCTTTTTCGGAGATTGTATGACAACAATTTCAAATTCTACTATTGATGTTTCTGAACGTTTAATGGAACTTAGGCAAAAGATTCGTGATGATGATTATGTAAATTATGCCGTTCAACGTATTGCTCAGGTGTTAAGTCGAAGACTTGTTGAGGAAAATGAACGAGTATATGTTAGGGGTAAAAATGAGTCGAAATGATAATTATAGACGAGGAAATAAAGGTCGTAATTGGAATAATAAGAATAATGGTGGTAAATTTCAGAATGATTATCGACAACAAGAGTCTCGACAATCTAATGAGTTTAAAAGAAATTATAATCCTATAGAAACACAAAAAGAAGTTTATGAAAAAGAAAATGCAATTAGGGAGTTTAAATCGAATGTCACAATTTGTGAAATTTGTGAACAACCAATAACAGATATATCGTCAGCAATTTTGAATAAGAATTCAAAAAATCCTGTTCATTTTGATTGTGTATTGAGTAGATTGGCTCAAACTGAAAAAATTGGTCCAAATGATAGAATTACTTATATAGGGAATGGTAATTTTGCAATTCTTCATTTTGAAAATATTCATGATATGCGTCATTTTACAATTCTAAAAAAAATAGAATGGGAATCAAAGGATCAAGAGCGGGGTGAATGGCGAGATACAATGGCTAATCTTTACAGTCAAGTAAAATAAATAAAAAAAAACTGAATTACAAATGTAATTCAGTTTTTTTTATTGCCGGGAACCAGAATCGAACTGGCACGGCCGTTTGAATTGCCGAGGGATTTTAATTCCCTTGTGTCTACCAATTCCACCATCCCGGCAAGTGCGTAAACACAAATAGAGTATAGCAAAAAATATTATCTCATTCAAGTCTAAATACAATATTTTTTTTTATTTTTAAGAAAAAAAATACCAAAGTGAAAAACCACTTTGGTATCAAAAAGTTTATCCAATTATATTAAATTTAAGCACAAACTGTAACATCTTTCTTTAATAAAACTGTAATAAGATCAATTAACCAAAATATTCCGAATAAATTGGCTGTAAATAACTGGATAATTCCAACAATAATAGGAACTGCTTTACCAGATGTTAATCTTCTGAGGATTCCATAAATATCGTATAGAATTACTAAGATAATTTTTAATAATAAATTCAATGATTTTAATCCATTTTTTGCCATAATAGGCTCCTTAAAAATATATTTTGCTTTGAAAGTTTTACTTTTCAAAACACTATGTATATTCTCAATCTGAAATTTCAATAAGTCAAGTTTATTTTTTTTATTTGTGTATTAATAAATTGTTTTTTTTTATATAATTTAAGTATGTATAGTGATACACATTTTCATTTAAAACATTTAATCAACGATAAAAATATTGATGGTTCAAATTTATTAAGAGAATTAATAAAAAGAGAGACTTTTTTTCTGTTAGATATAGGAACTTCAGCTGATGATTTAGCAGAAAGAGAAAAAATCGCATTGGGTTGTATAGATTGTCTTGATGATAAATTGAAACAGAACGCTTTTAATATGCTTTATTTTTCTGCAGGAATTTGGCCTTCTCCAGAAGAAATAAAAAATAGATTTGAGCGCATAAAAGTATTAGAAAAAGAAATTATTTCTTCTAAAAATAATGAAATGTTTAAAGATAAAGTTTGTGCTATAGGTGAATGTGGATTAGATCATCATTGGAATATTTTAGGTGTTGATAATAGAAATCAAGATGATTTTGATAAAGATATGTTAAAAGGAGAGAAGGAATTATTTGAGTTACAAATAGAACTTGCTAAAAATAACGATTTACCAGTTATTGTTCATAGTCGCGATGCATTTGAAGATACATACGATTGTATAAAAAATATGGGTTATAATAAGGGTGTTATACATTGTTATTCTTATGGAAAAAAAGAGGCTTCTGCATTTTTGGATTTGGGATGGTATATTGCTTTTGGAGGTGGTGTAACATATACAAAAAAAAGTAAAATAGACGAAATGTGTGAGTTACTTCGATACATTCCTAATGATTTACTTCTTATGGAAACAGATTCTCCTTATTTAACCCCTGTTCCTTATCGTGGAAATGTAAATACACCTATTTTAATAGAATATTGTTATGACTATGTTGCAAAGGCTCGTGGAATAACTAGTGAATTACTTAGTGAATTAGTTGATAACAATATAAAACGATTATTTAAATAAAAAAAAGAAGCACTTAAAAGTGCTTCTTTTTTTGTTAGATGTCAAATAAATCAGAATAAGCTTTTAATGCCCCATCTGTATCATGTGATAGAACTTTTTGTGCTAGTTTTTTTCCTAATTGAACACCTTCTTGATCAAAGCTATTTATATTCCATAAAAAACCTTGAAACATAACTTTGTTTTCATAGTGCGATAAAAGAGCTCCCAGGGCTGCTGGTGTTAATTGTTTTCCATAAATGAGACTTGATGGTCTTTCTCCTTGGAAGTTTTTATTCAAATTTGAGTCTTCTTTACCACAAGCAAATGCCATTATTTGTGCAGTAACATTGGCACATAATTTTTTCTGACTTGAGGAACCTTGAATTTCAACATCATTATTTGTTTGATTTTCAGAAAATGCAATAAATTGCAATGGTGTAATGTCTGTTCCTTGGTGCAATAATTGATAGAAAGAATGTTGCCCATTAGTTCCTGGTTCTCCAAATATACTTGGACCTGTAACATAATTTATAGCATCATTAAATCTGTTAACTGATTTACCGTTAGATTCCATATCTAGTTGTTGTAAATGAGCTGGAAATCTACTGAGAGCTTGACTATATGGTAAAACTGCTGTTACTGGATACTCTTGAACGTTTCTTTCATATATTCCAATAAGTGCATCCATTAAAGCAGGATTTTTTAAAATTTCTTTTTCTGTAGAAAGTTTGTCTTCTTCTGCAGCTCCATTTAAGAAATCTGCGAAAACTTTAGGTCCGAAGGCAAGACTTAATACTGCACCACCTACAGCACTTGTTGAAGAATATCTTCCTCCTATGTAGTCATCAATATAGAATGAATCTAAATAATCAGGATTGTTTGCTAGAGGACTAGTTTCGCTTGTAACTGCAATCATATGCTTTGAAGGTTCTAATCCTGCATTTTTTAGTGCATTTTTTACGAATGATTCATTTGTCAATGTTTCTAATGTTGTTCCAGATTTTGAAACTAAAATAAAAATTGATTTAGAAAGGTCAATGGAATTTAATACAGCTGTTGCATCATCAGGATCAACATTGCTAATAAATTTAGCTTCCATTTTGAATGTATTATTAGCTTTAGCCCAATTTTCTAAAGCCATGTACATTGCTCTTGGACCTAAATCACTGCCTCCAATACCTATTTGAACAACAGTTGTAAATTTCTCTCCATTTGCATTTGTAATTATTCCTGTGTGAATTTTTTCTGCAAAACTTGCAATATTATTTTGTTGAGTTACATAAAATTCTCTTTTGTTTACACCATCTGCAATTACATCATTTCCTAGTTGGGTTCGTGTAAGGTGATGCAGAACTAATCTTTTTTCTCCTGTATTAATAACTTCACCATTGTATGTTTCTGCAAATTTTTCAACTAATTGAGCTTCTTCTGCTAACTTAGAAAAAACGGAAAGAATCTTATCGTCAACTTGTTTTGCAGCAAAATTATATGAAAGATTCCCACCCATTTTAATATTATATTTAAAAACTCTGTCGGCTCCATTATTATTCAGCTCTTTTTTTATACTTACAGCTCCTTTTAATGCTTGTAACTTTTTAAAAGAATCAAGTGAATCAAGATTATTCCAGTTTATCATTTAAAAACCTCTAAAAATAAATTTGTTCCTATCGAATAAAGAAACGCATACATTATAACATGTAGAATAATTATGTGTAAAACTATCAATTAATAAATATAAATTTTTCTAAAAAAAAGTGAAAAAAAAATATAAAAAATATCTTTATTAGAACCTCCAAATATGGTAAAACATAGGGGAAAAGTTAGAGGAACATACTAACTTAATATAGGTTTGAATAAGTACTCTGATTTTTTAATGGAGTAAAAAAAATGGATTTACCTAACAAAAGACCTGATGATATGGTTAGAATTACTACACCAGAGTTGGCTCAAAAATTTATTGAGGAACAAGTAGCTTTAATTCGTGAACAAGTAAAAGACAAAAAGGTTTTGCTTGC
>JAGBBT010000076.1 GCA_017938365.1 Treponema sp.
CATCCATCCTCTAACTGTGGATTCTCCGACTCCATACATTCGTGCTATTTCTCTTTTACTCACTTTTCTTACTTCATAATCAATTATTGCATTGATTCTTACTTCGACTGGTACACTTCCGCTTTCCATTTTTTTTCCTTCAAAAATGTCACCTTTTTGGCACCAGTCGATTTTTTATGTGTTGATCAACCAAAGAAGAATATGGTCCTTCTCAAAACCGCAGAGGAATAACCCTAAAACCAAAGAGCAATATATATTGCCCTTTGGAAAGCGGGGGCGAAAAAAATAAAAACCGAAGTGAAGGCAAATGCAAGGCTGCGAAGCACCGCGATAGCGGCTTGGCCTTGTATTTGACTGAACGGTGCAGATTTGAAGGAAGTAATCATTAAACTATTTCTCTTGAAAAAGAAAGAGTTCATTAAGACTCAGAATCACGAAGATGATTATTCTTTTGAAATCCCACAGGACGTACAGAACATAATCAATTTATATAGAAGGAAGACACTGTAATGAAAAACTTTGAACCAGTCTACAAAGAATTAGAAAACCTCTTTATAAACAAGCTTCCGGAAAATATTGAAAAAATTAATAAGGAGCATACTGACGGAATCATCTTAAAATCGTTTGAAAACAAAAGCCTGGAAGAGAGCTGCATTAAAACACCTCCCTTCTCTTTCAAGCTTGAAGAAACAGTATACGAAGAAAAAGACAGGATTATTGAAAACACAATCTATACAATAAGTATTGAAATAAAGCTGCCCCAGTTTTATGAAAATCCAATTATTGTAATGTAGCGATATATTGAGGCAATTAAAAGAATGATTGCAGAAGAAGCCACTGATTACAAGTATCAGATTATGAATTTGAAATCAAATAGAGTCTTTATCAAAATAGAGTAAACATCCTTGAAAAAGTGCGTAAATAATAAATTGATTATTTTACATGAGTATTTTTATTTAATTCTTACCTCATAAGTTTTAGGGGTAATTACCAGAGAAGGATGTTCTTTTAAATTACCATCTATTTCAAAATATTCAATGTTTTCTAAACTGTCTTTAGAAAGATTGTACAATCGATAAAGTTTATAATTATTAGAATGTGTCTCAGAAAAATCCAGTTCATTTTCACTTATATAAAAAGGAGTATTTGCGGAACTAGCAGTGGTTTTTACTTCAATATAGATTTCCTTTTGATTTTCTAGATCAAATGATTTTATATCATATCCCGCTGAATCATCAATTTTAGAAACCCATGAAAGAAGTTCTTCAACAGATTCGATTTGACCTTTTTTTACCGCTTCCTTTAATTTATTATATTCTGATTGATAAACATAAAATTCACCTATAAGCCCCAGTTCTGTATCTCTTATGTTTTTTCTTACATAATCAACTTTCCTAACTCTTTTTTTAGGTTTAAGAGTTGAAGTTTGGGTTTGCTTTGAACTAGGAATTTCCTTTTTTATAAAAGTTCTAGGTTGTAATTGATTTATATATTCATCATTTATTATAACTAGATCTTCTAATTTAATTTTTGGTTCATGAGGTAATGGAGTATTTAATGTTTCAAAATAACCTTTATTAAAAGCTTCAACATATTTCGTATCTATGCTTTGAACCCAATTTAAAATTGTTTGATAATCTCTTGTAATTTTATTTGTAACTGTATCATGAGAAAATACCTTATTATCTACTAAAAATACAAAAAAATCATTACAGTTAAATCTTGAATGTGATGTAATTTTATTTTTTACAGGAGTAATTAAATAGTCTGTACTTATACTAAATTGAACTCTATATACATCAGAGAAAGAGCCATTCTGAGTATTGTATTCATAGTGAATAGAACAATATCTAGGATTTGAGAATTCTCCTAAAGCTTCAAATAATTCTTCATAGTTTTTGCATCTGAATGCTGGTGTTCTTCCCCAGACAAGAGGTAATTTTTTATCTAACATACTTCGTAAAGCTTATCCTTATTTTCAAGATATTCAACCAAACTATCAATTGCATAATCTCGAATAACCAGTTGTTTTGAATATTTTACATAATCTATTTGGCGTTTAGAATCTGCATAAATTGTTGGCGCAGTAAAAATGGCTTGAGCTTCGAAATTATTGTTTTTAATGAAATCTTCCAAATGTCTTTCAATTGGCCAGATTTCCATCATTGTTTGAGTTCTTCCTTCAGCCATTGTAACTTCAACGAGGATTCCTTTATCTTCTTCGAAGCATTCAATATCACCTTTATTTCCACCAGCGGTAGAAGTTGGAAGTCCTGTATCATCACAAGAATAATTTGGTATAACTTTTACATTTGGCAATTTCGATTTGATTGCAAGTGCTGTAAGGAATTCCAATCTTACTGGTGCTGCCAAGAACTTTAGAACATCATCTTTTGAAGTTTTATGAGTTGCTAAAATATGGAGTTCATTTTTAATAGTTTCCCATTCATAAGTTTTTAGCCATTCAACCAATAGATCATTAGTTTTCTCTTCACTGACTTCTTCTGATTTTTGTGAAATCAATTTATCATCAATTGAAGACATATATTCAAAATATTTATGTTCATCTTCAAAACGCTCATAATCAGAATAGTTGTTTAGGATGTATTCAACTTTATTATCTTCATTATGGTTGATATCTATAAATCTTCCTGCACCACGTAATGATATGAGACCGCTCATTCGCATTTTTCGAATAAACTCATCAACATAATCATTCATGATAGAACGTGGGTCAAACTTTTTGTACTGGCCTTCCATGATTTCATTGATACAAATATCAATGATTACTTCGTCACTAGGAGTATAACCATAGTCTCTTCTAAGATCTTTTATTCTTAAATATAAGCCAGTAGCATTGTTATCTTTCCAGAATAGCAGAAGTGGAATTTCTTTTCTTGAAAGACCAGCTCCATTGCCATATTCAGAATCTGAGTTTAAAAGTCTTATTGTTTGTAAGAGCAAAAGAAGAGGAATATTGTCATTCAAAACTCTTACGAATGGATTTGCTCTTTGTGATCTTGCAAGAGATTGTAAGAAAACAGATTGTTCTCTTTCAGGATTTTTTAAATTAAGGGTGATTTCATTATTACCACCAATTTCAACATCCACAATGTCTACAAGGATATTACCAAGTTCAGAGAATTCAATTTTTTCATTTGTCTTGAAATATACAAAACCAAATTCTTTTGCTAAATCAAAAATTGTAGCGAACCTTGAAGGATATCCCCAATCAAAACCTGCTTCTTTATGCTGTTGAGGATTATCAGTAATAATTTTTGTTACTTGTTTATCATCAAGAAGACTAATGGCAAATTCACCTCCAGATGTTTGTTTCCAAATAGATTTTACTTCATCAGAAACTTTCATAGGACGATAAAGACCATATTTAATAAGTTCTGCGACAACAGCGGTTGCAACTTCGTCTGTTAGTATTTTATTTTCAAATTTCTTTAGGATAAAAAGGTTGTATTTAATTCGTTCAGGGTTTCGAACTGTTGTTGTATAGAGTAATGGTTTGTACTCAGCATTTCTTTCTCTACTTGGCATAATTTGTTATTAAAACCTCCGAAAATGATTTAATGCTATTGTCGTGATAATTAATATAATTGCTTTTAATTGGATAAACATTATACTTTTGCACCCATTCTAAAAGCTTGGTATTTTCTTTACCCTTATAGTTTACAACATTAGAAAGAGCAAAGCGAATATTTTTTTTATTAAGTTCATCAAGTAATGCGCAGAGATCATCGTCATCTTGTTGATCCCATAATTTATTATACTCGCTTGCTGTAATGAGATATGGGGGATCCAAATAAACAAAATCATTTTCTGTTAATTTGATTTTAGATAAAAAAGATTTATAGTCCTTATTGGACCAATGTATTTTCTTTTGATTAGTAAGATTTACATAATTAGTTAATGCATCTACTGCATTTTGATTAAAGTCTACATTCCCAACAGGAAGATTAAAATCTCCCTTCTGATTAAAACGCAGCATTCTATTGAATCCATAAATTAAGAGTAAATATAAATCAGCTATATCAGACCTGTCGGAAGCATTATATTTTTCTTTTAATCGTTTATAGAACTCAGCATTGTACTTTGCAAAATATGTCTTAACATATTTATCTTTTAGTTCTTGTGGAACCGTTTTTCCATTATAAGAGCAAGTAAACTGGTATTCTTCAATTTTGGCGAATAAAATTTTTAATAAGTCATCTGAGGAAGAGAAAGATGATAGATAATTATGAATAGACATAATATTTTTATCAATGTCATTCTCATAAAATTGCTTTGCCTGAATATTTAGAAATACAGAACCTCCACCAACAAAAGGTTCAACAAATTTATTTATATCAGTAGGAAAATGTTTTTTGAGTTCAGGTATAAGTTTGTATTTATCACCAGTATAAAAAAGTGGTGAACGGATTACGTTTTCTTTTTTCATCTTACCTTTGTTATATAAAGCAATTCTTGGTGATTTTCTAAATCTGTTTTACCAGCATTGAAGAAACGATAGTCTTTTGCAAATTTCTTTGTTTTACCCTTTACGTTTAATACTTCTTCAATTTCTTCAAGTTCAATTTTATTTTTTGAACTTCCACTTTTTGAGTTATAGGTATTATTGTAAGATATAGCCAAATATTTACTGTCGAGATTCTCGATTAAATCTGAGAAAGTTTTTGGAGCATGGCTTGTACAATATTTACTCATGTTTTCTGCAGGAGGTTTCATTGCTACCCCAGTTAATACCGGCTTATCCCATTTAACAAGAGTTTCATATACGTGATAGAAACGGCAATACTGACGAGAATTGTATGGTGGATCAATGTAAACTAAATCTGATTTAATTTCTCTTGCAAGTTGATTTGAATCTTCACGATAAATTGTGAGATTTTCAAATTCTTTTACATCAATTAATCTCAGTTTTAGTTCGGCCTTCTTTATAGGCTTTTTTATATAAGCTTCAAAATGTCCAAGTGTATTAGCGTGTTTATCTATATTGTATATTAATGTAGTTAAAAGGATTGCATACTCTTTTTCTGTTAAATCAGATTTTGAATTTTCAATATCTTCACGAATCCAGCCTATTTTCTTTGACATATCATAATCAAAATATTTTCCACCATAATTAACTGAAAAATAATTTTCTTCTAGTTTTGTTTCATCTAAATTATTATACAACTCTATTTTTTTTAAGATTTTTTCTTTATTCCAAGGGCCATGTTTGAAGAAGGCTGTATAAATTTGATTATTTGAAAACAGAAAATCATTAATAATAACATTGTCATATAAGCCAAGCATTTTTTTTGCAACAACGCCAGTTCCTGCAAAAATATCTGTAGCTGTATGAATATTAGTTGTCTCATTGTCTATAATATCAAAAATCCAATCTACTAATTTTTGTTTACATCCAATATAACGACGACTTTCAAGAGGTATTGTAGCACCAGGAAGGGAATCAGCTGCAACGGATAAATAATTTCCTTTTGATTCAAGTTTTTGTTTTGCAACATCAAGAACTAATTCTTGATTAGAGTATGCTTTTATATTTTCAAGAATTTTATCACTATCTCTTTGGATTTGTAATTGATCTGAATCAATATTGTAAAATCTTGCAAGAATAAAAATCTGCTCATCTGTTGGAAAACGGATTCCAGATTCAATTCTACAAAGTTGACTTTCTTGTATTCCGGTATTTTTTTGGATTTCTAATAAAGAGAAACCTTGCTCTTCTCTTATGTTTTTTAAGACTGTCCCAATGTACATAGAATTTCCACCCTTTGACAATTTTAACAGAAAAAAGTTGTATTTGCTAGTCAAAAGATAAGGATTTGATAAAAAAAGTTTTTTTAGGTGTTATTAAATACCATTGCTGAAATCAATGGAAAAACAATCTTTTTGGGTGTAAAATAATATAATTCATAATACAACTTTTATAAAAGAATAAATAGAGAGGATTCAAATGACACGAGAGCCATTAATACCAAATTTGTGGAACATCAGACAACTTTATGAAAACAAAATGTTTGAAATACCTGTTTATCAGAGACCTTATTCTTGGGATGCAGAGAATGTCACTATTTTGCTTAATGATATATTAAATTCATTCAATGAACGTAAAACTGTAAAAAGCTATTATACAGGAAACGTTATTATTCGTGAAAATGATACAAAAACGGATGGAAATATAAAAGCATACGATATTATAGATGGCCAACAACGAATTACAACTTTTACTCTAATTTTATTATGTTTGCATTCACTTTTTGCACGTATCTGTAAAAATCAAAACGACCCAATAATTTTTGATGTAAAACGACTATTATGGCAGCATAGTGCAACCCGTTATCCTGAAAAAGAATTTCCATCACTTAAGCTCAATAGTATTGAGAAAGAAGCTTTTTCTGTTGTCTATGATTATGCTTTTGATAATCCAAAAGAACTTTATAAATTTGCCTCGAATTATGAATGCAAATCAGATTATGAGAAACGTGTAATTGAGAATTTTAAGCTTGTTTACAACACATTACAGGAAACTGTATGTGAAAATGAAAATAATTTATTAGATTATGCTTCCTATGTCATTGAACATATTAATTTTATTAATATTGAATGCACGGAACATGTAAATAAAGTTTTTTCCATTTTTGAATCTATAAACTCCAAAGGAAAACCTCTGGAAGAGATTGATAAAATAAAATGCTATATCTTTTCAGAACTGGACGAAGATTCATATAAATTATGTCTAAAACAATGGGGAGATTTAATCATTAAAACAAGAGATAATCTTTACGATTATCTTATGGTTTATATTAGAGCATATATAAAGTATTACAGACAAAACATAACACTTATTAATTTTAAAACTATTGCTTATGAAGAAATGAAAAGACATTTTAATAAAGACAATTTATGTGACACTTTCAAAGCCTTACTTGAGGATATGGTAAACAAAGTAAAATATTACAATATGTTGTCTGATATCGAAGAATTAAAGAAGCTTTATGATAATCATAAACTCAGAATGTATTTCAGATTATTTGCTGGATATTACAAACATCCAAAGCCATTATTTTTTAGAACATTTATAGATTTTGCTAATAATAAAATTTCAGGTGAAGACTTTGTAGAAATTTTTGTCACTATAACAAATTTCATGATTGAAAGCCTTACATTACTTAGTAGGGATAGTAAAGATGTTATTACTATGTTCTCAAAAATCTTGAGTACAATATACGATAATGGAATACAGTTAGCTACAATAAAATATTTTGTAGCAAAAGAATCTGTAAAAAGTAATATCACAAAAGATTTACTTCAATATTCAATTATTAATTACGATGCATATTCACATAAAAATATATCAGTACCTCTGCTCGCATTATATGAAGCTTATAATGAATCAACCGGAAAAGTATCTTATGATCAAGCTGATGTACTTACATCAAAATTTTCTGAAAGTTTTTCTCTTGATCATTTATTAGTTCAAACTCCTGAACCTGATGATAATGATTATAAATATTATTGCAACTTTGAAGATGGGTATGAAACACTTTGTTTAAAACCAGGAAACGACTTTCCAGAAAAAATACAAAATGGAATGCCATATGATGATTTTAAATCTCAAGTTTTGAATAAGTTTGGAAACATGAGAATTTATTATAGAGATAAAAATTCTTCAAGGCAAAATAATGCAATAGAATTAAAAGAATATGGTAAATTTACAAAATATTCAGATATTACAGATAGAGAAAAAGAAATAGTAAGTTTTCTGATTGAAAAGATTCTTACAATTCCTACAGTTAATCAATCTGACGAACCGAAAAAAGCTAAAAAATCTCCTACTAAATTACCTAAGATGGACGAACTGATAAATGCAGGACTTATTTCAATCGGTGATAAAATATATTTAACTGTAAGTCCAGAGGACTCAGAAGCAACTCTCACATCTCCTACAACTGTTGATTACAAAGGACAGTCGATGACATTAAATCAATGGGGGCAAACTGTTACTGGTTGGACTTCGATTCAGATTTATAGATATGTTTGTGTATCAGGAGAAACCGAAACCTTAAATGATAAAAGAACAGCTCTTTCTGATGAAAATTTGGAATAAAGATTTTGAAGGAGTGATAAATGAAACCTGTGAAGCTGCTAGAAGGACAAGACAAAGAAAAAACCTTAACCTATGATTTACAATTCATGCCCTCTGGTACAACTTTAGACTCCAAAGTTCGATGTAAGAAATGTGGAAAAGAGTTTGCATTTAAAGATTCTACAGCATTAGAATTGTTTGATATTGTTGGCTCTTACGAAATTGTAAAATGTAAATACTATCCTGAATGCGATGGGCTTAGACAGGACTTCGAAGTAATTTATGATTGATTTATAAAAAAAATTGAAGGCTTTAATGTAATTATTTGAAGGTATTAGTATAAATTGCTATGTAGTAAATTTTTACTACGTAGCTGTAACACACAACCTTAGAATTCGTTGTATGTATACAAAAATTATTGATCTATTTTGTTGTTTTATTCTTTTGTATTGATATGATGGACTTATAAGGAGAATACAATGGATATTAAGAAAATCATTCAAGACAATTTAAAAGTTGGACAAACACTGAAGAACTGGACTCCCTTAAACGGATATAAGTGGAGGAATGATATAATCATAACTAAAATCGATTCTAAGAGTATTGATTTTGAAGCACCTAATCCGAAAAAGCCAGAACCGACAAAAGTGTCAGTTCCTTATTCTGCAATTATTCAAATATATGAAATTTGGGAAGATATAAAATCCCAAAAAATTAAACACAGTGAATATGCTCATTCTAATGAAAAACCAAACTACTTTACTCGATATTGCTTAGATGTATTGAAAGAACTTGATAATCTAAATCTTATTTAATTGACTAATCTCATACACCTTGTTATAGTTAACTTGTTCGGTGGTAGAACATGCGGTCAGTGCGAAGATTTTTATCATACCATATCAAAACTTAATGAACGCCAAGAGCATCAGGTTATTGCTGCTTAAGGTACTGACAAAAAGCATTTGCAATTAGATGATGCCCAAGGAGTATCATTATTGTCTCACATTGAATTCTTTAAGCAAGAATCAAAAAATCTTTTAAAAGATTGGAAAACTCAAACAACAACAACTGGAAGTGGTGGAATTATTTCTTATCACTATGATTCAAAGTTCTATAATGTAGATGATTTATTTAAATCTCTTAATTGGAATGACAATGACCGGCAACAGAAAATACTTGCACGTGCACAACATGCCATTTCTCAAATAGTAGGATTTAAGAACTGGAATTCTCTTATTGCTTCAGATGAAACTGAACTTGAAAAAGCAGAAAAACTTCTTCGTGCATTAAAAGAGAAACCTGAACTCGCAAAACTTATTAAAAAGTCAGACAATAAACAGTTTACACCATGCTTTAGAATCCGATGTATGTTTGAAATGACTTTAGCTGAAAAGAAAGCATTCCATAACGAAGTTATAAAAATCATCAACAATATAAAAGAATCTGTAAAAGATACAGAATATTGGTTAGATTTCTTTGACTTTTGGGATACTTATGATGATTCAGGACGTGAGAAAACTTTCTTTGAACGAAGAGAATATCTGAAAAAGAAACTCAAAAACAGAAAGGAAAGTTATTCTAAAATAATAATTAGAGCTTATAAATATTTTACTGAAAGACCATATTTTGGATGTTATAGTCCTGTTGTAATGACTCAAATCTTAGGTCAACTTGGAATACGTGTTTATACAGTAAAACTAAAGAATAACAAAATAGCCGGATTCTGCAGTAAGCTCTTTAATCCAGATTATGATGCGGAAGTTCAGGAACCTGTTATTGTAATCAATAAAACTCTTTGTAATACTCCAGAAAGATATTTGAAGGAAATGGCAAAGCAACTTTATTATATGATTGCGAAACCCGATGAATTTGATTTTGCTGAAGACATAATAAAATATGAAATGGCTTCTACACAAAATGAAGCAGAACAATTTTATGAAGAACTGGCAATTTCTCCAGATTACTTAAATTACATAATCCAGAATCATGCAAAATACGGACCAAAAGGTTTAACTAGAGATTGGAAAGATTTCTTTTTGAATAATTATGAAATTGAACCAATTATCCAGGAAATAAAAAGTTCTTTCTTCATTGACTATAGAACAGCTATTAAACTCCTTATGGATTCTGACTGGGAATATAAGTTTATGTTTGATAGCATTGAAGAAGTTGAGCAATTCTATTTGGACTGTGTAAAAAAGTATGATGAACAAGGTATGAAGAAAATTAAATACCTGAATGGAGAACCGGAACCTCTGGACTGGTCTGATACAAATCTTGAGTCTAGCAAACAGTACATAGACTAATCTATAAGCCGCAGATTATTTTCTGCGGCTTTTTCTTATGGGCTCGTGAGCCCGTGAAAATATGGAGCGAAGCGGAATATTTTCACAATAAACCACCCGCTATGCGGGTGTGCGACAGAGGCTTATAGCAAAAAAACTTTCCTCGAAGGTGTACAATAAGATTGTTCAAGTCTATTGCAAAACACCAAGGAGGAAAGTTAAATGGCAAATATAAGAGATTCGTTGAGCCATACAAA
>JAGBBT010000077.1 GCA_017938365.1 Treponema sp.
TTCCTTGAACTTTCTAAAAAACGCAGAGAAGAAATTATTAATCCTGCAACCAGATTTGAATATCGTGAAAAAATCATGAAGTATTCAGATAAGCCATTAACTGGCATATTTGAAGTTCATGAAGATGTTCCTTATTATGGGCCGGATTTACCGATTTAGAAATAGTTATAAATTGGAGGAAATATGGAAAATAAAGTTTTTTCGGATCAATTTGGTACTCACGACATGTCTGGATGGTTAGGTGAAAAAACAAGTTTTTCAATACCAAGTAATTATCAAATAGGCAATGCAGGTAATTCTGGAGAAAAAACAACTGGTATTCATTTACATATGGAAATTCAGAAGTGGAGGTAGATGAAATTGAGAAAGAAAATAATATGTTTCATTTTACTTATTCAAATGTTTTTTGCATTTTCAAATGAGCAAGTAATTAGGTCGTATATTGAAGATAAACATATTTGTTTTTCCATTGTTGATACATATGATAATTTTCTTGGATATTTAATATTTGATAATGGAAATATTTCTTGTTCAGGATTAGGGATAATATTATGTAATATAGACGAAGTTATCTATTCTGATAATGATATAGAAATTTATTTTTATTTATCTGCTATAACTAACCATCACGAAGATGATGAGTCATTTTTTATTAGAAGATGGTCTTATCCCCATAAATTTAAGATTACAGTTTTATGGTCTTCAATAAAAAAAGTTTATGAAGAAAAAAATGAATCTATACTTGTTGTCGACACAACCCAAACCTATCCCACAACCTGCCGAGCTATTGTAATCGACAATTTGAACATTAGAGATACCCCATCCCTTTCTGGAAAGAAAATAGGTATGCTATCAAAAGCCAGTGAAGTAACTTTGTACGAGCAGAGCAAAAATCAAGAAGAAATAGACGGAGAAAAAAATTTTTGGTATAAAGTAAAAGTAGATGAAGAAACCTATGGCTGGGTATACGGAGCATATGTAAGAATATTCTTTGAAGATCCAAGTTTAGGCTATTCAGATAAAGAAAAGATTCTAGAATCAATAAAAGACTAACCCAAGCAGGAATAAGCATGACCACAAACTACGTAACCAGTGTAGCCAACAGTGCAGTACAATCTCTATACATAGGTGAAAACGGCCTCGCTTTTAACAGAAAATATTGGAAGGTGGTAAAATGAAAAAATATGTTATTTTTGTTGCAATTTTTGCTGTTTTAATGATTTGTTCATGTTCAAAAAATAAGACTGCTACAGATAGTGAATCGCGAACTTCAAAAATACGATTTTCAGATTTTAATGATTATGGGTATATTTCTGTTTCAGATTCTGTAAATGCTTCTGAAATTCAAAAATATTTAGATTTTAATAAAATTGATTTGTCTGTTTATAATAATGTCTCTATTTCATTAAATAAATATATTGAAAATGATGTTATATTTGAAATTGATCAAGAAAAACCTTTTTTGAAATATATTACTGATTTTGCAAATATAGATTTTAGTTTAGTACTAAATGGATATATTTTTAATAATGTGGAGAATCTTTCTTTACAATTATACGATTATAGTGCTGAAAATTTAGAAAAATTACCAATTTATTTCCCAAATATTAACAAAATATATCTTAATGATGTTTTGGGTGAAACTAAAATGACTGATTTATCTTTTTTACTTGGTTTTAAGAGTCTAACGATGTTTGAAATTATTACAGAACAAGTTGACAAAGAAATATATAATAAAATGATTTCAGACTTTGCTGAAAATATATATTGTGGAAATGTTCATACATTTGGATTAGTAAATATTAGAGGAAAATTAGGATATCCAATGCTGTTTTCTGGTGCTGATATTCCACAGAATTTAGAATATATACCAGATTGGTATACTGGAAAAGATATTAGTGGTATACCAGCATGGTGTAACACAGAACTTATGAAAATATATGAAACACCATCTATTGAATCAAATGTAATTTCTAAAATTGATAAGAATCAATATTGTACAATAAAATCAATTGGAGTACCCGATGCAATGAACGGAGAAGTAAGTGTATCGGTTTATTTTCCATATATGGATGAACGAACTTTTATGGAAGATATGAAATGGAATGATATTTGGTTTAAGATTCATACAGAAGATAATAATGTAGGATATGTATTAGGAAAACATTTACGGTTATCAAAATAATATGAAAAGTGTTGTAATAAAAACAGTTTTTGATAGAATCAATAAAATATTATTATGATAAAGATCAATTCAAAAATAGGAGATGGTACTAATGAAAAAAAGATATTTAGGAACAATTTTATTATTTGTTTTTATTCTTTGTGGTTGTTACTCAAAAGATAATCAAAAACAAACAACCACGATAGACGAACCTAATGAAGAAATATTACTTGCAACAGATGAAAATTTTGTAAAAACAATGAACGGATTTTGGAGTAATTATGTTTTTGAAATAGATAGCAAATTGGAAGGTAACTTTACAAATTCAGGTTTTAGAGAAATATTAGTTTTTTTTAATGGAAAACCTAAAAAACATAACGAATCAAGATTTTGGGATGCACGTGTTTTTATTGTTGATGATGAAAACATAATATTAAATGTCTATGATCTATATTATAGGCCACTTCCACCAACACCACCGAAACATCCACATATAAAAGAAATAGATAAATTTGAAATTACATTTGAAGATGCAATAATAACAGATTTCAATGGGAATGGTTTATTAGAGTTTATTTATTTTGTACCTGAAGGTTCTGTTACTACTTTTTATATAGAAGAATTCAAAAATGGAAGTTTTGAACATATTTGTCAAAATTATAATCCAGAGTTAAATACGCCAGGACTTGATAATTTTTATCTTGAACACTTTGACTTTGAAGAAAAATCCATATATCTACGTAATTTAAATGATAATGAAATAATAAAACTAAAATGGAATCCAGAAACCCAGTTTTATGATAAAGAGATTTTATCAGAAATGCATACACAACTTGAGTCAAAACTTACCGATTCTGATTTAACTAATCTGTCAAAAGGCGTACTCCGTCTAATGAGAAACGCCATATATGCTCGACATGGCAGAACGTTTAATAGTTATGATTTACAAAGATTTTTTGGATATGAAACATGGTATAAACCAAATCCAAATTATAGTGATGATATGCTTACCGAAATTGATAAGTATAATATTGCACTGATTCAAAAATATGAAGCAAAACAATAGAAAGCTTGTATTCCATATAAAAGATTTTACATAAATAGAAAAACTACTCTTTAGGTAGGCAATTTTTAAAAATATTATTTTGATGAAAAAGCAAAGATTATGAAAGCTGTTCTATTTAGAATATCTAAAACTTCGACCCTGTAAAATTTTCTGTGTAAATGGCTGACAAAATATGATACTCTATAAGGAGGAGTACAATGTTGGCCAAGAAAAAAGAAAAAGATGTCATCGATCAGTTGTTGGATCAAATTGATTTCCACGGGATGACAGCAGAA
>JAGBBT010000078.1 GCA_017938365.1 Treponema sp.
AAATAAATTATAAAATATTTTAAAAAATGTAACTATTTAGTGGAAGTTTATTTTTTATTTTTGTAGTCTGGAAATAGAGATAAAAACTTTTTAAAAGTATTTACAAAAAATGAGCATTTGTATACAATTATAAATAATAGAAAAGATATAATAAACTTTTTATAAGACCGAGGATAAAAGAAAGTTGGGAGGAACTATATAATGAAAATATTAATGCTTTCTTGGGAATATCCACCAAGAATCGTAGGTGGAATAGCAAGAGTTGTACATGATTTATCACATACTTTTACAAAACAAGGTCATGAGGTTCATGTAATAACATATAAAGAAGGAAATACAAAAGAATTTGAAAGAGATGGTGACGTATACGTACATAGAGTTACAAACTATCCTATCAATGCAAATAATTTAGTTGATTGGGTTATGCAACTTAATTTCTGTATGATAGAAAAAGCTGCTGATGTAATAAAAGAATTTGGAAAGTTTGATATTATTCATGCTCATGATTGGTTAGTTGCGTATGCTGCAAGAGCATTAAAAAATACATATAAATATCCATTAGTTGCTACAATACATGCTACAGAAAGTGGAAGAAACAAAGGTATTCATGATAAAACTCAAGGATATGTTAATGATGTTGAATGGATGCTTACATATGAAGCTTCAAATGTTATTTGTAACAGTATGTTTATGAAAAATGAAATTAAAAACTTATTTGGAAAACCTGTTGAAAATATACATGTTGTTCCAAATGGTATAAATGTAAATAAATTTGACAATCAAGAAAGAGATTGGGAATTTAGAAGAAATTATGCATCAGATAATGAAAAAATAGTTTTCTTTGCTGGAAGAATTGTTTATGAAAAAGGAATTCAAATTTTATTAGAAGCTGCACCAAAGATTTTACAAAATTATAATGATGTTAAATTTGTTATAGCTGGTAGAGGTCCTTGCATGGACGATTTAAAAGCTCAAGCTGAAAGATTAGGCATTTCTAATAGAGTGTATTTCACAGGTTACTTAAACGATGTTCAAATAACTAAAATGTATAAAGCGATAGACGTTGCAACATTCCCAAGTCTGTATGAACCATTTGGTATTGTTGCATTAGAAGGGATGCTTGCTGGTGCTGCTACTGTTGTTTCAGATGCCGGAGGATTAAATGAAATTGTTTCTCATGGAATAGACGGTATGAAATCATATGCAGGAAATGCAAATTCTCTTGCAGATTCAATATTAGAAGTTTTATTCAATCAAGATTTGTGTAAACAAATTGCAAAGAATGCACATGAAAAAGTTGTTAAAGAATTTAACTGGGATACAATTGCTAAAAATACAATGAAAGTATATAAAGATACAATTAAATCAGCAAAAGCTTCTACTGTTAAAGTGAAATTTGAAGACAAAGAAAAAAATACAAATTCTATTTCAGAAAATACAGTTGTTAATTCTTTATCAGAAAAAGATACAACAATCACAACTTCAAGTACTGATTCAGAAATAAGTGGCATATTACCAAATCCACTTAGAAAACTAAAAAAAGTTACTGAATAATTTTAAAATACT
>JAGBBT010000007.1 GCA_017938365.1 Treponema sp.
TGGATTCAGATGGAGAACAATTGCTAAGTATTATCAATCGTATGATTTACCACTTTCTTTCTTTTACCCTTTCTCTTGTCTAACTAATCATAATCATCACCAACATATTACTATCACTATTACTATTATCATTATTAAGATGATAAAATTGTTTAATATCACTTAATTTATCATATGAATATGATAAATAAAAATTAAAATCTGAAAACGAGATAGGTTTATATAATTGAAACTCAAGCTGTTTATATATGCGTAAAGTGTCAGGAATATCAATATATGTCATTTATTATTTTCTCCAAGATAGTTTAAATAAGCTTTTTTAAGCTCTTTTATACCAACTTTATATAAATGACGTTCATCTAAAATTTTACATGCTGGTAATAATCTAAAAGCTCCATTATCATCTATTTTAGCTTTTGAAAATAAAAATGCAATGTCCGATTGCATAATTTTATTTGGAGCTGTTTCAACATCTTTAATATAACTATTGAAAAAGTCAATAGCAGATTGATTTAATTCATGTTTATTTTTTAACCAAACTGTTGCTAATTGTTTAGCTAAATCTACTGTTAAATGTGTAAGAAACTCCTTTTCATTAAATATGTATTTTAAATTAGATAAAGTAAAACCTAAAACTCCATTTGTTTTATCTTTATCTTTTTCTTTAACAGTGTTAATATGTAAAATTGTTTGAAAATAATGATAAAGTTCATGTTCTATTGTTTCATTAGAAAATTTATAATCTTTACCCGTATTAAGAATCATTAAACAGCACGAGTTTATTGTAAGCAAAGCTCCATTAATCTTTTCATAGTTTTCTTTAAAATATTTTAAATGTTGATCGATATTTTCTTCAGGAATTTTTATTCCAGCTTTTGATAATCCTAAAATAAGATTTTTATCTGGATATGAAAAATCAAAATAAACAACAATAATCGGAAATTTATATTTAGTTTTTTGTAAAAGACTATAAAATCTCCAATTAACATTAACATTTTTAAGAATTTCATCAAATGAAATTGTAAATACATTTGATCCATTCTTAATAAGATTTATCAACTTGATTGCTGAATTGTTTAATTCAGATTCTTTTATTAAATTGCTTGTTGTAAATGTAAAAAATGTTCTATCAGGAATAGGACCTGTAACAGGAATCATGTTTTTATAAGCATTTTTTATGTTTTGTAAAGTTTCTTTATCTTCATATATAATTTTTTGATATTCTTCAATTAATTTCTTCATTTTAACACCTTTAGAAGTTCGTCTAAATCATTATTCCAAAGTTCTTCCACTGTGACTTTCTTTGCTTCTTGAAGTTTAATTTTATCTTCTTTGATTTGTTCTTTTAGTTTTTGATATTTTTCTTTAGTGAGCTGAGAACATGGAATATTAAGAAGATATGAATAACTATCGTCAACACGTTTAATTGCATCAATCTTATCAAGCTGAGAATAAATTACATCATCGGATTTATTGTTAATGACAATTGTGCCATCAATAATGCCCTTAATAAAAGTATACTTAGATGCATTTACTACAAGTGCTTCTGTAAGTTTTTTAATTTGATAATCAATTCGTTTTTGATAATATTCATAACGAACTTTATAAAATGCTTCTAGCAACTCTTCTACATTCTTATATTCAACAACTTTATTATCTTCATTTAAAGATGTATAACTCTCAGTAACACTCTTAGAAAGCTTAAGCTCATGAATAATATCACATTTATCAATATCAAGCCCCTGATTTCTCCAAAATGTCACAATAATGTGAAAATCATTTCCTTCACTCAAGTCTTCATAATCTTTAATTTTCTTTTGCTCTACAAGCTTATCCAGGACCTTCAGATAACCTTGAAGGTCATAACCAATTGGAACATCATTAATCTCAATCTTGTTTCCTGAAACCTTCTGGAATGTTCCATAAATTGTATAGGAACCTTCTGATTCATTTTCAATAACAGATCCTTTAAATCCATTGAAATATGGCAAAAGTTTTCCATTAAATTTCTTATTTGAAAGTTTTGCTTTAATCCATTTAATAAGTTCCTTAGGATCTCTACTAAGAATTTTTTGACTAAATCCCGTAGTAAGACCAATTGCACCATTTACAAGAAGCATTGGAATAACTGGCACATAACACTTAGGTTCAATTACATCACCTTCAAAAATCTGCTCTTGAAGATTTGGTGTATCTTCTGACATAAAAATCTTAGGAATAATATCTTCCATACATGTAAAAATATAACGATCAGCTGCAGCATCAGGAATTGTTCTAGTTCCAAATGCACCCTTTCTCTTCAACAATGGAATATTATTAGTTCCTGGAAAATCTTGAGCCATACCAACTGTAACACCATATAATGAATTAGCACCATGCACATAGTTAGTTCGTTTTGCTGCTTCGGATATAAAATTCTGCACTTTTACAGGATTTTTAATATTGTCTTTTAGAATAACATATAAACACTTTCTACTGGAAATTTTGTTTCCATCTACCATAGAAGCAATTTTTCTATAATTATCGTAAGAGCTATAATCGCAATAATTTGTATTAAAATATTCTGAAATTTCTACTGTATTCATTTTGTTTCCTCATTTCTTTTATATATTAATTTTCCACAGTTATAACAATCGTTCTGCATTAATTCTGGTTCTGTTATTTCTGCTAAATAAAATCCATTTATTTCTGTATTTTTGCTAAACCAGCATCTATCCAAGACAATTTCATCATTTTGAATAGAATAGCTAAAAGTATTGTTAAAAATACTGTTGAGTTTAAATTTTATTTCTTCTTTATCCTTATTCCATTCATCTTCGAATATATGAATTAGTCTATAACCAAGATTCTCACACATTTCAGTTTTCATTAAATGATAATCTTGAATAGTGCGTTTATCAATACTATGCCAGTATTTGCCATTAAATTCTAAAGTTATTTTTAATTCTGGAATTACGATATCAAGCTCGTAAGGTTTAATTAAAGTTTTATCATGAGTAATTAAATTTGGATAGTATTGTTTGCAAAATTCGATAAGTTCTTGCTCTCCTCTAGATGTTCCGCCTATTATTGGATAACAGTTTAGACATCGAGGAATATGCGAATAAATATGATCTTCAAATTCATTTCCACATTTTATACACTTCCATCTATACTTTTTATCATAGTAATGAATTCCATCATAATCATCTTTAGCAAATAAAGGAATCACGTAATCTTTTAATTTTTCAATTATTCTTTCATATGATGAATAAATTCTACTTTCTCTAACACGATTTTTTATTTCTTTATTGTGCATATGATGATCAACATCATAACGTTCTTTTATCGTTGATGTAATTTTGTTTTTTATTTCCGGTGATTGAAAAACACAGTTAACTCCATATTTTTCTTGTATAGTTGTTTTAGCTTTATTTTTTATTTTGGGTGCTTTTAAAGTGCAATCGGTTCCATATTTGTTTATACATGTTTGACGTATTTTGGCCTGAACTTCTTTAGACCTAGCAGGATTATCAACACCATATATTTGCAAATTAGTTGATTTTATTTTTTCTTTTACTGATTCAGCTTTAGCTGGATTATCAACTCCATATTTTTTTATTAATGTAATTTTTGTCTTTTCAGTCTGAAATGCATTACTAACACCATATTTGTTTATACATGTTTGACGTATTTTGGCCTGAACTTCTTTAGATTTAGCGGGGCTATCGACACCATATATTTGCAAACAAGTTTGTTTAATTTTGTTTCGAACTTCTTTAGAAGATGTAGAACATTTGCGTGAACAGAAAACATGATGATGTAAAATTTGTTTATATGTTAATAGTTTACCACATTTTTTACAATATTGAAATGTAAAATTTTTAATTATAAACCAAAACACTTCATCGACTGATAAAAATACAAAAGGATATTCTTGTACTTTTTTAACACAAAAATCATTTAAAACAGTATTATTTTTAATAATATCTAAAATAATTTTTCGTGTTAATTTCTTTTTTCCATCTATCACCAAATAAAAATCTCTTGATGAAAGAACTTCGTTATCAAATATCATTTTATATTTCCAGTTATTTGTTGTTTGTATTGTTGTGATAAGTGAATGAGCCATTTACATCCTAGAGGATTATTCATGCTATAGTTTGTTTGAATATTATCATCTGAATAATCATAATCAACCGAATATGATTGTTCAAGTAAATAACGTCTTCCATCTGTTACAATAAAGTTTTGAAATTTTCCAACACCATTAACTTCACCAACATATAATTGAATTTTTACTGGAGATTGTGAATTCAGCTTAGTAATCATTCTCATAAACATATCATTTTGTTCAAATGTAATAAGTTCGATATACACGCTATTACGTTGCATTTGTTTAAATAATGATTCTAGATCCTTACCAGATAACATCATATTGTCAATATGTTTAACAAATATTGTACATGAACATTTTGCTTCTGACATTAAAGTAACATAAAGAAAAGGAATTAACCTTTTCTTATATGTAGCATAAACTGCCGTATCATCATTAGATAAATGTGTTATAATATCATTTTCAGTTGTCGTAATGACATTCTTATCAATACTTTTCTTTGAAAATAAACTTTTGATAAATTCAATAATCATGATAATGTTTTATCCTTATTAAAATAACCAAATAAATGATTTTTAATTGTATTCACACCTATCTTAAAATAACATGCAAGCACAATTAAAGCAATACATATTTTATTATAACTACCTTCAATAAAAATTTTATCAAAAGGAGCTTTAAATCTTTGTATGTTATCACTAGTTTTATCATTAAAAATTTTTAATGAATTATAATATGATGAAAATGTAGTATCATTTAAATTTTCTAATTTAATGAATGAATCATGTAAAAACATTCTAATGTCAAATTTATCATTAAATCCGGTTTCTTCTTTAATATAAGAATATGCATGTTTTAAATGTGTTGCAATTTCATCTTTACTAAAAATATTTTGAATTTGACTTTCTTCTAATTTCAAAATGTGTTTAATATCGGCTTTATCTTTTTCAGATATATCAAATAACTTTTTTTGATTAACTTGATATTTTGATCTTTCACTTATTTCTTGAAATAAATGAATTAACTCGTGACACAAGATTTCATACTCTTCATCACGATTTATATGCAATAAGCTATCTAAAAATATAAACGTTAAATTTTTATCATAATTTTCTAATTCAGAAATAAAGAATCCTCTAGATACATTCATATGATCGTGTATGTTTTGCTTTTCTTTATTAGTAAACTTAAATTTAGAAAGCATTTCATCTACTTCAGATTTATCATCAAAACATACTTGAATAATAGTTAAATCCTTTTTATTTCTTAAGTACTTTTTACCAGGCCACACATTTGGTAACTTATCTAATATTTCATTAAAAGATAATGAAACTACTTCTTTATCTTTAAACTCCCTTATAATATAATCAGTTAATCCTTCAAAGATATCATCATAATATACATCTTCAAGAATAATATATTTTTCTGACATATATCTAGGTTCAGGACATCTAAAAAGACAATTTGTTATTTTCATAAATTTCTATTTCTCCGGCAATTGTAACAGTTATTATTCATTAAAATTGGTTCTGAATAAACTATTGCTGAGTATCTTTTATCATGTAAACTGAACCAAGTTCTAGGATAAATTCCAGGTTGAATTACTTCTTTATTTTCAAGAATTTGTTTTAATTTTTCTTTAGTGATTTCATTCCATTCATCTTCAAATATATGAATTAGTCTATAACCAATCTTTTCACATTCAACAGTTTTCATTAAATGATAGTTTTTATCTTTATAAAAACATGAATGCCAATAAGTACCATTGAATTCTATAGCTAATTTTATTTCAGGAATTACAATATCTAATTCATAAGGAGTAATTAAACCTCGATCATTCTCAATCAAATTTGAATAAAACTGCTTACAAAAATTAATTACTTGTTTTTCTTTTGCAGAAATTCTTCCATTAATTCCGTGTATATGGGAAACATTTTAAACATCGTGGACAAGATTCATATCCTTTTTCTAAAATGTGTGAAGTTGTTCTTAAAACTTGTTTAAATTCAGTTCCACATATTCCGCATTTCCAATCATAAATTTTATCATATCCGTGATACTCTTCACGACTAAATTTAGGTAAAATATATTTTTGATAACTTAAAATAGTAGAATATGCTTTATCATATGCAGCTTTTCTACTATGTTCTTCAGCATTTTTACCAATACCGAGAGTAACCAAGTTTTGCTTTTGTTATTAGCATTTTTTTATAAACATCTTTATTCTTTGAAGAAACATCAACACCATATTTTCTTAAACATGTTTGCTTACGTTTTTCTTTAGATAAATTAGATGCAGCATTTCTTAATGCTTTTTCACGTGTTTCTTTAATATGCAAATTTGTTGAAACTCCATATTTTTCTAGCATAACTTTTTTTAATTTATCTTTAGTAATCTGACTATTTGCTGTACATTTTCTATTACAATAAATTGCATTTCTTTTATCAAATGACATTAACTTTCCACAATGCAAACAATACTTTAACTTAAAATCTCTAACAACAAATTTTAAAATCTGTTTTTCATTTTTAAATTGTGAATATTTTATCAAAATTTCTTTTAACTCATCTTTACATTCTTCACTTAATTCTGTTAAAATTTTAATAGAATTAACATATTGTGGAATACATTTTGATTTTATTTCATTTAGACATTTTGATGTTAGATTTAAATCAGATACTGAAAATACTGAATTCATGATCGCGAAGATATTCCTTTCTTTTATCAGCTTTTTTGCCATTCAGCCAATCATCAATAACGTTTTCAGTCATTTTATCAATTTGCAAATCTTCTAAGAAATATTCTAAACCATATTTTGCGATTAGTGGTTTAAGTGTAGATGGTTCCCACGAACCGAGTCCCTTATAGTAGTGCAAGCGAGTTCCCGCTGGTTGTGTGTTTGTTGAGATGAATTTGTTATATTCATCGAATGTGAAAAAGAATTTTTTAACTTGATCATTTTTATCGATAAATGCCATAATTGGTGTTCTTAGTTTTTTGAGTTTTCCATCTTTGATTACTGATGGTGCGTATCTCATAAAGAATCCAATATAAAGGCCTGCAATTGCATAACCGTCAAGGTCAGAATCACTTGCAAGAACAATGTTTTCATAAGTAATATTTTGTTCTTTTTTATTGGTAACATCAAGATTTAGAATTTTAATAATGTTACTAAGTTCTTCATTTTTAAGAAGGTCTGAAAAAGATGCGTCATAAGCATTCAGCGGCTTTCCTCTAGAAGCAAAATATCCAATATCTGCTCTTCCAAGACATGCAGATAGACCAGAAGAAGCTGAAAGTCCTTCACAAATCAGGAACCATTTTTGATTTTTTGTGGCTGGAAGAAATTTTTCACATTTAAAGTTTTTTGTTACTCCCTTATTGAGTTTATTAAGAGCTTGTCGACTTTTTAGTTCTTCTCTGATTTTAAATGTTTCAATAATTGGATCAATAAGTTCAGGTGTTTTTACAACTTGATTTGTAAGTTTATCCCAGTCAACTTCTTTAAAATATTCTTTAATTTCAGAAATATTGCTTGTAAATTTTTCTTTTGTTTGAGAATCAAAAAGAGGGCTTTTAAAATCTCTGATAGTTACAATGTATGTAAGTTTATTTTTGATATCGCCTGGTTTGATATTAGGATATTTCTTTTCAAGTTTTGCTTTGATTCTTCCAATAAGTTCAGAATGGATATAATCAATATGATTTCCACCGTTAATACAATCTGCTCCATTTACAATAGATTTTGAATTAAAGTCATCTGAAGAATTTGGAACAATTCCAATAAGATAATTTTCATTTGTAACTTGAGCAAAGTTTTCATTAAATGAACTTAAAAAGTTCTTAGAATTTTTAAATCTGATAATTTTACCATTGAATTTAAAGGTGATTTCTGGATATGAAATTGAAAGAAAAAGAATTCTCTGATAAACAAGATTTTTATGAGTATCATCAATTTTTTCAGTTTCAAATCTTGACATATCTGGTTCAAATTCCACAGTTGTACCAATTTTGTCAGAAATGTACGATGTAATTGTACATTTTCTTTTATCAAGATTATTAGAACAGGTTAAAACACCCTTTTCTTTTCCTGTAATAGAAGTTGCTTTAAATTTAGTACTCATTACATTTGTAGCATAACTTCCAATTCCATTCATTCCAATAGAATTTCTTTCATCGTCATTAAAGTTAGTTCCTGCACGAGGATATGCAAGTGCAAGTTCAAGCTGTGAAATACCGGAATCAGAATCAACTGCTAATGGAATGCCTCTGCCATTATCTGAAACCTTCACAGATGTGTCAGAAATTTCAATATTAATTTTATTTGCATATTTAAAATCTGTTCTTACAGCTTCATCTAAAGCATTATCAATGATTTCAGAAATAATCTTTAAAAGTGCAGGAACATATGAAATTTGACTAAATTCAAATTTATTTGTATCTTCATTAAAAACAAATGCTGGAACTTTTGTTAATGTTGTTGCCCCAATGTATTGACCTGGACGAAGCAACATATGATCTCTTTCTGACAGCTGTTTAATCTTATTAATCTTCATTTTTAAAATTCTCTTTTATTTTTTTATCTATTTTAAACTTTATTAAATTTTCAGTATTTTCCGACGTAGCTTTTAATTTTTCTAAAGTATCACTATAAGAAATACCATAATATTCATTACTAGAATATTTTAGAATAAGATTACTTATATCACTTAATGATAAATAGTAACCATGATCGATAACCATTTTCAAATTATTTAAATAAAACTTTACTCGTTCTGTAGTAAAATATACTACATAATTCTTAAGTTCATTTATATCATTATCAAAAATTAAAAATGTATGATATACTTCATAATTTTCACAATAAAAACAACCAATATACAACGAATGTACACATTTACCTGGAATATCCGATGTAAATGCAACAACATCATACAAATTTAATCCATCTATATGATATGTAGGAAATCTATTATAAAAATCTCTAAAATACTCTAATGGTAAAAGATCAATAAGCTTCTCTAATTGCTGAATTTTATCTAATTTGTCGAGATCAATCATAGTTACACAATCCTATTACTAAAATTAAAATAACCCTCAGTTTAGTTTATAAAAAAATAGCAATTATGAAATAAAGTTAAACATTTATCGCAATTAGGCTATCATAATTTATGAGAGGTTTATATGAACATAGATGTAATTTATGAAAAAACATTGATTGAATCGTTTCTTGATGATCATTCTTTTTATAAACATGTATATGATGTATATCAAAAGGTAAAAGAGCATAAATGTGCATTTAAGTTTGAGCCATTTACTATAATAATGGAAGATAATGTTTTTTAACAGAAGAAAATTTATATTTTTAGGATGTGTAATAATTACCATACCAGAGAGATTTAATATAGAAAACGTACTTCTTCCTATAGTTAATTCTAAAAAAAGAGTAACGCCATCATTTTATAATGGTGATTTTTCATTTAACAAATTTAATTTTGTTAAAAGTGATGATGATAAATTAGAAGATTATTTTAAATATTTGACAAATATAGATGATAGTTCTCCATATATTAAAATGAAATTTAATGAATCGTTAATAGGACAGAAAGTGATGTTTGGTGATGAGTAAAATTTTTATTACAAGTGATACGCATTTTTCACATAAAAACATTATTAAGTATTGTAATAGACCGTTTTCTTCAGTTGAAGAAATGAATTCAGTATTAACTGATAATTGGAATAGTATTGTGTCAAAAGATGATCTCGTAATTCATTTAGGAGATTTTTCATTTGGAAGAACGATTGAAAGTATTAAAAATCATTTAGATAAGCTTAATGGTAATAAAATTTTAATTCTTGGAAATCATGATGCATTAAACCAAGATGATTATCTAAAATGTGGATTTTCTCATGTTTATAGCAAACTTGAAGTAAATCTTTATAATCATCTTTGTGTATTTTGTCATTTTCAAATGCTTCATTGGAACAGAAGTGAACATGGCTCTATGCATTTTTATGGACATCAACACAAAGAATCAAATAAAGATGAAGATATAGCAAAGCTAAATGCATCAAATAGACGATTTAATGCCGGGGTTGATCTAAACAGTTATAAACCTGTAAATCTATATTCTGTTATTAAAATGCTTGATGAAAAACCAACAAATGCATTTTGGATAAAATAAAGTTATTTTAAAAACAAAAAAAGGAATTAAAACATGATTCTAAAATTTTTTAAAAGTCCAACGTGTGGTCCTTGTAAAATGTTTACTCCACAAATAAAATCAGCAATTGCTGAAACTAACATTACTGAAGAAGATTATGATGTTTCTACAGAAACTGGTTTGGCTGAAGCAACCAAATACAATGTTACTCATAGTGGAGCAGCAATTTTAACAGATAATGATGGAAATATATTATTTACATGGGAACATCCTGTTCCAGCTGCCCAACTAATTAAAGATATCAAACAATTTATGTAAAATTAAAAAACTTACCTCTTTATTGTGCTATTATATTATTTAAATTAAACAATAAAGAGGTATTTTTATGAGCGTTTGGTCTAAATTTTATGAGCAGCGTGTTGGAAATGGATATTTCAATTATGCAGTTCAGAGATATGAGAAGTTTATATTGTCAATTTTGAAAACAGGTGCTTCTACTTTTCGTGAAGAAGGTTGTGGAATTGGAACTATTTCTAGGGCAATTATGACTTCTGTTGGAGAAAAGAATGTTCAATTGTTTGACTATGATAAAGATCAAGTTGAACTTACAAAGAAAAACTTGAATATTTCTCATGTTATTCAAGGAAATATTTTTGAAAATCATGGAAAAGTTGACTGCATTTTTTCTCATGGTGTAATTGAACATTTTAGTGATAACCAAATTTTTGATATATTGAATCGGCAAAAAGCTGAAGCTAAATGTGTGATTCATTATGTTCCAACAAATGGTTATAAAACTCCAAGCTTTGGTGATGAAAGACTTATGTCTGTTGATTGGTGGATTAAAAATTTTAAACCTAATTCTTATTATACATTTAACAAAAATAAAGATCTCGTTTTAATTTGGTAAAAAGGACATTTATAATGAATTCTTACATGAAATCCGAACCTCTTTATCGTGGCAAATTTCTTGATATGAATTTAGTTACCATGACTAATTCTAAAGGTAAAGAAATAAAATGGGAATGTGTTTCGCGAAAAAATAAAACAAATGCCGTAGCTATTGTACCATATCATGTTCAAAAAAAGAAATTTGTTTACATTTCTGAATTCAGAATTCCTATTAATGGACATGAAATCTGTTTTCCAGCTGGATTACTTGATAAAGAAAATGAATCATTGGAAGACGCTGTAGCAAGAGAACTAAAAGAAGAAACGGGATTGGAACTTGTTAAAATTCGTCGAGTATCTCCTAAAGGTTACAATTCAGCAGGAATGACTGATGAAGCTGTTTCTATTGTTTATGCAGATGTTAACGGAGAACTCTCTAATAAGTTTCAAGAAGATACAGAAGACATTCGCGCGTTTTTAATGTCTAAAGAAGAAATTCGTTATCTTCTAAAAATGAATGTTAAATGGGGATCAAAAGCTTGGATTATCAGTGATATGCTTGTTAATGGAAATCCATTCTCATAAACAACAAAATGGGTAGAATTACTAATTCTACCCATTTTAATTTATTTTTCAACAATCATTGAATTTACACCATCTCTAATTCCAATAAGAAAATCAATTCCATCAGAATCAGTCATATTATTTTGAATTACATCTTTTAATTTATTCAAAATATCATTTGCAACGCTAACTAAAATTTGTTTATCAGCTGTTGTCAATTTATCACTATCATCTAAGATTGCTTTAAACTGAGCATTTAATGTTTCATAAGAAAGCTTTAAGTCATCTTCAGATGTAATTGCATTTACAACTTTCCACAAAGCCGAAACCTTTTCTTTAAATTCCACATCTTGACTTTCCGCCACTTTTACATAAGTAACATACAAGATTTTTCCTGTGGAAATTCCTGCATTTGTTGGTTCAAATGAAGCTGTTGCACAACCTGCTACAAATAAAAGTGAAACACTTATTATCATTAGCATTACAGTTTTCAAAAGTTTTTTCATAAAATAAACTCTTCTTTAAATTTCAAGTATATTTATTCACTCTTTTTACTCTGGGAGCATATATTGAGTGATTTTCGTAGTTAGAGGGTAAATACACTCCTCTATCCCAGTTTTATCTACTACTTTTCTATAACAGAGAAACATTCTCTTGTTTTTCTAATTTAAACCTTTAAATCAATACTCATATGGAAAAAATATTCCATTGAAAAAGAATTTTATATGCCATTCTTCAGGAAAAACTAGAGTTTCTTGAAAATCATAATACATAGAGTTAAGAACAATGAAATCTGGTTTTAATGTTATTCTGTCACCTTTTTTAACATGAAGAGGATAACATCTATTTAAATGATAATTGTTATAATTCATACTATTATAATTGTTAGTTACAACATTTTTTTCAGGTACTATAAAATATGTATCGTGCATATATGGCTGGCTATCGTTTATGTAATAATGAAATTTTCCACATAAGTTACCATCTTTATATCCAACACTACCATTTTGATCTATTCCAGTAGTTAAACTTCCATTGCTAAGTTTTATACTATATATGTTTATATTATCAGTATAATTTATAGGTGTTCCAATATCTGCACCATATATTGCTCTAAATATTCCATCTTCAGGAGCAATATATTCTTCGCAATCATATTCACATTGATATGCATGTACATTAGTACCGCTTTCTAAAGTAAAAAATATGCCTGATATTGGAGTTGTAGTAAATCCTGTTGGAGAAACCCAGTATTCTGGATATAACTTTCGTACGTTATCAACATCTGGAGGAACAATTCCTTGTCTTCTCCATCCATACACATATGATGTAGCTCTTTTTCCTGTAGAATATGTGAGAGTATTTCCAGATGTTGAATCATCATTAAAATACCATGTTACATCATATTTTACACCATTTAAGTCTTTATCGGGATTAAATGATGACATATTAACAGGAGAAATCATGCCTGATGTTGAATATTGATAAACTGTTCCATTAACAATAATAACATCATCAAAACTTTGCGGTAAATAAATTGTTTCGTTCATTAAATTATTCCTTAACTTGTTTATAAACATTATATGTTTTTGCAATAATCATCTTACTATTAGTTTGTTCATGCAACTTTTCATAATAATTTGCGGTTGTTAATGGTATCATATCAGATGAAATGCTAAGTTTAATGTATTCATAACCATCAGTAACTTGATAATATTCTGGTGTATTTGTATCATCAATTACTGTAAAAACGTCATTTGGACTAGCGGATGAAGGAATATCATTTACAGAAGAAACTGTATATATTGGAGTAATAGTAGAATATGATTTAATTTCAGGCTTTACATATATAAAAGCGCTAACGGGAATAAAATATGCAAGAGTAAACATAATAATTTTTATAAATATGTGCTTGTATATATTTATATTTTTTACTAACGCTTACTTTAAACTATCATTAAAAGAATTTAATGTCCATTTCATTAATGTTAAGTATTTATCTTTTTTAGTTTTAACGTTTTTCTCAAATTTAAATTTTCTTTCTTCAATGCAGTTTTTATAAAAGTTTACAATATGTTGTATAGTTTTTATTTCATCTAATTTATTTAACCAGTATTCATCATTATGTAATAATGATTCGTTATAATGACCAGTTTTTACAAGAATGGATTTTATTAATTGTTTTATTTCAAAAGAATCATCTAAATCTTTTCGCTTATATCTTTTATATAGATTTATTAGTCTCTCAATATAAGTTGCCGATAGTGTAATAAATTCATTTTCATTTAATTGATATATGTCCATGATATTAGTTTTTGTTTTTACAAACTCCTTATTACTTTTATGAGAACATACATCATAGCACATTGCACTTAATCTTTGTAAGAATATTAGAAAATGTCTAATTTCATGCCCAATAAAAGAGTCTTCAGAATCATATGTATTATTGTTAGAAGAATAAAACTCTTTTAATATTGCTACATCATATGTAATTTCACCAAAATTTTCCAAAGAATCTATTGCAGTGTTTATAACTTTAAGAGAGTTATTCATTGCTAATTTTTCAAGTTTTTCTTTAAATGGTTTATTTCCAAATACATTTTTCATTTCATTTGTTGAAAGTTCGTACAGTTCTATTGGTTCACTATAACTATTTTCAAATCCAAGCTTTAATGTTATGATTTTAGGAGTTGAAGAATTTCCTAAAATTTGTAAAAAATCTTCAAACTTTTTAAAATTTTGTGTATCTTCTTTAGTTATAGCTTTTATTGCATTTCTAAAATCAAATTCACGTTCTATAGTTTTAGAGTTGTACATTTCTTTAATAATATCATAAAAATATTTTGTAAAACCACTAGGAAGCATATGAAAATATACATCTTCATAAATTAAATATCCAGTATCTGATTCAGCTAAAATATAAGGTCTAATAGGGCCAGGTATTAAAGCTGTCAAATGCTCATCATAAGGCCCTTTAGATATATTTAATTCTGCTGGTAAACGATTGGTTACAATTTTGTTATAAACTTCATCAAATGTGCTCATTTTCGTTTCTTTCTATTGCTAGCTTTTGATGGAATATTTGTCATATTTGGATGTTTAATTTTCCATTTTACAAATTTGTTAATTTGTTCATTATTTTTAAGAAGTTCGTATGTGTATAATGTTTCAGATAGCTCTTTTTCGGTAAATAGGCTATGAACTGCGCTATGACAAGCAAAACAAAGAGGAATTGTTTTTCCAGTTACTTCCTCTTTGTTTGTATTTTTTATCTTTTTTCTATTTTGAATACTTTTTGGAATTAAATGATGTTCAGTTAAATCTGAGTTTGCTCCACATATAGAACAATGTTGATCAATATTCTTCTTCATAATCATCTTCATTGTTTTCATCATCATAAATATCAGGATGCTCATCATAAAGTTGTTCTATTGCGTTAGGAAATGCACCAACAGTTGGACTGTCTCCTGATGATGGATCGTAATCAAATTCAAATATTTTAGATAAAACTTTTAAATCAGTTTGCGAAATTGATTGAATATCAAAATCTGAATATGAATATTCATAATAATCACCACAGATTTCAAATTCGCTCGCTTCATTTTCTAATCGTTTTACGGCTTTCATGAAAGTTTTTGCTTGTTCGCGATTCATTATTTGAAATCCAAAAAGTTTATCTATATCTGTAATTTCTTTATTAAAAACTATAATATATGGTTTCATTTGTCTTCTGTTACATCCTTAATTTGTGTTCTATCAAAAATTGATTCTTTAACCATTCCTTCTGCAACAAGCTTTTCCATAACAGTTTTCATAGTGTTAAATGAACTACAAAATCCGTCTAAACTTGTAATAATTTCCTGTTCAGGAATGATCTCATACTCAGTTTTATTCTGATCTGCAATATGTTTTGTTTTTAATGTATAAGTTTTCATTCTAATTACTTGACTAATATAATCAATCTCAGAAATTCCGTCAATAAATATTTTTTTATCGTTCATATATTTTCCTTTTTAATTATTATCTGTTTGAATCATTACTTTAGGATTTGCAAAACTTCCATTAACAATATCTCCACAAGAACATATTGCTCCATAAACAGCAAATGGTATACCATTAAAATTAATTTTGTTTTGCTTTGAAACTGTAATAATATTTGTTAAAGGCACTAATGAATGTGTAACTCCAACATGTGCTGGGCCAGAAGCACCAATACATGCAAAAAATTTACCATTAAAATTAATTTTAGTGTTTGTTGGTTCAACACATATAGGAGCTCCATGTACTGTTGAATCGCTTAATGCTACAATGTTTGGCATATTTGTTCTCCGTTATTTGAATGTAAATAATCCATTTACGATCCATAATACAGACGATGTTGTTGCAGTCCAAGCGCCGCCTACAATATGTGTAAAAGTATTTGCCCAATTTTTACTTACTGGACCTATAATTGTTTCAGTTAATGAACTAAGTAAATTTATTGTAACCGTTCCAATATGTTGAATATTTGATGCGCCAATTATAGTTCTTGCATAAGTATCTTTATATAAAATTGTAACTGATCCTTCAGTTGTCTGATTTTCAGTTCCTTTGTTTACTCTAATTTCATTACCAATACGTAATTTACTAAAATCACCTTCTTCAGACTCAATTCTATTTCCTATTAATGTTTTTTCTATCGTTCCTTGTTGATATGATAATAAATTACCTGTATGAATATTGGTAACATTTCCTTCTCTTTGAATAACTTCATCACCTACATGATGAAGATATCTGTTTCCAATATGTGTTTCATACTTATTTCCAACATGTTCTAAATAGATATCACCATCAATATGTACATTAACACGTCCTGTTACCTTTAAATGTACAGAAATATCATCTTTATTTGCGCTAAATACTTCGATATCTAACTTTGTTTTCTCTAATTCTGGAGTAAATACAGACGCTTCAATATCAGATGGAGATAAAAATGCCTGTGGACCAACAGAACTTAACATTTGCTTTACACAATTACTATTATACGTCTCAAACCAACAAGAACTTTCTTTTCTTGACGGCTCTTCATCTATACGAACTCTAATATTATCAGAATGAAATACATGCTGATTAGGATGTTCAGAAAACCAGCCAAGTCCAGATTGAGCTGCTGCAAAATATACTGGTTTATTTGGATCACCTGCTTCAAAAAATAAAAATACTTGCGCACCGTCTGTTGCGTATTTTCCTGCATGTGGAACTGAACAATATCCAGTTTCAGCATTTAAATCTGGTATTTTTTTATCGTTGCTACTTTCATCATTTTTAATTGGAATTCGATTTTGATCTGCAGTACTATTATCAACAGCTTTTTGTTCATCTTTATTTTGAACAGGATTAAAACTGTTTATAGCAGATGAATAAACTTTTTCATTTGCCCAAGATCCTCCTTCAAGCGACATTGCCGGCTCAGCCCAAGGTAACAATTCATGCTGATTCTTAAATTCAATTGGATAAATACCGGGCACATATATCTTTACTCTACCTGAATACTTTGGATCTTCATTGTAAACTACAATACCACGATATATTCCATTTAATGTTTTAAAGTTCTGTAATGGCATTTTATCTCTTTACATTTTTAAATTAAAGTAATTTCAAATCATTTTACTCTACATATATCTGGTTACCCTATATAGATTTTTTTAATTTTTTCTTATTTATTAAATTTTATTATTCTATATCTGGTTGCCCTATATATGTGTCTAGATTTCTTTATTAGTGCAAAATATCATAATTTTTATTTTTTAACTGTAAACTTTTATTATATGTGTGCTATTTATTTGATATAAACAAAATCAAATAAAAGAGGTAAAGAAAAAATGGCTATGAAAATTGCAAGTGCATCCATCAAATTGAACAATGTTCGTTCGTATATTGCAGCGAATGTTGATCTTCAGTTGACTCAGCGTTCTGCCCCGCGTCTTTACATTCAGGGCCCTCCTGGCGCTGGAAAATCCATGATTATGGAAGAAATTTGTCGTGAAAATGGTTGGGGTTTGAAGTGTCAGTATATTAGCAACTGTGCACTTGAATATTTGACCGGTCTTCCTTGTAAGGTTGAGCATGGAAAGACTGTAGAATGGTCTAAGCCGGCCATTCTTAATACCGAGAATTTGGATTATTGTCCTCCTAATTATGAAAAGGGAAAAACTCCCGTTATTATTTTGTTTGATGATTTTCACCTTTGTGACAGGGTTATGCAGAAGTATATGTTCCAGCTTCTTACTTATAAGGGTTTGAATGATTATCGACTTGATGATAATATTGCAATTATTCTTGCTGGTAATCGAATTACTGATAAGGCTGGAGCAATGCCGATTCCCGCTCCTGTTTGTAATCGAATGATGTTTGTCGAAGTCGAAGTTGATGCTCAAGATTGGCTTATGAACTTTGCTTTTAAGAACAATGTTCGTGATGATATCATTTCGTTTATTCACAATAAGGGCGATGTTTATCTTTCGATGAATCCTATTGAATCCGCTTCTTGGGCATCTCCTCGTGCTTGGACTTATCTTGGATCGCAGATGGATTCGTATGAAAAGCGTTTTGGAAAAATTTCTCTTGATGTTCTTCGTGTTATGGCAGTTGGAGAAGTTGGTCCTGAAGCTGCAAGCGAATTTATTACTTATCGTGAGCTTTTTGCAAAGTGGGATTTTGACAAGCTCTGTAAGCGAAACATTAAAGAACTTTCTGTGGAATTTGCAGAAGAATCTAAGAAAAATCCGACTTCGATTTATGCAATTATTTCTGCAGCAGTTTCTTGGATGGTTAGGATTTATCGTGAAAACGATTATGACGTCAATAATGAAACGGTGAAGAAGGCCGCGGAATTTACGTATGATGTTCTCACTTCGTTCCTTCTTATGAGAATTAAAGGTGTAAATCCTGTTCCAATGGTTCTTGCTGGAACCCAGTTTATTAATCTTTATTCTTCATCTGATGGGAATAACAACGATACAAAAACTCGTCGACTGTCCAAGTTGTTCTTGAGCAATCTTTCTCGTGATCGTGATCTTGATTACCTGTTCTTGGAAATTATTTCTAATATCTTCCATGCAAAACTTGAAGAAGAAGATATTGAACGTATCAAACAGGCAAAAAAGAATCTTAGTTATAATAACAAAGTGATTGAAGATTAATAAAAGAGAAATACGGTGTTTCTCTTTTGGAGAATTAGGTTCACCTCTTTCCTAATTCTCCATTTTTTCTTTTTAATAAATAAGCAAAAATAGTTTAGTTAAAATTATGCAAGAAGTATCAGCTGGAATTCTCGTTTATAGAATGAATAAACGAGGAACAATACAAGTTCTTTTAGGAAAGAATGGTGGCCCGAGATATGAAAACAGAGATGTTGGAACATGGAATATTCCTAAAGGTCATGTTGAAAATGGCGAAGACATTTTAACTGCCGCAATAAGAGAATTTACTGAAGAAACATCATTAAAATTACCAGATTTAGCTGCATCATCGTTACTTTATCTTAATACAGCATATACAAGTAATAGAAGAAAATGCGTTCATATTTATGCATATAAATATGACTTTAATCCTGATGGAAATCATGTTGAAATAAAATCAAATATGTGTGTTACTGAATGGCCACCACATAGTGGAAAAATGATTGAAGTACCAGAATTATGTGATGCATATTATTTTGATTTGTCTACAGCAAAAAATTTAATATTTCCATATCAAAAAGTATTCATTGATAGATTAATGGATCAAATGACAGTGTAAAAAAATGGAGATTCAATTTGAATCTCCATTTAATTTAATTTTATTCTTCATCAGGATTATCTTGTGTTTGTTGTAATCCTTCTTGCTGTTCAAACATATTGTATTTATTTTCTCTAAATCGTTTCTTTGTTTCCATAAATTTCTTTTCAGAATTAATACGTCCTCTAAAGCAGTTAAAAGCAATTGCAGTAAAATAAGAAAATGGATTTGAACCTGGACGATCAGGATCAATTTTATCAACGCCTCTAGATAGACATGTATAAATTGCATCTGCAACCATTTCATCTCTATATGAATATCCATAAAATCTAGGATGTAATGAAAATCTTATACATATTTTCATTATCATCGTTCCAAGTTCTTCAGATATATGTCCGTCGTCCTTCTGGATCTTTCTTTTTTGATTCACAATACTTTCTAATTTCAGCTAATAGCTCTTTATTAGTTACATAGTAATTTTTATCTTTCTCTTTTTTATGTTTTGCTTCAAGTGAATCTTGTTCAATTCTATCAATTTCACGAGCAATTTGATCTGAATCAGAAATATCTAATTCATCAAAATCATCTGTATATTCTTCATTATCAAAATCATTATCTAACATGATTAAAACTCTTTTTTTAATATATAAATTTAAAATAAACTCATTTTAAGTTTTCAATCCAAATATTTGAATTAGAAGTTGTGTTAAAGATTTCAGCCGCTTTTGTATATCCGGTTGTATTTTTATCAGTATGACCTGTACCAAGATTATCTGTAATTTTTTGAATGAACATACTACGTTTTGATTCAAATTCTCTGGTTGCCATACATGGAACAAATAACCATGACATATTTTCAACATTTCCTTTAGAATAATCTATAGTAGGCCTGATATATGTTGTAGTTCCTGGTAAAATTGGAATATAAATACTACTTTGATCTCTATCAGCATAACCATAACCTTCAGAAAGTTTAAAAATATTTGAAGCGTTTTGTTTCAAATTCTTTAAATATTCAGGATTAGAAGCTGCCCATAAAGCATAATCAACATCAGAGCAATGACCAAACGTAACAGTAATATATCCAGGAACATTTACTTTCCATATATAAGAAACATTTCCTCGTTGTAATACTCTTAAGTTTGCATAATCCGGCATTGATCCATACGGCATAATATTACTAAATGCAGTTTTACACCAATCAACATTAGGAATAGATTTTCCATTAGAATCATTTACATTGTCAACTGTTCCATTTGATGCTGATAATGATGACACTCTAACATTTCTAAAATTACTATTTCCACTTGAATCTAACACAGTAACATTATATGCACCTGATTTGCTAACAATTGCACTATTTGATGTTAATGTTAAGTTTGAACTGGAAAATGAAATTGAATTATTTCCAAGATGTATATTTGGTGTTATTACATTTCCACTAATATATGCATTTTCTTTTACAGTAACATTTTTAGAAAATACTGGATTTTCTATATTTGCTTTTTTATTAAATAAACTGCTATGAGAATTTTCATTTATATTGTGCGTGTTAATAGAGTCATTTATATATACTTTTACTTTATTATTTTCATTATTAATATATGTTTTAGCTGCTGCTTCTTTTGTGTCTATTTCTTTTTTGTTATAATAATTGGTAAGAGCACTTAAATTTGAGTGTGCATTTCCATCTTTATTATGTAATTCAAACCTAGCATTATGAGTACTTAAATCTGTTGATCTATTATGTAAATCTACAGAAGAATTAACTTGAGCAATAGCTGTTGCCAATGTGTTTTGGTCCTTAACATCAACTAAATTTTTGTTATAATAATTGGTAAGAGCACTTAAATTTGAGTGTGCATTTCCATCTTTATCGTGTTTTGTATAAATTTCTGGTAAAACAGCACAAGTTAAAAATGAATTAAAAGCAGGAACATGAACATCAGTATACATTGGAATTTTATTATGTTCTTCCAAACTTGATTTCATTACATTTTTTAATTGTATTGTATTTGCTTCTACATAATCAATTGAAGCAGGAAGAGGATCAAATGAAAATACGAGAAAATCTCCCGTTTTTTCAAATCTATTTTGCAAATTTTGACCACTTATCGCTGAAGTTTTTCCGTTAAGATAACCATTTGAATCAATTTGACCAGATGTACCAGATTGATAGCTTAAGTTTAATTTTGCAATATTTTTATTTGTATTATTTCCTAAATCTTTATTTAATACAGAATATATCTCTTCACAACGGTTTACTTTATCATTTAGCAATAGCTGAAATGTAGATAAAACTTGGTTTGTTACGTCTGCAACTGCTTTTCCGTAAAACCAAGCACTTAATATTTCATAATCGTCTTCAGTAATCATATTTTTCACACCCGTTTTTTATATAATTGATTAACGCTAAATTTACATATTTATGCAAGCGTTATCTTAAAAACTTAGTTTCACTAAGAATTTGCTATTATAATCACAAATTTTTAATTTTAAATTAAACTAATTTTATGAAATTATATATATTATATGAAACTGTTTATATTTATTAAAAAATAATAAATAGAAAAAATACGTTTACTTTTAACAGATTTTTGCTATTATATACATATAAAGATTCTAACAGCAATTAATTAAAAAGATTTGACTGATAATCAAAACTCTTAAAATGAATCTTGATGTTCTTTGAAATTTTTATTAGGTCGGTAGTTTAACTGGTAAAATCTACGTCTCCAAAACGTTAAGACTAATGGTTCAAATCCATTCCGGCCTGTTTAACTATTTTATAGACAAACTTACATAATTTTGTTGTTTACGTTCCTCCTTATTTGTTGTTTGTACCTTGTAAGTTTGTCTATAAAATAGTTAAAGATAAAGCCCTATGGTGTAATTGGCAACACAGTTGGTTTTGGTCCAACTATTCTAGGTTCGAGTCCTGGTGGGGCTGCCAATTTATAATGTGTCTCTTTCGTCTAGTCAGGTTCAGGACACCGGGTTTTCATCCCGGAAACATGGGTTCGAATCCCGTAGGAGATGCCAATTTATGCAGTAATAGTTTAACAAGCAGAATATTTTCATTCCAGAAGATGGTTTTGGTGCAAGTCCAAATTACTGCTTTGGTCCGTTAGTTCATCGGCTAGAACACTAGCTTGTCACGCTAGGAAGATGGGTTCGACTCCCATACGGACCGCCATTTTATGCGGCTATAACTCAATGGTAGAGTATCTGACTTCCACTCAGACAATGTCGGTTCGATTCCGATTAGCCGCTTAAATTTTTTATAAAATACTGTTTACTTTATAATTTTGTTTGCTATTATAACATATCAAATAAAATTGATGCTAATTGAAAATAAAAATTTTATTACTAGAATGAATACGTGAAATCTGCTCTGGGTGAGCACTGGAATGAATAACCAGTAAAAGTTCGATTCTTTTAGATTTTAATGTAGTAATGACGACGGTCAATGGCTACAGCGGTGAGCACCAGCATGCATGCTCTTAGATTCAAGTAATTTTTACTCATGCTTATCACGTGAGAGGCGTTCACCAATGCCTAATTGGTGACGGCAGCAAGAAGGCTGAATCTCTTGCCTTTTTTATAAGCTTTTATGGTAAAAAGCTTACTGTTTGAAGTTTGTACTTTAATGACTGTTTCAGGTTAACAGTAAAATAAAAGTACGGGTGATGCTTTCGCCTTCTATAGTTATGAAAAGGCTGATAACCAAAGCATTTTTTGGGTCTACTTTTGGAAAGAATCATGGTAAACCGACAAATGGAGCCAATGATTGTGAGAGTTCGAATCTCTCTAGATCCATTAGATTTTGCCTAACCAGCAAACGTTATTGATAATCGTTAAATCATTTGTCTTAAACATGTACGGACATTAAAACTATAGAGATTTAATCATGTCGTTGATCCATAAGACGTGACTTATGGTAAAAATATTTAGGAATAGGGAAGCATTAAGCGGAAAATTCTTAGATACACTATCAATCATATAGTGCCAGTAATCTGGATGAGGTGGTTACTCATTGATTTTTCTTTTTGCGGAGTGTTAGCAGTAGTTAGCTTGTCTGGCTCATAACCAGAAGGTCGGAGGTGCAAATCCTCCCTCCGCAACTTTTCACAACACCATGTTTATCTTATTATTAAACTTATAGCTACTAGATGATAAACGTTTATAATGGTGTAAAATCTTACAGGTAAAGCTGAAGAAGTTAAACAGAAATGTTTAGTAAGCGCCCCCATTTAACTTGGAGAATCGCCTTAGTGTTTGAAATAATACTAATGTGTGATATGCCCGATGAAAGAGTTAATGACTGTTGAGAATAGATCAGCATATTTTTAGTTGTAACACACTTTATTATACTTATAAATTAAAAATACATAATATAACATTACATTTACTAGATTATATTTTTAATAATGTTATATCTATTTGGGTGTTACAACATTTTTTTTTGTAAAAATTCAGGATTTATTTTTTCTTTTTATTACTATTTTGCTATCTTAAAATTAAGAAAAATAATAACAATTTCTTAGAAAGAGGTATAAAATGCTTCCTACTGATGTTTATGTTAAGGCTGCGGTTAAAGGTTTGCTTTTTCATAGAAGTAACAGAAAGCTCATTTTTCTTTCAATTCTTATGACGATCATCGCGATCGTTGATGTTGGTGTAAGAAATAATTTTTGGGATCTTAAAGATGGTTATTGGGGATTTGTAAATCTTCAGGCAATTTCTGATTATTGCGGTCGTCAAGCTAAGAACCATTAAGGTGGAGAATTAAAATATGGGAAAGCCATACATGTACCATCCATGTTTAGAAGTAGCTGATGATGGTACAACTTTACAACTTAAAATTTTTAACTGCATGTTTGAAGAAATTACTTTGCCTAAATTTCAGAAAGCAGTAGAAAAAGCAAAAGCTGAACATTCAGAAGCATATGTTAAAGATTTTGAATCATTGAATGATGCAATGGTTCTTCGTTATATCAGTGCAGGAACTGATAATAATAGTGTTAATAGGACATATGGAAGATATTTAACTGGAATTTCAAATTTCTTTAAAGAAAATTCAGTTAAAACAAAAATCATGTCTCTGTTTCATAATACAGTTTCTCCGGAGAAAACATTCAATTTTGCAAAAGCCGTTCGAGAAACTATCAATCCAGCGCTGGAACCAGAAATTATTCAAAAATTTAATCAACTTATGAAACGTGCAGTTGATACAAATCAATTGTCACTTCTTGAAATTTTAAAGAAACATAAAGATATTTTTTTAAATGAGTTGATTCTTGCAAAAAATGGATTTGATACATATATTGATGAATTGCAAGCAGTTACATTTATGAAAAATTCAAAAAAAGGAGTACGTATTGACTTTCTTAGAGGATATACTCGAAGTATTCCTATTAATGTAGCTGAAAAGAAGCTTAAAGCAGATAATTTGAATATTTTTGATAATTACTGTGTTATGCATTATGACCCATCATTGAAAGTTTTTAAAGAACAACAAACTACAAAAAATGTAAAAGTAGCTGAAAAAACTTACAAAGATCCAATTTTGTTTGGACTCATAAGAGGATCTAGACGTCTTTATTATATTGCTGATTGGATTACAGATGATGATGATCTTACATTAGATAAATTAATGTCAGAATTAGATGGCCCCGCATCTAGACAAAGAAAATTGACTGAAGATGTTGAAGCCACTATAGCTAATCTTGCACAATCTCTGGATAATTTTGAACAAATATTATGATGAAACATATTGAAATTACACTAAAAGATTTATATCAAAAGTATCCTGAATTTGGATTTAAAGATCTGTTCACATGCAAAAAGCTTTATCCAAATAAGCTTCTTGCATGTGGTAATAAAGCTGTATATGAAATCATAAATGCTAATCATATTCTCTCATGCTTTAATTTTACAGATATAACGTCTACACAGTATAAATTCATTGTTAGCCATTTAGAAACATTATCATTTTCTAAATCAGTAAATAACACAATACGATTTACAGATAATTCTTCATCTTTAAGAGGAAGCGCTAAATGTTCTTATGCTACAATACCATCATCAGCAGAAGAATTTTATTTGAATCTTTCTAAAAATAAAGTTATTACTTCAGCTTCTAAAACAGTTAAACAAGAAAAAGTCGTGAATAAATCTGTAAAAACTGTTCCAAAGAATGTTGACAGAGCATATGATCTATCTGTATTGAATACAAATTCTAATTATCCTCTTGATAATATTATTTCAGGAGTTCAAAATTTTGCAAATCAATGGAAAAATGGAACAAATAAAGTAAAAACATGTACTTTACTTTTTCATGGGTTTCCTGGTACTGGAAAAACAGAATTTGGAAAATATCTTTCTGCACAAACTGGACTTTCATTTACAGTAAAACGCGCGTCTGAAGTATTTGATAAATATGTTGGTGAAACTGAAAAGATTTTAAGTTCTGTTTTCACTAATGCAAGATTAAGTAAATCTATTTTAATGATTGATGAAGCTGACTCATTTCTTGAAAGTAGAACAAATGCTGATTATACATGGGAAGTAAGTAAAGTAAATGAACTTTTATGTCAGCTTGAGCAACATGAAGGAATTGTAATTTGTTCTACAAACTTTTTATCAAATCTTGATTCTGCTGCATTACGTAGATTTATCTTTAAAATTGAGTTTAAACCTCTTACTAATGAAGGAAAGCACATAATAGCACAGCGAATGTTATCAGAAGTATGTGAAATTCCAAATGATTTATCAGAATTAGATGGAATCGATCTTCTTACTCCTGGAGATTTTAAGGCAGTAAGAGATAGATTACTTATTATTCATAGTGATAAAATTTCTTGGGAAGAAGTTATCAGAGAATTAAAACTAGAAGTGCAATATAAGATCAACGATGAATACTACAAAAGATTTAAGTCCAATTAAAAATATTATTACTTTGCCAGAATTTGATCAAGTTATTTGGTTTTCAAATTGTGAATTTTCAATTTTGAAAAAATATATACGTAACTCATTTAAAGAACAAATTTCAAATGAAACCAATAATGTTGCATTAACTTTTAATTTTGAATATAAAAATTTAATTTTAATTTGGATTGATAAAGATGTTTGTGAAAAAGATTTTCTTCGATTCTTAGTGCATGAATCAGTTCATGCAGCTAATTTTGTTAAAGATAATACATGTATAACAGCGAATGATGAATTTGATGCATGCATTACTAGCTTTATAGTTAGCAAAATTTTAGATAAATAAGAAAAAGAAGAAATTTGTGTGATCAAATATGAAACCTTTATATAAACTTTATAAAAAAATTATTACAGAAAGTGAAGAAGATATCAGTCTAGATTTTGCTGATGATATCGATGAATCTTATGTTGAGCTTTCTCGTCATGAAGTAGAAAATATGTTAAATGATGAGATTAATGAAAAATATGATAATATGATGGTAACAGTTGATGGTGAAAATATTACTGTAGCTGAAATCATTCAAGACATGAGACCAGAACTCTATAAAAGAGAATTTGATGATTTTTGTATTGAAAATGATATTAAAAAGATAGATGGCAAATATTATGCTAAAACAGATGATCCTGTTACAAATGAATGTGATGGTGGAATGATTACTGAATCACAAAATGTTCCAACTGTAATTAAAACAGATACATATTGTGATTTTGAAATTTCAATTGTTCCTAAAGATAAAAATTTTGAATATCAATTGAAAGATACTAAGGCTGGAAATGCAGAATCACCTTATATTCAATGTGACAATTCATATGATTCAATTGAAGCAGCTTTAAATGCAGCAAAAATTCATGTTGATAAAATTTGTATTAAAAATGAACTTAAGGTAAGAAAAGCAAAACTTCATAGCAAATAAATTAACTTTTTATTTTTATTTGCTATTTTATAGATATAAAGATTCTAACAGCAACCACTGAAAAATTTGGCTTATAACACCACATTTAAATGAATCTTGAATTCTTAACTTAACAAGGAATATGTAAATTATGATGAAACGAATTAACAACTTTAAACATAAACACTTTGTCTTTAAAAAAAGACGAAGCGGTTGGAGTTGTATCTAATTCGTAAACAATAAAAATTTTACATAGATTTTTAAGTGGATCAACTTCAAACAAATAAAGTTGATCCACTTTTCTTTTTACTAATTTTTTAAAATTAGATGTTCTTTGAAATTTATATTAAAAAGTTTACAAATTTAATTTATCTGCTATATTATTAATATAAAAGTAATACGTTTAACAATAAATGAAAGAGATATAATAATGTATGCTTTTTACATTTTTTCATTACTCGTAAATATTTTTATATTTGTTTGGTGTTTGCTAACTTTATGCGGCGTATTATAATATTCTATTTTAAAAATATAAAGATTCTAGCAGCAACTTCAATAGCACTTTTAATGCTCAAAAATGAATCTTGAATTTTAAGTTTTAAACTAACAAGGATATTATATGGTAAAACGAATTAACAACTTTAAACATAAACACTTTATCTTTATTAAAGATAAAGTAATTGGAGTTGTGTCTAATTCGTAAACAATAAAAATTTTACATAGATTTTTAAGTGGATCAACTTCAAACAAATAAAGTTGATCCACTTTTCTTTTTACTAATTTTTTTAAAATTAGATGTTCTTTGAAAATTTTATAAAAATTTTATAAAAATCTATTAACATATTTAATTTGAATGCTATTTTATTAATATAAAAATAGAGGTAAAAAGTATGAGTAATACATTTCGTAATCAAAATTTTGCATATGTTAATTCTGTAAAATGGACGAAGCATATTAAAAATATAGATCGTAAACATCATATTTTGAAAATGAGTGATGGTGTAGTTGGACGTGAGTTTTTTGATAAAGATGTTTTGCATGATCTTGTATATGGAAAACATTCACATGAAATCAAAAAAATGATTTCAAGAATTAAACGTACTCGTGCAAAAAAATACGTTAACATGTGTTATAATGAATACGAAAAAGATTGATATAATTTATTATTATCTTAAAAAAAGGATATAACTATGATAAAAAATATAAAGCAAGATTGTGATTTTAATATTTTAATTATTTCTGAAAATCAAAAATTTAAATATGAATTAACATATAATATTAATAATCAATGTAATTTAATTAAAAGTAATAATATATATAATTCTATGGATAATGCAATAATTGCAGCAAGAAAATATATAAATGAAATTTGTGTAAAAAATGGATTAACACCAAAACAAATAGCATTTAATATTAAAAAATAAAATCGGAAATTTATTTGGAAATATGAAGATTTGTAAAAATTGTGGAAATGAGCATGATGGTTAATATGGATCTGGAATATTAGGAAAATATTATGTAAAATCAGAAAAAAGCAAAAGGGAGAGGTTAGAGCGAGTACTTTCATAAAAATTCTAGTTAGAAAGCATACTCAGGCAACTAGAAATATATTATTTAGGATTGCAGGTGATACTACGTCCGGATATAACAAATATGTTGTATGTAGAAATAATATATGCACCTCATAGAAGCCTTGCAGCTGGATGATTTAAAGCTGGCTAATCAATGAAAGCCAGTAATTCTTACTAAAATTCCAGCGATATTGTAAATTACTTAGTTTCTTAAAGATTTATGTTAAAATTAGTAAGAAATTTTGTAAATCTGGATGTGAAACAAGTCGAAATATTTACAACTGATTTTAATATTATTTTTAAAATTTAACAAAAATGGGTGACAAAATGAAAGTTAAGTTTAAATTTTCTGCAAATGGCGAAGTTAATTGTGGAGAATTTGTAAGAGACGTAAAAGATAGTGAAAACAATATTTCAGGTGTTGATGTAATAATTGATGATAATTGCATTCATTTTGTTCCTAATGATTTGATTGTTGAAGTTGTAAATGAGTAACATGGGTTCATAATTCAACGATAGAATATACGACTTTTAATCGTACTATCCGGATCTGACTCCCGGTGAACCTACCAATTTTAATTGTTGAAAAAGTAAAAAAAACTTTTTATATAAGGACTTGTAATTCAATAGTAGAATACGTGACTTTTAATCACGCTACGAGGGAGCGTAACCCTCCAAGTCCAGGATAAGTCCTCATCGTCTAGTCAGGTTCAGGACACCGGGTTTTCATCCCGGAAACATGGGTTCAAATCCTGTTGAGGATGCCAGAATTTTTTTTAAGTAACTTTTATGATAATGTAATAGTTCAATGGTTAAGAACGTCTAACACTTAATTAGAAGACTTTTGGTTCGAATCCATTATACATTATTACGAAGTTACTTTAAATATTTGAGAAAGTTGAAGAGTATCATATATGGGAAGGTAGCCAAGATGGTCAAGGCATCGGTCTGAAAAACCGACTATAGCAGTTCGAGTCTGCTCCTTCCCACCATTTTATATAAAAATAATTTATATTAATAATATAATAAAATACGAGGAAATTTATGGAAATTTATACAACTGCTATTTTTAGCATTATCTTATATGTTATAGCAGAAAAATGTTTTAATTACTTAAAAATTTTATCAGAATTTTTAGCAATACATGATTTATATGAATTTCATGCAATTTTTACTGAACATACAACATATATTGTTACAGGAAAAATTGAAGTATTATCTGAAAAAACTGAAAATACAAAAAGTGTAATAAAAAATACTACAATAACTAAAACATTATATTTTAAAAATTGTGTAGGATTTAAATCACATCTTACAATTAATGAACTTATAAAATTTCATTTTAAAAAAGCAATTTTTATTTAAAAATTTTTGTTTATTTTATATAAATATAATTAAAAATGAAAGTTTATATAAATTTATATGAGATATTTAAAAGCAAATCAAATAATGGATGAATTAAAAATTTCCAGGCCAACATTAAAAACGTGGAAAGATTCTGGAAAAATTAAATATAAAAAAATAAGTGATAAAAAATATCTTTATGATATAGATAGTGTTTATGAAAATAAAGAAACTAAAAATAAGTTAAATATTATTTATGCTAGAGTTTCTTCATGTATTCAAAAAGAAGATTTAAACCGACAAATTTCAATAATTAAAGAATTTGCTATTAAAAATGGTGTTCAAATTGACGAAGTTTTTTCAGATATTGGTTCAGGAATGTCTTCAGATAGAAATGCATTGAACAGAATGATTAATTTAATTTTAGAAGGAAATGTTGAAAATCTTTATATTTCTTTTAAAGATAGATTAACCAGATTTGGTTTTAATTATTTTGAAAATTTATTTGCTAAATTTGGCACTAAAATAATTGTGTTAGATGATGATAATTTTAGAGATAAAAATATGGAAAATGAGTTAACTAAAGATCTAATTTCAATTATTCATTATTATTCAATGCGAATTTACACTAATCGTAGAAAAAAATTTAAAGAAATTAAAAAGAATTTAGAAGAAAATGTATAAATAATTTTATACAAATTAAATAAATTTATATAATGATTACTTTAAAATTAAAGTTTAAAACAAATGAATTAGGTATATTGAAGAATGATGAACGAATTTATTCTTCAATAGTTAGATATTCATATAATCGTTTTAAAGAAAAATCATTATCACAAACTGAAATTTACCAAGACTTAATTTCAAAATTTAAAAATTTTCCTTCACATTTAATTACATCAGCAATAAGGGAAGGAAAATCAATTTATTCTTTAAATAAAGATAAAAAGGTTTGTTTTGGGAAGCTAAAACAGTATAATAAAAAATTAATTTCAAAAGAAGAATATCAATCTTCTAGAAATAGAGGATTTACAAGTGAAGGATCTTCAACAAAAATTCATCATGGAAATCAATATTTTAAAATTGATTTAAACGAAAACAAAATAATCTATAAAAGATCTAGAAATGTTCATATAGATTTAAATCTTTATATATTAAATAAAAGAAATAGAACATTACTTGCATTATTAAAAGAATCAATGCAAAATTCAACTGATGCTGTTACTTTTAAAATAAAAGATGACTATGTTTTTATAACTTATGATGAATCTAAAATTAATTTGAATGAAAAATTCAAAGATTTAAAGACTAATAGAGTTCTTGGACTAGATTTAAATCCAAATTATATTGGTTTAAGCGTACTTGAATTTAATAAAAATGATGAATTTAAAATAATTCATAAACAAGTTTTTGATTTAAGCAATTTAAACGTTACTTCAAAGAAATCTTCAACTGACAAATCTTCAAAATATTTAACCAATAAACGTAAATTTGAATTAATCCAAATTTGTTATGAAATTAATAAATTGATGAATTACTGGAAATGTTCAAAACTTTGTATTGAAGATTTGAACATCAAACAGAGTCAAACCAAAAATAAAACATTTAATAGACTTTGTAATAATGTTTGGAATAGAAATTTAGTTGTAAACAAGTTAAAGATGTTGTCGGTAATTTATGGTTATGAATTAATTGAAGTAAATCCTGTTTATTCATCATTCATTGGCAATATTCTTTATGGAAATGAAAATACGCCAGACATGATAGCTTCTAGTATTGAAATAGCTAGAAGAGGTTTTAAAAAATATTCTAAAGGTTGGTTTTATCCAATCTTCAATGTAGATAACTTAAATGAGCAATGGAAGCAAACATTAAGTGGAATTGAAGATTGGAAATCAGCCTTTAAAGAAATTAAAAAATCTAAAATGATGTATAGATTTCAGCTAACTGACTTTGTTGATCATGCTGTTTTTAGAAAATTTTATAAAAAATTAAATAAACAAATTTACATATTCTAAATAATTTTATATAAAATTTTTACATTTATGATGATTAACATTATTAAGCATAAATGCTATTTTAATAAAAACTAAATTTTAATTAGGAATAATAAAATGTTTACACTTGATAATAAAAAATTTAAAAATATGATATTTAATCATGTAAAACATTTATATAATACTAATAATACATATCATAATATTAATCATATTATTGATTTACTTAATCAAATTGATAATATTAAATTGTCGCAATATGAATATAATATTCTTTGTGCAGCAATTTGTTATCATGATTGTGTATATATTCCAGGAAAAAACGATAATGAAATTAAATCTATAGAAAAATTTAAATTTGATTTTAATAGGTGTGATGAATCTGAAATTGTTGAAGAAATTATTAAAAGTACAATTTCATTTGAATATAAAGTAAATTTGCAAAAAAATATTGAAATAACTGATAAGTTATGTAATATTATGCATGACATTGATTATTCATACTTTTATGATTTTAATAAATTGTATGAAGCTGATGAAAAAATTAAAAAAGAGTATTTAACATTTATTGATGAAAATTTGTTTAATAATGGACGAAAAAAATTTCTTAACGAATTAGCAAATAAAGAAATTTATCGTTCTATATATAAAAAATATAATAATGTTGCGAGAGCTAATATTAAAAAATTAGTTAAATTAAAATATTCATAATTTTATGAAAACATTTCAAAACCAAGATGATATTGATTGGGTTTTATTTCAGCAAGAATTAGAAGAATCCGGTCAGACGAATAATCCATGGTATGGAATAAGATGTAAATCATGTATTTACTGGAAACAATATATAAATAAACCAGAATACGGTGAATGTAAATACTTTGAAGAATTAAATAATAATTTATCTGATGAGGAATATAATCCTAACTTTAAAAATCCTGATTATTGTTTGAATTGTCATCAAAATAGCGGTTGTGAAGTTTGGGATGGAATTTGGATGAAATAATTTTACTGGTGTAGTTCAGTTGGTTAGAACAAACACAACTCTGATAAAGTTGAGGTCGTTAGTTCGAGTCTAATCACCAGTACCAAATATGCGGATATATGTCAATGGCTAGACAGCTTCCTTTACACGGAAGAAGTTATAGGTTCGAGTCCTATTATCCGCACCAATTTATCTGTATAGCTTAATTGGATAAAGCGCATGTCTACGAAACATGAGAGTAAAGGTTCAATTCCTTTTACAGATACCATATGTTGACTGAAGCCAAATGGTTAGGCGCGTGATTGTGGCTCACGTTATAGCGAGTTCGATTCTCGTCAGTCAACCTTTATTAATTTTATGAAAAGGACAACATTTTTGTTGTCCTTTTATTTTATTTAATAATAAATATTTTTAGAGTGTTAAAGGATTATTTTGCGTATGCTAGAAATGAATAGCTGGTCATTAGAAGATACCAAATATGTTTTTAATTATGCAAAACGTTTATTTGGAGATAAAGCTACAGAAAAAATTTTAATAGCAGATTGTTGGCATGCGAGAAAATATGGAAGAACGGTTAGTCAATGTAATTATTGGAAAGGATTTCCATATGAGTGTAGAGAAAATGAAATTGAATCAACATTAGAAGAAGAATTAGATCATTTAAGTAATTCTGATAAAGAAGCTTTTGAAGTTGCAAAATCAATAGAAGAACCAGTTATTATTGACAGAGAAGAAGAATTTTTTGATGATAGATTTAATTATGTTTATCATGATAGTCATGAAAAAATTCAACTCATGAAAACTGCATATTTTGATATTCATTTTTGGTATTGTTTTACGCGAGAACAAATAGAAAATCCCGAATAAAAGAAAAATTCTAATTATTTTACAATTATTTCTCTAGATTTTAATCTAGTTCTTTTAAGTGCTTTCTCATTCATATATCTTTAGAAGGCAATTAAATAAAATCAATTAGATGTGGTTTTTTTAAGAGCTACCAAAAAAGAGTTCAAATAATGGCAGGAAATAACGCACAGGAACAATTTTATGAAGCTGAGATAGCTGAACTTTCTAAAAATATTAAAGATCTTAATTCGCAGGTTGCATGCATTAAGGGTGTTTGTGCAGAAAGATATAAAGTTGATTTTTATTCAGAAATTAATGTATTAAAACATTCTTTTGATGATATCTGTAAAGATATTGATAAATTAGAAAAAGAAGGCAAAGAACAGCTGAATTCAATTTCCGAGCTTAATAATCAAATTATTGAGTTATCTGGTCAAATGAACTCAGTAAAATTACGTATTGACGAGTTACTTAGTTCTCAAAATAAACAAACAGAATCTAAGGCAGATTTATGGAAACAAATCATAATTATTGTCTTAGGATCTTTGATTGTGTCTTTAACTTTGTGGATGGCAAATAATCTTATGTCATCTTTTAAAGAAAATGTTTATAAAAATATTAGACAGGAACAGATAATAAATCATAATTCGTATCAAAAATTGAATAATGCAAATACACCTGTTTATTATGAGAAAAATACAAAAAATAATATAAATAGCGATAGTGACAGAGGCATTATAAATGAGTAATAAATTAAGTTTAAATATACTTGCAATAGGATCTGTTGAATGGTATAAAAGCTTTTCAACAAGATATGCAGGTGTATCTAAACATTATAAATTTGAATTTATTTCAGACTTAAATAATGCTATTTCTCGTCTAGATCATAATTCATATGATGTTTTGGTAATAGAAGATGATTTTATTAAAAATCATTCTATTACATTATCAAAAAAAGCATATGCGATGTCCCGCCCTACTATTATCCTATGTAGTTCACTTCTAAGATACATTTCTTACATTTTATGGAAAAAATTTGATGCTTGGCCAAATAAGTTTACAATTTCTAAAGATATGATTTTTATTAAATTTTCAAATGATCTTTCAATTTTAGATAATATTACATTACTTCAAGATTGTCATAACAATCTTAAAAAAATTTCTGATGAAATTTCTTCCGTCGTTTTTTAAAACTTAATAAATAAGAAAAAGAAGCAGTAATTTATTTTCTTATGTCAGATCAAATTTTTACAAATGCAAAAGAGCGTCAAACATTAATAGAGCAACTAAAAGAATTTTTAGATGAAACTAAAAATGAAACACTTGAATTAAAACCTAAAGATTTTAATGAAACCTCAAATGACGATAAATCAAAAGCACAAGTGAATAAAGATTTAGAAGTTTTAGAAAAAGATTATTCTTCTGATATAAATTCACAATTATATAATATTTCTGAAAATATTGTATTTACATTAAGAGGGCTGCCTGAAGAAAAGTTTAAAGCGGTTTTAGATCGTTTTTTGACATGGGGAATTCTTCCCACGATGGAAGAATTCATAATAGATTACTATCTTACTATAAAGAAAGATGCAGATTTGAGACAATTTGTTATTATGCATTTTTCTAAAATTTTAAAATTAACAGAAAATATTTTAAATTCTCAATCTATTTTGCGTATTGCTAAACAAGATTTTACAAATGATAATGATGAAGAAATTCAAATATTGCGTAACAAACTTAAAGAAAAAGAAAAAGAATTAATGAATGTTATGCCAGAAAAATTTGTAAAAGATGAATCTCTTGATTTAATACGAAATGAAAATAAAAAACAGCAAATAAAACAACAAATTTTAGATGACTTAAAAGCTCAAAATCCTGAATTAGAAAATATTTAATTATGTCAAACATTAATTTAGATTATTCTGTTTTAACAATCTTTGATAAAGAAAAGGGTGTTTCAACATTTACATATAAAGATATTGGAACATCAAATATACGTTTTGAAGAAAAAAATAAAGTTAGTTATATAAATGATACTAACACATCTAATATTAATGAAGCTGCAGTAAAAGCATCATTAACTAATCTTTTTGGTTTTATCCCCGGACAACGAATTCTTGATCCAAATTATGGAAATAGTCTTTATCAATTTTTATACGAAGAAATAAGCACATACACTGCTGATAAAATTGGTAAAACCCTTAGATCTATGATTGCTAACTATGAACCAAGAATTACTGTTACAGATATCGAAATTGTTCCAGAAAATGATGACTCATCATATTATATAGTTCTTAAATATATAATAAATGGAATTGGAACAAATTCAAGCACGATTTTAAGCATGAATTCAAATACAGGAATTTCTGTCACATAAGATTTAACTTTTGTAATATATTAGCTATTTTAACTTAAACAATAACAAATAGTGAGGTTAAAATATGCTAATTAGAATTTACATCGTATATTACGCGTGGGCGCTGTTTTGCATGAATGGTGGATGGATAGAAGTTCCTGATCGTGATACCGGATTCTTCAATGACATTTGTTGGGCATGTTGGGGAGATCTTTTGCATTGCGTTCTTTCAGTTGGCCTTCCTACTTTATTCTTCCTTCAGATTTGGATTTATTATAAAGTATATTCGTGGTTTTCTAGTCATTTTTAAGAAATATCAGTTGGATTTTCAACAGCAGTGCCAACAAATGCATTGCTGTTGTCTTTTTTATTAATATAATCAACATTCATGTATTTATTTGTGTAAAAATTTTCAGGTTTTTCTGTTAAATCTTTACAATCTTTAAACATATTATTGATAACACATAAATTTTCATTTATTTCTAAATTTTGAACAGCCACTCCAGCTAATCCAGCTGAAGCAAACATACCTTCTGCATTTAATAATGCATATGGAAGTTTAAACTTCGATGGAAGCTTTGTAAGTTTACTACATCCAGCAAATGTATACATTGCATAATTTACATTTGGCAATGATTCATTTGGAATATTCCATAAACCTTCTGCTTTATAAAACATGTTATTTAATGTTTTATAATCAAAATCACCCCAGCTTAATACTTGAACCAATTTTCCAATTTTATTAATTGTATAGCTTGTTCCAGGCGTTCCACCGTTAGAATTTGATCCAATTACTGTTGACTCTTGAATAAAACAATTTCCAATTGATAAATTATCACATGCAAGCTTATTATCAATACCATCAAATGTACCAGATATTTTAACGGTTTGCATAACTTGTTTTTCAACATTTTTATATTCATGCTTAATAACTTGCAAAACACCATCATCAGGTTTTAAATCACTAATGTATATACTTCCGGTCACCCCAGTCAATCTTTACGTGTGAATTATTATAAATTTTAAATGGTATTCTTACTTCACATGTAGACACTATATAAGATAAATCTGTATTAGAACGTAATGGATTTAATTCATACACCAAAGACAATTCTTGAGATGAAATTACTAATTGATATTCATCATTGACATCCATTAATAAATGTTGAGGAAAATCTTCTAAGAAATTTCTTCTTATTAAACCAGATGTAATTGTTATAGTTCTATTAGATTTCATTTCTTATTGTTCTCCTATTACAATTGTATATTGTTTAGTATTAATTAATTCTTCATAATCAAAATTGTTTATATTACAATAATTAAAAATAAATTCTTTTGCATCATCTAATGAAAAATATGGTCCACCAATTATATTTTCATTTATTAATTGCATTTCATCATAAGGTAACTCTAGCACTTTTATAATTTCATTATTTTTTTCAATAAAATATTGATATGTTTGTGTTTTTGTTGTTTTAACAGATTTTTTTGTTGTTTTTTCAGAATTGTTAAATATCGACAGCAAATAGGAATTTGCTTCTTTTTTAGATAAAACTTGTTTTTCTGAAGTCAAATCTTGAGTAGAATATGGTAATGAAATATTTTCACCTAAAAATTCTTTTAAAATTGATTTTTCATTAACTTTACCTTTATATAAACGAAATGTAATGGCTCCAGAATTGCCATATATGTCAAAATCATTAAACCAAATATAAAAATGTTCAGGTGATTTGATATTAAATTCTAAAATACCAGATATTTCATCATTTAATATTTTATTTTGAATTGCATTAGTTGCTTTTTCAGGAGAATCATAATTTGCAGAAATAATGTCATTAGCTGTACCATAAATTATTCCAGGCAATGTTCCATATTTACAGCAAAAAGTATTAATCCATTGTTCTGATAATGACGGAGTTGTTTCTGAATATGATTGATAATTAGCATTAAATGAACACGGATATATAGTATATCCATAATCTACATGATCTTTTATTTGATAAATTGTTGTTGCTCCAGATAAATATACAATCGAATATGTACCTGGTAAAAGATCATAACTCCATAATGGATATTTGTCTATATTATTTTTAGCAGATACATAACTAGAAACACCATTATTATGACTTTTAGAATCTAATGTAAATTCTGCAATTAAATCATTATAACCGGTATTTCTCTCTTTAATAATTTTCCAATAAGAATATTGTGAATATCTATTATATAATGTATCAGCTGGAAAAGCATCCATATTATAATATTCAGAAGGATTTTTATTAATGTTTAATGATGCATTTTCTTTTAACCCTAATGTATTAAATCCTTTAATATCAACAACATGTTGAGCATCTACATTTTTAAGATGCGACATCCATACACTTGCAGTAAATGGAATCGTACTATCAATTTGTGGAGGTGGTGGTGTTCTATGATGATAAAACTCAGTAGTTTCATGCTCAAAGGGATTCTCAACATTCATTGTTAAAACTGTTATTCCATTAGCATATGAATCTGTTTCTTCATAACGATATATGTCATATACAAGTGTTCCTTCAGCACAAGCTGGACAATCATCTGTATAAAAAAAGTTAATTGAAGTTGTTCTATTTAATGTAAAAGATAAAACTTCATCATTTGCTTCAGAGCCTGCTAATAATGGGTTATAAAAGCCTCCAGATGTAAATCCAGGCAAAACACCATACATACACTGCCATGTATATCTTTTTTGTTCTTTAAAGAAATTTGGTGTATATATTCCAAATGTCAATCCACTAGGAACCAATTCATACTTGTTAAATTTTGGATTATCAATATTTGAAGCATAAGATATAACACCACCAGTATTATATTTTATTTGGTATTGTCCTGCTGGAAACTTATAAGTATCACCAAATCCATTGAACGTTGCTGCACCTATTGCATTTGTTCCATTAACTGACAAATTTAATGTTAAATATTTAGACCATCCCATTATTCAGCAGCTCCAATATCTTCAGTTGATGTTTCCATTTCTTCTTCACCACCAAAATCATCTATTCCGCCTAAATCTGAATCATCGCTTCCAAATTCATCTGTGGTATCAGATGAGTTATTATCACTGTCAGCTGGTGATGTTTCTGCGCCAGTTTCTGGATATTCAATATCTTTTAATAAAATATTTTTTAATGAATCTTCTCCATCTTCCATTTTTCCGGTTTTTTCAATGTTAGAAATAAGAAGATCTTGACGTTTTTGTTCAATTGATTCCAAGAATTGCTGTTTCTTATTTTCAGAAATTTGATTTTGATTCCAGCCCATAAAATTAGTTAACACATATTCATCTGAGAAAAGTTTAGTTGCTCGTTCATCGCCTACAGCAGCTTTTATCATTGTTAATTTTGATTCAAGTAATTTTTGACGTCTATACTGCTGATATTCAATTGGAGGTGTAAAAATAACATCCAATTTATTTCTATTTAAACCATATAAATCCCATAAACCTTTAAATTTTAAATGTGTTGTAAGTCCATTTAATAAACCTAATGCAAAACGTTTCTGTAATGACATGATAAATTTTGCAAAGTTTAGTTCTTCTGCAGAAATTCCTCCTTCAGCGGAACCAGTCTTAACTTCAACATTTGCTTCAAAATATCTAGCAATAGGCACACACATAGCTCTGCATACCTTTTTTAAGAAATATTCTAGATCATCTAAATTGCCAAAATTATGTGAAGATGTCATTGGACTAACAGTAATTCCTTCAGAATCTGCAGATTTAACAAACCAAAAATTTTCCATCATCTGCATTGGATCATATGCTTTTCCAACTGTACCAGTAGCAGGATCATATGTTTTCTTTGTTGCAAACTGTTTCATTAACTGAGCAACTTTTTGCTGACCTTTTGCAGCTCCCATTCTTCCAATATCAACATTAAAAACATATTTTTCTGGAGATCTCACAATACGATATATTAAAATCGCATCCTCGATCATGGTAAGTTGATTAACTGCACGTCTAGCTCTTTCAATAGGAGCATATACAATTTTATTGTCAGAACTATAAACTCCTGAATCAATATATGTAAGTTGTTCAAATGGCAAAACTAATACCTTTTCATCGCCTAATTCATTAAAATATCCTACTGGAAGACCTGCAACATTAACTGGACCTGCATTTGGAATATTTGTAATTCCATTTGCTAATGCAATATTATACGTATCAACAGCAGTATTGGTGATCATTATGCCAATTTTGCGTCTAGCTTTCATATCAAACGCAAATTCATATGCTTCAGGAGGAATAAAATTTATACCAATAATACCCTGATCTAATTCATCTTTTGCAACAATATTTTCCCAGCATAACTGTCCTTCGATAACAAATTTTCTCATATACTCAATGATATTATTATCAAAATCAAATAAATCAAAATATTCCTGTGCAGCTTCTGTTATCGCTTCAACATCTTGTGGTTCAAGATTTTTATCTTTTACCTTAAGGTGAACAATTGTATTATCTTCATCTGGTACATCTGCTGCATAACATATCATATCAATGGCTTGAGCAATCTCTGGAATAATAGCCATTGATCTACAATCTTGCAATCTAACAAACTTATTTGTCTGCTCTGCTGCATAAACACCTTCAATATTTTGACTAACTTGAAATGAATCAAAATTTGATCCTAAATATCCATCAGTATTGTATAATTTGTTAAAATATTTCTTAACTGCAGAAAATCCGATAACTTCATTACTCTGATCTACAGTATCGAAAATGTCATACTTATAATTGTTTTCTTCTGCAGTATCATGCTTAATCAACCAACCATTCAAAAATCCCATATGATACTCTCACTAATTCTTATACTAATAATGTAAACTTTAATTTCATTATTACAACTTCTTTTTCTTATTTATTAAGTTTTATTTTATTCTACATATATCTGGTTGCCCTATATATGTGTCTAGATTTCTTTATCAGTACAAAATAAATGAAAAATAAATGTTTACTTGTTAATTGCTAATGCTATTTTAGATTAAACATCAAAAAAAGTGAGGTAAATTATGGGTAAGATGAAGTATTCTACGATTGTGAAGATTCTTGACAGCTTGTATCGTGAACAAACTATGTATGTTGGCAAAGCTCGTGAAACTGAAGACTATTTTTGTCTTCTGGATGAAATTTCTTATTATGAAAAGCTTCGTGAAAAGGCGGCGGATGTGTAAAATGATTAGTAAAAGTGAAAAGTTGTCTCGTATTACGGAAATTGCTCTTGAAAAAGGTAAAATATACGGTGAAACTGTAAATTCATTTGCAAAATACGCAATTGATCATAATGACTGGAATGATGTAGATTATCTTATTAAAGATGATCCATTATGTTTCTTTTATGTTATGAAACTATGTTTAAAATACGGATATCTTTCAAAATTTCAAAAATACTTTAACATTATCGATTTTAAAAATACAAATGGATATGTAGAATATCTAATTATTTGCTGTATTCGATATGGAAGATTTAAACAACTAAAATTGATTTATGAAAAATATAAGCGACAAATAGATTTTTCATATAATGAATTTGCAATCTTTAAAGCAACGGCAAGTTCAAAAAGTGTTGATATTTATAACTATATGCGTGATATTTTAA
>JAGBBT010000079.1 GCA_017938365.1 Treponema sp.
AGACATACCTAAGAAAAAGATTGCAAAACTGAATGCCCATTCAGTTGCACCTTTTGAAAAGCCAATGTAATCAGCAATTTCTTGGCTGAAGATTGACCAACAGTAAACAGTACCAATACTACAATGGAGTAAAAGAGCAGGGATAGCGCCTCTAATCCATTTGTTTTGAATGTTTTTCATATAAATATCCTTACAAATAAAGTATTTAAAACCTAGAAGACTCTAAGAATATCTGTCTATTGTATAACTTTACAAAGTAATTATCAATAAATAACTATTCAAGTTCTTTTACAGCATCTCTAACTAGGGATGAAGAGCCTTTTTTCATTATTAAGACTTTTCCATTTTTTACAACAACTACTAAATCATTTACACCACATAAAGCAATTGGCAAATCAGAATATATAAAATTATTATTACATTCAACTTGACTTGTCTTGTTATTAATAGGATTTGTACAAAGTTCGCTAAAAGTATCCCAACTACCAACATCAGTCCAAGAAAAATTTGCCTTTACAACAGCAGCATTATTTGTTTTTTCTGCAATAGATTTATCAACAGCAATTGCAGGTACAGTTTGATACGTTTTATCTAACTCAGGCCATTTTTTTATAACTTGAATTCCATTTTTTCTTTTTATTTTTGGAATTTTTCCATCCAAAGTTATTTTAAAAGAATCTGAAACTTCTGGAGTATAGTTATTCATTTCTGATAAGAAAATATTCATATCAAATGCAAACATTCCACTATTCCACCAATAATTACCCTCTTGTAAATATTGTTTTGCAGTTTCAAAATCTGGTTTTTCTTTAAAATTATCAATTTTAAAAACACTTCCATCATTATATAAATCCAAACCAGTTTTTATATACCCATAGCCTGTGGCAGGTTCTGTAGGAGGTATTGCATAACAAACAAAATTTCCATTTTCAGCAGCTAAAGAAGCTTTTTTACTATCATTAATAAAAACTTCAACAGGTTCTATAATGTGATCAGAAGTTAAAACTAAACATATATGTTTCTCATTAAGTTTTGAAGAGTTTTTTATATAAGATATAGCAGTCATTATTGCAGCAGAAGTATGTTTTGGACAAGGTTCAGCAATTACAATACAATCTTCTAGTAATTTTTTACTGTAATCATTGCCTAGAAATTCTGTCATTCCTTCTACTTGTCTTGTACACTCATCTTCTATATCTTTTCTAGTTACAATTATAATTTTACCAGAAACATTAAGTGCCAATGCTCTATTCAAACTCTCTTGCAAAAAAGAAATATTATCATTAATTGCCATAAATTGTTTTGGATGAGAAGGACTTGAAGCCGGCCATAATCGTTCTCCAAAACCTCCAGCCATAATAATAACATCAGAAATCATAACATTCTCCTTTACAATGCACCAGAAACTACAAGTACAGAAATACTTGTACTAATCAAAGATAAAATTGTAGTTAGAACAGGAGCATACTGATTAAAATAGAATAAACCACTATTTGTTTTTGCTTCTATTGTGGTTTCTGGAAGAAGTTTATCCTTTTTAGAAAGTTTATTTCCATGCATATCTGTTATGGTTACAGCTTCCATTGAGTTTTGAGTTTTTATAAATCCTCCTGCTAGACCAATATAATATTCCCAATCACGATCTGGAATATAAGGATACCTACCAGGTTTATTTACAGCACCAGAAACAGAAACAAAATACTGTCTAAAAGGTATAATTAAAGTATCATTAGCTTGCATTATTAAATCGCTATAATAAGAGGAATCATATAATATCTTATCGATATCTAAAGGTATATATTCATTATTTCTTATTACATAAGCATTCTTTGTATCAGCTGATGCAACAAAAATATTTTTTATACGACGAACAAAAAAAGCGTAATTTTCACCCTTATTAAATGATAAGGAAAGTTTGGCTGAAGAATCTAACTTTGAAGAATCTAACTTTGAAGAATCTAACTTTGAAGAATCTAACTTTGAAGAATCTAACTTTGAAGAATCTATTGCACCTTCAATATAAACAACAGATTGTACTTCTTTATAATTTGAAATATAAACAGAATCAAAACAAACAAGTTTATAATCTGAATCAAAATCTTTTTTACTCAAATAAATCTTTTCACCAGCACCGTTTTCTTTTGAAAATTGTCTGTACAATTCAATTCTACTTATATCAGCAAAATGAGTTAATCCATTTCCGTAGTACTGAACAAGTTCTCTTAAATTTTCATTCTCCAAAAGTTCATAAAAACCTTGTCTTTCAACAGCTCCTGAAATAGAAACTAATTTAGAAACTCTTCCTACTACAATCTTATCTCCAGGTCTTAAATATGGGTCTTGCGATAAATCCCCTTCCCTTGAAAATTTAAAAAGATCATAAACTTTACTAGAACCATCAGAAGATATAACTTTTATATTTCTTGTTGAAGAATAAGGTGTATAATAATCAGAAATAAGCGAAGACAATCTAGTTAAAGCCCATGCATTTTTTTCTACAGTTTCTGTAACTTCTCCAGAAATACTTACAATAAAAGAAGATGGAGATGTTAACACAAATTGAGTACCACCCATAGGATAATTTTTTTGAACTAAACTTACAACTTGCTGTTTTAATTGCAAATAAGTAAGATTTTTACAATTTATAACACCTAAGTTAGCAATTCGTATTTGATATGAAGAATCAACAGGTATCGAAAAAGAAACAGGAGTTGTCCCCATTGCATACGCAAGAGTATAAACATCTCCAGCTGTTACAGGGTATTCAGCAAATGACATTGCTAAACGAGGATCTGGAAAATCAGTTTCTAAAGTCGATGTAATTTTTTCATCTGAAAACCGTCTAACATCATCATTTATGTCATTCAGATTTATATCACTAAATTGTGTTCTAAAATCTCGCTCTGGAGACTCAAAATTCTGAGAAAATAAATTAGTTATTGCTATAAAAACAAAAAAATATTTAATAAACGTTCTATTCATTTTATTCTCGTTAGTTTTTTTTCAAATTTAATTTTTCACAAGCAACAGGATCATTTTTTATATTCTTTAATGCATTTAATAAAAACGCAAGAAAAACAGAAATAAAGAACGCTGCAAAAGTAACAACAATACATAACATACCACGACTTGGCTCTGATTTTTGGTCTGGTATTTCAGCTCTTTCTATAATCTGAAAAACAGGTGTTTCACTTTGCATTTGAACTTTTAACAACTCGTATTGTGTTTTTAATTGCATATACACTTGTTTTTGAGCCTCCAACTCAAGTTGTATTTTTGTTACATCAGTTGTGACAGAAGGTAAATTCCAAGCAGAAGTACCATAATTTACTTTAGCGCCTATCTTCTGAACTTCTTTTTCTAATCTAAGAATTTCATTATAGCTAGACTGAATATTTCTTTCTAAGTTTTCTTTTTTTATTTTATTACTATCCAAACCTAATTCTGTAAATTTATCTTCAAGCCAATCAACAACAAAATTAACAACAGACTGAGCAAACTTAGGATCTATATCAGTAAAAGAAACAGAAAAAATTCCAGTTTCATCATCATAATTACAAGTCAAAGTCTTTTTTAATGCCTTACGACTACTTGCTTTAAAATATTCTTCGATTTTATAACGACTTATAATATCAAATTTATCTGTAACAGCATCTAACAATGAATTTGAAGAAACCAAAAATTGTGCCAAAGATGCATTTGATGAACCTCCCCCAACATTAACGCCAGCTAATCCTGCAAGACTTGATAAGCCAGAAGATGCCAGCATAGAAGATAAACCTCCTCCACTAGAACTTGATTCTTGAATAAGCATTTGTGCAGAAGGAGAATACTTATTTGGCAAAGGCGATTTTTCAGGTGGTAAACAGAGAGAAATTACCGAAAAAACAACAACACCTATCATCGATAAGACACAGGTAATTATTATCATCCACTTATAACGCAAAAGAACCGCAAAAAGATCTATTAAAGAAATTTCTTCGTCGTTATTGATATTTTCATTAACATTATCCATGACATAATTCCCTAGTAATAAATTAATATTCCATTCAATAGTAAAAAAAAACAAAAAAAAGTACAATAAGTGAAATAATGTACTTTTTATAAAGTATATTCTACTCTACAGAAAATAATTCACAAGCTTTGTTGTAACTATCTAAATCACCAATATCAAATCTATTACCAGACATCTCCCAAGCATAAACGGTATTTTTTTTACAGAACCATGATATAAAATCACCAGGTGCATCTGTATTACAATCTGAAGGTAAATCTCTTATAAAAATTAAATCTGATTTTTTATAAATATAAAAAGGAGGAATAGCCCAATTAGACTTAGGATTTTTTGGTTTTTCTTCCATCAGAATAACTTTCTCATTTTCATCAATTGTTGCAACACCAGTTTTCTGTAATTTCTTTAAATCATTTTCAAGATGTCTCATTATACAACTTGAATTATGTTTTTTCTGATATTCTACAAACTCTCTTAAAGAAAAATCCAAAACATTATCTCCTGCTAAGACAAGAATATCATTTTCAATATTGAGTGTATTCAATGCAAAACTAATATCTTTTACAGCACCAAGACGATTATCATTACTATTAGAACCATCATCTAAAATTGTTATTTTTTTATTAAAAACTCTATTATTTTTCCATTGGTTAAAATGATTAAAAAATTTGTGATTAGAAATAACAATGTGTTCGTCAATTTCATCTAGTTTATCAATATCATCAATTAACCTATCTAAAATTGACTTTTCTCCAATTTTTAACAAAGGTTTTGGAAAATTTTCTGTTAACGGATACAATCTTGTTGCGTATCCAGCAGCTAAAATTATAGATTTCATATTAAATTTATCCCATCAGTTGTTTTACAATAATAAATAGCAAAATTTTCTGCTAATTCTGGATATTCTTTTAAATAGTTAGAAGTTAACTGTTTTGTAATATCATCTTTTTTTAGTGGATCAATAATAGCCATAGCACAACCATTAAATCCTGCTCCACTAAAACGACCGCCATAAATTCCGTCTGTTGATTCCATGATATTTTGTAATGTTTTTAATTCATCGCTTCCAGTTTCGTAATTTTCGATGGAAGAACGACCACTTTCAAAAACAAGTTTACCAAATTCTTTTAAGTTTCCCTCTTTAAAAAGTTTTATACCTTTTTTTACTCTTTCTATTTCTGAATAATAATGTTCCGCTCGTTTTCGCCAATGTTTAGGAAGTTTATCTTTGTACTGACTATAAACTCCGTAGGGAACATCTCGTAAATAAGATTCTTGGAATTTACCATACTCTAAATGGGAAAAATCTTTTAAAGCATAACTTGCAGCCTTACATTCATCAACTCTTATGTTATATGCACTACCTGCTAATTTACGTTCCATTCCACTAAAAATTATTGCAATTTCAAACTCTGGCATTTCTGAGGCAAAAGGAATTAATTTTGAGCTATCATCTTTTGTATCTAAATAAAGTAAATGATTTTTTTTACAATAAACTTCACAACTTTGATCAAGTTTACCAACATTTACTCCTATATAATTTCTTTCTTCATCTAAAGCCAAATTAATTAATTCTGGAGAAGTTAACTTTATCTGATTAACTTTTGCTAAGGCAGAAATATAAGTTAATATAACACTTGCAGAAGATGACAAGCCACCTCCCGTTAAAGAACCTCTAATTACTCCTTTAATTCCGTTTTTTAAATTATAAGTTTTTTTTAATGTTGCAATTGCACCAAAAATAAAATCTATCCAAGTATAAGTTCTTTCTTTTTCTTCATAAATATTTCCAGATGCAACGCCTTCAAAATTTTCAGAATAAACTTCGACACTACCATCATCAGTTTTTACAAAATCAAAATCAACACCTTTATCTATAGCAAAACCCGTAACAAGCCCTAACTGATGATCAACATGAGCACCTAATGGACATATACGATAAGGACAAAAAATATGCTTGGTATTTGAATTATTATTAAGGAAATCTTTAATTTTTGTATCTTTCATACAAACAATTATACAGTTTTAAAAAAATAAATAAAGAACTTAATTATATGCATATAGCAACTTTTAAATTTGTTTGGTAAGATTTTTAATCAATAATTCATTATTTTAAGGTAATATTATGAAATATGTTTATGTTCTTACTTCAACTGTAAAGGATTTATACTATGAACAAGCTTTAATGTCTGTATTTTCATTAAAATATCATATGCCAAATGCTCAAATAGTACTTTTAACAGATAATAAAACAAAAGATACATTTACAGAAGAATTAAAAAGAACAGAAATAAAAAAATATTGTTCTGAAATTATTTCCGTTGACTTTGATGCAAATACACCAAATATTGATCGTTCAAGATTAATAAAAACAAGTATACCTAATTATGTAAAAGAAGACTTTCTTTATATAGATTGTGACACAATTATCTGCGAAGACCTATCAGAAATTGAAAAAATTCCATTTACAACAGCAGGTGTCTTAGATGGACATGTACTTTTATCAGAACATATTCACAAAAAATATTTTCTAAAACGTGATAAAAAGTTAGGTTTTTCAGGAACTAAACAATCAGGTTATAACATAAATGGTGGATTAATACTTGCAAAAGCAGGAAAAGAAACTGAAGATTTATTTTTTAATTGGAATGAAATTTGGAAATATTCTGCATATAAAAAAAATGACAAACATGACCAATCAGCTTTAAATGAAGCAAATTACAAAACAGGTCTAAAAATGCAACTTCTCGATGGAGAATGGAATTGTCAACCAAGCCACGGAGGTTTAGCTTATTTAAAAAATGCAAAAATCTTGCATTATTACTCAAGTGAATTTTCAAGTAAAAACTACATTCCTTACTACAAACTTGCTGATAAAAAACTTCAATACAAAATAAAAGAAAACGGAAAACTGACAGAAGATATTATCGAAATGATAAAAGATCCGAAATTTCAATTTAATTCTGTTCATTTAGTAAACGACACAAGAATTGTCGAGATTCTACAATCACCAATTCTTTTTACTTTTGCAGATATAAATAAAAAATTCCCTAAACTATTTTCTATATTGGAAAATATGACAGCTTTTATTAGACAAACTGTTAAAAAGATTTGTAAAAAATAAACTATCTTTTATAATTATCGCAAAGTTGCTATAATTTGTGTTATGTTTAATGTAATTTATCAAATAATAATCCATCCTCTAACACAATTTCTTGAGTTTTTTTATCAGTTTATGTACGAAGTTACAGACAGTAAAGGGATTGCCGTTATTGGCTTAAGTTTTATCGTTACGTTATGTACATTACCGTTATACATGGTTGCAGAAAGCTGGCAAGAAAAAGAGCGGCTAATTCAGTCTAAAATGAAAAATCAAATAGATAGAATAAAGAGAGCTTTTAAAGGTGATGAACAGTACATGATTCTATCTACATATTACAAACAAAATAACTACAAACCTATTATGGCTTTGCGTTCTTCTTTCGGTTTACTAATACAAATACCATTTTTTATTGCAGCATATCATTTCTTAAGTGAATTAGGTTCCTTAAAAGGTTATTCTTTTTTATTCATAAAAGATTTTGGAGCTCCTGACAATTTATTTACTATTGGAAATTTTCCTATAAATGTTCTTCCAATAGCAATGACTTTAATTAATTTAACTTCTGGTATTCTCTATTCCAAAGGTCATGACATCAAAGAAAAAATACAAATTTTTGTTTTTGCTTTTGTATTTTTAATTTTACTGTACAATAGTCCTGCAGGTTTGGTTGTTTATTGGACAATGAATAACATACTTTCTCTTGTTAAAAATATTTTTTATAAAATAAATAATCCTAAAAAATGTCTATATATAATCAGCTGTATATTTGCCTTTATATGTCTTATAAGTCCTTTTACGATTCTTTCTGATATAAAAGCAATCTATAAACTTGCAATGTTTACAATCGGCATTACAACACCTTTTTTTCCTCTTTTAATAAGATATTTTAATTTATTTATTGATAAACTTTTTCCTTTTGAAAATGAGAATAAAGTTTTTAGAACGATATTCATACTATCATCAATTACACTTGCTGTTTTAACAGGATTAGTAATTCCATCTATTTTAATAGAATCTGAACCAAATAATTACTGTTATGTTGATTCATATAAATCACCTTTTGTTTTTCTTAAAGTACCGTTTTATCATGCTTTAGGATTATTTGTATTTTGGCCAACTTGTTTTTATTTTTTATTTTCAAATAAAGTAAAAAAAGTTTTTTCAGTTTTATTTTCAATATTTACATTTACAGCAATAATAAATTGTTTTGCATTTTCTGGAGAATATGGTCCTATAGAACCACATTTGATTTTTATGGAACCAAGAAGTTATTTTCCACCGCTAAAGGAAGCATTTATAAACTTTATAGTGCTGTTTGTAGTCGTAATTTTACTTGTACTTTTGTTAAAAGGTTCTGATAAAAATAAAAAAATAGTTCAATCTTTCACAATTATTATTTTACTAACATTGGGTGTAATTTCGACAAAAAACATTATTTATATTTCAAAAGAATATAAACATATGAATCCACCTAACATACCTACATCGATAGAAGAACCTATATATAGTCTTTCAAAAAAAGAAAAAAATGTAATTATAATAATGCAAGATAGATGCTTTTCTCCCTATGTTCCATATGTTTTTGATGAACACAAACACTTAAAGGATAAATTTGATGGTTTCACATATTATCCAAATACAATTTCGTTTGGAAGATTAACAATGCTTGGTACTCCAGGATTATTTGGAGGTTATGACTATACTCCATACGAAATAAATAAAAGAACAAACGAAACATTACAAAAAAAACATAACGAAGCTTTATTAACTTTACCAGTTTTATTTACAGAAAACGGATATACCGCAACAGTATGTAATCTTCCATACGAGAACTACCTTGAACAACCATTAACCAAAATGTACGAAAAATATCCGCAAATAAAACGCTACGAAACTTTAGGACGATATACAAACATCTGGTATAAATCACACGGAATGGAAAAAGAGCCATTTATATCGCATAATATAAAAAGGAATTTTATTTGGTTTAGTATATTTAAAATTGTTCCACCCGTTTTTAGACAAATTGTTTATCACAGAAAGTATTGGCAAGCCTACGATCCGTTTGATGATAGTGCAAGATTTGTTGATAACTACTCTCTTCTTGATTACCTTCCAGAACTTACAGAGTTTGATTCAGAAAAAGGTGCTTTAATTGTTATTGATAATGAAGCAACCCATGAACCTGTTTTATTACAAGCTCCTGATTACCGTCCAGCAAAACCTGTAACAAATCACGGTCCATCACCATTAGCATTAGACACTGAATACAGTACTATGTGTGGAGTATTTTTGCGTTATGCAGAATTTTTTGATTATTTAAAAGAAAATGGTGTATACGATAATACAAGAATTATTATTGTTAGCGATCATGGAATGCTATCTTCAAAAGTTAAACATATGCAAGGAAATGACGAGTTTCCATTTAAAAAATGGAATGTAACAGCTACCCTCATAGTAAAAGATTTTAATGAACATGGTGTTTTAAAGGAAAATAATACATTTATGACAAATGCAGATACTCCTTACTTAGCGACAAAGGAGCTTATAACTAATGCAAAGAACCCTTTTACAAAAAATCCTTTAGAGGTAGAAAATAAAGAAGACTATATAAAAATAGCAATTTGTCCTGCAGAAAGTACAAGAATCCGTAATAAAACTCAATTTACAATTACAGATAAACAGTGGTACACTGTAAAAGATAATATTTTTGACGAAAAAAATTGGAATCAGTATATTCCAAATGGAGATAATTAAGATGACAGAATTAGAATTTGATTACATTCATGCAATTCACAGAAACGAAGATGTAACTGCGTTTTCTGGTGATGTAAAATTATCTTGTGAAAAAGCTGGGTGGACTAAAAATAACAAGATAACAAAAGAAGGATACGAAGCTCTAAAACCATACAAAGTTGATAATGCAATTATAATGGCAGCAGGTCGATCTAGAAGATGTATGCCTCTTTCTAATTATCTTCCAAAAGGTCTTTTTGAAATAAAAGGCGACACAATGGTAGAACGTCAAATTAAACAGCTTAATGATGCTGGAATAAAAGAAATTGTTCTTGTCGTAGGATATTTAAAAGAAAAATACTACGAAATGGCAAAAAAATATAAAAACTTGATTGTAATTGATAACACGGAATGGGAAGAAAAAAATAATATGTCTTCTCTTTACGCAGCAAAAGATTATTTAAAAAATTCATATATATGTTGTTCTGACAATTGGTTTGCACACAATGTTTATAGAGAGTATGTTTACGATTCTTATTACGGATGTTTATATAGCGATGAATTTTGTAATGAATACTGTGTAAAAAGTCTCGACGACAGAGGTTATATGACTTCTGTAAAAAAAGGTGGAGAAAAATCATGGTACACAATTGGAGAAGCATTCTTTTCAAAAAGTTTTAGTGAAAAATTTGTTGATTTAATGGTAAAAGAATATTACGACCCTGATATGAAATATATGTTATGGGATGATTTTCAAATAAAACACATTTCTGAATTATTAATGAAAATTAAACGATATGATGATGCAGAATGTAAAGAATTTGATACAACTGAGGATATAGTACAATTTTATCCACAATTTAAAGATTTTATTGAACAATTTTTTCAAGAGGAAGAATTAATAAACTCAACACAGAGAATTACTTATCTTTCAAATTATGCAGATACAAAACAGTATTCTGTTGTTGCGACGGAACAATTAACAGGAAGATTACATGTTAATGAAAACTTATTTGGACCAAGTCCTAAAGTTCTTGATGTTCTCCACAATGCAACAATGGAAGACTTATACCTTTATGATTTGACAAGAGAAGATGATTTAGCAGTTGAAATTTCTAAAAAAACTGAAATTTCCACTGATAATATTTTTGTTCATTCTGGAAGTTCAGATGTTATTAAAACTATAATGACATTGGTCTTGAATAAAGATGATACAGTCTTGATTTCAAATCCTGCATGGAATTATTATAAATCTGTAATTGAACTTAGACATGCAAAACCTGCTTATTATTCGATAAAACCTGGTAAATCAGCATATGAATTTGATATTTCAGAACTTGAATCTGTTGCTAAAAAAACTAATCCACGCATTATTATTCTAACAACTCCACATAATCCAACTGGAGCGGTAATCAATCAAAGCGATTTGGAAAAAATTATAAAAAATTTTCCATCTTCACTTGTAATTGTCGATGAAGCTTATTTGGGTTTATCAGATTTTACTTATAATGTTAAATACTTACTCAATTCATATAACAATGTTGTGTTTGCTAGAACATTTTCAAAACTTTATGGTATTGCAGGATTAAGAATTGGATACGGATTATGTACACCGATTGCTAAACAAGTTTTTAGACTCGATTTAAATCCTTTTAGAGTTAATAACATCGGAAGAAAAGCAGCTATTGCAGCTCTAAAAGATGATGATTATTACGAAAATCTTGCAAAAGAAATTTCTACGATTCGTAAAGATTTTATACAAAATATTAATAAAATTTCAGGTATTAAAGCATTTGATTCCTATGCAAATTTTATTTTTATACATTTCGATAAAATCGATGTCCAAAAATTAAAAGACTATTTAGCAAAAAATGGGATTCTTGTTCGATTATGGACAGAAGGAAGTAACCTTTCTATGCGTATAACCATCGCTCCCAAAGAAACAATGAATAAAGTTCTTGAATTAATAAAAGACTTTTGTAATAAAAAAGGAGTAAACAATGACTAATTTTTTACCTCTTTATATAGATCCTGGAACTGGTAGCATGCTTTTCTCTATATTAATAGGAGCATGTGCTACTCTATTCTTTTTATCTAAGGCTTTAATCTTAAAAATTAAATTATTTTTTTCAAAAGGAAAAAATGACGGAATTGTTGATAAATCATATAAAAATTATGTAATTTACTGCGAAGACAAACGTTATTGGACAGTTTTTCAGCCTATAGTTGAAGAATTTGAAAATCGAAAAATTGAAATTACATATTACACATCAGCAAAAGATGACCCTATTTTTGAAAAAAACTTCAATTATGTTAAATCTGAATATATTGGAGAAGGAAACAAAGCTTTTGCTAAATTAAATTTACTAAGTGCCGGGTTTGTTCTTATGACAACTCCAGGACTACAAGTTTATCAATTAAAAAGAAGTAAAAATGTAAAACATTACAGTCATATTTTCCACTCTACAGGCGATCCAACGATGTACCGTTTATTTGGAATTGACTATTTTGATTCAATTCTTTTGACAGGAGATTACCAAGCAGAGGATATTAGAACTTTAGAAAAACAAAGAAATTTACCTGCAAAGGAACTTGTAACTGTTGGTTGTACATACTTAGACGTTCTTTCTAAAAAAATGGAATCAATCCCAAATGAGGAAAATCATCAGTTTACAGTTTTAGTTTCTCCTTCATGGGGACCAAGTGGTTTATTATCTTTATATGGCGAAAGACTTTTAGATCCTTTAGTTAATTCAGGCCTAAATGTCATACTACGCCCACATCCACAATCTAAAATTTCAGAAAAAGATATGCTAGAAAAGCTAAAAGCTCGTTATGAAAATGCAAAAAATCTTACATGGGATAACGAAAGAGATAATATTTATTCAATGAAAAAAGCAGACATAATGATTTCTGATTTTAGTGGTATCATTTATGACTACACATTCTTATGTGATAAACCAGTTATGTATGCTAATGCTGAATTAAATTTAGAACCATACGATGCATTTGATATTAACAAAACAATTTGGCAATTTGAAACAATTAATAAAATTGGTATAAAAATCGAAGAAAAAGACTTTGCAAATTTAAAAAATGTAATTCTGAACGCTTCTGATAATCCAGAACTTTCAGAATTAAGAAAAAAGGCAAAGAACGAAGCATGGCAACATATTGGAGAAGCTGGAAAATTAACAGCTGATTACATGATTTCTACTGTTGAGAAGTTATCTAATTAACTGAACAATTAGAAGTTTGGGTTTACTTGAAAACTAAGTATAACTTTGATATTCTTTAGTTCTGTCCAATGGCAATTGAAGTTTTTAATAGATATGAAAAAAAGTATCTAATCACAGATAAACAGTTTTCTCAGATTCAGTCTAAGATTATAGAATTTATGGATCCTGATAAATTTAATAAAAATGGACAAACCTATTCTATTTGTAATTTATATTACGATACAGAAAATGATGAATTAATTAGAAATTCAATAGAAAAACCAACTTATAAAGAAAAATTACGATTACGGGGCTACGGAATTCCCCAATTACAAGATACTGTATACCTTGAGATTAAAAAGAAATTCAATGGAAAAGTAAACAAAAGACGCTCATCTTTCACACTAGAAGAAGCGTACAAATACATTGATAACCAAAAATATCCTTTGCAAAAATCTAAGCCAAATATTCAAGTATTAAAAGAACTTGAATACTTTCTGAATTTTTATAAACTACAACCCAAAGTTTATATTTACTATGAAAGATTTGCTTACTTTGCAAAAAATGATAATGATTTTAGAATAACCTTTGATACTAACATAAAAACACGAAGAACAGATTTACAATTAGAAAAAGGATCAAATGGCTCTACTCTACTTCCTGAAAATATGTGGTTAATGGAAGCTAAGTCATCAAATTCTTTTCCTTTGTGGTTTTGTGAACTTTTATCAGATAATAAAATTTATAGTTCTTCTTTTTCAAAATACGGAACTGAATATAAAAATTATTTAATTAATACTATGAGGTAATAAAATGTTTGAGTCAATTTTAGTAAGTTCGGCAGAATTATCTGTAGCAAGAGTCCTTATACATATTGGAGTTGCTCTTATTGCAGGTGCGATAATTAGCTTATCGTACATTATCAGTAATAAAGGTCGCAAATATTCTTCAAATTTCGCAGTAACTCTTGTTATTTTACCAATAATTGTAAGCGTTGTAATTACTCTTATTGGAAGTGATATTGCAAAAGCTGTTTCATTGGGAGGAGTTTTTGCTTTAGTAAGATTTAGAAGTGTTCCTGGAGATTCAAAAGACATTGCCTATGTTTTTTTTACAATGGTCACAGGTCTTGCTGTTGGCGTAGAGTGTTTTGCAGTTGCTTTTATTTTAGCATTAGTAGTTTCATTCTTCTTTGCTATTTTAACAAGGTTAGGTTATGCAAATAGTCAGAAAGAAAACAAAATACTAAAGATTACAATTCCTGAAAATCTTGATTACCAAGGTGTTTTTGATGATATTTTTGATGAATATTTAATAAAACACATAATATCAAATGTAAAAACAACAAATATGGGAACTTTATTTCAAATTACATACGATATAGTTGAAAAAGATAATATAAATGAAAAAGAGTTCATCGACAAATTAAGAGCAAGAAACGGAAATTTAAATATTCTTATAGGACGAGAAGCTCAGGGAGAATTACCACCATTATGATAAAATTTTCAAAAAAAACTAAAACTTTATTTTTAATATCTTTTTTAATTTTTTTTATTCTTGGTATATTTGGATTTATTAAATTTTATCCTTGGTTTCATCAAGAATGGAATGAGCATTACCCTTTTCACAGAATTCGTAATGTTCCACAAGATAACGGAATTCCTCGTTTAATGTTATATACAGATTCTGGAAAAGATAAAATTTTAAAAGACAAATATTCAGACGGAAGTTTTGAACTTTTTGATAAAAATGAAAAAATCGCATCTGGAAAAATAAAAATAAAAGGTCGTGGAAATACTACTTGGCGAATGCCTAAAAAACCATATGCATTAAAACTAGAAAAAAAACAGTCTTTATTAAACATGCCTAAAGATTCTAGATATAATTTATTAAATTCATTTTCTGATAAAAGTTTAGTTAGAACAACTTTCGCTCTTCATTTAGGAAGTATTTATGATAATTTAGGTTATACTCCACAAACAAAAGATGTAGAAGTTTTTTTCAATAACAAATATTACGGTTACTACAATTTAACAGAGAAAATTAAAATTGCAAAAGATAAAATTAATATTCCTGATATTTCCAAAGTTGAAAATTTAAATGATGGTGGATATTTTTTAGAGATTGGAAGACTTCGAAATGATTTCTATTTTGCCACTAATAAAGGTGTAAATTTTGCCTTGGAAGACCCTGAAGTTGTTTCCGAAGAAGCAAAAGTACATATTCAAAACCAAATTCAAACTTTAGAAGATTCAATTTTTGCAGATAACTTTGCTGACAAATCTCATGGATACAGAAAATATCTTGATATTAACTCCTTTATAGATTGGTATATAATAAACGAATTTACAAAGAATCATGATGCTAAATTCATCGGAAGTGTAAATTTGTATTATAATCCCTATACTCAAAAAGTTCATTTTGGTCCAATTTGGGATTTTGATATTTCCTGTGGAAACTGCGATTATAATAATATGTCTGATTACAAAGGTTTTTGGGTAAAAGATGCAGTCTGGATTAATCGCATTTTTGAAGATCCCGAATTTGTAAAACAATTAAAAGTACGTTGGAATGAGAAAAAAAATGAATTATACAATGCAATAAATAGTTTTATTCCTGAACGAGTTTCATTATTAAATGAAGTTCAAAAATATAACTTTAAAGCATGGACTATTTTAGGTATTGATGTTTGGCCAAACGCTTATATAGGAAAAACATATGATGACGAAGTTAACTACCTACTAACTTGGTTAAATAATCGATATCTTTGGTTTGATAATGAAATAAACAGCCTATAAATATTGAAAAAATTTTATTGTAATTGCAAAAATGTTAAAGTATTATATTTATAACAAAAAAAATGAGGCACAAACATGGATTGGCTTTTCTCAATAGTAATTTATCCGTTGAAATTTATATTAGAATTTTCTTTTTCACTTTTTTATCATATATTTAAAAATTCTGGCATAGCTGTTTTAGGTGTTAGCCTAGCTGTAACTCTTATGTGTTTACCACTTTATCTTGTTGCAGAAACATGGCAAGAAAAAGAACGTGCGATTCAAGAAAAACTAAAATTTGGTATTGATAGAATAAAAAGAGCTTTTAAAGGCGATGAACAGTATATGATTTTAACAACATTCTATCGTCAAAATAATTACCATCCATTAATGGCATTACGCTCTTCTTTCAGTCTTTTAATACAAATTCCTTTTTTTATGGCAGCATATTCATATCTTTCTCATCTAAGTATATTGGACGGAGAGAGTTTCTTTTTCATAAAAAATATGGGAAAACCTGATGAACTTTTTAAAATTGGTTCGTTTAGCATAAATTTTTTACCTATTCTAATGACCATTATAAATTGTGCTTCTGGATTTATTTATACAAAAGGACATTCTATCAGAGAAAAGATTCAAATCTACGGAATGGCATGTTTGTTCTTATTTATATTATATGACTCACCATCTGGACTTGTTTTATATTGGACAATGAATCAAGTTTTTTCTTTGTTGAAAAATATTTTTTTCAAATTCAAAAATCCAAAAAAAGTTTTATACATATGTCTTGCAATTGCTGTCCTTATAGTAGATTTTTACTGTTTATTCATTCATCATGGTAGAATAAAAAAAAGATTAATTTTGATTTGTGCTGCTTCAATTCTTTTATTTATCCCATTTTTTATCAAAATGGTTAATTTTTTATATGAAAAAATATTATACAAACTTAACCAAAACACAAAAGTTTGTTTCTCAATCTTTTTAATTTCAGCAATTACATTAACACTGTTAAACGGTTTTATAATACCAGAAAGTGTTATTTCTTCTTCTGTTATTGAATTTACAAATATCGACGGAGTAAAAAATCCTATAAGTTTTGTTTTTAACACATTATTTCAAAGTATAGGTTTATTTTTATTTTGGCCTACTTGTTTATATTTTTTATTTGGAAAGAAATTTAAAGCAATAATTGCGTTTTTAATGCTAATAGCAACATTTATTTCTCTCGAAAACATATTTATATTTGTTGGAAACTACGGAACATTAACGAGACTTATTACATTTAATAATTCTATTACAAATGCAACTTCAAATTCAGCTATACTACTTAATCTCGGAATTAATTTTGCAACAGTATTAATAATATGTTGTTTAATCATATTTAATTTAACAAATATAATTTCAGGAGCATTATCAATTGTATTACTCACCTCTTTTGTAGCAGGAATTACATATACAACTAAAATAAGAAAAGATTATGCATCTATATCTATAAATTTTTCTGATTCAAAAGAAACAATTGAGCCTTTTTATCATCTTTCAAAAACAAATAAGAATGTTGTTGTTTTTATGGTTGATAGAGCTGAATCATCATTTTTTGATTCTATATTCGAAGAAGATACATCTTTAAAAGAAATATATTCTGGGTTTACATTATACCCTAACACCATTTCTTACGGTGGCCATACAGTAATTGGAGCCCCACCAATTTATGGTGGATACGAATATACTCCATTAGAATTTAATAAAAGAAATACTGTAAAAAATATAATAAAACATAACGAATCAATTCTTGTAATGCCAAGAATATTTAATGAGCAAGCTGGATATGATGCAACAATAACAGACTCTTCTTGGGCAAATTATAATTATTATGCAGATATGTCTTTTGTTAATGAATATCCAAATATCAAAGCAGGAAATGTTCAGTGCAAATACACCGCTCTTTGGCTTAAAAATAATAAAGACAAGATTTCAAATAATTTTCTGAAAAATACAATAAATAGAAATATGTTATGGCTTTCAATTTTCAGAAGTTCACCATATATATTGAGAAACATTATATACGATGATGGATTATGGTGGAGTTCGGATACAGCAACAAGTGATGTACAAGAATTTATCGATTATTATGCACCTCTTGATTATTTAAGGGAATTAACAGATTTTTCTGCAAATAATAATACATTTACTTGTATAACAAATGATTCTACTCATTCAAATATTGACTTACAACCTCCAGAATACACTCCAGCAACAAAAATTACCCAAAAAGGAACTGGAAAATATTCAGAAATTGGAGGATATGATACCTGTATCGCAATGTTTAAATTAATTGGACGATGGATTGTTTATTTAAAAGAAAACAAAGCTTATGATAACACAAGAATAATTATTGTAAGTGATCATGGAATTGGAAAAGACATATTTAATTCTGAATATTCAGGTACATTTGAAAGTGATTTTGATAGAGATCACCTACATCCTTTGTTATTTGTAAAAGATTTTAATGCAAATGGTCCAATAAAAAAAGATTATACATTTATGACCAATGCGGATGTGCCTTTGTTAGCATTGTCACAAATTGTAGACAAACCAATAAATCCATTTACAAAAAAAGAACTAACTGATTATATAAAAAAGACACAAGGTGCTGTAGTCACAACAAATAGTTTTTGGTCACCAGACCAACATAATTCAACAACTTTCAAAATCACTAATGATTCGTGGTTTACTGTAAAAGACAATATTTTTGAATCAGATAATTGGAAAAAAGGTCGTCCAGAATAAAAATCTAAAAAAAAGACCCAAAAAGGATATAATAATCTTTTTTGGGTCTTTTTTTATCTCCAATCCTAAACATGTTAATAATAAAAAAAAGACCTACAAATATTGTAGGTCTCTAGAGCGGCAGAAGGGAGTCGAACCCTCGTCATCAGCTTGGAAGGCTGAGATAATGAGCCGTTATATGACTGCCGCATTGATGTATTTAGTATATAAAAACTAAAAAAAAGTGTCAATAGATTTTTTATTATTTTTTTATATTTTTTATTGTTTTTAAAGCTAATTGAGCAACACTTTGTTCAGCACTTTTTTTATTTTTCCCACTAATAGGTCCATAAGTTATATTATTAAAACTAACTGTTACCCAGAATATTTGATCATGATCTGGGCCAGTTTTTTTTACAAGTTGATAATTAGGACATGTCTTATATTTTTTTTGACAATACTCTTGTAATAATGTTTTAAAATCTTTTTGCCCTTTATTGTCTTGAACCTTTTTTATTTCCTTTATTATAAAAGACAAAACAAATTTTTCAGCTTGTACATATCCACTGTCTAAATAATAAGCTCCAATAACAGCTTCAACACAATCAGCTAAAATTGCATCTTTTTTCCTTCCACCACTTAACTCTTCTCCCTTTCCTAAAATGAGCATTTTATCTATATTCATTGATATAGCTATAGGAGCAAGAGATTTTTCACTAACAACAACACTTTTTATTTTGGCTAAATCACCTTCAGAATTCTCAGATAAATTCTGATACAAATATGATGAAGTTACCATTCCGAGTACACTATCACCTAAAAATTCTAATCTTTCATTGTTAAGAAATTTTTTATTTTTATTTTCATTTGAATAAGATCTATGATGAAAGGCAAGATTAAGTAGTTCAAGATTATTAAACTTTATGTTAAGACTTTTACAAAAATCTTGTAGTGATTTAATTCTATCAGATGATAACTGTGTTTTACGAAAAAAATTATTCATATTCAACATAAAAAAAGAATATCATTTTATAAAAAAAATAACACAGGCTGATAAACAAAACCTGTGTTTTATAAAGAAAGTAAAGAAAAGAATTAGTTAGATTCTTTTTCAGATTTGATGAAGTTATATGCATCACGAACAGTTTCGAATTCGTTAGCTTTTTCATCAGGAATACTTACACCAAGTTCTTCTTCAATTGCATAAACAAGTTCGTAAGTATCAAGGCTATCTGCACCAAGATCTCCACGGAATGAAGAATCTAATGTAACCTTACTTGCATCGATTTCTAATTTGTCAGCGATAAGCTGCTGAATTTTGTTGAACAATTCGTCCATTTTAGTCTCCTAATAAAATTAATTATCCATTACTTTCGGGAGTAATCACCTGTCGTCCACGATAGAAACCACATTTTTTACAAACATGATGCTGTAAAACAAGGTTTCCACAGTTTCCACATTCAACTAACTGTGGTGCTTCAAGATGCATATTAACACCACGGCGTCTGCGTGTACGTGCCTTTGAAGTTTTCGCTCTAGGTACTGCCATTATATATACCTCACTATATTTTTGTTACATTTATAACGGGTTTAATAGTATAACAGTTTAACCCCGAATGTCAATCACAATTATAATGGTTCTTTTTAAATTGTCAATAAAAATAATTACATTTTTACACTTTTTGTCATTTTGAAATAATATTTTTATATTTCTTCTTCATTTCCTCACAAACAATTGGTGGCACCATACTTGATATATCACCACCAAACATTGCTAATTCCTTTATAGAACTTGACTTTACTATTACATATCTTGGTTCTGTAGGAATAAACAAAGTTTCTATGTTTGAATTTAAATTATGATTCATTAGCGAAAGATCAAACTCATATGCAAAATCGTTTGTATTCCGTATCCCTCTTAATAATACTTTTGCATTATTTTTTTCTGCATACTCTACAATAAGTCTATTCCATGAATGAACACTTACATTCTGCCAAGGCTCTGTAAGTGCTTTCATCATTTCAACTCTTTCTTCTGAATCAAAAAGATATTTTTTATTTGAATTAACAGCAACAACAACATCTACTTTATCAAATAATTTACTAGCTCTTTCTATAATGTTTAAATGTCCATAAGTAGGAGGATCAAATGATCCAGGAAATACAGCTATAGTCATAATTATTTGTAACATGTTTGACTGAATAGGACAAGTGATGTATTATTCACAGTATGAAAAGAATAAAAATTAACTTAATAACATTTAGTCTTATAGGTCTTTTTTTAGTTTCTTGTGGAACTACAAAGGTTGAGTCCCCTATTGTTACAGAAGAATTAAAAGAAGAACCTTCAAAAAAAGAAATTGTTACAAAAGAAAATACAGAAGATGACGAATACTCTCGGTCTATCGGTACTTTAGCTGTTTCAAAAGATACTTTTAATTCTGATAAAACGGAAATAATAAGTATTATCGAAAAACTTTCAACAATTATGAAAGACTTTGATTACAAATCATGGCTTTTATATATAGATCAAGAATCTATAAATTATTGGCAGCAACCTGTAAATCTAAAAAAAGCACAAAGTAAACTTCCTGTAAAAGGTTTAAGATTAAGGAATTTAGAGGATTATTTTAAGTATGTTTTCGTACCATCTAGAGCTGGGCGTATGGTGTCTGAAATCAGATACGAATCTGATACCTATGTAAAAGCAGTTCAAGTGACAACAAAAGCTGATAAATCTAAAAATATCCAAGAAAGATATGTTGTTTATTATTACTTCAATAAAATTGATGGACACTGGATGTTACATCTCCCAGAAATTGGAGAATAAAAGTTGCTTTTTATAGTATAATAAATTATAATTAATTATTATTTTTTGACTATTTACCGAAAATATAGATAGGAGGATTTTTATGAAATCTATAAAACTTGTTGTAGCTAGTTTGATATCAGTTGCTTTCGCAATGCAACTTTCAGCTCAACAACAGTCTGTACAAAAAGTTGACTCTACAAATAACGAAACTTCAGTAGAAAGCGAATACTTAAGTAGTGTTGAAGATGTTGTTATTACAGAACTTGCAAATTCAGACGAACGCGATAATAAATTAGTTGCACTCCAATATTTGGAAAATGCTGTTAACGAAGGCAGATCAACTCCAGACATGATGAGAGCATTGGACCAACTTGCAGGAGAAGGAATTACTTCTGAAGCAAGAACAAATGGAAGACTTGTTAATAATTTTCCTGACATTCGTGCAAAAGCATGTGATTTATTAGCACAAGTTCCAACTGAAGAATCTAAAGACACTCTTGTAAAAATTGCACTTGCAGACAACGAACCAATGGTTATCACTGCTGCAATCCGTTCATTAGGTGAAATCGGAATTAACAATAATGATGATGTTTCAGAAACTATTGCATGGGCACAGAAAAAGAATGCTGTATTAAACCCTACTTCAAGCTTAGCACTAGAAGTTTTAATCGCATACGAAAAATTAGCTGACAAAGTTCAAAACAAAGGTCCTATGATTCAGGCTGTTGGACAAATTGCTACAAATTACAATTATGTTACACCTGTTAGAACAAGAGCTTTAGAACTCTTAAAAAAATTACAGGGCTCTGGAAAAAGCAATAACAAATCAGACGCTAAATAATTGTTATAATCACCACAAAGAACGGCATTTCTAGTATCATATCTAGAGATGCCGTTTTTTTTATCACAATAAATATAAACAAAGGAAAATAATATGGAACCAATAATACTTGCATCTTCTTCTCCTAGAAGACAAGAAATTCTAAAACTTCTCAACATACCTTTTAAGGTTATGATTCCAGAATTCGAGGAAAATGTTCCATCAGACATTCCTTTAGAAGAAGTTCCTGAATTTTTTGCTACAAAAAAAGTTAGTGCAGTAGCTCATTCATTACCTCCTTCACAAGAATTTTCATGGATTTTAGGTGCTGATACTGCAATAATATGTAATAAAAAAATCTATGGAAAACCAAAAGATTTAGAAGAAGCATATCAATTTCTAAAACAATTACAAGGAAAAACTCATAAAGTTATCACTGGACTTGCACTTTTTAATGGTGAGTTACACTATGTAACAAATAGAACTGTAATAACAAAAGTAACAATGTCTCCAATGACTGATGAGGAAATTAATTGGTATTTAAACTCTGGAGAATGGCATGGTGCAGCTGGAGGATACAGAATTCAGGGTCTAGCAAGTTGTTTTATAACCAAAATAGAAGGTACAAACAGTGCTGTAGTTGGGTTGCCTATTTTTGAACTTTATGATATGTTAAAGGAACAAGGCTATTCAATAATAAAATAAACCTTGTCGGTGTCTTAGAGGAACCGTAGGTTAAATACTATGACATTCGTAAATCATCCGAACACATTTGTGTTACGAGAAACAGAGTTAGGTGGAAAAAATCTTATAGATTTTTTTCCGGTGAAGGAGACACTTTATGGCAGTTGTAACCATGAAGAGTTTGCTTGAATCTGGTGTACACTTTGGTCATCAGGTTAAGCGTTGGGATCCACGTATGAAGAAATATATCTTCGCAGAACGCAACGGGATTCATATCATCGATTTGCAACAGACAATCGGTGCAATAAAAGATAGCTACGAAGCTATTCGTAAGGTTGTTTCAGCAGGAAAAACTGTTCTTTTTGTTGGAACAAAAAAACAAGCTCAGCAAGCAGTTCAGAAAGAAGCAGAACGTTGTGGTATGTATTATGTAAACAACCGTTGGCTTGGTGGTATGCTTACAAACTTCTCTACAATCAAAAAATCACTTCAGCGCCTCAAGAAAATTGAAAAAATGGAAATTGATGGCACATTTGATAACTTAACAAAAAAAGAAGTTTCTGGTCTTTTAAAAGAAAAAGCAAAATTAACAAAAAACCTTGGTGGAATCAAAGATATGAAAGAACTTCCAGGAGCTCTTTTTATCATTGATACACACAAAGAACAAATTGCTGTTGCAGAAGCTCACCGTATGGGTATTCCAATTGTTGCAGTAGTAGATACAAACTGTAATCCAGAAGGAATCGACTACCCTATTCCAGGTAATGACGATGCAATCCGTGCAATTTCTCTTTTCACTTCGATTATCGCAAATGCTGTAATTGAAGCTGATAATGAAGAAGGTTTAAAATTCATCGAAAACCTTGGTGATGAAGATGATGTTATGACTGACGCTTCTACAAAAAAAGATGATGAAGAAATCGTTGATTATAGCAATTACACACCATCAGAACCAAAAGAAGATGATGTAAATTCAGATAGCGAAGAAGAAGATTTCGCTGAAAAATTTGATAAATAATATACACGGAGATATAAATGGAAATTAAAGCCTCTGATGTTAAAGCTCTGAGAGATGCTACAGGTGCAGGAATGATGGAGTGTAAAAAAGCACTCACAGAAGCAAATGGAGATCCAGCAGAAGCTGAAAAAATCTTAAAAGAAAAAGGTCTTGCTGCAGTTGCAAAACGTGCAGATAGAGCAACAAGTGAAGGACGCATTTTTGTTCGCCAAAATGGAAACAAACTTGCTATTGCAGAACTTACTTGTGAAACAGACTTTGTTGCTAAAAACACAGACTTCATCGCAGTTGGAGAAGCTGTTTTAGATGCAATCTTTGAAAAAGGTTATACAAAAATCGAAAAAGAACTTGAAGATAAAGTTCTCGAATTAGCAACAAAAATTCGCGAAAATATGGCTCTTCGCCGTCTTGAAGTTATTGAAGTACCAGAAAATTCTGCTGCAGATTTTTATGTACACTCAGACTTTAAAACAGCTGCAATCGTTGTTGTAGATGGATCATCTAATGCCGAAGTAAAAACATTTGCAAAAGACTGTTGTTTACATTTAGCAGCGTTTACACCTTCGTATGTAACACAAAAAGATGTTCCACAGAGTTATATTGATGAACAGAAAGAAATTTTTGCTGCACAAATGGCTCAAGACGAAAAAATGGCTTCTAAGCCAGAAAATGTAAAAGAAGGTATTTTACAAGGAAAAGTAAACAAACACCTTGCTGAAATATGTTTCGTTGATCAGGCATTTGTAAAAGATGACAAAGTTTCTGTTCAGAAAAAATTAGAAGAAATTTCTAAAAATGTAGGTTCAAATCTTTCTTTTGGAAAAATTGTTCTATACGTTCTTGGAAAATAATTAATTTATAAAAAGCGGCCAGAGATTTTTTTCACTGACCGCTTTTACATTTTATAAACTATAAATTTTAAGGAGAAAAAGATGGCATTTGATGCAAATTCAAAAATGGAAAAAACATTAGAAGCTTTAAAGAATGAATTAAATTCAATTCGTACAGGACGTGCATCAGCTTCTATTTTCGATAAAGTTAGAGTAGATTATTATGGTAATAAATCACCACTAAATCAAGTTGCAACTATCTCTATTCCAGAAGCAAGAACTGTTGTTATTTCTCCCTTTGATAAATCTTTAATTAGTGAAATTGAAAAAGCAATTCAAGTTTCAGATTTAGGTTTAAATCCTTCTAACGATGGAAAAGTAATTCGTATTTCTATCCCAGCCCTAACAGCAGAAAGAAGAAAAGAACTTGTAAAACAGGCAAAAAGTGTTGCTGAAAATTATAAAACAACTATAAGAAATATACGTCGTGATGGTAACGATGATTTAAAAAAGCAACAGAAAGCAGGTGAAATTACAGAAGATCAGTTAAAAAAAGAAACAGATGATCTTCAAAAATTAACAGATAAATATATTTCTGATATCACGGCAGTTTGTGATTCAAAAGAAAAAGAAATTTTAGCTTAATGACTAATATACAATTTAATTCTAACGAACTTCCCAGCCATATTGCAATTATAATGGATGGGAACGGTCGTTGGGCAAAACAAAAAGGTCTCGCTCGAACTTTTGGACATAAAGAAGGTTTGTCCGTTGCTAAGAAGATTGTTTCAAAAGCAGCTTCGTTAGGAATAAAGTATATTACATTGTATACTTTTTCGACTGAAAATTGGAAAAGAACTCAAGACGAAGTTGGTTATTTAATGGGATTAATAAAGAACCACCTTCGTTCAGAATTTCAGTTCTACAAAGAAAATGGTATCAAAATAGAACACATTGGAGACTTAAATGGTTTACCCAAAGATGTTCAAAAAGAAATTATTGATGCAAAAGAAGATACAAGACATTTTACAGGCACTACCTGCGTTTTGGCAATAAATTACGGCAGCAGAGATGAGCTTGTTCGAAATATAAACGAGTTAATAAAAAACAAAAAAGAAATAAATGAGAAAACAATCTCAGATAATTTTGATATAAAGAATCTTCCTGATGTTGATTTAATAATAAGAACAGGAGGAGAAAAAAGACTCAGCAACTTTCTTTTATGGCAGTCGGCTTATGCAGAATTTATCTTTACAGATACTCTATGGCCCGATTATAATGAAGATGAGTTTGTTGAAAATATAATTGAATTTCAAAAAAGGAATAGAAGATTTGGGGCTGTCCCAGATTCTTCAAATTAAGGAAGATTTATGAGTACGTTAGTTCAACGTTTATTGATTTTTTTTGTTGGAATACCTCTTGTAATCGGTTTATTGTGTTTGAATCAACTAAACCATATTGCTTTGCATTTTTTGATTTTAACGATAGTTTCTCTTTCTACAAATGAATTACACAATATCTTATCAAAATCTTTTAATTTGCATCCCAAACCCTTTGTCATTTTTGTTGCTATAATTCCAGCAATAATAGGAATCTTATGTGCAATTTTTAATCTTGATTTATATTTCATTTACATTGCGTTTATTCTTTCTATCCTATTTATATTGGGATTCGAAGTTTTAACTGCAAAAAAATTCGAAGATTCAAACGCTCACATATTAACATCCTGTTTTACAGTTGTGTACACAGGCTTTTTAATTACATACATTTCTAGAATTACTTTTATACAATATTCTACACAGATAATAGCTACATTCTTATTAATGGTCTTTATGTGTGATTCTCTAGCATGGTTATTTGGAAGTTTATTTGGTAAAAATAACAAGGGATTTATTAAAGCAAGTCCAAACAAAAGTATTGCAGGTTTTTTAGGTGGAATTCTAGGTTCCATATTAAGTGGAATTCTATGTTACAAAATATGGCCTTTTATTTTTGTTGGTTCTATTTTTAAAATAATTCTTTTAGGTTTCGTAATATCAATTTCTTCAATCATAGGTGATTTAGTTGAGTCTGTTATAAAGCGTTCTTCTGAATGTAAAGATAGTGGGTTCTTAATACCTGGAAGAGGCGGAATCCTTGATTCAATAGATAGTATAATTTTTTCCGCTCCTATTTATTATATAGCAATAAGATATTTATATGGTTTCTATGCATAAAAAAATTCTTGTTCTTGGGTGTACAGGTTCAATAGGCACTAGTACATTAGATATTATAAGAAACCAGAAAGATTCATTTTCTGTGTGTGGACTTAGTGCCAATACAAACAAAATTAAACTTTCAGAATTATCTAGAGAATTTAATTGTCCTTACACATTAACTGCAGAAGATGGTTACGATGGAATAAAAAAATTAATTGAAATTTCAAAACCAGATATAGTTGTCAACGGAATTGCCGGCAGTGCTGGATTAATCCCAAGTATTTTGACATTAGAATCAAAAGTTGATTTAGCTTTGGCAAATAAAGAGTCTGTTGTTATGGCTGGTTCTCTAATCTTTGATTTAGCAAAAAAAAATAACTGTAAAATAATTCCTGTTGACAGCGAACATTCTGCAATTTTTACATTAATAAATCAGTGTGGCAAAGATAATATTGATCAAATAATTTTAACTGCGAGTGGTGGTCCTTTTAGGACTTGGAAATCAAAAAAAATAAAAAAAGCTACACTAAAAGATGCCCTAAAACATCCTACATGGGATATGGGTATAAAAATCACAGTTGATTCAGCAACAATGGGAAACAAAGGTTTAGAAGTCATTGAAGCTAAAAGACTTTTTAATATTGAAACTAACAAAATAGAAGTTGTTGTTCATCCACAAAGTATAATTCATTCGTTAGTAAGAACTGTAGACGGTATTGTATATGGACAATTTTCAGAACCTGATATGAAGCATCCAATAATACAAGCATTAAACTACCCTTTTATAAAATCTGATTTTATGAAACCTTTTAGTTTTGTTGATTCAGAAAATAAAGAACGAACATTAACATTTGAACAACCTCGTTATGATGATTTTCCTTTGTTAAAACTTGCATTCGAAGCTGCTGACAAAGATAATTGTTATCCAATAGCTTTTAATGCAGCAAATGAAATTGCAGCATGGGCATTTATTGACGAAAAAATCAAATTTTTTAAAATTGCAGAAGTTGTATCTAATGTCATGTCAAAAGATTGGTCAAATATAATACGAGATACAAAAGATATTTTTGAAGCAGATTCATTAGCAAGAGAATACGCAAAAAAACTGGTATAAATCTATGACAATAATTTATGGACTTATAATATTAGGATTAATTGTTTTTATACATGAATTAGGTCACTATATTGCAGCAAAAACTTTTGGCATAAAGGTTGAATCTTTTTCTATTGGAATGGGACCTATTTTGTTTCACAAAAAATTTTGTAACACCGACTGGAGAATATCTTTATTTCCATTTGGTGGTTATTGTGGTATGAAAGGCGAACAAGACTTTATTAAAGCTTACGAAGAAAATTGTTCTGTTATAGAGGCTGATTCAGATTCCTTATACGGTATTCATCCTCTGAAAAGAGCAATTATTGCATTTTCAGGACCTTTTTTTAATCTTATTTTAGCTCTGATATCTTTTTTTATAATTGGAATTATCGGATATTCCTATTATTCTGCATCCTCAACAATTTCTTTATCAACAGATAAATTTCCAGAATACTACTCACCTGCTAAAGAAGCTGGTATAAAAACAGGTGATACGATATTAAAAATCGATGACAAAATAATTACAGACTTTTCTGATATACAAAGTTATGTTTCAATGAATCCAGATAAATTACTTAATATTACTGTAAATAGAAATAATGAAGTTTTAACATTTTCTGTTCAATCAGTTTTAGATAAAAAAACTGGAGCTGGTAAAATAGGAATAATGAGTAATCCTCAATCTATAATAAAAAAAGAATCTAAAAAGTATGGATTTTTGGGCTCTGTAAAATATAGTTTTTCAGAAACATTTTCGATTCTGCATGCAACAATAAAAGGAATATTATCATTATTTAACGATGTTGAAATAACAAATGCTGTCAGTGGTCCTGCAAGAATAACAACAATGTTAGGCAAAACTGTAAAATTTGGATTTTCAGAAGGATTTAGGACAGGATTATCTGCTGTTTTAAATTTTATTGCAATTATCAGTATTTCATTATTTTTAATGAATCTTTTACCTATACCAATATTAGATGGTGGTTTAATTTTATTTTCAATTATTGAAAGTATTTTTAGAATTACCATTTCACCAAAAATAAGATATCGTGTACAATACATTGGAATTATTTTTATAGTCTTTATATTTATTATTGCAATGATTGGTGATTTTAAATATTTTTTTGGAGTTCTTAAATGAAAAAAATTTTTTTTGCAGTTTTATTTTTCATAAGTTTTGAAATAATTTTTTCTCAATCTCATATTTCTACGCAGGCTCATCAAACACCTGTTACAGCTTTAGCAACTTTAGAAGGAACAATTGGCGAAGATAAAACTGTTTTTAGTTCTGGATTAGACGGATTTTTAATAAAATGGTCAGAAGATGGATTAGGCGAACATTACCAAATTAGTGATTTAGCAATACAAATGATTGCAAGAAGCCCAAAAGGAAACGATATAGCAGTTTATACAACTGATGGAGCTTCAACAAACATGGTTAGTGTTTGGAATTTTAATACTCTTACAAGAAAATATGCATATAGATTTTCAGACCCAATAACATCTCTTTCGTATTCTGCAAAGGGAAATTATGTTATTTGTGGAACAGCATCAGTAAAAGGAACTTATTTTTTAAATACAAACACAGGCTCTATAACTTCAAAAAAACTAAAAGAATCTTCTGGTGCTGTAAATATGGTTGTTACCTCAGATACAGAAAATACAGCAGTTATGTATTCTCCAATCGGTACACTAACCTACTACAATTTAAGAACGGGTCAACGAAAAGCTAGATTTAATACAGAACCAAACCTAACACAAACAGGAATGTTTAATAATTCTGTATTTTTTGCTGGATACAATAATGGAACATTATATGTAGTTCAAGCAACAACTGGTAAAACTATTGGAAAATATTCCATAAATTCTGAAAACCCTATTTTAATAATTTCTAATAATAAGCAAGATTTATATTATATATTAAATGAAAATCGTCAGTTCAAGCTTTTTAAAGTTCAGAATGATAGAAATAAAAGTGTAATACAACCTCAATTAATAAGAACTTTTTCTGGCTTAGGTCAAAATGAAAAAATTGTTAGTGCTACAATAACCGAAAATACAATATATGCAGGTACAAATCTCGGAAACATTTTTACTTTTGATAACTCAGAAAGTGAACGCGTTGATTCTTTATTGCCTATAACAGATAACATGTATGATCATATTTATGATGTTGATGTAATTGAAGAAAACTTTTATTTTTTAACACCAAATGCAATTTTTTTATCCTCATATGATAACGGAATTGTTGATAAAAAAGGAATAAATCCAGGATATACAAACCTTATAACATACTCTCAAGGTGTAATTCTTTGGTCAAAAGAAACAAAACGTCCTGTTCAATACCTTGATTTATCATCAGGTAAATTAAGTACACTTTTTACACCAAAAAATAATATTCAAAACATTAGATTGTTCAATAACTCTTTAATTTACATTGAAGGAAATTCTATCGTAAACAGATTTAATATTACCAATGCAAATTCAGAACAACTTTACATTGGTACAGGTATACAAGATGCTGTTTTATATAATGAAACAGATTTATATATTGCCAAAACAAGTGCAACAAATCCTCAAGTTCCTTTCTTATATGTTAATACAAAAACAAAGGAAACAGTTCCTCTTTCCCTAAAAGGAAATGTAGCCTATTCTTTATCATTCGATAATTCTGTAGATTCTCCAGAAATCTATGGAATTCTGATAAAAACAGATTCATCAAATAAACTTCAAACAACTGTATTTGCATGGGAGCCAAACTCAAAAGTATCAAGAACAATTTTATCTATTTCGGAAGAAGATGGTGATGCTTTTAGTTATCTTTCTTGGCCAACACTGTACACTAATATAGGTAAATCACAAGTTAAATCATACAATTTAATCGGAAAGAAAAGTTTTGAATATAAAAGAAGTGCCTCATTACCTTTAAAGGTCTCAAAAAACAAAACACGTATAGTTGTCTTGAATCGAGATGGTTCTATAAGTTGGTATAATCAAAATACAAGCAATGTAATTGCAGATTGGTATTTAACTACTGACGGACAATGGTTTGAATTTAGTGGAAATTAAAAAAAGCCCTTTACAATCACTTTGAAATGTAAAGGGCTTTTTTTTATATATTACAACCTCTATTTAACGCCTCTTCATAGACTTTGATATAGTTTTCACAACTTGCCTTCCAAGTAAAATCTTTTTTCATGGCTTTTTGTTGCATTTTTTTTATGTGGTCTTTTTTATTGTAATAAGCATAAACTGCCCAACCAACTGTATCATAAACAGACTGAGGAGTAAGGTCATCAAACATAAAACCTGTTCCATCACCTGTTACTTCATTATAATTTTCTACAGTGTCTGCTAAACCTCCAGTTCTTCTAACTATTGGTAATGTACCATAAAGTAAACTGTACATTTGATTTAAACCACATGGTTCATAACGAGATGGCATTAAGAAAAAATCACTTCCAGCTTCTATAAGGTGACTTAAATTTTCGTTATATCCAATTTTTGCTCTAAAATTAGGAAGTTTTGATTGAAGATTTAAAATTTCATCTTCACACCATTTATCTCCACTTCCTAAAAGCACAAATTGAATGTCCATTGATGAACACAAATTATATAAACAACCATATGATGGAGCAAAAACTTCTGCAACACCTTTCTGTGAAACCAAACGTGATATTAATCCAATAACAGGAACATCTTCGCGTACAGGAAGACCATAATATTCTTGAAGAGCTTTTTTACAAGCTGCCTTGCCTTTCATATCATCAAAAGAATAATTTTTAGGAATCAGTTTATCTATAGTTGGATTCCAAACATCAGTATCAACACCATTAACTATTCCTTTAACAACATCACTTCTTACTCTCAGTAAACCGTCTAAACCAAATCCACCTTCAATTGTTTGAATTTCCTTTGAGTAAGTTGGAGAAACAGTTGTTACCATATCAGCACAGGATATTCCAGCTTGTAAAAAATTAATTGCACCATTTCTTTCAAAACCAGCACCATAATATAGATTCCAATCAATACCTAAATCTGTAAATTTTTCTTTTCCATAAACACCTTGGTATCCCATATTATGTATCGTAAAAACAGAAGCTGTATTCCTAAACTGACTTTGACTTCTACAAATATGCTTTAATAAAACTGGAGCTAAAGCAGCAGACCAATCGTGAGCATGAACTATATCTGGATACCAACCAATTTTATTACAAATTTGAAATGCACCGTGACACAATAAAGAGAATCTGTATGGATTATCATTAAAATCAGGTTCTAATTTAGTTCCATAAACACCATCACGACCATAACAATTTTCATGATCAATAAAGTATACAGTTACATTCGGAAATCCTTTTAAATCAGTTTTATATACTGCAGTCCACTCTTGACCTGTACCCACAGGAATTCCCAAAGGTCCTTCTAATTTTACTAATTCTCTTCTATCAATTTTGTAATATCGAGGCATTACAATTCTTACATCATGACCCAATAAACTTAAACTTCCTGCTAATGCAGAAACAGCATCTGCTAAACCACCTGTTTTTGCAAAAGGAACAGCCTCAGCACTGACCATTAAAATTTTCATCGTATTACCTCCGCTTATTTCATTGCATTAATAAACGCATTTTCAGAATTTATTATTGTCGCTTCACTTACACAATATGCAAGTCTAAACCAACCTGGTCCACCAAATCCTACACCAGGAGCACATATAATATTAAACTTTTTTAAATGCTCAGCAAAAGCCATATCGTCATTATTAAATTTATCAGGAACTTTGCAGAAAAGATAAAAGGCACCTTCTGGTCTAAAATATTCTATATTTGCTTTATCAAGAATATTCATAAGCATATCCCTTCTTTTTGTATAAGAAGAATAATCAACTTTTGCATCCCAACTTTTTTCAACAACACGTTGAAAGAAAGCCGGAGCATTAACACAACCAAGAGTTCTTAATGAAAAAACACAAGCAGAAACAAGCATCTCTCTATCTTCACAGGCTTCATTGATTGCTATATAACCAATTCTTTCACCAGGGATACTCAAATTTTTTGCAAAAGAAGAAACAATAATTGACGAATCATAATATTTAAAAATGGAACAAACCTGCTTATTATCATAAGTAATAGCACGATAAGGCTCATCACAGATTAAATATGGAGTTCTTCCAGATTCTTCTTTATGCTTATTTAACAAATTAACGAGATTTTCTATATCTTCAGAACTATAAACTTTACCTGTAGGATTATTTGGAGAATTAATTAAAACAGCAGCAGTCTTTACTGACAGAACAGATTTTATTGCATCAAAATCCAAAGAAAAATCAGGCTTAGTTGGTACTTCAATTAATTTTCCAGAAAAATTTTTTACATAATTTCTGTATTCCGCAAAAAACGGTTTAGGAACAATTACTTCATCGTCACTTGATAAAATAGACTTAAAAATACAATTTAATGCACTTGCAGCACCAACTGTAATAATTACATTTTCCCAATTAACATCGACAGATTGTTCAAGAGATACTTTTTTTGCCATAGCTTTTCTTGTTTCTACATATCCTGCATTAGGCATATAACCATGAATACCAGGGGATGTATCATTTGCCACAGCTTTTATAGCTTCAACAACTTCCTTTGGAGGTTCTAAATCAGGATTTCCTAGACTAAAGTCATAAACTTTATCTTCTCCAAACTTTTTTTTCATTACAATGCCTTCTTCAAACATTTTTCTGATAATTGAGGCACTTTTACTATTTAATGTTTCTTTTAATTCCTTTGAAATCATAATGAATTTATTATATCATAATAGAATAAATTTTGTAACTTATTGAGAAAAATCAAATTTAATAATATATTTAGAGGTAATTATGAAAAAAACACTTATACTTTTATTTAGCATTTTATATTTTTCATCTTCTATTATCGCAAATCCTTTTAATAAAAATCTTAGTTCTAAAGAACGAGCAAAACTTGAAAAAGGAGAAGTTCTAATTAGAAATTTAGATTCAATCAAAGAACTTTGTATAAACGAAACACCTCAAACAAAGAGAATTATTTCAGCAATGAAAGAATTAAAACCAAAATATGTAGCAGAAGTAATTCAAATTCGTCCATATAAAGGAAATGAAGATTTACAAGATAAAATGAATTCTGTATTAATTAATATTTCTGATTATGTTGGAATTCCTTATTTTTCTGAAAGAACACAAAAATTTCATGAATTATATTCTTATGCAGAAATTAAAAATGCAACTATAGAAGGACAAAAAACAACTATTTATGCAGATATGGAAATGTCACTTTTTGGAAGATTTGATACACAAATCGATATAGAAGAAACACCCGATTACTATTTTTATTTAATGAAAAACCTTGATAAACTTCGATATCATGACAAATTTACAGCAATAGGTCCAGAAAATATGCAATCTTGTATCAATTTGTTTAGAGATGGAGACAATTGGGTTTTATATGCAATTGGCGGAGTTGATACATTTAAAATATTCTTTTTAGAAGATCGTGTAGAAACCTCATTTATCAATAGAATAAAGACATTCTGTAATTTTATTTTTGAAAAAATCTAATATGAAATATTACACATTAACACCAGAAAAAATGGTTTTTGGAGGAAATTGCTTAGGAAAAATCAATGGGAAAAATGTTTTTATTCCTTATGCAATTCCTGGTGAAAAAATTGAAGTAGAAATAGTAAAGTCCTTAAACGATTATGATTTAGCTAAAATTCACAAAATTATAGAGCCTTCAGTTCATAGAGTAAAACCTTTTTGTTCTTTGTACGAAAAATGTGGTGGATGTAATATGCAACACATTGATACAGAATTTCAAAGAAAATTAAGAGCAGAAATGCTTAAATCTTGTTTTGAAAGAGAAGGAATTGATATTCAGGACATAGAAATAATTTACGGAAATGAAAAAAACTATCGATCCCGAATTCAATTAACAGACGGAGGTTTTAACGAAAAAGAATCGAATAATATTATTGAATTAAATAATTGTCCAATAGCAACAAAACAAATAAATGACTACTTAGAATCGGTTCCACAAAATATTCGTCCTAAAGGTCGTGTTCATTTTTTTGGAGATGATAAAATAATTGAATCATCTACAAAAAATAATTCAAAATTTGTTATAGCAGAAGAATCAAAAAAAATACAATTTGAGTCATCTGTAAAACCTAAAGGTACAAAAAATAAAATAATAAAAAACAAAGTAAAACCAAGATTTTCAGGAACAACATTTAATGAAAACAATAATTGTGTTGTAAAAATAAAAAATCATACAATTCAATTTGATGTTAAAGGATTTTTTCAATCAAATTTAGAAGTATTAGAAAAAACTATAGATGCAATTCTTTGGAATATGTGTGGAAACAATGTTCTCGATATGTACAGTGGTTGTGGAACATTCTCTGTTTTTTTAGCAGAATTATTCAATAAAACAATTCTCGTTGAACATAACAGAGATGCATTAGTACATGCAGAAATTAATTTACAAGGAAAAAAACACGATACCTACGGTCAAAGCGGAAAAAAATGGGTAGAAACAAATGCTGAATTTATCTTAAAAAAAGAAGGTCCCTTTGATGCAGTTGTAATTGACCCTCCTCGTTCCGGAATGGAAAATGAAGTTTGTCAATGGTTATGCAAAAATAAAACAAATCAAATAAGAAGCATATCTTGTAATGCGGCAACTCATGCTCGAGATGCAAAGAAATTAATTCAATCTGGATATAAACTGACCAAATTATTTTTATTAGACTTTTACCCACAAACTGCACATATAGAGAGTTTAGCATATTTTGAATATTATGATTAAAAGAACATTCATATTGTTTTATTTCAGTTTTATTATTCTTACATCTCTGCAATCCCAAACACCTTTGAGATTTGCCAATTTAAATGAACAAAAACCATCATGGCAATCAGTTATAGGAGGTGAATCAGTTGCCCCTATTGCAGAAACAAGTTATGGATTCGCCGTAGTTAGTGATGGTAGAATGATAAGTGCTTGCACATACTCAGGATCTGTTATTTGGCAAAAAAGTATTGAAGGAAAACCCAATAAATATCTCTCTGCATGGGGAGACTTCCTTTTTGTTATAACGAAAGATAGTCATATAAGCATGATAAATCCATCAGGTGTAACTATATGGACAAAAAATTGTCAATTTAAAATCACAGAAAACCCCATCATAGGCTGGGATGGAAGGATTTTTATAAAAGGAAAAAACAATTTAGCTTGTCTAGGAACAAAAGGCTCTATAAAATGGACTGTTTCATGTAATGAAACAGAAAATATTCCATTGCAATTTTTTTCAGATGGATCATTACTTGTTTTTTTGAAAGAATTAAAAAATGGAAAAACAATGGGGCTTAGAATTTCTCCATTTGGACAAATTCTAGAAGAAATAGTATTTGCAGGCCAAGTTATTACAGCACAAAGTTGTAAAGAAGGCGTATTACTCTCATTTGCCGATGGAGCTTTTGGCTTATGTGCAATTAATAAAAACTCAGTTGAATCAATATGGGTTCATAAAGATATTAATACACCAAAAACATTAGACTACATTTGCTCAAAAAACGATAAATCTATTTTGTGTTTACAAAACAATTTTAATACAGATGTTCTACTAATAGAAAATAAAACAGGATCGTTAATCCAAAAATTTACTTTAGGACAACTTAATTTAAAGGATATTCAGTTTTTAAAATCAACCAAAAACGGCTTTTTTATATGTGATTCAAAAAAAGCTTTAGAATTTACATCAGATGGTACTATACTTTTTGAAGCTACACTACCATCAAAAAATAAATGGAACCAAATTTTTTACACAGAAAAAAATCAAATTTTATTGTGCTTAAAAAATTGGGAATTAAACTCTTTTGTAATGAATCAATCTGTGCAAAATTCAAAAATTAAAATAAAACAACCTGAAAAAAATTATATTACATCATCAAAAACTATATTAAAAATTGACGGAATTACATATTCAATTCCTAATCAAGATAAGATAGAAGAAATAAAAAATACCTTTTACACAGAAAATTACAGTACAAAAGAAAAAGAGATGTTATCAATGTTAAAAGAACATCTTGAAAACTATATAACAGAACTCTCAAGTGTTACTAAAATTAGAACAAAAAGTCACTCATTTTATTCAACCAATCCTGTTTTTACAAATACACTCATTGAAGCTGCAGCTAATTCTCAAACAATTGTTTTTGCAAAAGATTTTTCAGCATTGTTACAATTAGAAGACGATCCAATACTATTAAATACATTAGTATTAAACGCAGGTAAAATAGGATATGATAAAGATGGCGAAATATTAAAAAGCTTTCAAATGTTAGCTGTGAATAAGATTCATAAAAACGATACGCTATTAGCAAAACATATTTGTGATTCTACATATGAAATCGTTAAATTCATGGGACGACCAGCCTTATACAAACAAGGAAAAACAATTCTTTCAAACTTTCTATATCCAAAATATGACAAAGAAATTAGAGATTATGCTAGAGAAACATTATCAAATATAATTAATTTAGAACTGTGAAAATTTAATATTTAATGTTATAATTATTTTAGTTTTCTTTTATATTTTGGAGGATTCAATGAAATCTATAAAAGTTTTATTAACATCAATTTGTATTTCTTTATTAACTACTTTTATTTTTGCTGTAGAAGTAAATGAAAAAGAATTAGAGACTGTTTCGGTAGATGCAGTTGTTTTCGAAAACTACACAGGACCTCATTCAGTAATTAATACCGCCGATGAAATCAGTAATATTGGTACTGAATTAGGGAAAAAATTAAAACCAAATATTGAAAACCAAACAACTGTTGGTTCAGAAATAAAATATCAAGTAATTCATGCAATTGATCCAACTGAAACTGGAAAATTAGATGCCGATATTTTTATAATTGGAAATAATTCAACAGTTGATCATATAAAAAACATCAGAAGAATTATATCTTCATATTTAGTAACTACATACGATTATTCAGTTTCTGATGCTAATACTTTGGCAACTTTTATCACTGTATATAACGCAGTTTATAGAGGGAATCTAAATAAATTTCAAGAAAAATATAAAAAAGTCGTAACAAACAACCTTTCATCAGAAAAAGCAGGAATTGCATTAAGCTATAAAGATTGGCCTGGTAAAACACAAATTGTAATTCCACTTAATGACATAAAAGGAGGTTTAAGCACTGTTGACACTTCAGTTATTAGTGATAAACAAGTAGTTCAATCCATGCAAGGAGAAGATGATAAAGGTGTTGAATCTCGCAAAGAAATGGTTGATATAAAAGAAAGAGAAGCCGACATCGCATCAGATAAAGCTCAAGAAGCTCAAAAGAAAGCGACGGAAGAAACAAATAAACTAAAAGAAGAACAAAAAAAAGAAACTCAATTAAAACAAGAAGCTGAAGAAGCAAAACAAGAAGCTGAAGAAGCAAAACAAGAGGCTGAAAAGAATCCAAATGATAAGGAACTTCAAAAACAAGCGGAAGAAAAACAAGAAATAGCAGAAGAAAAACAAGAAATAGCAGAAGAACAAACAAAAAAAACAGAAGAACAAGCAAAGAAGACTGAAGAAGCAAAACAAGATGCTACAGAAGCTCAATCAATTGCAGATACAAAAAGAACTGAAGCTCAAACAGAAAGAACATCTATTTCTCAAGACCAACAAACAATTATGAGGGAACAAGCTAAAAACGAAAGTGCCCCTCAAGTTTATGGTCTAAAAGCTGTAGATGAACTAGGAATATTAAGTAGTCTTGTAAAAATGAATGCCGAAACAGGTTCTGTAATAAAGGAATCACCTGTTACAGTTATTCGAAGTAGGACTATTTATGAAGTTCAAGAAGGATATATTGCAATTGCAGGTACAAATATCAAAAATGGTGCAGTAAAGTTAGTAATTCTTGACAAAGAAAATATGGAAATTATAAAAGAAGGTGCAGATGAAGTAGCAGAAACATCTGTACTCGTTCAAGATGGAGACGATTTCTATTGTGTAGTAAAGAGTAATAATAAATGGATTGTAGGAAAATACAATTCAAATCTTGACAGTTTATTAAAATCAACCATAAGTGTAAAACCTGCAACTCCAATTACAATTACCTCAAGTGGAGTTCTAGTAACTTCAGCATCAAACAGACCTATTTTATTAAAAAAAGATGATTTATCTTTAATATCATCAACTAATTTTTCAGATGCTAAATAAATACGTCCGGTCAAGGGACACTTCGTTCAAGCCCTTGACTCGGCCGTTTTTAGGATTTGTAATAAACCCTAAATAAAAAAAGGCTTTCCATATTGGAAAGCCTTTTTTGTTTATAACATTCTTCTAATTTTCTGGTGCTTTGTTTTCAAATTTTGTATAACTAGATAAGAACATTAACTCTACATCACCAATTGGACCATTACGCTGTTTTGCAACTATTAATTTTGCATCTTGAACTGGGTTATTTTCTTCACCATCAGACTTTTTTCTTTCTCGATGAATAAACATAACAACATCAGCATCTTGTTCTATAGATCCAGAGCCTCTTAATTGAGCCAAATTTGGTTCATTACCTTCTGCATCTCTTGCTACCTGACATAATGCGACAATAGGAATATTCAATTCACGAGCTAGACTTTTTAATGATTTTGAGATTTCTGAAACTTGTTCGTATACAGGTGCATTAATATTCTGTGTAGATATTAATCCTATATAATCAATAAAAATAATTTTTACGCCATGGTTCTGAACTAATCGCCTTGCTGTAGCACGCAAATCAATAAGTTGCATATTTGGAGTATCCACAATATACAATGGTGCTTCGTAACAATTTCCAGCTGAAACACAAATTTTTTCAAGTTCATCATATTTCATCATACCACTTCTAATTTTATGACCTGGAACTCGAGCTAATTGAGATAATAAACGCATACCAATTTGCTCGTATGACATTTCCAATGAGAAAAATCCACAAGGTATACCTTTATTTACAGCAATATGTTCCATCATTGATAAAGCCATTGCAGTTTTACCCATAGAAGGTCTCGCACCAATTATACTCATTTCTGAATTTTGGAAACCACTTGTCATGCTATCCAGCATATGAAAACCACTTGGTATACCAGAAAATGAATCCTTATTTCTATAATGATTTTCAATTAAAGCGGATGTTTTAGGAACAACCTCTTTCATATCGTGAATTTGAATTGTTTGCCCTAAATCAGTTAGAGCAAATATTTTTTTCTCAGCTTCTTCAAGAATAGACCTTCCATCTCTAGTATTATCATAAGCTGATGCTTTTATTTCTGACGCAATCTTTATCAAACATCTTCGTGTTGCCCTATCTAATACAACTTTTGCATAGTATTCTATATTCGCTGCAGAAGGAACTATATCTGTAAGAGAGGCAATATAAGCTGCTCCTCCAACTTTTTCTAATTCCTGTTTTTTTTCAAGTTCTGCAGTTAAGGTCAAGACATCACCTGTTATTCCTTTAGAATACAAATCTATCATTGCTCTATAAATAACTTGATTTTGTTGTGCGTAAAAATGGTCTGCAAGTAAAAAAGTGACTATATTTCCAAACGCAGACCAATCCAGTAACAATGCACCTAAAGTTGCTTGTTCCGCTTCTAAGTTATGAGGTGGAACACTGTCTTTTAAGATTTCATCCATAATCATCCTCCTAATTTTATCTTTTTTTTACTTTTTCCTTATTCAAAAGAAAAACTAAAAAAAGGAAAAAAAAGGACCGGTAAAAATCCGGCCCTTCTGTCTACTAAAGATTAAATAAAAAAATTACTACTCTTCTTTTGCTTCTTCAGCAGGAGTTTCAACTTTTTCATTTACTTCTTTTTTAGAAGCTTTTTTTTCTGAAACAGCTTCATTTTCCTGAGCTTTTACAGAAATTTTAACTTCTGCAACAGTTGTTTCATACAAATGAATTGTACAATGGTAATTACCAGTATTTTTAATTGCAACACCTGGGATTTCAATTCTTTTACGTTCAATATCAAATCCATTGTTGTTAAGATAATCAGAAATAGTCTGACTAGATACAGAACCATAAAGTTTGCCGTTTGGTCCTGCTGGCATTGTAAGTTCAACACAAACTGCTTCAAGTTTATCTTTAAGACTTGCAGCATCATTACGTTTCTGTTCTTTACGAGCAGCAATTTCCTCTTTGCGAGATTCAAAATATGCTACAGTTTCTGGATTATATGGAACTGCATACATATGAGGGAAAAGATAGTTGCGAGCATAACCGTTAGCAACATTCTTAACATCACCCATTTCACCAAGATGTTTTACATCTGTATAAAGAATTACTTTCATTTTTCAAGCTCCTCTTGAATATTAAAAAGTGACGTCACCAGGAGTTGGATCGCCACTTTATTTGTAAAATTAGTCTGCTACAAATGGAAGCAAACAAATAGCACGAGCACGTTTAATTGCAAGTGCAAGTTCACGCTGATGTTTTGCACAAGTACCTGTAATACGGCGTGGAAGAATCTTACCACGTTCTGTTGTAAAACGTTTTAGTCCATCAGCATCTTTATAATCAATTTTTGCTTTGTTTGCACAGAAACGACAAACCTTTTTACGGAAGAATGTTTTACCCTTACGAGCATTTTTTTCTTCACCTTCGCGTCCATCTGTTGCAACCTGTGTATCTGTTTCGTTAACTTTCTGTTCAACTTCGTTTGTTGTTAATTCGTCTGACATATTAGTCTCCTATAAAAAGCACCGCGATAAAACGGCAGTGTTAAATTAAATTCCTTTATGTATTAAAAAGGAATATCCTCTGGGTAACCACCGTCATCTCCACCAAAACCTGAGTCATTATATGATGGCATAGAATTTTGCATTGGTTGAGTTCCTGTTGAATTCTGTAATCTCGGAGTATAACCCCCAGCCGACTGACCGCCGACATTATCCGATCTTCCACCTAACAACTGAACATTATCTGCTACAATAGAAACTCTACTAAATTTCTGCCCATCTTTTTCCCAACGATCCTGTTTTAAATGACCGTCCACAAGAATCTGCTTTCCTTTTGTAAGATAAGGCTTTAGATTCTCTGCAGTTTTTCCCCAAATTGTTACATCAAAAAAATTAGCTTCATCAACCCAAGTATCACCTTGTTTACGACTACGATTTACTGCAATACTAATGTTTGCACGAGCCTGACCATTAGCAATATACCCAAATGATCTTTCATCAGTGCCTAAGTCTCTTGTAAGTCGCCCTACTATAACTACATGATTAGTATCTGTCATAAATCATCCTCCGTAATCTTATGATTTTTGATGTCGATTAATTAGTTCTTTTTTTCATCATCAAGTTTTACAAAAAGATATTTTAAAATATCTTTTGTTAACTTAAATTGTCCTTGGATGTCAACGATTTTTGCTGGATTAGCATTGATAGTGAAAAGAACGAAACGACCACGTTTCTGTTTGTTAATTACATAAGTAAGATCTCTATCACCGTAAGAGTCTTCTTTTTCAATTGTTGCACTGAACTGTGCCAAAATTGCTTTTACAGCTTCTGAAGCTGTCTTATACTTGTCTTCTTCTGTCGAGAAAACAATCATAAGCTCATACTTTCTCATTATTGTATGTTCTCCTTATGGTCAAATGGAAACTGCATACACAGTTTCAAGGGGTTTTCATTATACTACAATTTTATATAGTTATGGTCAATAGAAAAAGTTTTTTTATATTATTCAAATAAATAAAATTATCTATCTTGCGAATGAAAGTTTGCACGAGTATAATTAGCATATGTTAAAGTCAAAATCAATAAAAAGTTTAGTTTTTTTTCTAATTTTATTTATTTCAGTACCTTTATTTTCTAAAAACAAAATTGAACTTCTTATAAATGCAGTTACAACAGAATCTCCAAAAGAATTAAAAAAAATATTAAAAAAATCTTTTGAAAACATAAATTACAGATACGGAGAAGATAAAGAAACTCCATTAATGATCGCACTAAAAAATGACAGAGAATACCCTATTATTGAATTATTACTAAAAGCTGGTGCTAATCCCGAAATTAAAAATAAAAACGGTCTAACTTCAGTAATGTACGCAGCACTTTATTCATCTTCTGAAAAAGTAATAGAAAAAATAATAAACCATGGAACAATATTTACATTCTCCAAAAGAAAAAAATTAAACAAAAAAGATAACTTCGGAAAAACATCTTTTGACTACGCATTGGAAAACAGTAATTCCGAAATAGTTCTAAATATTCTGAACAAATATAAAAAAACAGAAAAACAAAATCCTCTAACAGAAGAAGGTCATATAAAAGTTTCCTTAACTGAGGCAGAAGAAGTTTCTGATACAACAGATATATCTAATGAAAGTTTAAATGATTATTCGCAATCAACAACTGAAAATGTAACTACAGACAATTCAGAAAAAATACTAGAAAAGACTTACCAAGAAGAACAATCTCAAAATCAAATTGTTTTATCAGAAAATGATAATTTAAAAATACAAAACGAATGTGAAGATTTAAACAATAATTCATCACAAATAAACACCAATAAAGATATTTCACTTGAAAAAGAAAAAGACACCCTAGAATCACAAAAGGAGCTTATTCCATTACAAGATATAAATACTAAAAAACAAAAATACATTTTTGATTATGCTGAATTAAAAACAGAAGAATATTATGTAGATAGAACTAGTAAAAATAATTCATCCTATAACTTAATAGAAAATCCAAATAAAACAGATTTAGACGGTAGAACATTACTCATGAAAGCAGCAAAATCTGGAGATTTATCTAAAGTAAAAGACCTTATATATTCAAAAGCAAATGTAAATATGCAAGACAAAGATGGTTGGACAGCATTAATGTTTGCTTGTAGATTCTGTAATAACGAAAAAATTACGCAATACCTTTTAAATAACAAAGCTGATATAACAATTAAAAATAACTATGAAATAACAGCTCTAAGATTAGCATCAAGTTTCAATAAAAATCCTAAAGTTGTTCAACTTTTATTGGACGAAAAAAATATAAATGATTTTGATGTAATATCATCATTTATTTACGCAGTTACATCAGAAAGTTCTGTAGAAATTTTAAACTTATTCTTAAAAAAAGGAATAAATATTAATTCCCCTTATAATGGTAAAACACCACTCATGCACGCAGCTGAATATAATAAGTCCACAGATACAATAGCTTGGTTATTAAAAAATGGCGCCAAGACCACATATAAAACCGCAACAGGAATGACTGCTTTTGATTATGCAAAAGAGAACAAAAAACTTCCTCGCAACGATATTTTTTGGAAATTAAACACAACTTTAGGAGATTTTTAATGCGTATTACAGGTGGCAAATTAAAAGGAAAAATCATAAAATGTCCAGACGGAATAATCAGACCAGCAATGGACAGAATGAGAGAATCTGTATTTGCTATTTTAGGTGATTTAACAGGAAAAAGCTGGTTAGACATGTTTTCTGGGAGTGGAACAATCGCTATAGAAGCAGTTAGTCGAGGAGCTACAGAAGTACAACTTTGCGAAAAAGATAAAATAAAAGTAAAGACAATCTTTGAAAACGTTTCTGTGACAGAAAAAGAATTAGGAGTAAAAATAGGTTGTCACTTTATGGCTGTAGAATTATTTCTTAAAAGATGTAAAAACACCTTTGACTATATTTTCTTTGATCCACCTTTTCCATACAAATATAGAAAAGACTTAATAAGCCTAGTTGATAAAAATAATTTACTAAATAAAGATGGAACAGTATTAATACATTACCCAGAAGAAGATAGTTTACCTGATAAAATCGGAAATTTAGTATTAGTTGATAAAAGAATCTATGGGCGCTCAATAGTTAATTTTTATAAAAAAGAAGTTTCTGAATAATAAAATTAGCAAATATAAAAACTTGACTTTGACCACAAACATGTTAAGATTTTATATATAATTAAGGAAAAAAGTGAATAACAAAAATATTAACCTAATTCAACAAATATCTTCCCATTCAATTCCTGACGGCTTTATAAAAGTTACAGATAATCCTTTGCAAGTTCTATCATCAGAACAAAAAGTAGCATTAAACAGAAAAGGTAATGAACTTTTTAACAATGGAAAAATTATTGAAGCTAGTAGACTTTTTATTACAACAGGTTATTCAGACGGATTAACAAGAGTTGGCGATTTTTTTATGAAAAAAAAAGAAGAATTAAAAGCTCTAAAATATTATGTATTAGCGAAAAATAAAGCAAAATGTAGTCCAATATATGAAAAGCTTGCAAAAACAATTTCTGTTTTAGTTAAGACGGAGTAAGAAAAATGGTAAATGAATTACAAAAAGAAAATGATATTTTAATGAAAAATCAGGACAATGACAAAAAAAAAGACTCAAAACAAGATGAAATTTCCATTCTTTCAAAGCAAGGATATCAACTCTTAAAAGAAAATAAATTAAAAGATGCTTATGAGGCATTTAATAAGATTCTAGAATTAGACGAAAACAATAATTATGCACTAGTTGGATTAGGTGATTGTTCAAGAAAACAAAATAATCTAAACAATGCAGTTCAATACTATTCTAAATGTCTTCAATTTCATCCTAGCAATAATTATGCTTTATTTGGCTTGGCTGATTGTTATAAATCATTAAATCAATTCCATAAGGCAATTGAAATTTGGGAACAATATTTAATTCATGACGACAGAAATATTACTGTATTAACAAGAATTGCGGATGCATACAGAAAAATCAAAGATTTAAAAAAATCAAAAGAGTTATATTTAAAAGTTCTAGATATGGAAGAAGATAATGCCTATGCACTGATTGGCATAGGACATTTACACTATGATTTTAAAGAATACAAAGATGCACTTTACTATTGGACAAAAATGCTTGATCTTAATGAAAATGCAGTTGATATAAGAGTTTTAACTTCAATAGGAAATTGTTACCGAAAACTAAAAACATTTGAAAAAGGTATATACTATTTTGAAAGAGCTCTCTCCATGGATCCCAAAAATTTTTATGTTTTATTCGGTTTAGCAGACTGCTACAGAGGAATGAATCAACAATACAGATCTATTGAATATTGGAATAGAATATTAGAGTTTGATCCCAAAAATAAAGTTATTTTAACAAGAGCTGGAGATGCCTACAGAAACACAGGTGACTACAAAACAGCAGAATCATATTATAACAAAGCCATGGATATTGACTTTGATATATATGCAGCATTAGGTTTGGCATTAATATGCAAAGGTCAAGGAAATTACGAAGAAGCTGCCACAAAACTAAAAGAACTAGTTGATGGAGATCCAAAAAATTACCGATTATACATAGATTTAGCTGATTGTTACATAAAACTAAATCGAAAAGATGATGCAATAAATCTATTAAAATCGTTTCAAGCATTAGGTACAAAGAGTACGACTATTGATGAATTGCTTGAAAAAATAGAGAATGATAAACCAATAATATGAACGAGAAAATTGCAATAACAGAATTATTTCCAGAGGAAATTGTAGAACAATTAAATATTTCGCAAAGTTTCAGAGGAAAACAAATTTTTGAATGGATTGGAAAAGGTGTAGAAACCTTTGATGAAATGACAAATATAAGTTCTGAAATGCGAACTGAACTTACAGAAAAAGCTGAACTAAGAACTTCTTCAGTAACCAAAGTCCTAAAAGATCCAGACGGAACTATAAAATTACAAATAACACTAAAAGACGGACTAGCCGTAGAAACTGTACTTTTAACGGACAAAGAAGGAAGAAAAACAGCTTGTGTCTCATGCCAAGTTGGCTGCGCAATGAATTGTGCATTTTGCCAAACAGGTACTTTAGGTTTAGCAAGAAGTTTAAGACCTTCTGAAATTATTGAACAGTTTTTATTCTTAGAAAAACACGCCGGACCTTTAGATAACATTGTTTTCATGGGTATGGGAGAACCTATGATGAACCTTTCAGCTGTAAGAAAAGCTATAAAAATCCTAACAGATAAGAGAGGAAGAGGTCTTTCAGGAAGAAGAATTACACTTTCAACTTCAGGTGTCATAAAAGGAATATATGATCTTGCAGACAATGGACCATTAATCAGATTAGCAGTTTCTTTAACAACAGCAAATCCGGATTTAAGAGAACAACTTATGCCTATAACAAGAACTAATCCACTCCCAGAATTAAGAAATGCTATTGATTATTATGCAAGAAAAACTGGTAAACGAGTTACACTAGAAGCAGCCCTTCTCCATAACACAAATACAAATGATGAAAGTGCAAAAAATATGATAAATTTTGCAAAAGGTATTGATGTAAATATAAATCTCATTCCTTGGAATCCAGTTGATGATTTACCTTTTACAGAACCATCAAGAAACGAATGTAGACTTTTTGTGGAAAAATTAGAAAAAGCAGGACTAAATGTTACACTCAGAACTCGTCGTGGTAGAGAAATTGGCGGAGCTTGTGGTCAATTGGGTAAAACCCTTGCCGACAAAATTGAAAATGGAAAAAAATTAAAATCTAATAAAGATTTAATATAAAAAAAGAAAAATATAACATTCCATTATTTGAACTATAACTTTTTTAAAGATATAATCTTAATGTTCTAAGATATATCAATGCAGGAGAAATTCCCTTATGCAGAAAAAAATATATGTTGCAGGTTTGTTTGACGATGATACTGCATCAAAAGTAAATTCAGCTGTTTGTACTGTTGCAGGTGTAACAAATTGTGCTGCCAATGCTTCAAAAGCGCAAGTTCTTGTTGATTTTGATGAAAATGTTGCAGGTATTGAAGATTCAATTAATTCTGCAATATCAAGTACTGGCGTTGAAGTTTTAGGTGGCTAATTTATGAAAATAACAGTTCTTGACGGACACGCTGCTAACCCTGGTGATGTAAGTTGGGATTTATTTAAGCAATACGGAAATCTAACAATTTACGATAGAACACCACAAGAACTTGTTATAGAACGAATTGGTGATTCCGAAGCGATTTTATTAAATAAAATTCAAATTACAAAAGAAGTTATAGATTCATGTCCTAATTTAAAATATATTGGTGTTTTAGCGACAGGCTATAATGTTGTAGACATAGATTATTGTAGACAGAAAAATATAATAGTTACAAATATTCCTTCCTATAGTACAGATTCCGTTGCACAACATGTATTTGCTTTTATTTTGGAATTTACAAATCTTGTAAAAATACATTCAGATTCTGTAAAAAATGGAGATTGGATACACTCCCCTGATTTTTGTTATTGGACAAACCCGTTATCAGAATTATCAAACAAAACAATTGGAATATATGGTTTTGGGAATATTGGTCAACAAGTTGCAAAAATTGCTCATGCATTTAATATGAATGTTATAGTTCATGTTCATAACAATAAATCCTATACAAATAATGAAAAAGTTGTTTCACTAGATGAATTATTTTCATCTTCCGATTTTGTTACATTACATGCCCCTTTAACAAAAGAAACAGAAAATATTATAAATGAAAAAACTATTTCAAAATTCAAAAACTCTGCAATTTTAATAAACACAGCAAGGGGTGGTTTAGTTGATGAAAATGCAGTAAAAAATGCGTTAAATAGTGACAAACTTGCAGGATATGCAACAGATGTTCTAAAATCAGAACCAATGGATAAAAACTGTCCGCTTTTAACAGCAAAAAACTGTATAATAACACCTCACATAGCATGGGCACCAAAAGAAACAAGAGAACGGTTATTAAATATTGCTGCTGAAAATTTAAAAGCATTTATAAATAAAACACCTATAAATGTGATAAATTAAGACTTGAACAAAATATAATATCTTATTAAGATATTTAAAAATACTAAATTTCTTTAGGAGTATTAAAAATGGGAAAAACTATAGCTCAAAAAATTTTCGAATCACATCTAGTTGAAAGTCCTTTTCAAGGAACTTATGTACTAAAACTAGATAGAGTATTCTGTCATGAAATAACAACTCCTGTCGCAATTAATGATCTTATGGAACGTGGAAAAGACAGAGTTTTTGATCCAACAAAAATAAAAGCAGTTATTGACCATGTAACCCCAGCAAAAGACAGTAAAACAGCAACACAAGGAAAAATTTTAAGAGATTGGGCTAGAAGAAATAATATCAAAGACTTTTTTGATATTGGTTCAAATGGTGTATGCCATGCAATTTTTCCAGAAAAAGGATTTGTAAGACCAGGATATACAGTTATTATGGGTGATAGTCATACTTGTACCCACGGAGCATTTGGAGCATTTGCTGCAGGTGTAGGAACAACAGACCTTGAAGTAGGAATATTAAAAGGTGTATGTTCATTTAGAGAGCCAAAATCTATTAAATTTGTGTTAAACGGAAAATTAAAAGACGGCGTTTATGCAAAGGATGTTATTTTACATCTTATTGGTAAAATTGGTGTAAACGGAGCAACAAACTGTGTTGTAGAATTTACTGGTCCAATAGTAGATAATATGGGAATGGAAGAAAGAATGACCCTATGTAATATGGCTGTTGAAGCAGGTGGAACAAGTGGAATCTGTTTCCCTGATATGAAAACAGTTGAATACTTATGGGACTTCATAAAAGATGAATATAAAACAAAAGAAGATGCATTAGCAGACTACTCGAAATGGAGAGACGACGATGATGCTGAATACGAAAAAGTATATACATTAGATCTTTCTGACTTAGAACCAGTTTGTACAATAAACTATAAACCAGATCAAATTAAAAAAATCAGTGAAATGGAAGGAACTAAAGTAGACCAAATTTACATTGGTTCTTGTACAAACGGAAGAATTTCTGATTTAAGAATTGCGGCACAAGTTCTCAAAGGACATCATCTTGCAGAAGGTGTTCGTGGAATAGTAAGTCCTGCAACTCCAAAAATTTATAAAATGGCATTAGAAGAAGGTATTATCGATATCTTTGTTGAAGCTGGATTCTGTGTAACAAACCCAACATGTGGAGCTTGTTTAGGAATGAGTAATGGAGTTTTAGCAGAAGGTGAAGTTTGTGCATCTACTACAAACAGAAACTTTAATGGTAGAATGGGAAAAGGTGGAATGGTTCACCTTATGAGTCCTGCATCTGCAGCAGCTACAGCTATTGCAGGTACAATAACAAATTCATCAATCTATAAGGGGTAAAATGATGAAAGCATTTGGAGGAAATGTACTTTTCTTGGATCGTTCAGATATTAATACTGACGAAATTATTCCTGCAAAGTATTTAACAGAAATTTCAAAACAGGCTTTAAAACCATATCTTTTAGAGGATTTAAAGCTTGATGATTTTGATCCAAAACGTGATATAACAGGAAAAAAAGTTATTATTACACGGGAAAACTTTGGATGTGGTTCAAGTCGTGAACATGCTCCATGGGCTTTAGAAGTAAACGACATTTATGTTGTAATTGCTCCTAACTTTGCTCGTATTTTCCGTCAAAACATGTATAACTGTGGTTTACTTGCACTTGATATGCCTAAAAAAGACATTGAAGATATGTTCCATACATTTGCAGATAAAGACTGCGAATGTAAAATCGAAGAAAAAGAAGATGGAACATGGAAAGTAAAACTTATTGCAGGTTCACTATCAAAAAGCTATCCATTTAAATTAGAAGGCTTTGAAAAAGCTCTAATAGAAAATGAAGGCTGGATTGGATACGCAGAAAGCAAATACTAAAATTTACACATAATAAAAAAAAGCTAGATTTTATTAATCTAGCTTTTTTTTTATTATTTAACATAAACATTCATAAACATCTTAATCTTCATGTAAATAAAACTCCTCTATTGACCTATATCCTAATGGCATTACTAACTCATTCCAATTTGATGGTAATTTTATTTCTACAGTTGAATATCCTCCACCAGGTATAACTTGAAATTTATTTCTGTTTGTATCACCTGTAATTAAAATAGGAGTTTCACCTTTATTCATTGTAGATATAGTTAAAATTTCATCTTCCTTTATTAAATCTTTATACCATTCAGGAACAGCCGTCTTTTTTACTTTTTCTTTTTTATCTTTTGACAGCATAAATTTATGCTCCTTTAGTGTTCTTTTTCTAAATTGCTGACTTCCTGTATTTGCCCAATAATGTGCATAAGCTCTTAAATCTAAAGGTCTAAGAGCTGTTTTTATTAAATCATCTTCTAATTGAGATTTAGTTTTATATTCTGTTGCTAAATCCTTTGCCACATTTTCTGTTATAAATAAAGTTCTAAAAACTTGAGGATTAGTATTTCCTAACCCATTTTGCTGTTTCTCTGTAATATCAAAAGCAATTAAATTCATAATTTGTTTTGGATTATTTGTTGCTGGAGTAACATTGTTTCCCCAAGCCAATGCAGAGGAAGCTGTTAAAGTATTAGAGTTTAAATCATATCCTTTTGTTACATGAAAAGGTTTCCATCCAATCCGTAAGCAAGCTTCCTCATCTTCGCTAAAAGTCCATGGAGTTAAATAACCAGAAGTTCCCATTCTATTTTCTTTTGTATAATACCCACCAATATTTAGCATGCATAAATCAATAAATCTTCCAAGAGCTTTATTATTTTTTTCACTAATCATTCCTTGCCCACAATCTATGCCAAGTTGTCTTGCAACAGGACCATTAATCCACGCATAAGGCGACCAACCATGTGTACTAGCTAAAGGTCTTCTCCATTCTCCATTTTTAAGACACTGAACAAAAGCTATACACAATGGCATAAACTCTTTTGGAACACCAGCCATAACAGCATTTGCAGCTACAGTATATACAGAACATTCTCTATATGCTAAAGGAAAAACACCCAAAATATCAGATGGCTTAAATGGTGTAAAAATCAAATATTCTTGAATTTTTTCATTTGTAGGTGGCACAACTGGCAATCCATCAGTCCACCCATTTAATAAACAATACTCCTGAATCTCGTCAAAAGTTCCATAATATATAGTTTCATCGAAAGGTCTTTTTTTTGACAACTTATATAAATCAATTTCTTCTAGAGTAATTTCTTTTGTCAATGCATCAATTATTTGAGGCCATAAAATTTCTCTTGAGTTTTTTATTAGTTCTTCATAGGAATCAGCAGAGAACGCTCCAGGATATTCTGCTGTTCTCAAAACTGGAACTCCTCTATTTACTCCTGTAGAATGAATCTGAGAAATAAATGTAGGAGCTCCAATTGTAACGGAAGGAATACCAATATATTCAGCAGCTATAGACGAACCAGTTTCTTTAGTTGTACATAAACCACACCCACAGTTTCCTGAAATTACAGCATCAATTTTTAATTCTTTTAATTTTTTTTGAAAGTCTTTAGTTTTTTTACTTTGACCGTAAACAGAATAAGGACCAGCTGCCCCAACTTCATCTAACAAATAAATTTTAGTAGTAGGATAAAATTTTTCAAAACAGTTTTTTAATTCAGAAAATGTTGTAAAAGCATTAAAACTTCCACCAACAAGTGCAATATTCTTATTATCTAAAGAATCAAGTCGTTTTGCCTGTTTTATCATAGGAACATCATGATAACCAACAGGAGAAACAATTGAATAAATTGTCTCTCCATCTTCAGAAGCAGGAATAGAACAAACTCCATCCACACAAGTTTCGTCATAACTTTGAGCAAAAATAAATAAATTTAACTGAATTAAAATAAAAAATAAAATTTTTCTCATATATAGTTTCCTTATTATTAATTAAGAAAAGAAACTATAACTAAGTTACAAAAGTTACAATCCTCGTTTTTCTAATTCGTCAATAATGAGAGAAGTAATTTCTTCTGGATTATAATTAGCTGTATCAATTATTAAATCAGCAAAATCATAATCGTTATTATCAATTCCGTAAAGATTTTTATATCGACGGCTATCTTCTTCATCACGCATAGAAGTAAAGGATTTTATTTCGTCTATATTTCCGCCTTCTCTATTAAAAATTCTATTTGCTCTAGTTTCGTCACTTGCATATAAATATACTTTTAAATCAGCACTTTTTAACATCCATATTGCCAATCGACTTCCTAAAACGCAAGGTTCTTTTTCAGCTAATTCAACTTGGTGAGTATCAACATATTTATCATAAGAATCATCGGTTTTAGCGTTTTCAATTACTTGAGCTAATGTTAAACCTTTTTCTTCTGCTAATTGACGAAAAGTATAATTTATTAATTTTATACCAAGTTTTTCTGCTAATAGGGAACTAACTGTAGTATTTCCGCAGCCAGACTTACCACTTATGGCAACTTTTACATTTTTTTTAGACATAAAAACCTCTTTTTTATATTATGAATAAAACTATTCTACATTTTTACTCTGTTCACGAATATTCTCTAAAGAATCTTTAGCATTAATAACCATTGCTCCAACTTCTGTAAACTGATTTTTTGAACCAATTGTGTTAATTTCTCTATTAATTTCTTGACAAATAAAATCAAGTCTTTTTCCAGGAATTGGATTTTCGTTAATTTCTTTCCTTAATGAATCTAAATGACTTTTTAATCTAATTATTTCTTCGTTTATGGTATATTTTACAAGCATTGAGGCTACTTCTGTCATTATTCTGTTTTCATCAACTTGCTCCCCAACTAAATCCTTAAATTTGGCAGTAATAGTTTCTTTGAATCTATTTTCCATAGTTGGTTGCCACTCTTTAAAAAAGTTTGCACATTTATCTAAAACATCCAATTTTTCAAGTAGATCAAGTTTTAAATTTTCACCTTCTCTCTTTCTGTCATTTTTAAATTGCTCAAAAGCATCATTAAATACAGGTTCAATTTTTTTCCAATAATCATTCACATCATAATCATGAGTTATATTAAAAACACCTTCTTTATTTAAAATTGAATCTAATGATATCGTCTTTCGTTTTATACCTAATTCGTCTGCAATTTTACATGCAGCATCATAATAAAGTTTTGCAATATTAGAATCTGCATTAACTTTTGTATTAAAACTTTGATTTTTTACTCTAATTGAAATATCAACTTTTCCACGAACTATTTTTTCAGAAACAATTCGTCTAATATCAGTTTCTAAAGATGATAAAAAACTTGGAAGATAAATATTTAAATCTAAAAATCGACTATTTACTGATTTTATTTCTACGCTAATTTGACCATTTTCTAACAAAACTTCCTTATAGCCATAACCTGTCATACTATTCATTTTAAATTCTCCAACAACATTGTACCAACTTTCCAGTTATCACCTGCTCCCATTGTCACAAAAATATAGCCTTCAGGATAATTTTTTGTGTTATCTTCGGACAAATATTTTTTTGCAATAGCGACAGCATCTTCAAACTCAGCTGCATATACAACATCTTTATGATATTTCTTTGTAATTTCTGCAAGAAGTTCACCAGAAACCTTTGAATTATTAAAATTCTCTCTAGCACTTCCATAAATTTTATTAATAATCACTTTATCTGCACTGTCAAAACAAGAAGCAAAATCTTCTAATAAAGCTTCGGTTCTTGTATAAGTATGACTCATAAAATCAACAATAATCATGTGATTTTTATAAAATTCTCTAAAACCTGATAAAGTAGTTTTTATTGCTGTGGGATGATGTCCATAATCATCAATAAATATAATGTTTTGTCCGTAGCTATTTTTTCTGAATCCTAAAATTTCACTACGACGTTTTCCACCCTTAAAGTTTAAAAGAGCTTTTTTTATGGAATTTGTGTAATCTTCTAAATTCTTTTTATCTTCTTTAAGTAATTCTATTGTTAAAGCAATAGCAGCTGTTGCATTGAGAATATTATGATTTCCAGGAACAACAATTGCACACTCACCCAAACTATCTATATAAAAATAATGCTTTCCATCTTTTATACTTTTAAATGTAACTTTATAATCACCACTAGCTTTTTGACCATAAGGAATAAGAATTATATCAGGTCTTTTTTCTAAAGCTTTTTTAGCAGCTTCTACAGCTCCATTATCATCTGCACAATAAATTAACTGTCCATTTTTAGGTAATTTGCAAATATAATCTACAAAAGCAGACAAAATATCATCATATGTAGGATAATAATCTTGGTGATCACTTTCTACGGAAGTAAGAATTATTTTTTTTGGGTAAAAAGCCATAAAATGTCTTTGATATTCACAAGTTTCTGCAACAAAATATTTTTGTCTATTATTTGACAAATCATTAGATATTAAAGGACTTGTCATTGTACAACTATTGTCAAAAGACGATATTATACTACCTGCCAATACCTGTGCTGGTAAATCTAAATGTTTTAATAAAGTACCAACTAAACCAGTTGTAGAAGTTTTTCCGTGAACACCACACACACCACAACTAAATGATTTTTGACTAATAAGACCTAATGCTTCTGAATAAAGCATCATAGGAATCTTTTTATTTTCTGCTTCTATTAAATCTGGATTACTGCTTTTAGAATAAGCACTAGAATACACAACTAACTGAATATCATCAGTAATGTTAGATTTCGAAAACTCTAGAGGTTTTATATTTAACTTTTCAAGAATCTCATCAGTGTAAAATCGTTCAGAAACATCACTACCAGAAATAATTGCACCTTGAGCTGTTAATATTTCTACAAGAGCAACCATTCCAGTTCCCTTTATTCCCACAAAATGTATATGAACACCATTAAAATCTTTAGGAAAACTAGCAAACATAATATGTTATTTTACAGAATTTTACAGAATTATTAAATATATAAATAAAAAACTATTTTATTAAATCTTTTACAACTTCGCTACAAATAACTAAACCTGCCACAGAAGGAACAAATGCAGAACTTCCTGGTATAGATTTTTTATTCAACTGTTCACTTTTGTATTCATATTTTGGTAAAATTGGATTTTCTTTCGAATATAAAACCTTAACATTTTTTATATTAAGTTTTTTTAATTCCTGTCTAATTACTCTAGCTAAAGGACAAACAGAAGTTTTAGTAATATCTGTAATTTCAAAATCTAAAGGGTTTAATTTATTTCCTGTTCCCATAGAAGAAATAATTGGAATATTTAATAACTTTGCTTTTTTAATAATTTCGATTTTTGCAGAAACTGTATCAACGCAATCTACAACATAATCATAAACAGAAAAATCAATTTGTTCAGATGTTTCTGGTAAGAAAAATAAATTCCATTTTTTTACAGAACAATTTGGATTTATATCCTTTATTCTTTTTTCCATCACATCAACTTTATTTTCACCAATAGTAGAATGTAACGCTATAATTTGACGATTTAAATTGGAAGGACTAATTGTATCATTATCAACTATATCAATATTTTCAAGACCACTTCGAACAAGGCCTTCTATAACATGCCCACCTACACCACCAACACCAAAAACTATAACACGAGATTTTTTTAAAATTTCAAGAGATTTTTTTCCTATTAATAACTCAAACCGTGAAAAAACATCACTCATGCCTTAAATTAAGCCTCAATGCCATTAGAAAGCTGAAGATACATTTCATCTGCAAGACCAAAACCTGCATTCTTTGTCATTAATGTTGTATATTCATCAAATAACATATCTTCATACATTTTTTGAGCATAAGAACCTTCACCATCAGTTTTTAGAACTGTCTTACGCATTGACGAAATCATCATTTTTACAATATATGATTCCATTTCTAAAGATTTTTCATATAGTTTTGAAGTTCTATCAATAGTTTTTTGTTTTACATTTGGATTAGATTGATTTGCAGCAGCACCAATAGGAAGAGATGTTTTGTCAGATTCAGAATTAAAAGTTCCTGCAAAACCTGTAGAAAAATCTCCTGTAAGTCTTCCTTCTGGTAAAATTTGAGATGATGATAAATTACGATTGGTAAAATTTGAACTTTCTGTTTTTACAGAACGAAGTAACTCCTCAAATTTTCCTTTCTCAGAATTAAATTTAGCACTTTCTAAAGCACTTTGACCGTTAGTAATAGAACTAATTCCACCAATCGTATTCATAATAACCACCTATATTATTTATCGGTTAATTATCTTTTAAGATTAACAGCAGTTGATAACATACTGTCTGTTGTCTGAATTGCTTTTGAATTAAATTCGTAAGCACGCTGAGCAACAATCATTTGAACCATTTCATTAACAACAGAAACATTACTCATTTCCACGAACTTATGTTTTGTAACACCAAAACCTTCAAATCCTGGACGACCAGCAATAGCTTGACCTGAAGCTTCTGTAACTTTATATAAATTATCACCAGCAGCCTCTAATCCAGCATTATTTGGAAATCTAAAAAGTTCAATTTGAGCTACATCAATTGGATCATCTTGTCCAAAGATTTTTACAGTTACACGACCATCATCACTAATAGCAAGGCTATTAACATCAAAACCTTCTGGCATTATTACTTCTGGAACAACTCGCAATCCATTAGAATTAACTAATTGACCATTCATATCAATTTTGAACGAACCATCGCGAGTATATGCATAACTTCCGTCATATTGCTGAACTCTAAAAAAACCATCACCAACAACAGCTAAATCTGTATTTACCCCTGTATTCTGTAAAGAACCTTGAGAAAAAATTCTTTGAGTAGCAGCAATTTTTACACCAGAACCTTGCTGAATTCCAACAGGAGTTACTGTATCTTCAGTTGCAGGAGTTCCTGCTAATTTTATATTTTGATAAAGCAAATCTTCAAATTCAACACGCTGTTGTTTAAAACCAGTAGTATTTACATTTGAAAGATTATTTGAAATTGCATCTAAGTTTGATTGTTGACCATTCATTCCTGTTGCTGCAGTCCATAAACTTCTTACCATCTTATACCTCCCAATTTACTAGCGTGCTAAAGCTACTTTATTCCAAAGTGTAGACATCATAGAATCTTCACTTTGAATTGTTTTTTGATTTGCCTCATAAGCTCTATTTACTTCAATCATTTTGACCATTTCATTAACAACATTTACATTACTAGTTTCCATGTAACCTTGCATCATTTTTGGTCTTTCATTTCCTTCAGCAATATAAGCATCTCCAGAAATATCGTTAGAAGTCCAAAGACTATTTCCCATTTTTTTCAAATAACGTTCATTATCAAAGCGAACAACCTTTACACGATCAATAAAATCACCAGATTTAGAATAAATCATTCCATCTTCATTGATTGTAATATTACTATCTTCAATACGAATATATCCATTTTCACCCATTAAAGGATATCCGTCTTTAGTAACAAGAAGACCTTCTTTTCCCAATAAAAAGTTACCATTTCTTGTATAACGCTCTCCATTAGGAGTCTGAACAGCAAAAAAACCGTTTCCACTTAAAGCTAAATCTGTATTTGAATTTGTAGATCTGAATGAACCTTGCTCAAAATCAGTAAAATTCTCATTAGTCTCAACTCCTAAACCAAGTTTGCCTATTATAGGAGCCACATCCGCAGAACCAAAAGAATTCTGATAAACACCATCAGCTTCAGTTCTTCTTAAAAGTAATTCAGAAAAAGATTTACTAACAGTAATATCTTTTTTATATCCAGCAGTATCAACATTAGCTAAATTATTGGAAATTGCATCCAATCTATTTTGCTGAGCATTCATACCACTTGAACCAATATACCATCCTCTAATCATAAAATCTCCATGTTAATTAGTAAGATATATTTATTATCGGCATTTGCTTTTTTGGGTTTAGAAATAAAATTTTAGTTTTTTACAAGTATTTATTTATAATATTATGTTTTTTTCTATTTAAATTTTGTTTTTTTTACAATTCAGATTTACAATTTATTTATGTAAACTTAATATTTGCAAGGAAAAATCCTACTATGAGATGCGGAAATATTTTTACATTTGCAAAAAAATATATATTAAGATTTTTCTTTACTCTTTATTGTTTTCATTTATCTGCAGAACAGTATTCTAATGCTGTAAAAGTGTATACAGATCCCAAGGTTTATATCCTATTTATAATTTTTTCCATTTTTTGTTTTTGTATACTTATAGGAAATATACAAAATAAAAAGAAGATAAAAAACTTTGGAATTACTGACGAATTAACAGGCTTACCAACTACTAGAAAGTTAAAAATAGACTTAAAAAAGATATTATTAACCGCAAAACCTAACGAATATACGATAATCAGTTTAGACATAAATTCCTACAGATACATAATAGAATCCTTTGGTCAAGATGTTGGAAACTCTATCTTAATTGCTTTGTCACGCCATATTGAATCAGTTATTCCTAAAGGTTCCATACTTTGTCACAATTTCGTAGATAATTTTTATATTGTTGTTCATACAACTTTCTTACCTGCACTTGAAGATATTGTTTTTAATATTACAAATGTAGATGAAGCACTTTCTAATCTACTTCCAAAGCATTACAAATTAGATTTCAGTGTCGGAATCTGCGAAATTAACAATCCAAAAGAAGACATTGAATCATTAATGGAAAAAGCAAATACAGCCAGAGAAACAGGAAAAACAAGTTTTAATCCAAAACGACTCTCAGTTTTTACAGAAAGCATGCAAAGTAATCGAGAAAACGAAAGAGAAATCATTTTTGATATGGATAGAGCTCTTAAAGAAAATGAATTTATTGTTTACTATCAACCTAAATTCAGTTTGTCAGACGGTAAAGTTGTAGGAGCAGAAGCTTTAGTTCGTTGGAATCATAAAACAAGAGGTTTATTAACACCAGGATATTTTATTCCATTCTTCGAAAAAAATGGTTTTATACAAAACATAGATATACTTGTTTTTGAAAGTTGCTGTAAGTTCTTAGATAACTGGAATAAAAGTCAAAAAAATCCAGTTCCAATAACAATCTCATGTAATTTATCTAGATTGCAGCTTTATAATCCTGATTTAGCAACAAAATATGCAAATATCGCATCTAAATATCAGATTGCTCCATCAAATATCGAAATTGAACTTACAGAAAGTCTTATGATGGACAACAAAGACAGATTATTAAAAGCTATGCACAAAATAAAAAATGCAGGTTTTACAATCTCAGTTGATGATTTTGGTTCTGGATTTTCTTCCTTAAGTTTATTAAAAGATATACCAGCTAATGTATTAAAATTAGACCGAGAATTCTTAAATTCAAATTGTGATAACGAAAAAGAAAAAATAATTATTCACTCAGTAATTAACATGGCAAAAGAATTAGATATGCAGACTGTAGCAGAAGGCGTTGAAGACCAAAAACAATCTGATTTATTAAAGAATATGGGTTGTGATATTGTACAAGGATTTTTCTATGCAAAACCAATGCCAGAAGTTGAGTTTAATAACTTATTAAAGAATGCATTTGCATAATTTATTTGAAATCTACTAAATTGCGATTTATAATATAAATAGTTCTAAAAAAGTAAAAAAAAGGAGTACACACATGTCTAACAAAACAGAAAAAACTAAAGTTATTGCTATTATTCTTGGAGGTGGAAAAGGTACTCGACTTTATCCTCTTACAAAAGAACGCTCAAAACCAGCAGTTCCTTTTGGAGGCAAATACAGAATTGTAGATATACCAATTTCAAATTGTATAAATTCAGGATATAAAAAGATTTATTTATTAACACAATTTAACAGTGCTTCTTTGCACCATCACATAACAAACTCATATAATTTTGATAGATTCTCAAACGGCTTTGTAGAAATTCTTGCTGCAGAACAAACGCTAGAACATTCTGGATGGTTTGAAGGTACAGCAGATGCCGTAAGAAAAAATATGGTTCATTTTAAATCACAAAATCCAACACATTACATAATCCTCTCTGGAGACCAATTGTACAGAATGGATTTAAAAAAGTTTATGGATAGCCATATAGAGAGTGGTTCTGATATTACAATAGCAACAACAGCAGTAAACAGAAAAGACGCTTCTGGATTTGGAATAATGAAAATTGATTCAAAACATAAAATTACTGCTTTCCAAGAAAAGCCAGCCGCAGATTTAAATATTGACGATTGGAAGATTCCTGAAAACGCAAGAGGAAACCTACCAGCAGAAAAAGAATATTTAGCATCAATGGGTATATATATATTTAATGCAAAAACAATGGAAGAAGCATTAAATAACAGCTACACAGACTTTGGAAAAGAAATCATTCCTGAAGCAATTAATACAAAAAAAGTTAACTCATATATTTTTAATGGATATTGGGAAGACATTGGAACCATCAGAAGTTTCTATGAAGCAACATTAGATTTAACAAGTTATAACCCTGCATTCAATTTATACGATGTTGAGGAACCAATTTATACACACATGAGAAACCTTCCTCCATCAAAAATAAACGGAGCAGTTATAGAAAACTCATTAACAGCAGAAGGTTGTGTAATATCTAAAGCAACATTAAAACGCTCTGTTATAGGTGTTAGATCAATAATAGAAAACGA
>JAGBBT010000008.1 GCA_017938365.1 Treponema sp.
TGTATTTTTGTTTCTGAACTACTCATTTTAAAACACTGCATTAAAAACTCTGAAATACTTTCATTCATTTCATCAATATAATTTTCTTGAGCATATACAACTTCTGCAATTTTATTGATTTTTTTCTCATCATGTTTTTCTAATGCATCATATACTTCGTCCAACATTCCCATAATTTTTGCAGACATTCTTGCTACTTCTCGTTCTATTTGCATAACATATACATCAACAGAACCATGCATTTTAGAAATAATAATAGGCAAAACGTAATGAGAATCCTCATCTTTTTTACGGTCTTTTATCAATTTTGTAACAACATACGCAATTTGATTTACAAATGGTAAGAAAAATAATGTTGCACAAGTATTAAAAACTGTATGTAACATTGCTATGTGATTAGTAATATTTTCACTAGGAGTATTTGGAACTATAAAGTCAACAAGCTTCAACAATGGTGCAAAAAATATTAATGCAAGGAAAGTACCACAAATATTAAATGCAACATGAACTGCTGCAGCTCTTTTTGCATTTGTACTTGCACTTAATGAAGATAATATAGCATCAATTGTTGTTCCAATATTACTTCCTAAGACTAATGCTGCTGATAATTCCCAAGTTAAAGTTCCTTTTGCAGCCATTGTTAAAACGATAGCTGTAAATGCACTTGAAGAATGTATCAATGCTGTAGCAACAACTCCAATTAAAACACCAATAATTATTCCAAATATGCCTAAATTTGAAAATTCTTGTATAAAAGAAACCGATTGAGGGTTTAAGGTTAATGTATCTCCTAATAAGTCCAAACCAAGAAATAACATACCAAAGCCCATAAACATGTCACCAAAGTTTTTTAATGGACTATTTTTTATTCTTTTTACAAAGAAACCTGCACCAATTAAAGGAATTGCAAAAGCAGAAATTTTAAATGAAAAACCTAAAAGAGAAACAATCCAAGCTGTAACTGTTGTTCCTATATTCGCACCAAAGATAATTCCAATTGCTTGAGTTAAAGATATTATTTCAGCATTAACAAAACTAACAACCATTACAGTCGTAGCACTAGAAGATTGAATAATGCCAGTTACAAAAAGACCTGTTAAAACAGCAGTTACTCTATTTCCAGATACAACACTTAGTAGTGACTGAAGTTTATTTCCGGCACCTTTTTGAATACCTATACTTAATAAGTCCATTCCCCACAACAACAGAGCTAAAGCACCCGCAAAATTAAAAATAGCAGAAATAATAAAAAATAACATAATCAAAATCCTTAATGATCTAAAAAAAACTAATTAATTATAAGAAAAAAAGAAAATTAAAAAATATAAATATACTAAATTTAACAAATACTTAACAAAGATTTTACATAATTTAAAAACAATAAAAAAAAAGCCAACTTCATAAGAAGTTGGCTTTAACATCTCCTAGCAGAATTGAACTGCTGTTGTCGGGATGAAAACCCGATGTCCTAACCACTAGACGAAGGAGACATTTGCTAGCTCATCAAGAGCTGACTTTGATACTATATCAAAGTGCGTTTTTTTCGTCAAGTAATTTATATATATTTTTTCACTTTTTTTTATTTTTTTTTACATTGCCATATCAAGTTTTTTCATTACTTGTTTTCTTAAATTTTGACAATCATCATCATTAAGACCCAATGATTCTGCAGCCGCTAAATCTGTTAAAGCTTTACTGTAATCTCCCACTTTAGAGTAAGCTATAGCTCTTCTATATCTTGCATGAGATTGAAACTCATTTATATCAAGTGACTTTGAAAAACATTCTATAGATTTTTCATAAAGTTCCTTTACACTATAAACAATTCCCATATAGTATAAAGCTCTGAAGCCTTTTTCATCATATTTTACACTTTTTTCAAAATCACTAAGTGCCAAATCATAATCACTATTTGCAAAATAAGCCATTCCACGGTGTTTATAAATCACTGCTAAAACAGGATCAGAAGGCTCTGGTTGAGATTCTAAAATTTGTGAATAAATCGAAATCGCATGATTAAGATCTCCAGAATTATGAGCATGAATAGCTTCTAACAACAAATCGTCAATAGTTCCTCTAACAAAAGGAGAAATTCTAGATATATCTTTTTTCTTAGGAACCTCTCCTCCAAGTAATTTAGTTGTGGATTCATCAACCTTATCGTAAAAAGATTCTCGACGGGCAGCAGTTTCCATTTGCAATTTCTTTTGATAATCTCTAATTTCTTGAAATATTGTATCAGCCAAACTTAAACTAGCATTTATTGAAGCTAATTTTCTTCTTAATGGCATATCAAAAGGTGTAAATTCTGTTTTATAAATTAATTCATGTTCAACTTCTGCCCATGCATCTTGCAAGATTGTTCTTATCTGAATTTCACAAACAGTATCCTTAGGTATATCTATAGAGATATCTTTTGGCATACAATCATCTGGTATAGAAATCAAAACATGTACAGATTCATATCCAAACTCTCTAAAATTATCCCCTGATCCTTTATATTCAACTTCTCGAACTGTAAAATTATCTTTAACTTGTTGTTCAACCACAGAGAGATCCTCTAAAAAAGCACAAATTACACGAATTCCCATCATATCTGTTAAAGAAACTAATTTACCTCTGCAAGCTGCTTCCTCTGCTTTTAAACGAAGAACTTTACGATAATAACTATTAAAAGATTTTATTCTAGATTTATAAGTAGGCATTGAAGGAAGTTTTATTGTTTTTTTTAACTTATCTTCAATATTTTTCATTATATCGCCTAAAACTTGATTATAGGACTCATATATATCTTTTATTTCATTTTTATGCGGAATAGAAATATTTATTTGACTCATAGTAATACTTTATCATTGAACGATAAATATTTCAAATTTCTTTTTTATATTATTTAAAACAAAAAAAGTCGTCCAAGTAACTTGAACGACTTTTTTATAGTATAAAAACTATAAATTATTTTGCATCAGCAGCTGCACCACCGTTAGTCTGTGCATTTGAATCAGAACCTTCATCAAGAGAAGAAGTGAACTGTTCTTCTGTAGCCATCTTAGCTTTTTCAAGATAACGATTAACTTGTTTGTTACCAAAACGACTCATTTCAAGATTCTGGCGAGCTGTTTCTTTACGAGTTACGATACCCCAAAGATCTTCGTCAGCAATATCACGTTCTGATGTAAGTTCTGCTTTATCATAGATAATTTTAACATCTTTGAAATAACCAATGAAATCATCACCAATATGAGCAGCATCACGTGTAATCTGGAATCCAGCGAACTTAACAAATGGAAGTCCACGAGGATAGATTGGATATACACGAATTTCACGTGTACGAACTTCTGTAATATAATCAGGATTGTTCCATGTAAGTGTTTTCCATCCGTCAAATCCGAGGTAACCCATGAAATAACGACGTGTTACATTGTCTGTATCTGTAAGCATTACATACAATCCGTGTGGGAAATTCATACCCATTGTTGTAACAGCAATTGATTTAATTGTACCAACATTCTTTACAAGACCATAAGCAGCCGAATCTTCGCTATCAGCTTCAAATAATGTACGACCTGAAGCTTTTTCTTCATCAGTCTGTGGCTGACGATTTCCATTTTCATCAGCTGTAGAAAGTGGTTCGTAAGCTGGGATTTCGAAAGGTGGAACGATTTTTGCATTTGCATTTGCATTCCATGATGGGAACACAACACGAACACCCATTACATTTTTTCCAGCAAATGGAACTTTTGCACTATCACGAACTGGTGCTGGTACTACAGTAGACTGAGCTAAAGCTGCTACTGACTGTGCTGAACTGTTAAGTACAACTTCCCATTCTCCAAGATAGAGAGATGTTTTCATAAGATCTTTCTGTTCTTGATTGAAAGTTGCTCCAGCAGCGATACCGTAATCCATAACTGTACGGCTATTCTGAGGAATTTCAACGTCACTATCTTGTGCTTTAATAGAAATATCAGCATCAAGCATTGTGAAATCGATGAGTGTTGATTCTTTTGCGAAAACAGATGCACCAAAAAGCATCATAACCGCAGCAGATAAAATGAAAGTTTTCTTCATTCGAAGCTCCTTAAACTCGATTGATGTAGCCTTGTATAATATATATTTAAGTATCTTATAACAAGGTTTTTTTGTCAACGGTTTTTTTTATCGATTTATTTCTAAAAAGTCTATATTTTGTTTGCAACGCAAACTTGATTTCCCTCAATATATAATTCTATATTTTTTATATTTTTGAAGTTTTTCATAATATTTTTTTTCAGTATTCTCATTTTTTCATTTATAGTCGAATAATCAGAAAAATTATGAAAAGCTTCTTCCGATATATCTAAGTATAAAACCTTATTTCTTTCAAAACAAGATTTTACTTTTGTTCCTAACGGAAAAATAGGCATTGCCCGTTGTATTGTAGGACCTAAAATTAACTCATCTACAAAAATTTGAATATTTGTTCTTACCTTATCTTTCTTTACCCTTCTAATTTCAACAATATTTTTTTCACTATCAAACATAGGAAAATATAACACATATCGACTGTTAGAACATGAAAATATAAAAAAAACAAAAGAAATTACAAATACAATAGCCAAAAGTGTTGAAAATAATACTCGTTTATCAGACTTTAATAACATTAAAAACTTATTCATTATAATCCCGTAAATCCTCTAGAACGCTCAAAATGCATAACAAAAGCAGCAAGCCCATTATATATTCCCAATGAAAGTTTTTGCAAGTAAGATTCATCATAAAGTAACAAAGCTTCTTTTTCGTTAGATACAAATCCTAATTCAACTAAAACAGCAGGCATATTAGAATTTCTAACAACAAACCATTCTTCAGCTTTTATTCCTCTCGGTGAAGATAAGTTTTCTACTTGTGCTTGAATACCATCCATTATAAATTTCGCAATTAAAATACTTTCCGTAGTATATTCTTCTTCCATCATAGAATTTAATATTGGAAATAAATTTTTATCATCAGTTGAGTTTTTATCAAGAACAGTTCTTCTATACCCTGGAGATAAATACCAAACTTCATAACCAGATGCTTTTTTGTCCAAAGAAGCATTTACATGTATCGAAATATACAATATAGCTTCCTTGTCTTTTAATTTTATAGAATTTGCAATATCAGTTCTTTGCGACAAAGATAAAAATTTATCTGTAGAACGTGTTAAACTTATATTCTTATCAGGATAAGCACTTTTTAGCCTTGAATAAAGCATTTTTCCAACTTTTAAATTCACATCTTTTTCGTTTATAGTTACTTTTTTTCCTTTAACAGTATAAGTTCCAACAGCACCAGGATCTTTTCCGCCATGGCCAGGATCAATAAGAATTGCACCAATTTTATATCCGCCTTGATTAGATTCTAATTTGAACAAACCTTCAACATCATCTATAAATTTATTAGAAACAAAAAGATTTCCATTTTTAAAAACAGGTGCTTCTGTAAGTATAATTTTTGAATAATTATGTAATACAAAATTATCACCTACTCTAAAAGAAAGTTGATGCCCATTTTTTTCCAATATACCTGAACCAGAAAGTGAATCCCAGTAAACAGTCATGCCTAATTTTTCAGAAGATTCCAATAAATTCAGATCTTGAGAAAACCCAAAACATGAAATAAATAAAATCGACAAAATTAAAAAGATTTTCTTCATAAAATTATTTTTCCATAGAGCAATCAGCAACATATAATGCACCTTGAATTGAACCTCTAATCACACTTGACCAAAATTTTTTTCCATCCAATTTTGAATGATTAGGGCAAATCAAATCAAATCGCTGTAATACAGTTCTTAAAGTATTGTGATTCCAATCTTTTAATAAATCACATTTTTTTTCAAGAGAACAAGACATAAACTTTTCTACAGGTTGATTACTTGGAATATCAATAAAATCTTCAGAAGTTAACTGAATATCAAAGGCCGAAGGTGGAAATCCTTTTTCATCACTTTCTTCCTTTCCATTTAAAAAATCATCAGTAACTTTATTAAAAGGTTCTAGTCTGACTGTAATACTAGAAATTGCTTTTTCCGCCCCTACAACAGCTTTAGCATAATCATTAGACACTGTTATTACATTTCCACATTTTTCCACATTATTTCTTGGAAAGTTAACATTATCGCCAATCTTTGTTCTTGGTAAAATGTCTTTTACTATATTACTTTTTTTTACAGAATCATAACCTTCTATAGCTTTAATTTTTCCAGGAATAGAAATCCAAGCCCTTTCAGCACTAACTTTTTTAGACTTTAACTCATATAATTCAAAAGGTTTTTCAAATCCTTGTACAGAATCATGAGGAGTCCATTCAATAGGAACTCTATTTTTTATTAAAAAATCAGGCTCCTTTCCTAATGAAATTAACAAAGCTTGTTCAGTTAAATTGCAATCAGAAGAATAAGGATATGTCCATCCACTCATATACCCACCAGAAAGTCTAGCTGCAATTTCTCCAATCATAGGTCCATTCTTTGTATATTTAATATCAGCCTTTGCTACACCACAGGTTAAACCAAGAGACTTTATACCCAATGCAAATGTTGCAATTAATTCATTTTTTATTTTTTCATCAATAGCAGTGGGCATTGTATGTCCTGTTTCTATAAAGTATGGAGGATAATATATATGTCTATCTGCAAAACCTGTAATTGTAAGAGTTCCGTTATAAACTACAGAATCAATAGAAAATTCAGGACCTTCCATATAATCTTCAAAAATTGCTTTTGAAGTACGAGAATTTTGTATTGCTAGAAGAACTGCATTTTCTAACTCTTCAGAATTTCTAACTAAACGACAGCCTCTTCCACCCATATTGTCTACAGGCTTTATAACTTTTGGATACTTTATTTTATTTTTATTAGCTAATAAATCTTTTAATTTTTCGGAATCAATTTCTTCAAAACTAGGACTAGGAACATTAAATTTCTTAAAACATTCTCTCATGCGCACCTTATTACTTGCATTAATACAAGATTTGTAAGAATGTCCAAATAAACCACAATGTTCAGAAACAAATGCAACATTTGCAGAAAAATCAGTTCCTGCTGTAAAAACAGCTGCCAACATGTTAGAAGATGAATTAATTTTATCAGCAAGTTTTACAAGTGAATCTTTATCTTTTAAATCTATATGTTCAAAGGAATCTGCTAATTCTATACAAGGGGCATTAGGATTACCATCCACAACAACTACTTCATATCCTAAATTTTGAGCAGATTTTATTGCAGGACTTTGCATCAATCCAGCACCTAAAATCATAATCTTCTGTTTCATATTTTTCTCACTAATTAAAGATCGTATTCTTTTCTGCAGTAAACTTCAAAAGTATCTCCTAATCCAAAAAAACGACTAGAAGCTGCGTAAAGAGCATACCTTATACTGTTTGGTTTTATTTTTTCTTTTATAACATTCGGGAAACGTTCTGGATGATGACCAGTAGAAACAATTTTTTCTACCCTGAATCCATATTTTTTTAACATTGTTGAAACTTTTGTTGGTTCTAACAAAGAATAATGATCTGCAGGACTAGTTTGATAGAATTTCTGAGGATTAAACCTTCCTGTTACACCAGAAGCTGAAGGTGTAGAAAAAGCAAATACACCTCCTTTTTTTAATAATTTAGATACTTTTTTCAGTACTATATTTAAATCCTGAAAATGTTCTATAACATACCACATTGTAACAGCATCAAATTCAGAAACTCCAAATTCTACAACAGAATCAAACTCTGGAAACTTAGAACATGTGGCTGGGTAATGCAAACTATCTTGTACATAGGCAACAGCTTCTGATGATATATCAGTACCAAAAACTTGCCATCCAGCTTCATTTGCAGCATCTAAATATGCTCCATAAGCACAACCTATATCCAAAACAGTTGGAGTTACAACTTTATTAGAATTTCTGTAAATATAATCAATTATAGAAGTACGTCTTATGCACTGAGATTTTATATTTGAAAAATCATCAAGATATGTTTTTCCATATTGTTTTTTATAATTTTCAAAAAAATATTTTTCATCATATTCAGTATCTTCAGTCAAGCAGCTCCATGCCATATACAAAAGACCACAATTATGACAACGACGGAAGGTCCTTTTTGACGTTCTAGCAACAATAAGATCTTCATAAGGAGCATGATTTCTACAAATAGGACAATTTAATCTACTTCCAGTTGACAATTTCTTTACAAATAAAGATAAATCATTTCTTTGACTATTATTTTTTGAAAAAGGACTTTCAGGATACAAATTATTTATTTCTGAAAGAGAATTTTCTGCTGTTGTAGAAGAGATTTCAGATGATGGTATACAAAAAAATCCATAAGATTTTGCCAATTGAACATGCAAAGGTGTTGTTCCTAATAAAACCACACCGCACCCTGCTGCCAAAGATTCAAAAGCTGTAAATCCATAATGGGTAACAACTAAATCATATTTATAAAGTTCCTCTCTCAAATTATGAATAGGTTTAAAAAATGTAACTTTATTTTTTAATTCTTCTGGCAAACGATTTATCGAAGCTTCTACATTTTGAACTATAGCAGAAATTTTAAATCCTAAAGAAGCATAAGCTATGGTTGCAGGCACAACTAAATCCGCAGGATCTTCCCCTCCTACAGTAATTAAAATTTCTTTTATATCAGATTTATTCTTTAATGGTGGTGTCGTTCTTTTATTTTTTGGAAGAGTAACATAAGACGGATCTGCAATATTAGCTGGTCTCTGAAGTCCATACGAAGGAATAATATCTAACAAATAATCGCACAAATCAGTATTTAAAGAACCTTCATCAATAGCGATTACAGGGGCTATTGATGATAACTTTATTGCAAATTCCCGATCCAAAGTAAATGCATCGGTTACTATAATTGAGTATTTATCTTTTTCTGGAAAATCTTTTACAATGTTTGATGTATCAAATCCGTTTTCTTTTGCTTCGGTAATAAGTTCATCAAGTTCTTCTAAACCTGCATTATCAGGAATATAGATATCAGCTCCTAATGAAACAGAAATAGAAAGACATCTTCTTAAATGTCCCGTTCCCTTACCTTTTCTCACACAAGGAACACACAAGATTTTTTTTTCTTTTACCATATTTGTAAAGGCCTCTATAATTTGTTTTCCAGTTAAAGGTTTATCCTTCTTTCTATTGAGAGATTCTACTACAGAAACAGCTCTTTTGTAATCATATTCAGTGTCAATTGTAGTTCTTAAATTAGGATAATTCCACTCTTTAGGAGCAGGAATATAAATACAATTGAAAATATCTTTATGATTATATAATGAAGGTCCAACATGTTCATGATCATAAGGATCATTTGTTAATTCTTTAGCTTTAAGCAATGCTTTTCCACTAAAAATCTCAACTCCACATCCATGTGGTAAACCTGTATAAGTAATATAATCACAATTATTTTTTATTTCTTCTGTGTATATATCTAATAATTTTTGAGCAGATTCGTAAATCAAAAAAGGATTATCAGCCGTAGCTCTAACGACAATATCGGCTTTTGTTAATTCAATTAAAGAACAATATCGCTGAAGTACATCTTCCAATGAACCAACAAAAATTTTATATCCATTTCTTTTTGCAATAGGTTCTAATTCTGCAAAACTATCTTCATCTGTTGCAACATAAAATTCATCTGCATTAACTTTTTTCATTGCAGAAAGAGTCCAATCAAGAACAGTTGACTCCCCTAACGGTAACAATGCTTTTCTTGGTAAACGAGATGATGAAAGTCGACATTGAACTCCAACTAAAACCATTATAAATTTCCCCAGTTTTCAATTAAATATTTTGCATCATATTTAAAACGGTATTTATTTTTAAAGACCCACTCTCTAGCCATAGAAAATTGAGAAATAGATTCAAAAATTCCGTAGTTAGAACGAAGTAAATATACAAAAAAAGAAGTTTTAGGTATAAACCCATGATCTTCATTAAACCTTGGTAATAAATTCTTCATATAAAATCTATTGTAAGATTTATTTATTGACAAATCATCACGAGGCAATTCATCTGTATAAGTTAATGTAAATATTGTTGATAAGCAAATTCTTTCTCCCCACAACCAGGCTCTAAATGCCAAATCAAGATTTTGCCAATAGGGAGTTGTAATTGTATAATCAAAACCACCTAACTGAATAAACTTTTTTTTATTGTAGAAACCAATTTTATCAAATGGGTACAATGTAGGTTGTCCATCAGAAACACTAGAGGTTGAAACAACATTAAACACCGATTTTTCTACAATTGGAGAAAAAGAAACGGGAAAAGCTGGAATAGTATGAGACTTTAATCTAGGAACAATACAAAATATATCTAATTCTTCAAGTTTTTCTGCAATACGCCCCGTAAGTATTTCTAAATCTAAAGAAATCGTATCACGAATTACTAAAACATAATCAGATTTCGATTCACTTATACCGATATTAATCAATTCTCCGTCAGTTACCTTTTCTAACGGAACAATAAACTTTACAAAGGGAAATTTCTGAGAAAAGTCTATAATGTTGTAATTTTCCTTATTATTTTCTATAGAAATTATTGATTCGAATCCACATTTTACAAGGTTTTCAATCATAGGAATTCTCAATTGACTACCATTTCCGTTTAAAAGAACTACAGACACATTCATTTTTACAAACGGCATAGGTTCCTTTCCACCTAGAATAGTTCGATTTACTTGTCGTTGATTAAAAATTGAAGGTATAGTATTCATCGCAAACCTTACATTCAGCACAATGATTTATGTTTATATGCTCTTCTAAATAATTTCTAAATTTTGACCATACAGTTTCTATATTCTCATTAAAAACATTTCCTACAATCAAGTCAATTCTATCTTTACATATAGGAACAGAGCCATCACTTAAAATAACCATATCTCTTCTTAGATGCCAACAAGGATTTCGTTCCAAAGGTGATAAATCAGCCGATTTTAAAGCTGGTAATCTTCCACAAAAACTATCATATTTTTGTATTATTAACTCACCTTTAGATGGGCTATCTTTGTTACTCCAAAATCTATAAAATTCCTCTAATTGAGATTCATTTTCAAGAGTTCTAGTAAACTGCGGATAAACATTACTTGGAAAATATTTTTCTAACATTTGTATAGAATTTACTGCCTTAGTATAACATTCTTCATCAATACCATTTATTTTGGAATACATTTCTTTATTTACAGAATCTAATAAAACAATCCAATAAATTCTATTTTGACCAGACTTTTCTATTTTTGAAACCCATTCCTCCGATAAAGAAATACCATCAGTTTCTATTAGCACAGATAATTCAGGATATTTTAATATTTCTTGAATAAATTCATAAAAATATTTGTTGCAAGTAGGCTCTCCAAAACAAGACAATGAAATTACTGCCGATTCAGAATAATCTACTATTTGCTGAAGTAAAGTTCTAAATCTTTCAATTTCCATATCACCATAAGTTTTATCCTTACAAACTATAGGATAAGGATTATAAATAGAATTTGTATTATATTTATCAGTAATTTGTATATTATAGAAAGTAGGTACAGTTTGCATAACAAGGGAAGATTTTTCTGCTAAATCAAATAATTTATAAACATCATAAGAATTACCGTTTGCTAAATTTATTTGATTATTCAATGCAAGTTCATATAACCTACTACAACTTATTATTCCCTTCTTTGAAGAACACTCAAATTCGTATCTTAACATTCTATAATCTTTATCAGCTATTACAGTTTCAATCTCAAAAGAATTAATTTCGCCACTCATAATAGAGAAAAAACAATCCCTTTCTACAGCTTTATCACCAACATGTTTTTGAGTATCTTTTGCTAATCCAGAAATTATATTTAATGTACCAACATTAATTGCTTCAGGAACTACACCATAAGGAAATCCATCAGCAAATGTATATTCTGCTAAATATTTAGTATGATTTTCAATAATTTCTTCTGTTAATTCAGAATTTATAAATGGACAATCAGCCCAACTATAAAGAATGTAATCAGCTTTTTCTGCCAAACATACCTCTGCTACAGTAGAAGAAAGCAATAAGTTTGTCCAATTTTCTTTTACAATTACTTTTATATCTTTATCTACCAAGGAATCTATAAGAGGTTTATTTTCACCATTACAAAGAACAACAATTCCGAGACTATTTTTTACAGACTTAGCCCATTCAATACAACGCTCAAAAGCAGATTTTGAATCAAAAACCTTTTCAAAACCATGTCCTATTTTTTTTCCAGCAAAAAGAATAACTATATTTTTCATTGTTTTATTATCGGCTCCGCAATTGAACAAGATAAACTGATTGTATAAAATCATAATAAATTATGACACAAAATCTTTTTCCTTCAGATACAGTTTTTACAGTAACAAATCTCACCTCAATTCTAAAAGAACTTTTAGAATCAACCTTTACAGGCATTACACTAGAAGGAGAAATTTCAAATTACAGACCTAACTCTTCAGGACACTTGTATTTTACATTAAAAGATGAATCTTCGCAAATTAGTGCGGTAATGTTTAGAGGTCGTGCAACAGCTCTAACATTTGTTCCAAAAGACGGAATGAAAGTTCGTTGTCAAGGTTCAATTTCTGTTTATGCCCCAAGAGGAAATTACCAGATTATCATAACAAAAATGGAAGTTGCAGGTACTGGTAATATTCTTCAAATCCTTGAGGAGCGTAAACAATTGTTAGCAGCTCAAGGTTTATTCGATTCAGCTAATAAAATAAAAATTCCTATATTTCCTAAGACAATCGGTATTGTAACAAGTCCAACAGGTGCAGCTTTAAGAGATATTTTACAAATAACAAAACGAAGGAATCCAAATGTAAATGTCATAATACTACCAGCTCTTGTTCAAGGAGAAGGTGCAGGTCTCACTATAGCTAAGCAAATAAAAACTGCAAATGAGTTTAATATGTGTGACACTTTGATTATAGGTCGTGGAGGAGGATCATTAGAAGATTTACTACCTTTTAGCGATGAATGTGTTGTTAGAGCTGTTGCTGAATCAAAAATACCTATTATTTCAGCTGTTGGCCACGAAATCGATTGGGCATTATCAGATTATGCCGCAGACCTAAGAGCACCAACACCTTCCGCAGCAGCAGAAATTGCAGTTCCACAACTTTCAGACATAAAAACAGACATAAATTATTTTTATCAGGAATTATATAATACAATTTCAACAAAAATAAAAAACATGCGTTTAATAATAAAGAGCTTCAACCCAGATAATTTAGAAATAAAATTTAGATCAATTGAACAACCTCTTTTATCACGATTAGAAAACGCAAAAGAAAATCTTATAGAGAATATAAAACAAAAAATAAAAGATACGAGACAACTTCTTAGAGAACAAGTCCATATTTTGGAAGGTGCAAGTCCTAAAACAATCCTAAAAAGAGGATATTCAATGGTCACCGATCAAAATGGAAAAATTATTAAATCTTACAAAGATGTAAATACAGAAACAACACTTAATATTATACCGGCAGAAGGTTTTATTAAGGCAACAGTTATAGAAAAAGGAGAAACTACAAATGAGTAATTTTGAACAAAATTTATCACGGCTTGAACAAATCACAAATGATATAAAAAGAACAGACATATCTCTTGAAGACGCATTAAAAGATTTCGAAGAAGGCATTAAACTTGCTCATACCCTAGAAAAAGATTTAGACAAAATAGAAGGCAAAATACAGATACTAATGAATCAACCTTCTACTGAGAAAAAAATAATGCCAGAATTGGATTTATTCACAGCAACAGATTTAGAAACAGGAAGTTCTGGAGCACCTACAGAAGGATTACGCCAAAATGGATAACAAAATTATCCGTCGCCCCGTAAAAACATTATCACCAGATGTAGCTAGAAAAATTGCAGCAGGAGAAGTTATCGACAGACCAGCTGCAATAGTCAGAGAACTAATGGATAATGCAGTAGATTCAGGTGCTGACTATATCGAAGTTGAAATTAATGGTGGAGGAATTGACAGCATAAGAATTTCAGATAATGGAATTGGCATGTCAAAAGAAGATCTCATAGCTTGTGCCCGTCCTCACGCAACTAGTAAAATTGTCGAAGCCTCAGATTTAATGAATCTATCAACCTTAGGATTCAGAGGTGAAGCATTAGCATCCATAGCAGCAGTGAGTCGGCTAACTATATCAAGTAACACATATAGAATGAAAGCTTCTTTAACAGATGATCACTTAATTACAGAAATTCCACCTATTCAAAATGGAAAAGGTACCATTGTTCAAAGTGAAGGTTTGTTTGAAAATTTTCCTGCAAGAAGAATTTTCTTAAAACGCCCAGGAAGCGAAACACTAATGTGTAAAGAGGTATTTATAGAAAAATCACTTCCGAGAACAGATATATCTTTTAGATTAACAGTTGATAATGAAATAAAATTAGATTTACCTCAAAACACTACTCTTGCAGAACGATTTACAAGTGCATTACAGTTAAAAGAAAGTCCATCACTATTTTCAGAATTAAAAAATCAAGCAGAAGATTGGAACTTTACACTCTTAATAGGAGAACCTTCTGTTTACAGAAATGACAGAAAACATATTTATATCTATGTAAACGGAAGACGAGTTCAGGAATATTCGTTAATACAAGCAATTGAATACGGATGTCAGGGATTTTTCCCAAATGGAACCCATCCTTTTGCAGCTCTTTTTGTGCAAATAAATCCAGCTTTAGTAGATTTTAATATTCATCCTGCAAAAAAAGAAGTTAGATTTAAAGATAGTTCATCTCTTCATCATGGCGTAAGTACAACAACAAGAAATTTCTTTAAATCATACGGAATTAAACAGTCAAACGAGTACGAAAAAAATGATTTTGAAGATGTATTCAATGATTTAGATTTTAGTTCAATACAAAAAGAACAACGATTTGAACAAAGTTCAAAACCTTCAACAAACATTTCTGATACAAGAGAAAGATTTTTTAATTACGAAAAATCTCCCAAAAATGATATTTTTCAAAACAACCATAATTCAAAACAAAACTTAGCTTCACAAGCTCTTTTTGACAAACCGTATAATTTTGATTTTAATGAAAACATAAAAATATCTGAACCTAAAATTGATTTTATTGATGATAATGGATTTGTATTCTTAGGCACAGCTCTAAACTGTTTTTTAATTGCCCAAATTCATGACACTATCTATTTCATAGACCAACATGCTGCCCACGAACGAATTTTATTTGATAAAATTTTGTCTTCTGACATAGAAAAACAAGATTTGTTAGTTCCTTATGTAATAGAAACAAATTCAGAAGAAGAAGATATTTACTTATCAAATATTATTCAAAATCTATCTAAAGCAGGTTTTATCGGAAAACAAATAAAATCAGGAAAATGGGAATTTACCACAGTTCCAACACGCTGGAAAGGCACAGAACAAGATTTAAGAAATGCTATTTTAGAAAAATTAGAAGATCCAAAGGATATTATATATTCTGTAGCAGCAATGACAGCTTGTAAGGCAGCGGTAAAAGATGGATATATTCTCGACAGAAAAACAGCATCAGATCTTGCAAAAGAAGCTCTAACTCTACAGGATCCACATTGTCCTCACGGAAGACCTATTTGGACAACACTGACAAAAGAACAACTTTTTGCAAGAGTAAGAAGAACAGAATAATTATTTTGTTAATTTAAATTCAACTCTACGATTAAACTCTTTATTAGAGGTTTTTCCACTTCCAGCAAGAGAGTTAAATCTAGAAGAGTTTATTCCTAACTTTATTAATTTTTGTTCAACTGATTTTGCACGATTTAATGCTAAAACTTTTTCTTCTTCAGTCCAATCATCTCCATCAGGATTTACATAACCAATTATCAAAACCTTAAAATCTTCATAAAGTTTATCGCTTAAGATTTCATATACTTTTTTTAAAGTATCATTATTCTGTTTTGTATCTGTCAATTCAGAACTATTAATTTTAAATGATAAAGTAGGAATATTTATATCAACAGTTCCATCTTCATTCATTTTTACTTCAACTTTCTTTGCAACTACAGGTTCTGGAGCAGAGCGTTCAACATGAACAGTATTAGAATTTGACGAAACTTGACCATATTTATCAGTAACTGAAAGTGAATAAGAAATATCTGTCCCAGAATTAACAGGAATGCCATTTTTATCTTTTCCGTCCCACTCAAAATCCTTTGGATTTCCTTTACCTTCTAAAGTATAAATAGTCTTTCCCTGACTTTTTACTTCAAATTTCCACTCTTCAATTCCTGCATCACTTTCAGAAGCTACTTTTATTTTTAATTTATCATTTATTCCATCACCATCAGGACTAAAATCATCAGGTTCAGAATCTACAGATAATTTTGGTTTTGAACTAAAACAGTTAAATGAGATTTCTTCAGAATTAACAAAATTTCCATTTCCATAATCAACAGAAAGTTTTGCTGTATATTTTCCATCTTCAATTTTTCCAGAATCAGATTTACCGTCCCACTCAAATTCCTTAGGAATTTTCTTTCCTATAACTGTTTTTACAGTGTTACCATATTCATCTAATATTTCAAATTTATAATTACTTATATTTGACTTATTTGAAGCACTAACATTAATAATTTGTTTTTGTTTTTTAAAATCAGGAGAATTAGGAGAAAAACCTGGAGTTGATACAGAAATTGCTACTTTGCCTGCAGGAAGTGCATATTGTGTAGAAGGTAAATCTTCGTCAGCAATAATTTCTGTTTGAAGAAAATCATCGTTTACTTCAGTTTTTTCAGAATCCACAGATGTAGAAATATAAACAGGAACATCATCTCTCGTAATTTTTTCTGCAACAGTTTCCTCTACGCTTTTTTCTGGCATAGGCGGAACTGCAATGGCAATATATTCTCCTACAGATTTTTCTGTTGTATTTTCTTCTTTTTCAATAATTTCTTTTTCTTCAGTTTTTGGAAGTTCAGGAGCTACAGCTATATCAAATTTCACTAATTCTTCTGTTACATCATCTGTCAAAAGTTTTTCTTCAGGTAAATCGTAATTTACCTTTTCTTCGTTATTTTCTACAACTATGCTACTATTCTGAACATTCATTTCATCAAGGTTTATTAATTCAGGTTTTTCTTTTGCTCTTCGCTCTATTTCTTGACTTAAAAGTGCTATTAATTTTTCAATATTTTCTCGCTGAGGATCATTAGGTTCTAATTCTAAATATTTTATATAATTTTCTTTTGCATCTTGTAGATGATCTTGTTTTAACTGTGCATTAGCTCTGTTTAAATAAGGTGCTGTGAAATCTGGAAAATCTTTTATTGCTATAGCATAGCATGCATCTGCACGGGCATAATTTCCAAGTGCATAAGCAGAATTTCCGGCATTATAAGCCAACACTTTATGATTGGTATTATCTTTTGCAAGACCTTTTACACAGATTGCCAAGGAACGCGTAAAATCACCTATTTGATAATAAGCAACACCCAAATATATATACACATTAGGATCAATATTTTCTACATCAATACATTTTTCAAAAAAAGGAATAGCTTCTTTAGGTTTATTTAATAGAAATAATTCATACCCACTATTATAATCTTCATTAGACACAATAATAGTTGTTTCTGCTTCTTCCTTAAATTTTAATGCAGGCTTTTTAATTTGAGCTAAAACATTATTCAATAAAACAACAGTTAATACAAAAAATAAAAAAATCTTTTTCACGTTCATAAGTCCTAAAATTAATATCGGAAAATAAATATACATTTTAACTATTTAATTCTTCCTATATATTTGACATATTGCCACAAAAAGACTACTCTTACAATTGAATAATTTTATTTGGGGGATAGTATAATGGACAATCCGGTACAGCTTCTTGTAATCGCAGTTCTTGGTGTCGGAGTCTGTTTTCTTGCAGGCTTTGTAATAAAATCATTTCTACAACCAAAAAAGTTAGACTCAATGGTTAGACTCATAAAGCAAGGAAAATATAGTGCAGCACAAAAAATCGCAAAAGCTATAATCGCAAAAGATTCTAGAAACTATCTTGCACACTATTATTTAGGAAGAGCATATCTAGCCGACAAAAAAAATGAATTAGCATTAATGGAATACAAACTCGTTAGTCAAAATGCAATTTTTGATAAACAGATTCCAGAAGTAGATTTTAGGAAACAACTTTCTCAGTTATATATAAAATTTAATCAATCAGAAGATGCATTAAAGGAATTTTTACTTCTGACAAAATTGGAACCAACAAATGCAGAACATTATTTTAACTGTGGAAAAATCTACGAACAAAAAAGCCGTGGAGAATTAGCCCTTGGTTTCTACCAGAAAGCTATAAAATATAATAATCGCCATGTTAAAGCTCATGCTGCAATGGGATTGTTATTATTTAGATCAAAGCAATACGCAGAAGCAAAAAAAGAAATAGACCTAGCAATAAAACTAAGTCCAGAAACATATTCTTCTTATTACTATCTTGGAAAAATCCTAAAGGAAAACAAGGATTATCCAGGTGCGGTTAATGCCTTCGAAAAATCTTTAAGAGACCCAGAATTTAGACAGCGTTCATTATTAGAAAGAGGTTCTTGCTACATGATGGCAAATTCTACTGATAATGCACTTGCTGAATTTGACAGAGCGGTAAAAGCATCAAAAGATGAAAGTTCAGCAGAAACTTTATATGCAAGATATTTCTTAGCAGCATGTTATGAAAGAAATCGTGATATAGACAAAGCTATTGAGCAATGGCAAATAATTTATCAACACAACCACTCTTTTAGAGATGTTTCTGCAAAATTAACAGAATACAAAGATTTACAATCTAACGACAGTTTAAAAGAATTTTTAACATGTTCACAAGATGAATTTATCGAAATATGTAAAAAAGTTGCTTTAGCTGGATTCAGTATGTCTGCCCAAAAAATTGATTCAAAAAAATGGGGTTGTACAATGATATGTACTGAACAAAAATCAGACGATTGGATGAATGTACGTAAGCAATTATTTTTACTTGCATTCAGTAGAGATACTGATCCAATAGAAGATGCTTCTATCAGACAATTCTTAGATCAAAGTAAATCACAAAATTGTACAAAAGCTATTATTTGTGCAAGTTCAGGTTTTACTAGTTCTGCTTCTGGATTTGCAGAAAACAGACCTATAGAATTAATTGGAAAAGATAAACTACAGCAAATACTTGCAAAAGCAGGAATTTAAAAAACTAAATGAAATTACTATGTATATCAGACCAAATAGATACGTTAGTATACAGTAACCTAGCAAAAGAAAGATTTTCTGATTGTGATGGAGTACTTTGTGCAGGCGACTTACCGTCTGAATACATAGATTTTGTTGTTTCGACATTAAACAAACCTACATATTTTATTTTTGGAAATCACAATTTAACAGAATATGGATACTATCACAAAACAAAACCCTATCACAAAGGAGCACATCCTCAAATAGTGGAAACCCATTCTGAATATGATATGAAAGGCTCTTTTGGAGCTACATATATTGGATTCAAATGTATTCGTGATAAACACCTTTTAGTTACTGATTCCAAAACAAATAAAAAACGCCCTATATTGATTGCAGGTGTTTCTGGATGCAAAAGATACAATAAAGGGTTAAATCAATACACAGAATTTCAAATGTATTTAAACATTTTAAAAATAATACCAAAACTATTTTACAACAAAATAAGATATGGAAAATTTTTAGATATTTTTTTATCTCATGCATCTCCAAGACATATACATGACAAAGAAGACCCTTGTCACCAAGGATTTGAATGTTTTAACTGGTTTATAAAACACTTTAAACCAACATATTTTATTCATGGGCACATACATCTATACGATATGAATACAAAACGGGTTACAAAAACTCATGAAACAACAGTAATTAATGCATTTAGTCATTATATACTCAATACAGAAGAGAGGGAAAAATGACAGAAACACTACTTTCAAGCCAAACAGATGAAGATTTTTCAAAAGCTCACAACAAAGCATTATTTAATGAAATACAACACTTTTTAAATCCTGACGAAGCAACTTTAATTTCTTTTTCAGATATAAAAAAGTTATTAAAACCAAAGGAAGAAACTTACAAAGGAATGCAAACAGTTCCTGTAAAGTTAATTGTTGGAAGTGAATCCAGATATCAAGATTTTGACAATAAATTCTTCCCAAAAAAAATGCATTTAAAAGCTCGTTGGGAACATATCGACATGGCACACATAAAGGACATAAATTTACCACCAATTTCATTATACGAATTAGGTGGAGTTTATTTTGTTAGAGACGGAAATCACAGAGTTTCAGTTGCAAAGGCAAAAGAAATAGAATTTATTGATGCTGAAGTCGTAAGTTTACAATCTGAAATAAAATTAAAACCTAGCGACAGTCTAAAAAAAATGACAAAGCAGGTCATTAATTATGAAAAGAGAACTTTTTATAGTGAAACTTGCTTTGGAGATATTACTGACTATTGGAGTTTAGATTTTTCAGTTCCTGGTCAATACGATGTAATATATAATCACATTCTTACACATAAGTATTATATAAATATGAACAAGACAGAAGAAATAGAATTAGACAAAGCTATTCTATCTTGGTTTAAAACTGTATATATACCTGTATTACATGTAATAAACAAGCATCATATTATGAAATACTTTGTAGGTAGAACAAAAAGTGATATGTATGTTTATATTATAAAATATTGGGATGAAATCAAACAAAAATTTGGTTCAACCTACACTCTTGATGATATAGCTGATTCTTTTACATTAAAATTTGGTAATTCATGGATAAAAAAAATAAAAAATAAAATAAAAAAGCTAATCCTCAAAAGAAAAATTGAAGATAATCTATAAAAGAAATTTCAAAATCTTGACGGTACAATACTTCAATGGTATTATTTTAAAATAGAAAAATTTATTTATTAAACGGAGAAAAATTTTGTTCAACTTAGATGCAATTGCATATATTCCTCTTTTCTGTACAGCGATTGTTTCCATTGTATTATTCGCATTTCTCATCATAGTAAAAAGACGAAAAACAGCAAAAGTAAGTACAATATTGCTATTGTCAATATTTATCTTATTCTTAGCTTGTATTTATACTGCATTAAATCCTGGAATTACGTATTTTGTTTTAATGCTATTGATTGCAGGTGTTGTATTAATTCCGTATGTAGTAATGCTTGCCTTTGGAAAGCCAAAAGAAGAAGTTAAAAGACAAGTTCTTACAGAAGAACAACCACTTAAAAAAGTAGAAACAATAATTGAAGAAGTAAAGCCAGACGAAATCAATCTTATAGAACAAGGTAAAGAGTTTATTGCAATCGCTTCTGAAGGATTTGGTAAAAAAGAAGGTTTACAAAATCTCTTAAACGAAATAAACAAAGCTTGTATAAATGTTTCCTCTGCTGATGGAGGGGCATTGCTTATGGTAGATGATTTTGATGATGTCATTGCAGTAAAATCTTTTATAGGAGATTTTCCGCCTCCTTACGAATTAGCATCTGATATGCCTCATAAACCTTTAAGAGTTTCTACAAGTTTTAAATTTGCACAATTTCCTTTACGCGACAATATATTTGGAGAAGTTGCAAGTTCTGGAAAACCTGAATTAATAAACAACCCAAAAGAAGACGAACGCATATTTGAAAATGGTCCAGAAGATTTCTTAAAGTTAGGAAGTTTTATATTTGTACCAATTCGCTTAAAAGACAAAGGAAGTGTTATTGGACTTATAGCGTTATCTAAACAACCAAACAAAGATGGTTTCACACAAAAAGAAAATGATTGGGTGCAGACTTTAATTGGTTTTGCAGAAAGTGCATTAAAAACAACTATAAACTTTCAAGAATTTAAAGAGAAACAAGAATTAACAAAAGAAAGTGATATTGCTACTAGTATGCAAAAATTACTTTTGCCAAAAAAATTACCAATAATAAAAGGCATTTCTTTAGGTGCCATATCAGAAAACACAGAAGGTGTATGTTCTGATGTATATGATATAATACAGGCACGGTCTGATCGTCTTTCATTCATACTTATGGATGTTGCAGGAAAAGGAACAAATTCATTCCTTGTAATGTCTATGATTAGAGCTATGATTAGACTTGTTGTAAATACTACACAATCGGCTGGTACAATATTAAGTTGGACAAATAGAGGTATTTGTGGAGAAATCAATTTTGAGCACTTTGCTTCAGCTGCATTAATAAATTTTAATCCTGCTACAAAAAAAGTTCAATTATCTACAGCAGGAACAACACCTGTTTATTTATATTCAGTAGCAAAAGATACTGTAGAACGAAAATCAATAACCTGTGATCCAATTGGAGTAGAAAAAACTGCAAGTTATAAAGATATTGAGTTTACAGCAAGCCAAGGAGATATTATAATAACATTTACAGATGGTATGGTAGAAGCCTTAAATGCAGACGGAAAGCAATACTCTGTAGAAAGACTTACTAGTATCATAAAAACAAATAACAAATTATCAGGTAAAGAAATATCTGATTTGATAAAAAAAGATATAAAGAAGTTTATTGGCAACGAAGCTTTGCACGATGACCAAACGCTTCTCGTAGTAAAAATACAATAAGTACAAGGAGTTTGTGATGGAACTTAAAATTCGTAAAAATGGAGATGTTTATATCATTGATGTTAACGGTGAAATGGATCTTTACAATTCTTATAAACTAAAAGAACTAGTTATGAAGATGTTAGAAAAAAATGTAAAGAGTTTTATTATAAACCTAGAACAAGTTGACTATATTGATTCTTCAGGAATTGGTGCACTCATCTATATTTGCTCAACAATAAAGAAAATGAATTTAAAATTGGCAATTTCAAATATTCATGGTTCGGTAAAAAAAGTTATTGAACTTACAAAACTTATGGGATACTTCCCTATTGCAAACAGTATAGAAGAAGCACTTTTAATGATTAATGAATAATAAGTACTCTAATTAAAAGTTCAGAGTTTATTTTATTACGATATTTTCATTAATTAATATGATAGGAGATAATTATGGAACAATACAAAGAATTACGTTCAGATGATAATGATCCGTTGTTTGATACAACTAACATGTTATACAAGGAATTTCCTTCGGATTTCCGACAAATTAGATATTTTACACTTTTAATAGTTCAATCGGCTCCTCTTGAAATAAAAGAAATTAACCTTTTGGAGCAGCAGATTTCAGAAGTTATTAAAAATGCTGTAAAACATGGTAATGGATGCGATATCAATAAAAAAGTAAAAGTATGGTATTCTTTTAGCCCATCTCATGCACATTTAATAGTAAAAGATGAAGGTGAAGGTTTTAAAGATTTAGAAAAATGGAACGAATTTAACAAGAAGCGTATAGAATGTTTACATAATTCTAACTTTGAAGAACTTGCAAATTATGTTTCATTTAGAACAAAAAAATCTGATGACCATGACGGTGGAAATGCACTATTTGCAGCCCTCGAATATTGGGATGGAGGATATGTATACAACGGACAACGTAACGGTGTTGCTATGCTTAAAAGATTTCAAAAGAAACATCATGGCGTAGCGGTTGAGTAAAAAAAAAGGCTTAAAACTTTCAGTTTTAAGCCTTTTTTTTTATTTTTGATTAACAACATCATTTAATACATCAATAGTTTTCCTTGCAGTTTTTTCCCAACTAAATCGTTTTGTCCATTCAATTCCACCAGAAATAAGTTTCTTTCTAAGTTCGTTATCACAAGCTATTTTTTCAATAGATTCTGCCATCTGATCAATATTATCACTATCAAAATAAATTGCATTATTACCAGCAATTTCACTTAAAGCACCGGAATTAGAACAAGCAACAGGAATACCAGTCGCCATTGCTTCCAAAACAGGAAGACCGACTCCTTCATTTATAGACGGAAAAATACAACCTTCACTACCAGAGTATAACATTGGAAAATTTTCATGTGGAAAAAATCCCGTAATAAATATATCAGAAGAACAAGAAGATTTTAAAACGGCATCCCTTACAAAACTAGAATAATCACCATCACTTCCTGCAAGAACAAGACGATGTGGTAATCCTGTTTTTTCTTTAAATTTAGAAAAAGCTTTTATTAATTCAACATGTTTTTTTGTAGCATTTGATAATCTAGACGGATAAATAAAATATGGTCGTTGAATGGCAAAAGGTTTAATATCAATAATATTTTGGGAGAGCATTTGCCTAGGATAAAATTCAGAATGATCAATCCCATTATGAATTACAATAATTTTATCCCCATTAATACCTAATTTTTCTAAATCTTTTCTTATGAATTGACTTGCAACAATTATTCTAGAGGCATTTTTTAAGCCGACCAATAATCTTAAGGCTTTACTAGAAATAATTTCTGATGCATACACTTCTGAAACAACATCATTTACAACAGCAACTCCAGGAACATTGCAAAACAATGGTATATAGTGAGCACCAGCAGGATACAAAACAACATCATACTTTCTTTTTTTTGCAAAAAAATTTACACAAGTATAATGCCAAATTCTTTTTATTTTGCGACTATCAGGTAATGCTACAGCTGCATACTTAAATCCATTGTTAGCACCAAAAGTATATCTATCTATTTCGGCACCAAAAAGTTCAAATTCAAATTCTTCATCATTATGCAAATTCTCTGTTAGAGAATCTAAATATGAACCAATTCCAGATTTACCATGATTGCAGCCGAAAGTATCAATTCCAACTTTCATAAATATGATTATAGCAAGATTATTTTTTCTATGCTATAGTAAGATTTATGGAAAAGGACACATCATTCTCAGCTCTTAATATTTCAGAAAAGCTTATAGAAAAATTACTATTAAACAATATAACAACACCAACAGCTGTTCAATCTCAAGTTATACCTACAATTGCGATTGGAAAATCTCTGCTATTCCAAAGTGAAACAGGAACAGGAAAGACATTTGCATATTTATTGCCACTAATCACAAAAATTGAAAATGATGCAAACCCTACAAAAGCAATAAAACTTTTAGTCATAGCACCAACGATAGAATTAGCAAGTCAAATAAAAACGCAAGTTCAATTGATTACACAAGTAAAATCTACATTAATTGTTGGTGGAGCACCAATTAAAAGACAAATAGAAAACTTAAAAGAAAAACCTGCTATTGTTGTTGGTACACCAGCAAGAATCCTCGAATTATTTCATCTAAAAAAATTAAAATTAGAATATATTAATGCAATAGTTCTGGACGAAGTCGATAGATTAATTTCGCCAGAACTACGGGATTATACATTAAATTTGCTTAACGCACCTAAAAAAGATATACAATTAATTGCATGTAGTGCAACAATTACAAAATCAACACAAAAATTACTGTCAGACACAAAAATAAAATCAGACGGAACAATAGAAAATAATATAGAAACAATATTTTTACCTCCAGAAGATGTCTTAAGAAAAAGAATAAAGCACATAGCTGTTTTTTCAGAACAAAGAAACAAAATAGAAACATTAAGAAAAATACTTATATCAGAAAAACCAAAAAAAACGCTTATATTTACAAGCAAGTTAGATCAAGTCGAAAACATTCTCTCAAAATTAAAATATAAAAATATAGAATGTGCAGGTTTACATGCAAAAATAAACAAAACAGACAGAAAATCAACTATCGATAAATTCAGAAATGGTAAATGCCCTATCTTAATAACAAGTGACTTGACTAGTAGGGGACTTGATATTCAGGATATAACACATGTTATTCAGATGGATATGCCATCTAACGAAGATTTTTTTGTTCATAGAGCAGGAAGAACTGCAAGAGCAGGAAAAACAGGAATAAACATTGTAATTGGAGATGAATACGAATTACATAAATATGCTTCTCTCGAAAAAAAACTAGGTTTAACAGTTTATCCAAAAGTTTTATACAAAGGAAGTTTAATAGCTCCTGAAAAAATAATGACAGATGATTTTAATTAATAAAATTTATCAACTTTCTTTTACAAAACTCTGATTGAAACATACACTCTGTTTCGGTTATAATTAAAAGATATTCATACAAAAAAAAGAGGTCTTTTCGTGTTTCTAAAAAGTCTAGATATATTTGGCTTTAAATCTTTTGCTGATCGAACCCATGTTGAATTTGCAGATGGAATAACAGCATTATTAGGTCCCAATGGATGTGGAAAAAGTAATGTTGTAGATGCTGTTAAATGGGTACTAGCAGAAAACAGAGCAAAAAATCTTCGAGCAGACACGATGGAATCCGTTATATTCAATGGAACAGAAACAAGACCTCCATTAAATATTGCCGAAGTAACTTTGACAATTTCAAACGAAAACGGCCTACTCCCAATGGAAGACAGCGAAATTGCGATAAAAAGACGCTTATATCGCTCTGGAGAAAATGAATATTATATAAATAACAGACAAGTTGGACCAACAGAAATTCGCCGACTTTTTATGGATACAGGTGTTGGAAAAGCAGCCTACTCTGTTATGGAACAAGGTAAAATCGACCAAATTCTTTCTAGTAAACCAGAAGATAGACGTTATTTGTTCGAAGAAGCAGCTGGTATCAGTAGATCAAAAGCAGAATGTGCAGAAGCTGAAAGAGAATTAGAACGAACACGTCAAAATTTAGCACAAATTGAAGTCGCCCTTGTAGAAAACAAAAGAAACTACGAAACTCTTAAAACTCAAAGTGAAAAAACAATAAAATATCGCAAATTAAAAGAAGATATTTTTAATTATGAATTAGATATTCAACTATTAAAATTAAAAAACTTTACACAAGACAAAGCTAGACAAGAAGCAGAAAAAAAAGAAATAGAAGAAAAAAGAGATATTATTCAAAAAGAAATATCTGCAATACTAGAAACCTTAACAGAAAATAACGATAAAATAAAAGATCTTCAAATAAAAATGAACGAACTTCAGATTGAATTAGTAAAAATTCAAACTGAAAAAACATCAAAATTAGAAATGGCACAACAACTTAATCTTCAATCTGGGAAATTAAGAGAAAAAATTGGAACTTTGGAAGTAAAGAAAAGTGCTGTTCAAGAAAGAATCGACACATTAACAGAAGAAATTGATGAAGAAGAAGCTGATTTACATACAAAGACAAAACAACTTAATGATATAAAAACAAATATAGATTCATTCCAAGAGAACATAGCAACAGCATCAAGCCAAATTACAGAAAATGACAGACTAGCAGCTGAATGTTCTACAGAAATAGAAAAATTAAATAACGAAAGAATAGAATACCAAAAACAATTAGGTTCGATAACAGAAGATATCGTAAAAGAGCTTGATGCAAAATTAAAGGAATCAGGATTTTCAACATCAGCAAATACAAAAGCAAAAGAAGAATTAGAAAATTCAATTGCTAAATTAAAAATATTTGCTACAGGACGCAAAAATATATTTTCAGATTATTCATCGATAAAAGGACATTCAGAAGAGGAAAATATCTCTTTAATAAAGGATGCAATAAAAGCCTTTGAAGAAGTTTCAAATACAGTCGATTCAATTCAAGAGTTATTTAAAAACTATTCTTCAACAATGCCAAGTTTTATTGAAGACTTTTTATCTCCTGAAGGAATTATTACAAAAAAACGAACTATTGATAATAAAATTTCTGAAAATCAATCTAAAATTGATACAATCCAAAATCAAATAAAAGACTACAAAAGTCAAAATATTGATCTCATAAAAAAAATAGATGATTACAAAGAAACTCTAAATCAATTAAGAGTCACTGAAGCTGCTATGAATGGTCAAATTTCTGTGGCAAAAAGTAAAGTTGACTTATTAAAGCGAAATTTAGCATCAGAACAAACAAATATAAAACAATATGATGAAGAACTTTATGAAGAACAAAGAAGATTAGAAGATTTAAATGACCAGATAATAGACATTCAAAGCGAATTATCATCTATTGAACACAGAGGATCAAAATGTGCTGAAGAATTAGGAAATATAAATGATGAAATTTCTAAATGTAATTCTTCAGTAAGTGGAACAGAAACTAAACTAAAGAAAAAACAAGAAGAACAATCTCATTGTCAAGAAAAATACGAAAGACTAACACTTAACCTTGTAACTAGCGACAATGATATTAGAAATATAAAGCAAAACTTTATTGATACACATTCCAGAGACCTTATGGAATTTGAAGAGCGAATGTACAAGATTACAACACATTCTGCTGTTCTACGAGAAAAATTAACAGAAGCAAAGGAAGATTTGAAAAATCTTGGTTCTGTAAACCTTATGGCTCCAGAAGAATTTGAAGAGCAAAAAGAACGTTACGAAAAATTACAAGCAAGTTTTGATGATACAAATAAATCATTAGAAAACTTAATCAGAGTTTCTGAAGAAATTAAATCAAAATCTACAGAAATGTTCTTAGACACATATAATAAAATTAAAAAGAACTTTCATAATATGTTCAGAAGACTATTTAATGGAGGTCGTGGAGAACTTCGCCTTGTAGATCCACAAAATGTACTAACAACAGGTATTGATATTTTCGCTCAACCACCAGGAAAGAAACTGGAGAACATTGCGCTTCTTTCCGGTGGAGAAAAAACAATGACAGCAGTAGCACTCTTATTTGCTACATATCAGGTTAGACCTTCCCCATTCTGTTTATTAGATGAAATTGATGCAGCCCTCGATGATAAAAATGTAACTAGTTTTGTACAAGCATTGCGTTCATTTGCAAAGTTATCGCAATATATTGTAATTACCCACAATAAAAAAACAGTTATGGGTGCTAAAACAATGCTGGGAGTAACAATGCAAGAATCAGGTGTTAGTAAAATATTAACAATGAGGCTTGATAGAGATATTGAATCATATTCAGAATATGACGAAGTTGAAGAATTTATTGAAGAAGATGTTGAACCAGAACAAAACGTTTACATTCCTCCTCGTCCAGCAAAAAGAATTCATAATCCAGACGGAACAATAACAGATCCTGAATTAGAAATTCGTGCTGCAGCTGCAAAAAAAGCGAGAGATGAAGCAAAAGCAGCCCGAAAAGCTATAGAAGAAAAAGAATCAAAAAATAATTCTGAGCAAAAAGAAGAGTTCAAGGAATAAAAATGGATTTTGACGATATAAAAATAAAATTCAGAACCTTTATTCATGAAAAAACTCTATTAAGTTTTGTTTTGGGGATATTATTAGCATTCTTTTTAATTGCAATGATAATTATATACATACAAAGTTCTCCAAAACAAAGTAAACTAGTAAATAAACAAGAAAATATTATTTTAGACAGTGAAATCATGATTCCAAACCTACCAAATGTAGAAAAAGATTATTATCCGTCTCGAATAACAAAAAATAAATGGACAAAAGAAGAAGTAGAAGAATGGCTTACAGTGCCAAATCAGGAGAACTTAAAACAAATAGAAAATTCAAATGATAAAATCATAAAAGAATTAATAGGAGTTGCACCTTAATGAAAAGAAATTTTTTTTTATTAATATTAATTTCTTCATTATTTTTATTTTCATGTTCCTCAACAAAAAATATAGCTCCTCAAGAAAATACTATAGAACAAGAAAAAAACTCACAATCGACCGAACAAACCGAACAGACAATAGAACAACCTCAAACAGAATCAGATTCAAAAACAAATGAACAAGAAGATACACCTATTTTTGAAAAAATACCAGAAGATGAAATCTTAACAGAAATATTTGTCGAAAATGAAAAAACTTCAATTTCGACAAATAAAATTCCAGAATTACAAGTAAACGACAAAGTTATTTTAGAAGAATCAGAACCACAATCAATCACAATAACTCAAAAGGATTCAGAAAATACAAATAAACAAACTTCATCAAAACAAAACGATAAACAAATCCATATCGGTAAAGAAGAAAAAGAAATAATTGAAAAAAATACACTTACTGAACAAGAAAATATAGCAGACCAAACAGAAAGTAAAGAGATAACAACAAATAAAGAAACCGAAATCGAACAAGAAACTCAACAACCCCTTCAAACAAACTCTAATACTGAAGAACAAGAAGAGCAAAAATTACAACAAAACGAAAAAGAAACAGAAGAACAACAGATAATATCTACACCAACAACCCCATCTCGTTCAATGACTGTAAAAAACAATCAGTACATAGAAGTAAATTATCCAGGATCAGGTTGGGTATATATAGGAGAAACAGAAAAAACACCTTTATTCAGTTATTTTGGAAGAAAATTAGGTACAGAAAACACATCTTTTACACTACGCTCTCGTAAAGCAGGAAAGACAGTTTTACACTTTTATAAAAATGACGCCCTAACCTCACGATATATAGACGATTATTTAGAAGTTATAGTACAAGATGAATCAGCAACACCAGGAACAAAATCAGTAGCTCCCTCTTATGCAGAAATCGTACCTCCAAAACCTGAAAGAAGAGTTACAGAAGAACAAACTGAAGAAAAAAAACAAAGTGAACAAACAATAAAAAACAATACAAAAGAAAATCCCTCACAGACAACAGAAAATACTCCTATAAAAGCAAAACCTCAAAAGGAAGAAGTTGTATCTGTAGTTTCATCAATTTCAAAAGAAGATGAAAATGTAAAAACAATTATTCAAGATACAGAAGAAAAAGAAAATTATTCAATTCCTAGAAATAATGATAACAAGACTCAAGAATCTCAAACAATTCAACAACAAATTGAAGATATATTCATTGGCAATTTATTAGAAGAAGCAAAAAAATCTTTTCAGGCAAAAGACTACGAAAAAGCTTTACTGCAAATAGAAAAATACCTAGAAACAGAAAGCAAAAAAATTGACGAAGCCCTTTATGTAAAAGCACAAATATTAGAAGCAGATTCACCTAAAAAAAATATAAAAGAAGCACTTAATACCTATGATGAACTCATAAAAAAATACCCATCAAGTTCTTACTGGGAAAAAGCAAATAAAAGAAAAATCTTTCTCAAAAGGTTTTATATAAATATCAGATAAATAGGAGTATATTATGAAAACAACAAAATCAGTTTCTTTATTAATTTTATTAACAGTTCTGTTTACATCATGTACTGTAAGACAAGTACAACACAATAAAAGAACCGTAAGTGTAAGTGGCTCAGGAACCGTTGTTGTTGAGGCTGAAACAGCAACAATAATTCTATCGGTTATCACAACAGCAAGAGATGCAACAACTGCAGCAACTAATAATGCAACAAAAATGAACGCTGTAAACGAGGCAATATTAGCATTAGGCGTTGATAAAGAATCTATTTCAACACAGAATTATTCTATAAGACAAGATACTTCAACAATCAATACAAGAATAATATATGGAGACTATAAAGTTTCTAATGAAATAAAAGTATTCTTAAAAGACAAAGCATTGGCAAGTAAAGTAATTGATGAGGCAATAAAAGCTGGAGCTAATAGACTTTCTTCACTAACATTTGGAGTTTTAGATGCAGAATTAGCAATAAAACAAGCCAGAATATTAGCAGTTCAGCAAGCACAAGAAGCTGCAGCATTAATAGCAGGAACAAGTGGAGCTGAATTAGGAAAAGTACTCACGATAGAAGAATATAGAAACAATTCTTACCCAAAATTAGCTCTTATGGAAACAGCAACAGCATTAGACAAAGCTGCAAATATTTCAACTCCAATTTCTGGAGGAAAAAGTTCTATTACAGTAAATGTAAATGCAACTTACGAATTGAAATAAAATAAATAAAAGAATAAAATCAAAAACGAGGAACATATGCTTGATTATAAATTTATAAAAGACAATTTAGATGCAGTAAAACAAAACATAGTAAACAGAAACATGACAGCAGATGCTGACATTGTTGTTAAACTTTATGACGAAAGAACAACTTTAACTACACAACTTCAGGCATTACAACAAAAAAGAAATGAAAATGCCGCAAACATGAAACAAAAATTAGATCCAGAAACTCGTCAAAAATACATAGAAGAAGGAAAAACATTAAAAGACCAAATAGCAGAAGCAGAAAAAATTCTTTCAGAAACAGAAGAAAAGCTTGAAGAAGCAGCAAGACAAATTCCGAATATGGCACATCCTGATACACCAATCGGAAAATTGGATACAGAAAATTTAGAAGTAAAAAAAGTTGGGATCCCTAGAAAATTTACTTTCAAACCAAAAAGTCATGTAGAACTTGGCGAAGAATTGGATTTAATCGATTTTGAAAGAGCAACAAAAGTTTCTGGTTCTAAGTTTTATTATCTTAAAAATGAAACTGTTTTTTTAGAACAGGCACTAATTATGTATGCTTTAAATATACTTCGTAAACACGGATTTACAACATTTATAACTCCTGATGTTGCTAGAGAAGAAGTATTAAAAGGAATCGGCTTTAATCCACGAGGAAACGAATCAAATGTTTATGCAATAGAAGAAGAAGGAACTTGTTTAGTTGCAACAGCAGAAATCACACTGGGTGGATACCATTCTGGAGAAATCCTAGAAAAATCTTCGCTTCCTCTTTTTTATAGTGGTTTAAGTCATTGTTTTAGAAGGGAAGCTGGTGCAGCAGGTCAGTTCTCAAAAGGACTTTATAGAGTTCATCAATTTGATAAAGTAGAAATGTTCGTATACTGTTTACCAGAGCAAAGTGACGAAATTCATGAAAAACTTCGACAAATTGAAGAAGAAATTTTTACAGGCTTAGGAATCCCATTCCATGTTGTAGATACTTGTACAGGAGATTTAGGAGCACCTGCATACAGAAAATGGGATATAGAGGCTTGGATGCCAAGTAGAGCAACAGAAGCAAGCCCTGATGGAGATTACGGAGAAGTAACATCTACATCAAACTGTACAGATTTCCAAGCTCGTAGACTAAATGTAAAGTACCATGATGAAGATGGAAAAAACAAATATGTTCATATGTTAAATGGTACAGCCATTGCAGTAGGAAGAGCGATGCTTGCAATAATGGAAAATTACCAAAACGAAGACGGTTCAATATCAATTCCAGAAGTTTTAGTTCCATTCTGTGGATTTGATAAAATTGGACCAAAAAGCAATATAAAAGATCCAGTTTATCATTCATCAAAAAAATAGAAAAAATAAAACTAGGAAAGAAAAATATAAATACAAATCTTTCCTAGTTTTTTTCTATACATTAACTTAAAATTCGTGTTATTCTAAAATAACAAATATATGAACAAAAAAATATTCACAATAAATACATTTTTTTTATTTCTTATTACAGTTTTATTAATATCATGCTCAAATAAAAACAAAATTGAATCCAATCTACATTATAAAAACACATTAAAATATAAAATTGACGAAAGATTTAATTCAGTAGATTGGACAAAAGAAATAGAAAAAGATAGATTAACAGCAAACATTAGTAAATTAGATACGATAAATAATAATATTCCGTTAACACCAATAGTTGTATTAAATAGCAAATACGGTCAAACAGCAAAACCTATTTATCCTTACATAGAAGGATTTGGTTCATTAGATTTAAGCAATTTAACAAAAGAACAAAGAAATATTCTTGATAACTTCTGTAATGCAATAAAATCTCAAGAGAATGCAGATTCATACATGGAATCTTCAAGCAAATATGAACTTTATCTTTTTATAAACGATTTAAAAGAAAATTGGGAGACAACTTTTAATACAAAATTTCCATACCCCACCGAGGAACAAGCGGAAACAAATACAACAAATACAACAAATACAACAAATACAACAAATACAACAAATACAACAAATACAACAAATACAACAAATACAACAAATACAACAAATACAACAAAAAAAATTCCTACACTTTTTGATTCTTTTTTTTATGGAGAACCTTTTCAATTAAATCAATATTGCGAACTTCCTGTTCGTTTTATCTTTGACAAAGGTTTTCTAGATGTTATGATTTCTCTAATACAAACAGAATCTGTATGGAAAATTAATCAATTAAAAATATTAAAAATGGGAATATAATTTTATAGGAGAGACTATGAGTAATTCAGAATTAACAGGCATTGAACGTCAATTAGTACTGCAATATCTTATAGACGGAAATGTTCCAGTTACAGTAACAGAAATTCAATCTTCAGATAATGGAACAAATTTTAAGAACAATACAGAGCAAACCGAACCAAAGAAAAATATAAAAAATATTTCATGGGGAGTTTTTCCTGTCGCACTTCATGGAGAACAATTAACGGTTTTAAGTCAGGGAATTATTTTATTAAAAAACCCACCTGAAGCGGTAAAAAACTTTGATGGCAAAGAAGTAAGAGTTCAATTCTACTTCAATAAATTAGGACTTTTCTTTATAACAAAAATGAAAAGCATAAAATCTGGCTTAGCACTTGTAATTCCAGAGAAAATAAAAAAAATCGAGGAAGAACCAGAAAAAGAAAGTGGAAATTTTTCTGCCACTTTATTTTACGAATCAGGGAAAAAAACAGGTGAACTAAATATAAAATGCGGTTTTATAACTGAATTTAAATTATTTGTTCAGCCCAAATGGAGTGACATAAAAGAAGAATATCAGATAAAAGCTAAAAAATATTTAGAAAAAGCCGTAATGACATCTCGTTCAATAGGTAATTCAATAGGAAATGGTTTACATTTGATAAATGTTAGCAAGTATTTATCACAAGAAATACTAAATGAAGAAACGGCTATTGAAGGAAGAAAAACTCCCCCAGCAATAATTTATATCGACCACGAAAAAATTGTTTTTGCAGAAAAAAAAGAAAATCTTTTGTTAGAAATTGGCCTAGAATATGCAATAAAATTAGGTTTTCCAATTCTTAACAGCCCAATAAAAGAAAGAACAGTTTATTTGACATTTGTTGTAGAAAATATTTTTGAAAACGATGAAACAACAAAATCTTGTGCCATTTGTAAATATACTTCAATAAAAGAAGAAGATGTAAGATATTTACATGATAAAATGCCTTCATAAACTTAAAAAATAATTTAAATCTTTACTTATCTTGAAAATAAGACTATTAATATATATACTTTTATTGTTTTAATTCTATTTATTTGAGGTATAAAGAAATGGCTCTTACACTTGCCGAAAAACTTCTTCAAGCTCATATAGTTCCAGAAGCTTGTCCAGAAACAAAATTTGAAAAAGGTTCACCTATAGAACGCGGTAAAGATATTGCGATTCGTATTGATCAAACATTAACACAAGATGCTACAGGAACAATGGCTTATCTTCAATTCGAAACCATTGGAATCCCACGCGTAAAAACTGAAGTTAGTGTTTCATACATTGACCATAACACACTTCAAACAGACTATAAAAACATGGATGACCACAGATATTTACAATCTGTTGCAGAAAAATACGGTTTATATTTTAGCCGTGCAGGAAACGGTATTTGTCATCAAGTTCATTTAGAAAGATTTGGAAAACCAGGAAAAACACTTTTAGGTTCAGATAGTCATACACCAACAGGTGGTGGTATAGGTATGATTGCAATTGGAGCAGGAGGATTAGATGTTGCAGTTGCAATGGGAGGTGGAGCATTCCATACTCCAATGCCAAAAATTTTTGGTGTTGAACTTACAGGAAAACTAAAAAAAGGTGTAAGTGCAAAAGATATTATTCTTGAAGTATTAAGACAAGAAACTGTAAAAGGTGGTGTTGGTGCTATTTATGAATACTTTGGAGAAGGTGTAGAAAGCCTAACAGTTCCACAAAGAGCAACAGTTACAAATATGGGTGCAGAACTTGGAGCAACATGTTCAATATTCCCATCAGATGCTTCAACAAAACGCTTTTTGGAGTCTATGGGCCGAGGTTCTGATTGGACAGAACAAAAAGCAGACGAAGGTTGTATTTATGATAAATTAATTAAAATCAACTTAGATTCATTAAAACCAATGGCAGCACAGCCTCATTCGCCAGATGCTGTTACAAATATAGAAAATCTTGCAGGTCAACCAATTACTCAAGTTGTTATAGGTTCTTGTACAAATTCTTCTTTAGACGATTTAGAAAGCGTAGCTGCAATTGTAAAAGGAAAACACATAGCTCCAGGTGTAGAAGCAGGAATTGCCCCAGGAAGTCGTGCAACCTTAATGATGGCAGAAAAAGCAGGTATCTTAGGCGATTTAATTGAAGCAGGATTTAGAATCCTTGAAAGTGCTTGTGGTCCTTGTATTGGAATGGGATTTGCCCCAAATTCAAATGGTGTATCATTAAGAACTTTTAACAGAAACTTTAAAGGTCGTTCGGGAACAGCCGATGCAAATGTTTATCTTGTAAGTCCAGAAACAGCAGCAGCTTCTGCAATCACAGGTGTATTTACAGACCCAACTACCCTAGACTACAAAGATCCAGCATATAAAAAAGGTCTTAGACTAAGTCTCTTAGAAGGAAAAGATAAAAGACTAAAAAAATCTGTTATACTATCAAAAGCAACAGATTCAGGAATGTTAATTCATCCACTTTCAGAAGAAAAAGCAAGTCAAGTAGAAATTCTCCGTGGTCCAAATATTAAACCTTGTCCTCCATGTAAAGACTTTAGTGATACCCTAAGTTTCCCTGTACTATTAAAAGCTGGAGACAATGTATCTACTGATGATATTATGCCTGCAGGAACAAAAGTTCTTCCATTCAGATCAAATATTCCAGAAATTTCAAAATTCACATATGAACGATTGGATGCAGATTTCTACAACAGAGCAGAAAAAACAGGCTTTGCAGGATGTTTTGTAATCGGTGGAGAAAACTTTGGTCAAGGATCAAGTCGAGAACATGCAGCACTTGGACCTATGTATCTTGGAGTAAGAGCTGTAATAACAAAAAGTTTTGCTCGCATTCATAAAGCAAATCTTATTAATTACGGAATAATCCCAATTACATTTGCAAATCCAGAAGATTACGATAAAATCAGCCAAGATGATGTAATAGAAATAAAAAACATCACAACTTCATTAAAAGAAGAAAAACCATTCCAAATTACAGTTACAGGAAAAAATGGTTCTTTTGAAGTAGAAGGTGTTAACACAATCGCAAAACGCAGTGCAGATATAATTCTTGCAGGCGGACTTGCAGCATACACTCGTAAGGGTGGCAATTAAATTTTATTGCTTGAATAAGATTTTAGCTTTATAATAGACTGTGTGATTATTTGATTCACACAGTCTATTATTTTTTGGAGTTAAAAATGGATGTACATAACTTAATGGAAGAAGTAGTTTCTTACAGAATAAATAAGCTTTATAATCAAGTAAAAGAAATAAATGCCCTATGGCTTACTTGCGACTGTGAAAATTGTCGTTTAGATACAATAAGTTATGTTTTAAATAGGATTCAGCCAAAGTATGTAGTTTCTGGAAGAGGTGTTCTTCATGCAAGAGATGTAATGGAAGATCCTCAAGTAAAAGCTGATATTGATGCAATTGGTATTGAAGGAATTAGAGTTGTAAGTACAACAAAAAGACCATTCCATAGCGAACCAAGAAAATCTTGTACAGTTCAAAAAACATCAAACCCAGTATTCAACTTCCCTACTATTCAGGGAACAATTCTTGACGGTACAACATTTGAACCATTAATTGGAGCAACAATAAAATTAACTTCAAATGGTAATGAAGTTACAATGGCAGACATGACATGGGCAAATCCTATAAATACATATCATAGCACCAAAGGCACTTACAGCTTCTGGCCAAAAGCATTACAAACAAAAGCAGAAGGAGAATCAAAAAAGTTTTCTTTTACAATAGATGTAACAGCTCCAGGCTACGATGCAGTAACATACTCTTTTGAAACAACAATAACAAGTGAAGCTTATGTACGCGGAGAACTAGATACAACAGTTTCTCTCAAAATTATGGATTTAGTTATGTTTAAA
>JAGBBT010000080.1 GCA_017938365.1 Treponema sp.
GTAAATATTTCTCATGTTAATATTGGATCGTTTAATAAAGTCCCTCAGAAAAGTGTCTTTTTGTAATTTTTACAAAGTAAAATAAATGGATAAATTAAAGTCCAAAATTGAAAACGTGACGCATGACGAAATTGACACATCTTCAGAAATGAAGGTTTTTAAGGATTTGTATTTATATGGAAATCTTAACAAGGATTCTAAACCTTTATCTGGTAAGAAAATGTTATCTATGGCAAAACAATTAGGTCTAGAGGATTGCAAAATATTGAATATTGATGAATACGTCTCAGCTTGTTTGAAGAATAATGAACCGAAAAATTGTATTATTTTTGTTCCTTCAGATAAAGGACCTATTGGGCATTGGACAAGTAGTTATACACAAAATAATACTATTTATTTCTTTAATTCATTAGGAAATGTAAAAACACAGGCAGCTATAAATAGAATAAAAAGAGTAAGAAATATAACAGCAAATTCAAAAGTATATCAAAATAACACAACTAGCAATTGCGGCTGGCTTGCTCTATTACATCTTGTTGCTCACGCTAAACCTTCTGTTGTTCAAAAAGAAGCTTAATATTTTTTACTTTTACTTTGAATTAAAAGAATGCCTTCAATAGAAGATTATGATAGAACAACAAGAATTTTGCCACAAAAGCAAAAACGCAGAAAATGGAATGGTATATCACAAGGAGTATATATGCTTGTTGATTTGATTGACTTTCATGGATATGCAAATGAAAATAATGGCTATAAATATATTATGATTTGTGAGGATTTATATTCCCGATATGTTCAAGCTGAACCAATGAAAACGAAAACTTTAAATGAAATGAAGAAAACATTTAGAAAAGTTTTTCAGAAAGGAAGAATGGGAATTCCAAATTTTATTTCTTGTGATGAAGAATCAGCTGTTGTAAGTGAAACAACACAAGATTGGCTTGCAGAGGAATTTGGAGTGAGTGTTTATAATCCACAAGGAAAATTTGGTGTTGCTCCAGTTGAGAGATTTATAAGAACTTTTAAAGAAGATTTAGCTCCATATTTTATAAATAGTAAAAATTGGATAGATCATTATCAGAATATTATTGATAATTACAATAACAATAAACACTCTGCTTTGAATAAAGTAACGAAGGAAAAATCTGGGAAAAGAGGAACTCCACTGAGAAGAGAAAAATTAACTCCAAGTACTGTTTGGAATAAAGAAGATTCTTATAAGGAAAAAACTAATCCTCCAAAAATGTCAGATAAAGATACAAATCCACAATTTCATAAAGGAGATAATGTTCGTATTGCTATAAATAAAAATCTACAGAGAAATCAAAAGAAAACTTTAATCCCAAATTATAGTAAAGATATATTTAGAGTTCGAGATATTGATACTACTCGTAAACCTATAGGATATAGATTAACAAAAATTACTAATCATCCTCTTCCAAGAGGAGAACAATATGCACAAGCTAGGCAGGAAATTAATAATGCTGATAAAAGATTATTTTATCATTTTGAACTTAAAAAAGCACGACTGTAAAAACGTTTCACATTTATTTTTACTTATAGTAAAAACACGTTGTGTTTTTTCTTTACAAAGTAAAGAATGAGTGAACGATTTGTTTATCATAAGGGAGGAAAGATAGCACGTAAAGATTTATCGTCAGGAAGTCTATTCTTTGATGGTAATGCATTTGATACATTTAGTATGCCTACTGCAAATGGAAATTATGTTCTTAGAATTAATGATGGAAAACCTGAATATGTTTCTGAAGCTGCTGCTCCACAATTAGATACAGATGTTTATCCTACTAATTTCCAAAATGATAATACAGCAGTTCTTACAAGAGAAGGTATGGTTCCTGTTATGCAATCTACTGAAAAATGGACTACTTTACAATTAACTTCTGATCCAAAATCTATTATTACTTATTCAGATGGTAAATGGCAAACATCTCCGTTAACAATGAATTCTCTAGGAATAAATGTAGACGGATCATTTGGTTATGTTCTTTCTAATTCTGCTTCTGGTGTTACCACAAAGAAAGTTGATAGATCATATATTTTTGATACAATAGGTGTGTCTCAAGAAAATAAATCCGGTTTAATGGCCTACAGCAATAGAGCATATGTTAATATAGATTTTCCTACTACTACACAAGGATTGTTTGGTATCAAGAAAGATGCTAATACTTTAAGTACTGAACTTATTAATATTAATACTTTTGTAAATAATATTGATAACACACAAAATGGAATTGTTGGAATTGTTAACGGAGAAGCTAATTATATATCAGGTGATGACATGAATAATTCAATTGGGAATCCACTTGGTATTGTAAGAAATCAAGATAATGATTCTTTGTCTCTTAAAAGGGTTGTTTCACCTTCAACATACACAAGATTAACAACTGCTGTTACTGTAGAAAACACAGATATTCCATTAAATGAATTATTCAATAATTTCTACATGAATACTGAATATGGAAATGCTTTAATTAATTTTACACTTATTCTTCATGTTACTGATACAGCAGCTTTTGACGATTTAAATACAGATGCTTTTATGACAATTACAGATGGAAAATACACATACGATTCATTCTATTTAAGAAATCCTATGAGCAATACTATTACTGTGAAATTCTCTTATATTGTTAATTGTGCTTATGATGTATTTTTAAGATGCAATAATATACCTACAAATAATGTTACAATTATTGGAAATATTGGAACTCTTCATGCACTATACTTCTAAATTACGAAGTAGTTTATTTTTGATACTTTTACTTTGTTTTTACTTTTTTTTTTCTTTACTATAAATAAATACACAAAATGTCTCTTAAACATTTGTTTGAAGAAAGGGTTGTATTCTCTAACGAAAATAGATCTATTACTTCTACGCAGCAGCTGAACTTTACAATTTCTACTGGAAGTGATAATTCTTTCTACTGTCTGTATGAAAGTTATCTTGTTCTGGATTGCACTGTTACTGGTCTGACTGCTGCAAATGATAATGGAGCTGCTAGACTGATTTGTTGTGGTCAACCTGCTGGACTTGTTGCTAATTGTAAGGCTACTTATACTTATATTGATCCTTCTGGAAGTTTGCAGACTCTTGATATTCAGGGAGAGAACGAAAACATTGGTATGTA
>JAGBBT010000081.1 GCA_017938365.1 Treponema sp.
TCAAACTGATTGTTGGCGAAGGCAAATTCGTTGCTGTTGTTCTGGTGTAAAATTATTTAGTATATCTCGTAGAATACTAGGTTCTACAAATTTAATACTTCCTTCAATTCTTGAACAACAACAAATCTCCGATTTCCTCGACAAAAAATGTTCCGAAATCGATAAACTTATTACAAAAAAAGAACAGTTGGTGGTAGAATTAGAAGCATACAAAAAGTCATTGATTTACGAAGTTGTAACAGGGAAGAGGGGTGTAAGAGGAGATGAAAAAGAAACAAAAAAAGATTTTAGGTATAAATACACATTTTAATTTAGCTAATACAGATGAGTTTTCTTTTTTTTCACAAATTGGGTTTGATGGGAAAATTTCGTTGTATGATTATGATACTGTTATTTTTAGTTCGTTCAATTTTTTTCTTGCATCAGAAGTAAAGAAAGAAAATTCTGCAGAAGGATTACATTTATCGTCTTCATCTGTTTACACTTATAGTGTAATATTTGAAAAATTAAGAAAGCAAGTAATAGATTTATTGGATTCTGGAAAGAATATTTATGTAATATTAGATCAAGAAGAAAAAATATATTATATTGATGATTTTACAAAATACAATTTTAATTGTTATTCATATTTACCAATAGATTTTAATTATGATGTTCTTGTTGGAAGTGAATTTATTATTGAAAAAAAAGAGCCTTACTTTTCTTTTTTCTCTAAAATAAAAGATTATTTATTATATAAAAATATTTTAAATAGTGATTTTTTTGAAAAATTAGTTATTACTAAAAACAGTAGCAAAATTATTGGAGGTTTATGTAACTGCAGAAAGGGTAAGATTATTTTTATTCCATCTTTTAATTATTCTAGAATAATAAATTTTAATGGAAACCAAAAAAGAGATAATCGTGATGAAGAATTTATCAATGCATTATTAGAATTAGAAAATAATTTATCAACGACTGTTGAAGAAAAACTACCTGAATGGACAAATGGTTTTTATATATTAAATGAAAAAGAAATATTGTCTCAAATTTCCGATACAAAAAACGAAGTAAAAAAATTACAAGATAAATTGGAAAGTCAAAACAAAGAGTTAGAGTTAATACGAAACTACAAATATTTACTAACTGCTACAGGTAAACCTCTTGAATTAATTGTAAAACAAGTATTAAAAGAAATTGGTTTCGATTTATTAGAAACAGAAGATAATCGTAGTGATGTTATTGCAAAATACAAAAATATAGACATTGTTGCAGAAATAAAAGGTTTGACAAAAAGTGCTGGTGAAAAAAACGCAGCACAGCTTGAAAAATGGGTTTCTGAATTTATAGAAGTAAATGAAAAAGAACCAAAAGCAATATTAATTGTGAACGGATATTGCAATTTGCCTTTGAATGAACGAAAAGAACCAGTATTTCCTAATCAAATGTTAGGTTATGCAATAAAGAGAGAGCAGTGTTTAATCAGTACTTATCAATTATTAAAGTTGTTTATTGAAATAAAGGAAAATCCAGATAAAGCAAATGCTTTGATAATGGATTGGATAAATACTGTTGGTGAGTATAAAAATTTTAGTTAAGGAACATGATATGAAAAAAACTGCAATTGATGCTTTAATTCAAGTATTAATTTCATCATTGTTTTATTGTCTTTTTACATTTTTATCATCAATTATTTTAGGTGATAAAGGTTGTGTTAGAATTAGTGGTGTGTATTATGATAACAATACTTGGCAGAAAAATATTGAACTAGTTAATTATACTGATAATTACTGCAATGATATTTTTTTAAAATTGCCAATTTCTGCAATAATAGAAAATGAAAATTTTATTTCAACTTTATTAATTGAAGTAGAACAAATAAAATCACAGGAATATAAGTTGTATAAAATATCTAATATACAACCAAAATCTTCATCTGTAATTATTATTTCATTTCAAAATAAAAATGATTTAATTCAATTTACTAATCTAAAAGAAAAAAAGTTTTCTTTAGAAGAACAAGGGAAAATTGAATCACCAAGGTTTAAATTGTTTAAGCAACTTTTACCAAATTTAATTTTATATGTAATTTTTATTTTCTGTACTCTTTTATATAATAATAACAATAATTATAAAATACAACAAAAATTAGATGATATAATTAATGAACAAGAAAATAATGATAAAAAATTTAAAGAAAAAAAATCTGAAATAGAAATGAAAGTAAAAAATTTACAAAAGAAAATATTCTTAATAAAAAAACAGTTGTTAGATTTCAGTAAAGAAAATGAATTTTGGAGAAATACAATTCGACAACTTCTTTATAATGGAGATAAGAAAAACAAACAAGCTGAACATATTTTTGAGATTGTAACAAACAGTTTACAAACATATACTATAAAAAGTAAATCAAATTTAGATTTAAACGAGATTCTGTTTTTGGCTGATGAACTTGAAAAAAATAATGATAAATAAGATTGTTAGATATAAACTATATATATCAATTATTATAATAATTAATAAGATAGGAGACAGATTATGGACTTTAAAGAACAAATTTTAGAGGATATTAGAGAGTATCAAAAAGAATTTCCAAACATTCAAAATATTCATAAAAATGAGTGGGCTTTTAACTTTTGGATATTGGATAAACTTTTTAATGAAGATGAAGACTTAATCGAAACAAAAATTATTGACTATCATGATATGGGGGTTGATTGTTATGAAATTTTTGAAGAAAGTGAGGATATATATTTAATTCAAAATAAGTTTTATTCTGATACAACTTCATTAAGTAAAGATTATATTGAAAACGATTTTTTACTTCGGCCATTAAATGCTTTAAGACAGGGAACTTACAGAAAATCACAAGAATTACAGAATGCATATAATAAATATAAAGAACATCCTAACTTTATGCTTCACTTACATCTATATGTGACAAATAATCTAAAAGTACAAGGGGTTGAAGATTTTATAAAACAATTTAATGCTAACAATCCGAAATGTATAGCAAAAATATTTTATTTAGATGATATAAAAGAACAATATTATGGCGAATTATTTCAAGTAAAGAAACATTATAAAACTTTTATTCATACAAAGAACAATGGAACAGTTCTAAATGTTTTGCCTAAAGACTACAAATTAAACATTCCATTAACTGCAAAATATGTATTTGCTCCTGTTGTTTCTGTATTTAAAATGTATCAAGGTGCAAAAGAAAATAATTATCCTATATTTGATATGAATATTCGAGAATTTTTAGGGCAAACAGGTGTAAACAAAAAAATATACAATACCTTAATGAATAAAAATGAAAGACATAATTTTTTCTACTACAACAATGGTATTACAATAATTTGTGATAAAATAGGTACGACTGAAACAAAGAATACTGATATTCCAAATGCAGATGCGTTAATAGAAATAAATAATCCTCAAATTGTTAATGGTTGCCAAACCGTAAATTCTATCTATGAAGCATTAAAAAATATTGACCCCTTAAAATTGAATGAAGAGTTTGCAGATACTTTTGTAATGCTTAAAATTCTTGAAATTGATAAAGATGATGAAAGTGAAAAAGATTTATATAACAATATAGTAAGATATACTAATTCACAGAACTCTATTGATGATAAAACTTTTACAGCAAATAATGATATTTTTAAGCGTATTCAAAGTGATTTTGAAGCACGAGGTTTCTTGTTATTAATTAAGCAAAGTGATAAAAATTCTTTCAAAGAAAAATATAAGGTAATCACTCAATTAAAATCAAAAAATACTGATAGGTTGAGTCGATTTGGATTGTCATCAATGAAGAAAGTTGATGATTGCTTTATTCCTCTAGATAAAATGTTACAGGTTTTCATTTCATTTATGAATGGTGGGCAAGATTCTTTTGTAAAAAAGAATAAAATATTAAAATCTGATTCGTCTCTTTTTGAGATTGCAACAGATTTTTGTAAGTCTGTAACTACAGATACTTTGTTAGATTTATTTTTACTGTATAAAAAAGCTGAAGTTGAAAAAAAAGCAAGTGGTGATAAACGGACTCCTATTCCTTATTATTTAATAGATGCATTTGCTAAATATGAGTGTAAAGAAAGAAAAAAAGAACTTATTTCTGTTGAACTTTCAGATTCTGCAAAAATTTCTAAATTAATAAAACTTTATACCATGGTTTGTTCTATGTATGCAAAACAATACGGAACAGATTATAATAATATGATAAAAAAAGAAGTTGATTATAAGTTATTGGAAGATGCTCGTAATGTATGTAGTACTGTATTATGACATTGGAAAATCGTAGATTTTCCGAATCCGTGTGGCAATTTAAGGAGATTTATAATTTACCATGACCAACGAAACAGCAGAATTTGTAATATACATAATAAACGCAATAGCAAACGCACAATCTTTATATCCTTCTCATGTTTATAAAGCATTGCAAGAATCAGGATGTATTCAAAAATATCTTGTGCCTTTCTATGATGTCCTTCATACAATGGGAACAGAATCAATAGTGAATGATGTGCAAACTTATCTTTCACAAAGAGGAGTTAGGTTATGATTTTATACCATGGTTCAAATTTAGATGTAAAAAATCCTGATGTTTTACATTCTCAAATATGCTTGGATTTTGGTGTCGGATTTTATGTTACAAGTGTAAAAGAACAAGCAGAGCGTTGGGCAAAAAGAAAAGGTTTGTTGCTAGGAAGTGAAATAGGAATTGTATCAATATATGAATATATAGAAGATAACAATTTTATCATAAAAGATTTTGTGGATGATTTAGAAACTTGGATAGATTTTGTTTGTGATTGTAGAAATGGTTCAGATTCTTATAAGCAATATGACTTAATCAAAGGAAAAGTTGCCAATGATAAAGTTTTTAGAGTTGTAGATATGTACAAACAAGGAGTTTGGAATAAAGAACGAACAATTAAAGAAATAAAAGTTTACGAAACCTATGACCAATTTGCTTTTATTTCTCAAAAAGCTATAGATTCTATGCTTGTTTATAAAGGTTGTTTTGAGGTTTAAAATGAGTGATGTTGAATTAGAAGAATTTTATAAAGAACATTTAGAAGAAGCTATTATAAAGCAATTAAGTAAACAAAAAAACATTTCTTTAGATGAAGCAATGAACTTGTATTATAATAGTAAAATGGCTGATTATATTCACGAAGGAAAATATGATATTCAATATCTTGATTATAAGGTATTAACAGATTATTTAATAAAGGAACTTTCCCTATGACACAACAAACTCAAGAACTTCGTACAAAAGAAAAAAACTTTGAAGAATATATTGAATCATACTTTTTATCTAATGATGGTGGATATACAAAAGGTTCTGATGTTTTTGATACGCAATATGGAATTTATAAAAATACACTTATTAATTTTATAAAAGAAACTCAAAGTAAAGAATGGAAGCGTTTTGAAAATCAAAATCCAGGAAATACAGAAGATGCATTTTGTAAAAAGTTCAATGATGCAGTAATTGCAGATGGAATGCTTCATGTGCTTCGTCATGGTTTTAAACATCGTGGTATTCAATTTAAAGTGTGTTTTTTCAAACCTGAATCTACATTAAATCAAGTTTCAGCAGAACTGTATGCAAAAAATAAAATAGAATGTTATAGACAATGGTTTTATTCTGCTACTTGTTCAAAATCTGTTGATATGGTTTTAACGGTAAACGGAATTCCCCTTGTAGCTTTGGAACTAAAGAATCAACTTACTGGGCAAAGCGTTGCAAATGCAAAACTTCAATGGCAAAATGACCGTGATAATCGAGAAATTGTTTTTCAGTTTAATAATCGTGTTTTGGTTTATTTTTGTGTAGATTTGTTTGATGTTTATATGACAACTAAACTAAA
>JAGBBT010000082.1 GCA_017938365.1 Treponema sp.
GGTAAATACATCAAATGCGAGTGATGTGGTTTTTGAGCAGGTAGACAGAATGACACCGCCGATATTTATGTTATTTTTCTTTCTTTCAGGAGCAGAACTTAATTTGGCACTGCTTTCAAAGGTAGGAGTTATAGGTATAATATATGTGGTATTTCGTGTTATTGGTAAAGTAACAGGAGCTGCATTAGGCGGAAAAATTTCAAAAGCACAGCCTATTGTACAGAAATATTTAGGTTTTACATTGATACCTCAAGCAGGTGTTGCCATAGGTCTTGCAACTACCAGTATGGCAGTAGTTCCTGAATATGGCGAAACAATCCGTACAATTATTTTGTGCGGTACAGTAATATATGAACTTATAGGACCTGTAACTACAAAGATTGCACTTAAAAAAGCAGGGGAAATACAATAATAATTTTACTCCAAGTGATGGTTTATTTAGGCTATTGCTTGGAGTTTTGTTTTTTGTGTATTTTTTACAATTTTCGGTTCTTTGTCAAGTAGTGTGGTCACAAATTTTCAAAAAAATTTATGAGGGGTAAATTCATTCAAGATGGGTTTACCCCCTTTTTCACAAATTATTGATTTATCAAAAATATACGCTTCCTAAAATTATAAAATGAACGATAGCCGAAAGCTACTCTTTTTAAAGCTTTTATCTTATTATTTATTCCTTCTATTACTCCATTGTTTAAATCATATTTAATTGCATTAATTATATATTCTTTGTGTTTTTTTAACGTTTTTAGGGCTGTTTGCATTTTTTCTGAAATTCCAGTTACATTACTATCTATTAATTTTTCTAACAGTTCCGGCTTTTTAAAGTTTATTGCATATAGTATTTCCTGATAGATTTTATATGTATTTTTTAATTCCTTATCTTGTTCTAGCAGATAATCTACTATGTCCGACTGGCTCATCATTTTATTGAAACAAATTCGTTTTTCATAGTGCACTTGGTCTAGTTCGTAAGCTTTTTTAAGCAATAATTTATAGTACCTTTTAAATTTGTTGTAATTCTCTTTTTGTTCATTCATCACCTTTATTCGTGTTTTATCTAATGCTCTTGATAATAAATTTACTATATGAAACTTATCAAATATGATTTGAGCATTTCTGAAGCATTCTTTTACTAAAGAAATATAAGGAGTATACATATCCATAACTATAAATTTCACATTATCTCTTGCTTTTTTAGAATATCTCATAAAATATTTAATCAATTTGCTCAATTTCCTGTTTTCAAGAATATCTACAATTTTATGAGCTTTAGCATCTACAAATATAAAACTCATTGCTCCTTCAGCATCTTTAGTAGACTTAAATTCATCAAAACATAAGCTTTCAGGTAAGTAATTATAGTTAGTATTATAGGATTGAGCAGCTTTAATAACTCTATTAATTGTATTAGAACTAACATTATATTGCTTAGCGATATCTTTTTCGGATATTTTTTCCTGTGTTTTTAAATAGATGGCTAATTTGACTTTTTTGGCAATTTGACAATGTTCAGCAACCTCGTCTGTTTTTGAAATAAAAGTTTTTCCACAGCATTTACATTTATAGCGTTGTTTTTTCAATTTAAGAATTACATTATATTCGGCAGAAGGTAATAATCTAATTTTAGAGGTTTTATAACCATGTATAATAATTTTTTCTTCTTCACAATAAGGGCATTTGTGAGGTTTATTTTTAAGAGTAGCTGAAATGACCTTGGTTTCAACATTCTTAATTTTAACTATTTCACAGGTTGTTTCAGAAAAATCTAAATTAGGGTCTTTTAAATCTAA
>JAGBBT010000083.1 GCA_017938365.1 Treponema sp.
ACTTAGTCTTTCAATGATATTAATGGGAACAACAACTACTTTTTCACAAGCAAAAGGGAAAGTAAAATTAAACAAAACCAAACTTACATTGAAGGTTGGAAAGACTTATAAATTAAAATTGAAGAACGTAAAAAAAGGTAAAAAAATAAAGTGGAGTAGTTCCAAAAAGAAGGTTGCTTCTGTTTCGAAAAAAGGAAAGGTTACTGCCAAAAAAGTGGGAACCACTAAAATTACAGCTAAAGTAGGAAAAAAAAGATATGTGTGTAAAGTGACAGTAAAAAAGAATGGCAGCAAAAAAGAAAGTGTAGCACCTAGTCCTAATGTGACAGCAACACCTGTTCCGACAGCTACGCCGAATATAACGGTAAATGATAGTGCGACACCAGTACCAACAACTACACCAAATCATACGGAAGAGCCAACGCTAACGCCAGAGCCAACGATGATACCAACCATGACACCGGATCCTACGTTAGAGGGAGACAAAAAGGAATTAAATGAGTTAATTTGTGAGTTGTACAATGCAGGTGCATATGTACCTGTGGATTTGGATAACGAAGATTATGTATGGGATGAAAAGGGAAACTTAATTAGTTTGCATTTAGGCGACTGTAATATTTCTGGCAATTTAGATTTATCAGTATTTGAAGAATTAGTTCTTATTGATTGCTCGTATAATAAAATTACACATTTAAATATTACTAAATGTACAAAATTGGAAGAATTATATTGTTCGCATAATGAAATTGAAGTATTAGATGTAAGTCCTAATATTTATTTGATTGAATTACAATGTGATGAAGATATAACCGTAATTGGCTTTGAATTCAATGAAGATGATGAGAAAACGGAAAGCGAAGATAGAAAAAATTTGGGTGAACTTATTAAAGAATTGAATGATGCAGGCGCAAATGTTCCGGAAAATTTGGACTCTACTGCATATACATGGGATAAAGATGATAATTTAGTTTCTATAACATGGGGAACATTCAATATTAGTGGTGAGTTAAATTTGTCGATGTTTGAAAAGTTAGAAGTTCTGCATTGTCCGGATAATCAAATAAGTAGTTTGATAGTAGAGAATAACCTATATTTACAACGTTTAGACTGTTCTAGAAATCAATTATCTTCTTTAAACGTAAGCAAGAATACAGCATTAGAATATTTGTCTTGTTGGAATAATAATATATCCGTTTTAGATGTAAGTGAGTGTATTAAATTACAGAATTTCGCCTGTTTTAACAATTCATTACAACAATTAAATTTGAAAAATAATACGGATTTAACAGTTTTAGATTGTTCAGAAAATTCACTAACAGCATTGGATGTAAGTAAAAATATATTTCTAGTTCATTTAAGTTTTCGGAGTAATCAAATTACTTCGATAAACATAGCCAATTGTAGTGAGTTGTTTTATTTGGATTGTTCTTACAATGATTTAAGTGTTTTAGATATTACTAGCAATACAATGTTAGAATTTTTACATTGTTCAAGAAACCAGATAACAACAATAGACGCAAGTGGAAATTCTCTTTTACAGACTATAACCTGTGGGGAAAAAGTAGAAGTGATTGGCTATACTGGAAATATAGTCAGAGATGGTGAATAAATAAGGAAAAATAAAAAGTCTACACGATAGGCTTTTTATTTTGCTACAAAAACCAAATGAGTAAACTTTTTTGGTCTAAAGGGTATCAAAACTGGTCTAAACGACAGTTGATTTCTTGAAAATTATCGTGATACAATATAAGTGTTCTAAAACTCTGGAGTTCTATAAATGAACAAATCAAAAAATATAAAAATAATCACGTGATATATTTACAAAGTTTACAGGCCTGTGTTACAATACAGGAAAGAAGGTTTGCCATTGGGAAGTAAGGCGTATGATAACGTGTTTCGGACGCTTGTGAATGATTGTAGCTCG
>JAGBBT010000084.1 GCA_017938365.1 Treponema sp.
ACAAAAATTACTAAATATAGATTAGTATATGATCCAGACCACCCTTTGGCTCAGAACGAAGGAATTGAATGTGGTTATGTGCGATATTATTCTTCAAATTTAGATTCTGATAAGTATTGGTATGAATTTTATTTAAAAGTCAGGTGTTTACTGTTGACAACAGAATAAAAATGATTTTTTATTTATAGGGTAGTTAATATGATTAATAAAAAGATATTTTTATTTTATTTTGCTTTCGTGTTCACAAATATATTTTGTTTTGGACAAGAGGAAAATGATTTTTTTGAATTTTATGCTCAATATAGAGCTGTTAAATCCCATGATCATTCCCTATTATTAGGATATTCTATAAAAGAACCCTTTATAACTTATGGAATGAAACAGTATTATTATAATCATGAAGTAGACATAATGAGGTTTAATGATCGTCCACCAAAAACTTATATTGTTGAAAATTCATTTAAAATATTAAGTGTTGAAGATACCGGTATCGATGAAAACACAGGGGGAGAAATATATTTTATATCAATCGAAGAGAATATCATAGGAAAAGTAGAAGATGGTAAATTAATAGAGGAATCAAGTTCAAAACAACATACAATTTTGATATTAAAAACATCTGAAAAATTATATGTTGTTGGGGATTCTAGTTTGAATAATTTTTTTATTTGTTATAAAGATTACTGTAGTTATTGTCATTGACGAGGATATTTTTGGTACTGGAGAAATGGTATTAGAATAAACTGGAAAAGAATCTTTACCATTAAATAATGAAAATTACATGACATATCGTTATACGGTTGATAAAGATATGAAGGATGTAAATTTCTTTTTAGAAAAGGAATAATTGCCCCTGCTTTTAATCAGGTTGGAGGTGGAATTCAATATGAATTTGAATTTAAAGTATCTGATTTATTAAAAATGAAATATCTTAGAGAGGTGTCGAAATGAATAAAGAAGAATTATTAAAAATTATAAGTAAGGAGGGGTTAAGAATTCCCGAATTAAATAAAAATCCTAAAGATTTAATAAATGTATTTGGTTATTATTTTGATAATGGTTGGATTGTTTATGAAACCGATGATAGAGCTACAGTTTATCGTAGTTCTGTATTTGATACAGAAGAAAAAGCTCTTTTTGAATTACTAGATTTATTAAGAGAACAGCATTATATAGATTCTGTATAGGTAATTACAGAAAAAACATACTTAAATTATATTTCAAATATAATAATTTAATAAAAGATATTTTTATGACTAATGAAATGATAAAGAATGCGTTAGAAAAGAAAATTAATGCAACTGAAATGAATGACTTTTATATTGATCAAATAGTTTATAAGCAGAATGCTTGTGGTTGTATAAATATAAATAATATGTGGTTTATTTATAAAAAAATGGATGAATATTGTTATTTGTCTTTATCAGGACCTTTTTTTGAAAATGAAATTATTTATGCTTGCAGTTGGCTTCTCAAAAAAGAATATTTATTTGAGGAATATAAAACAGATGATTTTTTTCAAAAATATATGCATAATCATTTTTCTTCCATATAAAGAAATAAAGGAAAAATATCAAGAATTAAATTAATAGAAAATATTGTAAATTCAATTCATAAATCCACATATCTCCGTACAGAAGGAGCTCTTTGACTAAAACGACCTGACCTTTTCGGGAGATGATACAACTTAAGTGTTTTTTCCGTTTTATGTGGTTCTGTGTGGTTAATTTTTAGAAAGTACTTGACAATACGCATAATGTGTATTATTGTATAAACAGATGAAAGACAAAGAGCTGTTAAAAAAACTTCTGAAAGATGGCTGGAAAGAGGTTAGAGTTTCTGGAAGTCATCATATTTTAGAAAAAGAAGGTTTTAAGCCTATATCTTTGCCGGTGCATGGCAAGGATATGAAAGTCGGTTTAGAAGTAGCAATTTTAAAACATGCGAAACTAAAATAGTCTAATTGCTGCTAGATTTTTCTAGCAGCGTTTTTTGGAGGTCTGTATGTTTTTTCCTGTGGTTTGTCATTATGAAGATGGTGGGTATTGGTCTGAGTTTCCAGATTTGCCAGGTTGTTTTTCTCAAGGGGAAACTGAGCAAGAGGTAATAAAAAACTCTAAGGAAAGTTTATCTGGTTATTTAATAACTTTGTTAGAGTCTGGGGAAGATATACCGGTAGCGTCTAGTATTAGCACTGTAAAGCTTGAAGGGGCTGGGTTTGTGTCTTTAGTTGAGTGTGAACTAACTGGAGAAACAAGATATGTAAGAAAAAATATAACTTTGCCAGAATGGATGAATGTAAAAGCTGAAAAAATGGGAATTAATTTTAGTCAGCTTTTGCAGGAAACTTTACAGGTAAAGTTTGGAATGGTTTAAGATAAAAGCACGGTTTTTTAGGAGTTTTTATGAAATACGTTGTAACAGGGTGTTACTAACCAATATAACAGGGTGCCTCTGCTCAAATTAGAATTTTAGCAGACGCAACCAAGTGGGCGTGGTTGTTAAGTTTATTGGAAGGTAAAAATCTTTTTCAGATGGTTTTTTGTAGAAAATCTTGAATTTAGAGGTTGGGAATCTTTTTTTTATATTGATATTATGTTACAATCACAAAAAAAGCAAATTATTTGCAAAAATGGAGAAAGAAATGAAAAAACTAACTTTATTTTTCTTTGTTTTCTGTATAAGTTTGATATTTATTGGTTGTGATAATTCAGAAGAAAAAACTGAAGAACAATCTCTAGTTCAAGAACAAACTGTTACAGAAACAACAGTACAACCTGTGAAAAAAGTCTTTACAAAAAAGGAAGCAATTGTTTTGTATCCAGGTACACCTTTGTACACAGAAGATGTTGATGGCAAAATGATTTATGCTGATGAAGTTGCAAAGGGAGATAAACTTTTTGTTTATTATGACGGTGATAATGTAGATTCAAAAGAAGCAATTCGTAAACTAAAAAGTGGACAAGAAGATCCTTTTACTTTTGTTCGAGTTGCAACAGAATTTTCTGGAGATTATTGGACACGGGGACTTTTCTTTGCAAAAGAACATTCTGTAGGCGGTGTAATTTTAGAAGATTCATACATCTATAATTCTCCTCAATCATTTGACGTAACAGGAAATACACTAAAAAAAGGTGAATTAGTAGCTTTAAAAAATAATATAGATTATGAATCAGTTTTTACAGCTGTTACAATTTATAATGGTGCAGATAATGGAAAAGAAATTTATCTTAAAACAGATGCAATTTCAACAAAAGAAGCTGATGTTCTTGCTGTTAAAACAATGGAAAAAGTAAAATCCTATGAAAAACTTGATCCTGTTGTAGAAAACAAATTACTAGAAATTTTTGTTGATATGGAAATTACCCCAGCTGTTTGGGAATTCTTATTTGCAGGAGAACAATAATTATGAAAAAAGTTTTAATATCAATTTTTCTTTGTGTTTTAAGTATTTCTGTTTTTGCTCAATCTGTAATTGTTTTAAAAGACAATGCTTCTCTTAGAACTGACAACGGAAAGGGAGGAACAGTTTATGCAATGGAAATCCTTTCTGGCATCAAAATGGAACTTCTTTCTCCAGCACCTGTAAAAAAAGATTTGGTAACTTCAAAAGAAATAACACCAGATATTAGTTTTTATCACGTAAGATATCAGGGAAAAGAATATTACATTCGTGAAAGCGAAGCAACAATCGGTTCTACAGTTGGTGTAATTATTGAAAATTCTGTTTTGTTTACATATCCAACTCTAGACTCTTTTAGAAATGCATATCTAGAACCTGGAACAATTATTTCTTGTGGAAAAACAGTTGAATCAAAGGGTTTATCTTTTATGGAAATTGAATTCTATGATACAACTGCATGGACAAAAAGAACTCGTTATATTTTGAAAGAAGGTTATAGTACCAATTCTGCTGATATTGATGCAATTCAACTTGTGCAAAAAGTTTTAACTTTGAGTGATAAAAATCTTCAAAAACAACTTTTAGATGATGCAATGTCTTTGAATGTTTGTACAGAAGTTTTGAATATTATCAAAGAAACAGAACAAGAAATCTTTGGACCAAGTTTTACAGAAAATGATATTGTTGTTTTAGATTCTCCTCTAGAAGGTTATGCTGTAACAGCAGATGCGGCAAGAATCAATGTTCGTTCATTCCCAGGTATTGGCGAAGTTGTTGGTCAAATTGAAACTAACACACCAATTTTAGTTGTTGGAAAAACAACTAAAACACAAACAATTGAAGGTTTAACTGCTGAATGGTACAAAATCACAGTAATGGATGATACCCAACTAAATGGATGGATTTTTGGCGGTTACTTTATTGCTAAATAAGATTTGTACAAGTGATAAAGGGATATTTTACTAGCTCCCTTGTCACCTGAATTATCTTTGCATCTTTAAACATTTTAGAAGCAAAAATCGAAAGCCACAGATTTTGATTGTTCAAATCTGTGGCTTTTTCTGTGCTAAAACTATCTCCAGTTTTCGGAAGGTGATACAACTAATATAAATAAGTATTTTACAGGAAAAGGCTTTACAGTTACAATTGATGAGGATATTTTTGGTACTGGAGAAATGGTATTAGAATCAACTGGAAAAGAATCTTTACCATTAAGTAATGAAAATTACATGACATATCGTTATACGGTTGATAAAGATTGTAATATAAAACTATTGAATCCAGATGACAGCTTGTATAAATTTCTTATGAATCTGGAAAAATATGTTCCAGATGAGGATAAAGATAAAATAATCCCACAGTGGAGATAATAACTTTTAACTTGGGGGATATAATTTATACTTTACAGGAGCATAGGAAATATGAATATTGATGATAAATATCTAATACAAACAAAAAATTGGAATTTTAGTTCAATACCTACAGATGATTCTTTTATTTATAAGAAGTATGGAATAAAAAACATTGGTGTTGATTGTATTCGTTATAAATATACATGGATAGAAGACTGGGGAGAACCTATTCTACAGAATTACATAATGGCTAATGAAGGATATTCATTAGAAGAACTAGAAGCCATGCCATTTTACAAATAACAGTAAAATAATAATTCAATAAAGGATATTTTTATGACTAATGAAATGATAAAGAATGTGTTAGAAAAGAAAATTAATGCAACTGAAATGAATGACTTTTATATTGATCAAATAGTTTATAAGCAGAATGCTTGTGGTTGTATAAATATAAATAATAGGTGGTTTATTTATAAAAAAATGGATGAATATTGTTATTTGTCTTTATCAGGACCTTTTTTTGAAAATGAAATTATTTATGCTTGCAGTTGGCTTCTCAAAAAAGAAGATTTATTTGAGGAATATAAAACAGATGATTTTTTTCAAAAATATATGCATAATCATTTTTCTTCTATTGAAGAAATAAAGGAAAAATATCCAGAATTAAATTAATAGAAAATATTGTAAATTCAATTCATAAATCCACCTATCTCCGTACAGAAGG
>JAGBBT010000085.1 GCA_017938365.1 Treponema sp.
TATTGTCTTTACGCATATTGGGAATCTGAATAACTCTAGTGCTATTAGTAATTATAACGCACTTTTCTTTAATTGGAAATGTCGGATTCTTCTCATCATAATAAACAATTTTTATATCTGGAGAATCACTTAATAAATTACATGGATAACCATTCGGATAATCCATATAATATATTTTAAGATCAGAATTTTTCACAAGATATTGTGCAAGTTTACATAGATAATAAGTCCCACCTCCAACATTATATGCTGGAAGCCAAAAACAAACACTTTCAAAACCTTCCTTTTTTATCTGTTCTACTAAACACTGAATTTCTTCTTTATAATCCATCTCCTATTCCTCAATCAGTTCAATCATAAACATATTATTCAACATTAAAAAGCAAATTCGTTTACCGAAATATTGCGATTCTTTCATCGGTGAAACGACTTTTGCTCTCAATTTTGTTGTAAAAACATCAAATGCTTTTTCGATATCTTTCACCAAATATCCAAAGTGATACATTTTCACTCCTTGATTTAACCAATAATCAAGTGTAGTTGAATTTTCAAGATTTTCCAAAAGTTCTAATCTTGGTTGGTTTTTAGAAGTTATAAAAAGTCCTCTAACCCCTTGATTTAAATCACCATCAAATTTATCCTCTTTTGAATAACCAAGCATTGCATAACTTTTAAACTCTTTTTCAATATCTTTTGTTGCAACTCCAATATGGTGAAATTCGAAACCGCCAAGTGCAACTTTTAAATTTCTTTGAAATACTTTAAGCGCTTTTTCTTCCAGTAAATTTTTTACGTCTGAATAATAATACTCCTTATCAACGTATTGATTAACAACATTGTAATTATTATTTCCCAATTCAACAGCATTCGGAATAATTTCTCTTAATTTTGCATTAATCGATTTATGAAAATTTACAACTGAAATATTATCTTCAATTGTTTTTGTATAAAGTTCACCCAAATTTAATTTTTCAAAAGCAACTTTATAAACTAAATCCACACTTTCTAAAGCCGCCATTGAGCCTTTTTTAACAACCCAACGACCCCATTCAGCAACATTATTTTCGATATTATATATACTAATTAAACCTTCTCTTTCACCAGTTAGGTTATTTTCAATTACAAAATAATAATCATCAGGGGTTTGGAAATATTTGTTTAGCCAATTGATTTGTAAATTTACATCTGGTGAGATTTTATGCACGTATTTATTACGTTCTTCATCTTCCAAACGCACATCAACAATAAATTGTGCATCATCTAGTGTAATTGGTCTGATTGAATAAGCAAAACCACGTTGTTTTATATTATGTTGCATAATACTACACCTTTGAATTTACTAAGTCGATAATTTTAGAAACAGTTGTCATCTCAGCAATTTCATCTTGTTCAAACATAATGTCAAATTCTTCTTCTAATGCAACAACCACTTCAACATGAGTAATTGATTCCCAAAGTTTTTCAACATCTTTCTTTTCTGCTAATTCATTCTTATCAATTTTTGAAACTGATGAAATAATCTCAATAATTTTATCTTCCATATCTTATTCCTCTATTTTTGTTGTTACTAAATCTTGATTAATTTCTTTTTTAAATTCGGCAATTTTGTTTGTAAATTCAGCCAAATTTTGCTCCAAGAAATTTTGAGCTGGTTTATTTCTTTCTCCAATCGTAAAATCAATTTTTAAATTTGTTTGGTTGAATTTTTCTAAAGCTAATTTAATAGGGAAAAATACAACATTGTCGTCTATTCCTCTACCAAGAGCCCTGCAACTGATAAAACATTCTTCCATTACTAAATAGGTTCCATTATTTTTTAAAACACAAACACCAATTATCCCACTATCAGATAATTTATCTTCAAGCCTTGTAGAAATAACAATAGAATTTTTATCGGTCATTAAAGCTTCAACTTCAGATTCACTGTAACGTTTGTAACTGCAAATAAATTGATTTGTTTTATTTGCAAGTTCTGAAATTCTTTCGATTTGTTCTTTTTTATCAATTGAATAAGTTAACTTAATTTCAAGGCTTTTAATATAATCCTCTTTTGATAAAGTTTGTTGTAAAAGTTGTCTTTGTTCATTTGCCTGAGCATCTTTTGCCCTTATTTTATCTTCATCTTTAATATTCAACTTTAACATTGCTGGATAATTTTTTAAAACATCAAGTGTAATATTAGCATTATCTTTAGCTAGAATATATTTTATTTGCGGATGAATATTTACCATTGAAATAATTTCACCCATATTGTCATCAACAAATAAAATGCTATCTATTCCAATATTCAAAAACTTAGCAATTTCACTCACGGCTTTTGATTTTTCTTCCCAAGAAACATAATGTTTTGTAATATGTTCAAGTTGAAGAGGGAAATCTTTTCTTTCTTTGAACATTTTCAACACATCTTCTTCTTCATTTTTCGAAGCAATACAAATAAAAAAGCCCTGCTTAGATAACTCAACAATATGTTCTTGAAGTTTTTTATGCTCTGGAGTTAATTCGATTCCACTAATCCCATCTTCACCCAAAACACCTTTATATAAGGTATTATCAAGGTCAAAAATCAAAGCCTTAATATTTGGTAAAAGCATAGAGGGAATATAATTTAAACCTAAATCTTTTGAAATTTCGATTAATGCTTTAGGACTTAATTTTGTCCCAGAAAATTTTTCTAATCTCAAATCAAGATATCTTTCACCTAAGTTCTCTTTGATTTGTGATAAATCATAATTAACTACACTTTTGTTCTCGATTTTTATTTCAGACTCAAAAGGAACAAATAGTATCTTTTTTGAATAAATACCTGTTAGGTAATTTATTCTTTCCTTGATAAATTCTTCGATTTTGTCATTATTATATCTTGTAAAATCAAGCCAAAGAATAACCAAATCAGACGATAAATCAAGATTTAAAAAAGATAATGAATCATCATAATCACTATAAATAAAATTCACATCAATTTTTGCGTAATCTAAAAAAGGCTTAATTGTATTTTCAATCAATTCAAAAGAATGATTGCGGTATATACTAATCGTGTAATTTTTGTGTTCAGCATTGGCAGAAACATAACTCAAAAGTTCGTTTCTAGTTAATTTATTCTCAAATATAAAATTCTGCAAAGTGAACACTTAATTATTAACCTCTTTTAGAAATTCATAATAATTCCTTATGTATTCAGATTCATCATACAAAGTATTTGTTAAAACCAACAACATTGCGTTATATGAAAAATCATACATTTCTTTCCATAGCATTTTATCTAAATATAGCGCTGTCTTTGGGTCATTAAGTTCGACAATTTCTTGTTTTTTCCCATCATCAATTTTAACTTTACAACTACCATTGATAACTATTAAACAAAACTCCGAATTTCTATTAGCATGAGCACCACGAGCCACACCTGGTTTTGTGTCAAAAATATAAAACGCTCTTTTTATATCAAAAGGGCAGTTATTATCTTTTTGCAACGAAATTAAGTGCCCACGTTCGTCGCCAAAAACTTTCATGTCAATTAGTTTATAATTCACTCTTTTTCTTCCTTAATTCTGA
>JAGBBT010000086.1 GCA_017938365.1 Treponema sp.
CAATATTGAAAAAGTTATTTTCTGGATTGTCGTAATCTATAAGATGAATTAAAACATCTTTTTGAGTTTGATCATCACGACGAAGTGTAATTCCTTTGTGAATAATTTCTAAAACAGCTTTATTTTCGTCGTATAAAGAAGATGAAATATTTTTTATTGAATTAACAACTGTAGTGATTTCGTTTTGGGTTAGATTTAGTGAGGAATATTTGAATAAAAGAAAGTTTCGTAAAACATCTTCAAGCAGAACTTCTCTTTTGTCATGATGAATCTCTGAACCCGCAATATGAGCATAACCTTGTTTTTCAAAAAGCTCAATTATGGAAAGTTCCAACGCGTGTTCGTCGAATGGCATAATTTCTTCTCCTTATTTCTTCATTCCCTTATTTTCAATCTTATTCAATTCTTTAAGCGTTTCAATGTAAGCCTTTTCTACAGAAGAAAGTGTTTTTACCTGATATTTTCTGTATTCTCCTTCTGCTTTTTCCATAGCTTTTTTATGGCTGATTTTACCTGCTCCTTCCAAAACATCTTCGCCTACAGAATGAATTGTGCGGTCAAGCTGCTCAACATAATCACTCATGTGCATTACGTTATGATTTTCTGCCTGATATTCAGCAACATCAAAAAAAGCAGAAACAAGCGCATTAAGTTTTTTAAGTTCTTTTTCACTAAGATAATTTTTTGCAATACGAACATCATCAAGAGTAACATCGGCACCCTTGAATGAAGTAAGCCCCATAAAATCCTTTTCGCAGTCCGCACGGTCATAAATGATTTCGGCAGCCGTCTGTTTGCTTACCGCATAATGAAGCTTGTTTTGAACCATTTTGAAAAATGCAACAGATTCAGCTGATTTAGGATTATAGTCTGCGCTTGTCGCATACAAATCCAGAACCTGCCGGTACATAACTTTTTCAGAAGAACGAATATCACGGATTCGAGCCAAAAGTTCTTTCCAATAATCGCCGCCACCAGCTTCTTTCAGCCGTTCATCGTCCATAGTAAAGCCTTTGCGGATATATTCGTTCAGCCGCTTTGTTGCCCACTGGCGGAACTGTGTTCCCCTCAAAGATTTAACCCTATACCCAACCGAAATTATTACATCAAGGTTGTAGTAATTTGTAGGCTTGGTAGAAAAATCGGAATTTCCGATTTTTCTCACTACGTTTTCTTTTTCGAGTTCTCCTTCTTCAAAAATATTCAGAATATGCTCATTTATAGTAGAGCGAGATTTTTCAAAAAGAGAAGCCATATCGTCAATAGTAAGCCAGACAGTTTCTCCTTCAAAATGAACATCGACAGATATTTTGTCATCAGAGGTCTTAAAAATTACGATTTCGCTTTTATTTTCTTCCATTTTCATCCTCTTTTTTTAGTAGGGGGAAGTCTCCCCCTACGCCCGCACTTCGTTGCGTGCTACCCCTTCTAGCGGGGGACACCCCCGCAACGCCCCCGATTACATTAAATTTCTATATTTTCATCTCCGTAAATTGATTTTTTATAACAGAATATAGATTTAAATTGTAGGCAATTTTTGATATTGTACTATTGCTCCTGTCATAAGTAAGAAGTTTATTAAGAGCTGATTCTTTGTCGTTTTCAGAAATCTTGCAATATTTTAAGCTATTCGCTAATACATCTATTGGATAACTTTTTTTTTCACAATAATTATAAAAATCTGATAAATCTTTTATTGTTTGAGAAATATACTCAGGATATCTATCACTCAAAACATTATCAGTCTTTAGCTGTTCTTTACACCATTCCGAGATCTTTTTATTATGAACTGGATATCGTAGGATTCTATTTAGAACTAATTTATTCTGAGAATTATTTAATAACCAATCAACTTGATTTTCCAAAAGAACTAAATCTTTTAGAAAAATCCAAACTTTCCAGTTTTCTGCAAATTGTTCTTGTGATAGAGTCTTAAACAATTCAAATAATTTGTCTTTTATGTCCTTGGTAAAATTTCCATCATAATTCTTAAGTATCTTATACAAATACTTTGTAGTTTTTATTTTACTTTTTCGTTTACCTGAAAAAAAGTAGTCGAATATTATATTAATCAAGTACGCTACTGTAAAATCAGTTTGTTTCAAATCATACAATATGTGATAGTTATCAGAAATATCCTTAAATGTTGAAATAACTTTTGGTAAATATTCATCTGGATACGCCAAAAGCAAATAATAATAGTTTTCTTCGATTTTCATATATCTATCTCCGTATTATCATACTTAATAAAATCAAAAGAGAAATTTTTCTCTCTTTTTCCAATAATTCATTGTTTCAGTAGCTTGCTTATTTAATTCATCCATTTTTGAATTAACTATCTGTTGTTGATAATTTATTTCTTTCAACGATATGAATTAATTTCTCCTTATTTCCTGAAACATTACAAGAATCTTCTATTTCTTTTTTTATTTGATTGTTTTGTTGAATCAATTCTTTTAATTCAGAAGAATTTTTATTTAGTTCATCTGAAAAACTTTCTGGTATATATTCATAAACATTTAACTCCCGTTTTATTTTCTCATAAGAATCAATTATTCCTATTAGGAGTAACAACTCTTTCTTATTATGATTAAAAATAATTTTGTCCTTATAACTTAATATATCTTCTTTTTTTTGCAGAATTAAATTTATTTGTTCATTTAATTGGTCAAAAGATTTTTTATCACCAGAATGCAAATAAGAATTCTCTAAATCTATAATTAAGTATTGATGAGAATTACAATATTCTATGTAATTAATAACGTGGGATGTTTTTTCTATTGATTCTTGATAGATAATGTCTAATAAGACAGCCTTTTTATCAAAATTAATTTTTGATATTGCTAAAGTTGAAAAGAAGTTAATTCCAAGACAGCAAACAAAAGTTAAAATTATAGATAATATCCGTTTATATTCAGAAATTTTATATGGGAAAAATACGCAAAAATAAAA
>JAGBBT010000087.1 GCA_017938365.1 Treponema sp.
ACCAATGATTCCATTTGCTCCATAGATCGGATATTTTCCACCATTATCCGGATTGTTATTAAACTCACCATATTTAAATGTATAAATATCTTTCAACTCACACTGTTCCCACGTTTCCTATATAAAAAATAGATTTCAAAATCTCCAAAAAAAATTATTCTTGGGAACAGTGTAAGTTAGATCGTGTTGCATTATACAGAAATGGAAAAGCTCATGAAACTTCAATAACAACAGAAGGAGATTATATTGTTGTAAATTCAAAATTTGTTTCAACTAATGGAGAAGTTATTAAGATGTCTAACTTACAAATTGAGCCACTTTTTGAAAATGAGATTGCTTTTGTTTTGAGCGATGTTCCTAATGGTAGGGCTATTGCAAGAACCTTTTTGATCGAAAAAAGTGGCAAATATACACTAAATCAAAGAATTGCTGGTATTACACCATTAGAAAATACATATCCCTATTTTCTACATATTTTAATGAATAGACATAAATACTTTTTATCTTTTGATGATGGAGCGAAACAAACAAATTTATCTGTTAAAGATGTTATGGATTTTATTAGTAACTATCCAATATATAAGGAACAAGAGAAGATTGGATTGTTATTCAAGCAAATCGACAACCTTATCACCCTTCATCAGCGTGAGTAGTGAGGAGGTTAAAATGAAAAATAATAAAAAAAAACATTATGTTTATATTATGAAGAATGGATAAATGTATATAAAAAAGGAGCAGTAAGAAACGTAACATTTAAAAAGTATTTATTAACATTAGAATGGTTAACTAGACTAGCTCCAAAATTAAGATTGTGTGATGTTGACAGGACAAAATATCAACAATTGTTAAATGATTATGCTTTGACTCACGAGAGACAAACCACGATGGATTTTCATCATCAGCTTAAATCTGCAATTCTTGATGCAGTAGATGAAGGTTTGATTGATAGAGATCCAACAAGAAAAGTTATTATAAAGGGGAAAGAACCTAGACAAAAGAAAATTAAATTCTTGAATCAATTTGAATTACATACTTTAATAAAATCTTTGAATTTAGGAAATGAAATAAATTTTGATTGGTTAATATTACTTATTGCAAAAACTGGTATGAGGTTTTCAGAGGCACTGGGTTTAACACCTAAGGATTTTGATTTTTCTCATCAAACAGTGTCGATAAACAAAACATGGGATTATAAAGAAAAATGTGGATTTCAACAAACTAAAAATAAATCATCCGTAAGGAAAATACAATTAGATTGGATGGTGGTTTCTCAGTTTGCTGGATTAATTAAAAATATACCTGAAGATCAACCAATATTTATTAATAAAGATATTTATAATTCGACAATAAATTCTATATTAGCTAGGCATTGCAAAAAGGTAAATATTCCTGTTATTACAATTCATGGATTAAGACACACTCATGCATCGTTATTGTTATTTGCTGGTGTTTCAATAGCTAGTGTTGCAAAAAGGCTAGGCCATGCGAGCATGACTACAACTCAAAAAGTTTATTTACATGTAATTCAGGAATTAGAAAATAAAGATGTTGATCTTGTTATGAGATCTTTATCTGGATTAAGTTAATTTTTATTATTTTACTCACGCTGATGAAGGGTGATAAGGTTATCGATTGATATCATTAACTGTCCAATCTTGCATTGTTCCTCATTTAATCCAGGAATTGTTATTTCGATATCCATAACTTTAGTTTTAGATATATTAAATCTTGAGATACCCTGTGC
>JAGBBT010000088.1 GCA_017938365.1 Treponema sp.
ATCCATTTAGATTCAATACTCATTTCTGCTCGTACATTCAAAGGATTTAAGTTATATCCATACTTAATTATATTTTCCTCGGCACATGCATACGAAATCGTAAAAATAATTAAAAATATAGCTAGTAAAAACTTACTCCCTAAGCTCCGTGTTTTAGTATTATACTTCCACACTATACTTCCCTCCTAAAAATTAATGGAGATTGATTATATCTCATAATATACCTTATGTCAATTTTTCTTGTATACTTAAACGTTTTTCTACTAAAAAACTCCTTCTATCATGTATAGAAAGGAGTTCTCTATATAATTATTCTTATATTTCTTTTTTGGGTGTACCTTCCCAAATGTCTGCCAAGGTTATCATTCTAGAACCATCTTCAGTTTTTCCTAATGATATTGTTTTAGGGGCAATTTTCCCAGAATTAATAGCTTTTTGTAAAAACTCAAAACCTTGTTTTTGATCTTCAACATTTCCTGATTCTTTTATTGTATTTAATACAAAATAGGTAAGCTCTTTACTTTCAATTTCTTTTCTTATACTATTTATAGTTTTATAAATATTTTCTCCTCTGCACATAGTATCAACCGCTTCGCAAAGTTCTTTAGCCCTCGTATAATCATGTCTTTCTACTAAATTTGTAGAAATAATTTTTAATGCCTTTCCCGTTTCTACCATGCTCAAATCTTGAATTTGTCTTAATGCACTAACTGGATCCTCTATGTAAAATTCATCTGCTCTTTCCATTAAACAATCTGCTATATACACCAAATAATATCTTCTATTTTTTTCAGCAGCAACGCTTTTATCTTCCTCATCCTCTGTTTGTTTACTTGCTTCTTCATCTATTATTCTATTTGCTTCTTCTGCCACCATAGTACCTTTAGCTAATCTTATTGCTATTTCATTTATAGCATTTGGAACTGTTCTTTCCATTTCTTTTTTTGCTTTTATTCTTTTTATCTTATTTATTTTTTCTAGAATTTTACTATTTATTACATTAATAGCCATTGGGTTTTCTTTTATCATTTCAACTGTTATTTTTGCTCTTAATTTAGTAAGTTCTTCTATTTTATCTGTTTTTAAATATTCAATATTTAAAGCCTGTGCCAGCCTTTCGATAGACAATTTAATAGCATCATTAACTGACATCATAAAAGATTTGTCTACTGTTTCACCCAAATATAACAATTTATCAGAATGCAATAGGTTATACACTTCTTCTGCATATTTTACTGTTAAAGGGTATTTTAATATTTTTTTGATTTCTGTCATCAAATCTCTTGCTTGCATTACTCTGCTATGTTTAGATTCTTTATCTTTCATTTTCTCACTAGGCATCTTATTTACTATACTTTTTGCCTTTGCTATATAAAACGAAAGACCTTCTTTTTGTTCACTTGATAAAGAATCATACATATTTTCTTTTAATTCAGAAGATGTAGAATATATTTCTTGATATTTTTCTTTTAATTTTTCTAGATTAAATTTTTCTCTTCTTTTTCTTACAGCTTTAGGTTTTACACTTGTCGTTGTTGTATTATCTTTTAATGTTTTTTCAAAATCTTCTTCGATTTCTTGTGCTACTTTTTCTATTTCTGCTAATTCAATATCAAATTCAAATGCTATTAATTCTTTGTCAAAACCTTTTAATAATAACTCTTTTATTTGTTCTTGATTCATAATTTCTTACCTACTAACTATCTATTTTTAATTTTTGCTTTCACTTTTTCTTTAACGTATCATGAATTATATCATCTTACTTTACAAAATTCAACAATTTTCTGTAAACTTCCTGTTTTACATTTCTTTTTTACTTGTTCTTTATGAATTCTCTAAAAAGAGTTTGTATTACCAACAAAGAGTACTAAAATGGTTTTAACCTATTTTAGTACTCTTTGTTTTAATTTTTAGTTACACTTTAATTAAATTTCACTTACTTTTTTAGTATATTAACTCTATGAACCGAAATTTCATAAACAGTCCTAGTTTCAGAGAGGTTATGCTCTGCAGAAAGAACTTTTTCATATTCTCTACTTTGAAATCTTCCAAAAATTTCAATTTCTGTTCCTACATCAAAATTTGTCATAAACCTAGCATTTCTTCCCCAAATAATGCAAGGAATATATGAAGATTTTCCATACCTTCTATTAACTGCAAGCATTATGTCACTTATTTCACGACCAAATGGTGTTGTTCTATAAGACGGTGGCTTGCAAAGAGTGCCACGCAAATACACAGTGTTTGCATCTCCTTCATATTCCTCATAATCATCATCTTCATAAATTTTGAGCCCCAAAGCAAATAGATAGACTTTCAAACTCGATTTACCATTTTCACTAAATTTGTTATGACTTCTAATTTCACCAACAATTTCAGCACATCTATCCTTTAAAGAAACATCTGCATAGTCGTAAAACAATCTTTCACTAATGATTACGGGTAAAATATCCATATTTCCGCTTTGTCTCATTACCTTAATATTTACCGAATAAAAAGCCTCTCCAAAAACTTCATGATCAAAAACCATTTCATCCTGAAACAACCCACTGACAAAAACCTTACTATTAACAGAATTTTCTAAAGTCAAGTTCTCATTCGAAGAAGTACCTTCTGTATATTCATACTGATTATCTTGATACTGCATATATCCTCCTATTTGTCTATGAAGTGGTAGCTTTTGTTAAGCTTAACCAACAATTTCATACGGCATCATAACAACATTTTGCAAGTCCTTCAAGAAATCGAGCATCTTAACTTTCATATCAGGTACAGACTTAGCAACAAAATTGTTAATAAGTTTACCAAAGTTAGCTCTTACTTCCATCACTTCTTCGAATTCAATATTTGTCTTCATAAAGATTGCATCCAAAGTGGGATTTTTGATATTCACTGCAGTTACAGCAAGTTCAAGAATTTTCTTTTGCATTTCAGCATCAAAATCCAAAAGTCCCATAGAAGTAAGCACATACCTAACACGGTTTTCAACAGGTTTTGTCATATCAATATTCTTCAAAATATCTTCAAAGTATTTAATTTCAGGCATACATTTCATCATAAGACTCATGATTACAGGTGCATTAGGTTTATTAGGAACAAAATTTTTCTTAGATACACTATTAAAACTCTTGTCAGCATTTTTATTAGCTCCGTTATTTACTTTTTTCGCAAAACGCTTCACGGGCTCTGCTAAAACGTGTTTTTCAGCTTTTTGAGGAACGTTCTGTTCCTTAGAAATATTGCCGTCCTCAACTACATTATTCTCACTACTGCTTTTTTTACTTTCATCACTCTTAGATGCGAAGTTATTATTTTTGTATTCGACAATTTTCTTGAACAACAGCAAAATAGAAATATTTTCATGACCAAAAATTTCAGCCACTTTTCTAGTACATTTTTGCTTTTCGTACAACCCAAAAGATATTCCTTTTTTATTACAATACTCTTCAAGATTTTTCCAGGTTACCTTAGGAATACTATCTGCAGCTTCAATGCACGTTCTAAAGAATTCTTCTTTAGAACTCAAATCCATAAGCTTTACGATAGAATCCACAAATTCTTCATAAGAAGATGCCTGTTTTGCCAAATTTTCCAAAGAAATGTCACTCAAAGTATTAGAAGAACTCAAAGATTCAGAAGGCTCAGAAGAACAGGTGTCAGACGGAGCAGATTCAGAAGTTTTTGTATCAATAGAATCCTCTTTATCTTGCTTATCTGACTCTTTTTCAGAACTCAAGGATTTTTCATCAATATTAATGTTGGTACTGGTAGCAACTTTCCGAATTTCTTCAATCTTCTGCTGTACCAAGCTCTTGTCCATAGGCAAACTCTCTTCAGTTTTTCCATCAAACAAGTTCTTCTTTGTAGTAGATTTTACAAGAGATTCAACTTCTTTTTCTTCAGTATTCAAATTATGATGTGTACTGTTAAAAGAGAAAGAAATAATTTCTTGCGAGCCAATTGCCTCAAGCATTCCACCAGGAATATATTCCTCAAAGTAATACTTAAGTTCAATTACTCCATCATCAATGCTAATACTATTTTCAGGTTTAATCCTTTCAAAAAATTTCTTAAGAAGAGTTCCAACATTTTTAGAATCAGAGATTTTCAAGGTAGCATTAATGTACATACGTATATTCCTCCTTGTGTTGTTTTGTTGTTTTTTGGAAGCCTGAAATTTTCACTTTTTTCTGTTAGTTCGTATTTTTTACTACTTACCTTAAATTTAGCTCTAACTTTATTCTATCCGCAAGGCAAGCAATAACCATTTTGCTAGTGGGTTTTTCCTTATTGCTAGTTACCGATTTACCAAACAAGGCTGAGTTCACAGCATTCATATCTTTACGCCAAGCAGTATCGATAGCATGTCTGATTGCTCGCTCAACCCTCTTAGGTGTTGTGTTAAATTCCTTTGCCACAGCTGGAAGCAAACTCTTCACATAAGCATTTAGAATATTCTGATCATTTATTACTAAATGCACAGCTTTTCTTAAGAAGCTATAACCTAAGATACCAGCAGAGATTCCAATTTCCTGTATTATTTTTGTTATATACTTTTCTAAACTTAAGCTATCGCAATTAACGTCGTAATTATTACCTATTACATTTTCAGATTGTTCACTATCAAAGATTTCTCTTTCACTATTTTTTGAGATAATTCTTTCAGCATTGTTTGATGCAGTAATTCTTGCTATTTTTTTAGGATTAATAAGGTTAGATGACTTTCCAAAATTTTCAACATTAACTTCGTAAGACATTTCCATTACTTCATGTTGAGCTATGATTTCAAGCAAATCTTCATAAATCTCTTCTGAAAAGAAATACTTTAGTTCAATCATTCCGTCTTTAATCACAAGAGTGCTTTTGGTATTAAGATCCATTAGAAAAATCCGTAAAAGTTGTTCCGTGTTTTTCTTGTTTGTAATTCTTAGTTTTGCCTTGATATACACGTTTTTCTCCTTCCTTTGTTTTTTAGTAGGACCTGTATATTAATACTCGGTAAAATATTACCAAGTACAAATATCCTGATATATTTATGCGTCGCATATTTTATCATGATTTACATAAAAAAACAATGTTTTTGTAAGATAATATAATAAAAACTTTCCCATTTCATTAAATAATACTCATTCTGCACTCAAGTATTATTTAATAAAATGGAAAAGTTTTATTAATTGTTTTATTACACAGCTTACGCTGATTTCATTTCAAGCCTTAGCTTATCTGCAATCATCGCTATAAACTCACTATTTGTTGGCTTACCTTTATTTGCAGATATTGTGTTTCCAAACATACTATTATTTACATCTAATTTTCCTCTAGACCATGCTACTTCTATTGCATGTCTAATTGCTCTTTCAACACGTGATGGGGGAATAGCATTTTTTGCTTCGCAAAAAATTGCTATCCCAAGGGAAATCCGCAATTTATTTATTGAATTTTCTTTTATTTGTTTATAGCTTTATTTTATATCCCCTCTTCAATATATGCAATACCAATGAATCATAGTTTGATTAAAAATTTTTTGTATAA
>JAGBBT010000089.1 GCA_017938365.1 Treponema sp.
GCTAAATGTTGTAAATCTTGAAAAGTTTCACCACTTACACGATCAAATTTTGATGGATGTTCTTTAGTGTTTAAAGAAAGAACAACTCTAACTGGTCCATTGATGCCTCTTTCTCTTGCTTGTTTGAGTGTTGCCCCCACAGGAGTAGTAACCCAATCATAATCAGCAAACGCATTGTTTTTTCTTTCAGGTTTATTTAAACCTTTTATCTTCTCATCACTTAAATATATTTCATTACCTGATGTATCAGTATTAGAATCTTCTCTTCTCACTAATCGTATTACATTTTCACCATTTGCAAATTCTTCAACAATTTTATTCCCATTACCACTCATAAAATCTAAATTACGAGTTAACATACCTCCATATTCGGCTTGAAGTTTTTCAGCTACTTCATCAACTGATTTTTCTGAAGTAAAAGGTTCATAAAATTCCTCAAGTGCTGTTTTTTCTTCAGGAGTTAAATATTGAGAATATAAACCAACTTTTCTTTTTAAAGAATCTCTCGCATTTTTTGAAACTTTGTATCTACTATATTTTTCTGCATCTTCTTGACTAACAGTACCAGTTGGCTTAAAATAATGAGGATCATTTGCAGGTCTAAAATTCATCAATATAGAATTTTCAGGTATTCTATTTTTAAAAGAATTTTTAGCTAGACCATACTCTTTATGGAACATCTCATCTAAACCTTCTTCTAATCTTGTTCTATCATCTCTAATACCATTTAATGTATATCCCTTTTGCCACATTAATCTCCATTTATTTTCAACAGTAGCATCATCTCCTTGATATATCTTTCCATTTTCATCATAAATATCATTCCCATATAAATGATTTCCGAAATTATCTATAGCTACACCATCTTGTTCATAACTTCCTGAATTAAAAAGAATATCTGTCCCTTTTCTTATAGGCTGTATCCAATTTTTCATAAGATTAGTATTCTTTGATAAAACATTAGATAAAACATTTTTAAAATTTTCTACACTTGTTTCATCATTAGGATCTATAATACCTTTTTCTTCTGCATAACGTTTAGCATATTGTAATACATTATAAAGGTCTCCTGCTTCATATAACATTAAATCTTGTTCTCTCATTTTTGATTTCTTACGTTTTGGAATAAATAACGAAGCTGAACTTTTTAATAACTTATTACCTTCTGTATCTTTTAATATATTACCATTCTCATCTGTTTGAAATCCTCCACCAAACAATTCTCTAGCAATATTAGCAAGATAATGGTCTAAGTACATAAATGTACCACGATTATTAAACAGAGCTTTTGTTCCTGCATCAAATTTTTTATTTTCTGTATAAGTCATCAAATATGTACCATCTGCTCTTTTTTCTAATTTATCAAACATATGGTTAGAATTAAGTTCCATTTCTTTCCCATTATGTGAAAAAGAAACTTTTTTAAATCTTCTATCTTCTCCATCTTTTATCTTTAAAATTTCTCCAACACCTAAGCTTCTTATAGGATCTTGTAAATCTTTATCACCATCATCAAAATTAAATTTTCTTAAAACTCTAATAGCTTCTTCTGCATCTTTAAATTTTAAACTATGTGATCTAGATTCTAAACTCAACATTTCTGCAAATTCTTTATCAATTATCAAACTATCATTTTTAACAGATGGATATAAACCATTTTTTAAGGCTGTTTGATAATGTAAAATTTGTTTTTTCCACTCATTAACTTTTTCTATATCTGGTGTTGTTTTTTTTAATTCATCATTTATATCCTCTTGTAATCTCTTAGCACCCTCTTCGTAAACTACCCTTAACCCATCTTCTTCCAGTTGTATTGTTTCAAATTTACCATGAGTTAATGCATCATAATTAATAATATCAGAATTTATATTTCCAATATCTGTAGTAAATGAATTTTTATACACACCATATTTCTTTAATACATTTTCATTTGTTTTATTTTTAAAATCATAAGAATAAAATCCTTTCATTATTTTTAATAACAAATTATTAGTTGATTGATCTATACCTCTATTAGCTTCTGGATGTAAAATACCAGATGGGTCTAAATCCCTTGCACTTAACATACTTGCAAGACCTTCTTGTGCTGCTTCTTCTTTATCAGCAGATAAATTAAAATTAAAAAGATGTGGGTTTACTAATCTACCTACATGTGTTTCAAATCTTTTTTTTATTGCATCTATTCCTACATTTTTATTTTCAGGTAATTTTAAAGCATCTCTTAAAAAAACATCCAAACTACCTTCTGCATCTTTTGTTAATCCTGCATTCAAAAGGTACATATATTGTATTGCATCTTGTCTATATTTTTCTATATCTGAGTCTGACTTAAATCCAATTGATTTTAAAGCTCTTGTCACTAATCCGTTTAAACCTATTTTTGTTCTTTTCGCAAACAATTGTTCTTTAGTTGCTCCAGTAGCATCGTAAGAATCTACAAAATCACTACCTCTTTGATATGTTCCTGCCGATGGAGCTACTAATTCATCATTAATGACTTTTCTCATAGCCCAAGAGCCTAATCCTATTTTATCATCATCTAAACTTTTTAAAATATAACTATTAGGCATCATTATTTTTTGAATTAATGAATAAAATGCATCTTCGTTAAGAGTTGTTAACATTTCTCTTGTTCCATCATTTCTTGCAGAAAAAACATTAACAATATCTTGATATCCTTTTTTTATATTTCCATCTCCAAAATCCAATGGAATTACAGCATTAGCCATCTTTTCAATATCTAATTCTCCATCTGTCATATAATCTTCCATTTTTCTATTAGAATATAATCCAAGTCTAATTGACTTACCATCCATAGAAGGTAATAATGTCATGCCATATCCTCTACCATGTTCAGAAGACATAAAAAAGTTCTCTAATTTTTTTAATTGCCCTAAAATACTTGCAGAATTACCTTTTATACCTCTTTGATTGTTTGTAGCTTCATCATATGCTCTCTCATACTCTTCCCATTCTTTTGAATTTCTTCCAAACTTCTTTGTTTTATCTAATCTAGTTTTTTTAAAATTTCCTGTAAGAGCATCTTCAAATTCTTGCCCCCATAACTTCTTGCCATTTTCTAACAAACTATCAACAGCCATTGTTTTTCCTTTATTTTTTGGAAATACTTTTTTAAAATTATCAACATAATCATTTACAAAAGAATCTATAGTTTTTTTTTCTTTTCCAATGATTTTGCCTTTCTTTAATTGATTTCTATGTATATTTAAAAAACCTAATTTGTTATTATGTTTCATAAAATCTTCTTGATTTAAATTATCAAGAATCATTTTATTCATCCAATGAAATCCATTTTTTTCAGCAATTTCAGAATCAGACATTTTATTCCAACCCTTCAATGTTTCTAATGCTGTCTGATATACATTTTCTGGTAGATAATTTCTCCATCCTTGTAAAATTTCTGCATATGCTGCTCTATAAGAAGAAACAGTGTCTTCTGCTTTTGTCTTTGCAAGATGTCCTATAGTTGATTCTGTAAAAGCTTCTCCATAAGTAATGAATTCTGAACCTGCTTTTTTTAAAATAAAATCCTTTTCTTTGTTTGTAAGATTTTCATCATTCAACTGTTCGTATAATTTAAATATAACATCTTTAAAATCTTTATCTTTATCTAAATTTTTAAATAATTGTTTTTGACCAGAAGTTGCATTAGTTTGTTCACTATTAAATTGTTCATAAAAAGATTCTAATAATTGATATCCATTTAATTTATTATGTTTTCCATTAAAAATACGAGAAAAAGCACGATCTTTTAAATTGATTGGGTTTTCTATTTCATTACGATCTTTTTTTTTCTTTTTTTGCTCTAAATCATTAACATTAAATGCAATACCATCTCCAACACGAGAAATAAAATTTGCTAAATCTCCCATATCTGAATGTTCAGTATAAACTAATTCTCCTGTATCTACATTTCTCCAAGAACTCACAATCTTATCGATAACATCATTATTTGCTCCTAAAAATTCGTAAGCTCCTCCTCTTTCCATAAGTAATTTTCCATAAGAACTTGTATCA
>JAGBBT010000090.1 GCA_017938365.1 Treponema sp.
GAAATACTCGTACAACTGCCGTTTTTACAATCAAGTATCTTCGTTCAATGGGCTACAAAGTTGATAATGATATTTTTGCCCAAAACAGCTGGTATTTTAGAAATGCCCTTGTGCGTGCCAATTATAAAAATCTTAAAGAAGGAATAGAAGAAAATCCTGACTATCTGGAACGCTTCTTCCGCAACCTTATTTTAGGTGAAAACAACGAACTTAAAAACCGCTACACCCATATTGATTATGATGAATACATCAAAAAGTTCGGTGAAAAAGTTAAAAGTTCGGAGAAAAAGTTCGGAGATAATCAAAAAAGTTCGGAGATAATTCTAGAACTCCTAAAAGAAAATCCAAAACTATCTGCCAAAAAGCTTTCAGAAAAAATCGGCATAACAAGCCGCGCAGTAGAAAAACAGCTTGCTTCACTTGTTGAAAAAGGATTTATAAAACGAGAAGGCTCCCCAAAAGGCGGACACTGGGAGATTTTGAAATGAGTGTGAATTATAAAAAACTTGGAGAAATAGTAAAACTCATTGATGAACGGAATAAAGATGAAAAAGTTCAAACTCTTATTGGTGTCAGTATAGAAAAATGTTTTATAAAATCTGTTGCAAATACAATCGGAACGGATTTATCAAAATATCAGATAATTCGAAAAAATGATTTTGCTTGTTCATTAATGCAAGTTAGTCGAGATGGTAAAATTCCTATCGCATGTCTCAAAGATTATGATGAAGCAATCATGTCCCCTGCATATTATATTTTTAGAATAAAAAATACAGATGAAGTTCTGCCTGATTATTTGTCTATGTGGTTTATGCGTTCAGAATTTGATAGAGAAGCTGCTTATATTGCTGTTGGGGGAGTTCGTGGAAGTATGCCATGGGAAGATTTTTGTAATATGGAACTTCCAATCCCCGACATCAAAGAACAACAGAAAATAGTAGATGCCTATAACTCAATTACAAAACGCATCAAAATTAAGCAGAAAATAAATGAAAATCTGGAAAAGACGGCACAGTGTTTGTTTGACAAGAATTTCAAAGAATATAATAAGTTTTATGAAAAAGAAGATTTAAAGACACTTCCAGCTGATTGGAAATATGCTATAGTTGGAGATTTTTGTAAGGATAATATAAAAAGCATTTCTTCAAGTAATGAATTAAAAGAAATCTTATATCTTGATACGGGAAGCATTACAAATAATAAAATAGATGATTTGCAAACAATTTCAGAAAGAGATGGATTTCCTAGTCGAGCAAAGCGTATGATTTATGATAATGATATAGTTTTTTCTACCGTTCGTCCAAATTTACGACATTTTGGTATAATTAGAAAACCTGCAAAGAATATGATTGTTTCTACCGGTTTTTCTGTTTTACATAATAATTCAGATAGAGTATCAAATGAGTTTTTATATATGTGGATTACGAATGATGCAACACTGTCATTTTTACAATCTATTGCGGAAAACAGTGTTTCAACTTATCCATCGATTAATGCTGATGATATAATGAATATTAAAATTATAATTCCAACTGATAATATTCTTTCAGAATTAAATGAAGTATTCAGAAAAACATTTTTAATGATAGATTATAACAATCAGGAAATTACCAAAATGCAAGAATTAAAGCAGCTGGTAATTTCTAGAATTAGTGGGATGTAGGATTTATGGAAGGTGTTATGAATCTAATTTGTTCAATTTGGAATTGGCTAATAAAAATAGAAGAAAATTCGTCTACTGATTATTTATTAACGATTGTCTCAATTTCGGTTGCCGCATTTGTTATTTTTTTATCTTTATCTGTAATACCATTTCAAAAAATAAGTACAGAAATTTCTGGGACTATATACAAACTTTTTTTGAAACAACGTAAATTTATTCTTCCTGTTTTAGTAAATCTTATTATTTGTCTTACCCAAATTGCTTTTTATCCTTTTTGTCCTCCAAATAAACTTGTAGAGATTTTATATATTTATTCGTTAATAGTAATTCTTGTGAATGCTTATAAATATACAAAAAAGATAAAAATTGAACTGGATATTTCTTATACAATTTATCCTCTTATTGAAGAAGATTTTGATAAATCAATAAAACTACTATTAGAAAAAGAATGTGAGTTAAAAAAAAATATTTTATATTCTCAGAGAGAGGTAGAAAAACTACTATCTGATGGAATTTTGTATCAGGTAAATATAGAGGAAAATAAATTAGGTTATCCTTTTGAAAAATATGACAGAATTTTTATTTATAAATTTCAATCTTTGTATGATATATTAATAAAATCTGTAGAAAATCATCAATATGGAACTTATGAAAAAGCTGTAGAATGTTTATTTATATGTCAAAGAAAGTATTTCAAATATATAGAAAATCATATTGTTATAGTCGACAATGTTTTTTTAGATTTCCTCGAAATGGCAAATAAGATTCTAGAAAAAACAAAAAAACTTGAAAATACACTCTATTCTGATTTGTTAGTAAATAGTTTATCTATGTTTGTTTTAGAACTTGATAAATATAATCTTAATCATGATTTCTATTTTCAAAAAATTATTGATTTTTATTTTACGAAAATATTTTTATTAACCAATGATTTTATTATTAATTGCAATAGAATAATAAGCATTGTCCCTATTTTTTCAGAAAAAAATAAATTATATAAATGGTCTTTTGATGATTTTATTAAATATTTAATGTTTTATCGGATAAATATCTATAAGAAAAATGATACTCTTAATAAAACTATGATTAATAAACTTATTAATATTTTTTGTTTTGAGATTTTAACAAACCAAATTTATCTTAAAAATATAGAGGTAAAAGAAAAAGTTTATGAATTACAAGAGAGTATTGATGCAGTAAATGTTTGTACTCCATTACCTGGGAAGAGTGACTTTACGACTTCGATAGAAACTATAGGAAATGATAAAACTCTGTATTCTGTAATAAAAAAAACAATACCATATTATATAAATGAAGATCTAAATACAGAAAACACTAATTACTTAGAATTTGTTGAAAGAATTGTTCAGATATTAATAAATAGATTTAATAAAGGGGGAACTCATAAAAGTGGAATTCAAGATCAGTTATATTGTATCTTTTTTGAAATATTTAAATTACTTGATGTAGATACTTTTCGTTGTTTATATTCAACAAATATTATATTCTATCCACTAAGAGGAGAAAAGGAAAAATTATTAAACATATTATGTAAAATTATTGAATTTGAATCCCAAGAAAAAGCATCATATTTCTTTTCCGAGCTTAAATTTCTTTTTGTTCTATTGGCAAAAGATAATACTATAACTAACTTTGTAAAAACAAACGAAGGGTGGTTTGTTTCTACAGTTTTCAATAATCAAAAACTTGATTACAGATTAAAAATAGCTATTTATTCTTATTATAAAACTCTGTTACCTAAAAAAAAGAAGAAAATATTTGTAAAATATATAAAAAAACTATATAAAGCAAATAGAATGGAATATCCAATTAGATTATTTATCGAACAAAAATATAATGTATATGAATTAGAAATTGCATATTTAGATATACCGTTACCCTTTAAAGAGTTTTATAAAAAATATATAAATCAGATGATTTTTCTATATTTACCATTCAAAAAAGGTATTTTCAAAGAAAAGATTTTAACTTGCAGTTATCCATGTAAAATTGAAGATATGTATATGAAGTTCGAAAATATATCTTCAATTTTTATTCAAGGACTTATTTTTGAATTAATTGAGGACCAGCAATTATATATAAATGGTGACTTAATATTATATGACAATTTAGATGATTTTTTATCTAACGAATATTAGTATGGTACAGGATAGAATATGACAAATAAACAGAAAGTTGCATCTTTAAATAAACTTTTTGTTATGGCTGAACAATTAAGGATGTCTATAAATATATATAATCCCTGTTTCTGTACCAATAAAATCTGTATAAATAGCATTTTCTCTTCAAAAAAACACCAAATCCGTAGTATAATAAAAATTAGGAGTGACAAAAATGTCAAATCTGCTTAAAAAACAAATACAAGCCAAGGAGTAACACTATGCCATTCGACGAACACGCGTTGGAACTTTCCATAATTGAGCTTTTTGAAAAACAAGGTTATGCTCATATTGCGGGTTCAGAGATTCATCATGACAAAAGAGAAGTTTTGCTTGAAGATGTTTTACGAAACTTTCTTTTATTTAAATATTCCTCTCTAAATCTAACCCAAAACGAAATCACTACTGTTGTTAATTCAATAAAAAATATTTCATCTTCTTTATATGACGAAAATAAAGTGGTTTTAGAAATTATTCACAAAGGAATTACCCTTCGTCGTGATGACCAAACTCAAAAAGACGTTTTAATTCATCTTATAGATTACGAAAATCCAGAAAACAACTTTTTCAATATTGTAAATCAACTAGAAATTCAAGGACGTGAACATAATCGTATTCCAGATGGAATTGTTTACATAAACGGAATTCCTTTAGTTGTTTTGGAATTTAAATCTGCCATAAAAGAAAATACTACAATAGAAGACGCCTACAAACAGCTTACAGTTCGGTATCGTCGTGATATTCCAGAACTTTTTAAATATAATGCCTTTGTTGTTATTAGTGATGGTGTAAATAACAAAATGGGCTCTCTTTTTAGTCCCTATGAGTTTTTTTATGCCTGGAGAAAAGTTGAAAGTACAGACAAAGAAGTTGATGGAATTAATTCTTTAATCACAATGATTGAAGGGGTTTTTAGACAAGACAGAATTATTTCTGTAATAAAAGATTTCGTATATTTCCCAGATAATTCAGATAAAGAAGTAAAGATTGTATGTCGCTATCCCCAATTTTTTGCAGCTACAAAGTTGTTTCAAAGTGTAAAATCTGCAATGAGACCAAATGGTAATGGAAAGGGCGGAATTTATTTTGGTGCAACTGGTTGTGGAAAAAGTTATACAATGGTTTTCTTAAGTCGCCTGTTAATGAAATCAAAAGATTTTAAAAGTCCAACAATTGTAATTATTACAGACAGAACAGACTTAGATTCTCAACTTTCAGAATTATTCTTAAAATCAAAAACTTATATTGGAGATAATTCAATAGAAAATA
>JAGBBT010000091.1 GCA_017938365.1 Treponema sp.
ACTTATGCAGCGTGCCGTAAAACAGGCCATTTTGGAAGCTGGCATCAATAAAAACGCAAGTTGCCACACCTTTCGTCATTCTTTTGCAACTCACTTGCTGGAAAACGGATACGATATAAGGACAATCCAGGAACTTCTTGGTCACAGCGATGTGAGTACAACAATGATTTATACCCATGTCCTAAATCGCGGAGCCGGTGGTGTAATAAGTCCTCTGGATAAAATGTAAAACTTACCAGTATCCGTGTAAAAATCTACATACATTCGTGAAAGTGTTGTATACTAAGGAATAAGTAAAATGATGCAAGAATTTACACTGACACTTTTTGCAGTGTAAACTTCTTACAACTGATACGGAGAAAATATGTTATGCTCACAGCCCACTGGGCTGCTTGGAGGAAAAATGAATTATAATCCAAGTGAAAAAGAAATAACTTTTATAAACAATGCACTAAATAAATTCAATGATGAAAAGGTCGGCTCCGATAATCATGAACTTCTAAATATCGTTGAATATGATGAGAACAAAAATATAATTGGCGGCATTCTCGGTGGAACATATTGGGGATGGATGCACATAGACATTCTTTGGGTAGATAATAATTTCAGAAAAAAAAGAATCGGATCACATTTGCTAGAGGCAGCTGAAGAAGAAGCTAAAAAAAGAGGTTGTCATTCTGTACATGTAGATACAATGTCCTGGCAAGCTCCAGAATTTTATAAAAAAAATGGATATAAAATAATCAGTGAGCTAAATAATATTCCTATAGGATATAAAAAGTATCATTTGATTAAAGAGTTATAATAATCACCTTAACTGCTGTATTTTGAAAATGTTGACAAATTCAAAATACAGCTTTATATTATAATTATGAAGTTCACTGTAGAAAAATTACCACAAGCAGAAGCTGAAATAAAAGATCTAGAAGAATCTCAGCAGAAACTGCTAAGTGATGAATACACAAAGATTGAAACTCAAGGTATCGAATTTGTTCGGGTAAAACCAATACAAAAAGATATTCTTGAGATTAAATCCAATGAGCTTCGTTCTCTTTTCAAATATAAAGCCGGGAAAATTATTGTGATTGGTGTTGTATTTGTAAAAAAATCGCAAAAAACGCCAAAAGAAATAATAAAACTAGCAAAGAAACGATTAAAGGAGGTCTGATATGGATTATGTTTTTGTAAAAGATTCAGAAGGCTACGTTTTCAAGAAGTTAGAATCAGAAGTTTCTCCTGATGAAAAAATTATCTCTGAAAGAGAGTACATGAAAGTATCTGGACTTACTTCTTATGAGAAAAAATTCGGTCATGGTGGAGCTCGAAAAAATGCCGGAAGAAAACAAAAGTTTGCTTTACCACTTAAATTTCAAATCCGCGTAACAAAAGAAGAAAAAGATTTTATTACTTATGCAAGAGAACATAAGATAGACTACTCTGCTTTAATGCAGATGTAAAATCACATAACAAAGGTTCGTAGCCGACAGCGGGTCAAGCCCGCTGCGGTACAACCAGTTGTTATAGCGACATCGCCAATGGCGATCAAAAAAAGAGGTAAAAAATGAATGAAAATACAATTATTAAAAGTTTAGAGCAAATTAACATGACACTTTCTAATGGGGTAAATCAATCATCATTATTAGAAAATGTTTTTATTCCAATTATAACAACAGTTTTCTCAGTTGTGGTTGGCGCTCTTTTAGGTACCTGGTTAACTAGTAGATCTGAACGTAAAAGGATTATATTAGAAAATCATAAAAAGTTTTTTGAAGATTTTAATGAATACTTTATTAAAATTCATTCATTGTTTCAAGAAATATATAATTACAATGATTTAATAAAACACTTAGGTTTTTCAAATTTAATTTATGATTTTTCTAAAACTCATAATCAAAATATTCCAAATTTCTTGCAAGCTGAATTAGAATATAATAATTATAAAAAAAGTAAGAAAAAGTTTCCAAATAAAACACAGTATTGGGAATTAATAAATGGAACAATACAAAAATTAAAAAATTATAATCTAATTATTGATTTGGCAAGTTCTATGAATTCTAATGCGCAGGTTTCGTCTATGTTTGTTTCAAAAAAAGTAAAACTAGCATTTGATTCATTAATATTAGAAACTCAAGAAATGTCAAAAAATAACTTTTCGACATTCTATATTTATCAATACCGATTAGATGTTTTAGCAGTTTTACAACTAATTAAAAATGAAATTGATCCGAATAAAGAACCTCTTTTTTATGAACATCAAGAACTAGAACTTAAAAATAATAATAATGTAAAAATTACAGTATTTGCAAATTCGTTCACTGTAAAAAAAATAAAAGGAAACAAAGTTACTTTAATTAATTCTAAAGGAAAAAAATATATATTTAATAAATCTGAAGTAGAACCGCTATAACAAAGGTTCGTAGCCGACGGCGGGTCGAGCCCGCTGCGGTACAACCAGTTGTTATGTGGACGCCCGCATTGGGGCGTAAGGAGAAAGTTATGAATAAAATAATTAATTATGCAAAATTGATAAAAGAACTTCCCATTAATGAACAATCCGCAAGAATTAAAAAACTAGTTTGGGAAAGAATTGTTTATAAAGAAAAAGAAGAAATTGAAAAATTAATATTTTCAAATAATACAGAAATAGAGTTGTCTAGAAAACAAATAAAAAATGAAAAGGACATAAAAAAGAAATTAATAATGATTTTAATGTGGGGTTATCCCACTGGAGGCCGCGGAAATAATATTCAAAATGTATTAAGTAAATTGGAGAAATTAGTAAACATCTTTTCTGAGTATAAAAACAAGAATTTAGTTCAAGAAGATTTTTTGAAGCTTGTTTCTCTATTTAAAGGTATAGAAGGGTTAGGAATTTCTACATGGACAAAATTTTTATATTTTTTTGAAATTTCAATAGAATCTAAACAATGTGAAATTTTTGATTTAAAAATCGTTGAATCTTTAAATAAAAAACAATTTGTAGAATTAGGAAATAAGAATTGGATCCAAGATACAAATAATTATTTAGAATATATTAATTTATTGGATGAGGTTTCTAATAAAATAAATGTAAAACCAGATCAAGTAGAACTTTTCTTGTTCTATTTTAATCTTTATTATAAATTTTAAATAAAGCATAACAAAGCTTCAAAGCCGACAAACCGGTCAAGCCGGTTTGCGGTTTAAGCAGTTGTTAGACTGACAGCCAACGGCTTTTTTTAAGGAAGGTATAAAAAATGGAAAGCATATATAATCCAATGTATAAACTTTTAATATCATTAAATGAATATGATGATGAGATTTTAGCTGATCCAAAATTTGAAATGTTATTTAAGAATTTTCGTAGTAACTTAAAGAAAGTATTTCATGGAACAATTCTTATTTCGGAAATTCAAAATGATGAACAAATTATGTCCCTTTATGATTACATAATAAAACCAGAATTAATAGAATATCTTTATCAAAAAATAACTACAGTATGGGATTTATCTTATCAAATTGGTACATTAATTATAAAAATTCCAAAAGGGAAAAATAAATATGAATCATTACAAAAAGAATTTAATAAAATAAATCAAAATGCTTTAGATTTTAGATGGTATAAATCCTTTAATGAATTTAGAAATAGAATAACACATGGAGGGTTAAATCTTATTACTTATTATGATAACAAAAGAATTAAATTTCAAATATATGACAATGATGTTGAAGAAACTATTGAATATAATGATTTTTACAATGATGGGCAACGACTTATAATTTTTGCCGATTATTATTTTACATATTATACAATTCAATTACACAATTATTTATGTAAATTCTTTGATTATGTAAAAACACAGTATGAGCAACAGCAATCAAAGGATATAAATAGAAATACAATTGATGAATATTACAAAAATCAAATAAAAAATATTGAAATTGCTAACCTAGAAAAATTTCTAAAATTACAAAATGATATTAATTTAAATAGAGATGAAAATTCAAAATATAATTTCTATTATAGATAAACAGTCTAACAAGCACTTCAAAGCGGATGTCGGGTCAAGCCCGACACCGTTTAAGTGCGTAGTTATGTGGACGCCCGCACTGGGGCGCAAGGGAAAAATATGAAAAAAATTGAAGATATAGAATCATTAAAAGAACAAATTTCGATAAATGAAAGCGAAATAAAAAAAATAATATAAAAATTGGCTTACATACGTTAAAAATTACTTTTAATAATAGATCTATAGCCATGATTTCTGGATTGAATCTTGTAATTGAGAACATATTAGAGAAAGATTCTAAAACAACAAATAAATTAAAAAAACAACTTACTGATAGTTTGAATGAAACTTATAACTTAAATACTAATGAAATAAATCTAGAACAATTTTATTCAAGTTTATTTTTATATAATTTAGTCCAAAATACAGAAACAATCCTTGTAGATTTTTTAAAAATAATACTAATTAATTATCCTGGCAAAATAGGCGATTATGCTATTTCAATTAAGAATTTAGTAAATCATTCTAAAGAAGAAGTCATAGAAAATGTAATCAATGAATATTTAAATAAATTAATGTATGAATCACCTAAAGAATATTTCAACAAAATTTTTGACATCTTCTCGATCAACCCAATTGATAATGAAACAATACAAAAGTTTATAGAAATAAAAGCAAGACGAGATATAGGTATTCATAATAATTGGTTAACAAATTCAGTTTATCTAAAAAAAACAGATAGTCTTTTTTTTAAGAAAGAAAATGTATTAGCTATCCCAGACGAAAAATATTTAGAATATGCTTATAATATTATGAACACTCTAATAAGTTATATACATGATGAATTAATAAAAAAGTATTGCACATAACAAAGGTTCGTAGCCGACAGCGGGTCAAGCCCGCTGCGGTACAACCAGTTGTTATGTGGACACGCCACTAGCGTGCTTGTGTTACAAGAAAAAATCCTCCAACAAAATTTTCTCGAAAAGTGTTCAGAGTTTACTGAACAAAAAATCGTCTTCTTAAATTTATTGTAGTTGTGTCTGTATTGGCGTTTTTCTTATCTATCGGCATCACAATGTATGCTGTCTCGCAACCCGATTCTATTCCAGTTTTAGTTACAATGAATGACTTTGGAGAAACTCAATATATCGGGTCAGTTTCTAGAAAAACTATCAAAACTTTAATGTTCCAAAATCTCACCAATCTTCTCGTCCGCATTGCACGAACTAATTGGTCTTATAAACACATCGTCAT
>JAGBBT010000092.1 GCA_017938365.1 Treponema sp.
AAACGATTACACTTCATAATAAATATGATAATGAAAAAACAATCTACATTATTCTTGAATCGACAGGTAAATGTGTAGATGGTGATTTTGAGTTTGAGTACAATTAATTTAAGTGAAGCAAACAAATAAATTCCTATTTATGGATTAGAGTATCAAAACGCTCTAATCTTTTTATTATGCCAGTCAACCTGACATTCCTAGAGGTTCTGGAATGGCAGGCCTTGCACTAATTATGAAAGATTTAGGAAATGAAGTAATTGGAGCCGATGTAGATAAAGAACTATTCACTCAAGACAATTTGTTATCAAAAGGAATAAAAATAGAATCTTTAGATAATATGAATTATCAAGATAGCGATGTTATAGTATTAGGAAATGCGTTTATTAATAAATATCAATTTGATAAAAAAGAAATTATAACCTATCAAGAATTATTATCATGTGTTTGTGATAAATACTATTCGATTGCTGTTTGTGGAACACATGGAAAAACAACGATAACGAATATGATAAAACATGTGTTAGCTAACGTCGATAATGTTTCATATTTAGTTGGTGATGGACAAGGCAAAGCATGTAAGGATAGTAAATACTTTGTATTTGAAGCGTGTGAACATAGAGATCACTTTTTAAATTATTTTCCAAGTATGATAGTGTGTGATAACGTTGAATATGATCATGTTGAATACTTTAAAAGTGTAAGACAATACAAAGCTTCTTTTAATAATTTCTTTAATAGAGCAAAAGATGCGTTGATTTTAAACAATAATATAAAACACAAAGGGAAAGCTATAACCTCTGGTAATAAAAAATCTAACATCCAAGTAGATAACGTTATATATAAAGAAAAAGGAATATATTTTGATTTATTAATTGATAATCAAACACATCAAAGTTTATTTGTTCCTTTTTATGGAAAACATATGTTAAGCAACACACTTGCTTGTATTGCGTGTTGTTATAAATTAAATGTAGACATTCCAACAATCATCAAATCACTTCAAACATATTCATCAGCAAAAAGAAGATATAATAAAACCATTATAGGTAGCAATGTAATTGTTGATGATTATGGACATCACCCTAGCGAAATAAAAGCCACAGTAGAAGCTATAAAGCAAGAATTTAAAGATAAAGAATTAATCATTTTTTATCATCCAGATAGACCAAAAAGATTAACTACATTTTTATATAAATATGAATCTGTATTTAAAAAAGCAAGTGTTACTTATGTTTTACCTTTTTTAACAAACGGAAAAGAAGAAACAAATGCTTTGATTAGTATTGTTGACAATAAGAAAATAAAGCTATATAAAGAAAATAAACTTAAAGATAAATATGAAAACACAGTTTTTTTATTTACAGGATCAAAAGACATGAAGTTATTAATTAATGAATTAATTAATAAGTTGTAAATAATTGTTGCATAGTAGTAAAAATATGATATACTATAATTGTAAAAGAAAGTAGTTAACCTATAACAAGGGATCGAAACCGTCATACCGATTGATAATCCGGTCAGATTTAAAAAGCAAAACTTTTACTACAGCTGATTAGTAAAAGTTTTTTATATTTTAGCAACACCAACTTTACGAAAAGCCGTAACCAATATCTAATAAAGGAGGAAAATATTATGTTATTAGCATTAGGTACATGGGGAGTAATTGCTATTATTTTAGCAAGCATTGCAGTTGTATTAGTTTTAATTGGTGTTTCATATGTTAAAGCACCACCAAATACAGCGTTTATTATTACAGGTCCACTTAAACAAAGAACTTTAATTGGTCGCGCTGGGTTTAGAGTTCCAGGACTTGAAAGAGTGGATAAAATTCCATTAAGTTTAATTCAAGTTGACATCAAAACAGCTAGTGCTGTTCCTACAAAAGAATTTATTAATATTTTTGTTGATGGTGTTGCCAACATTAAAGTTGATAGTTCTCCAGAAGCTTTAGCCAAAGCGTCTCAAATTTTCTTATCACAAAACTTAGAAGGAATTAAATCAATTGCTAAGGAAGTTTTAGAAGGGAACATGAGAGAAATCATTGGGCAAATGAGACTTGAAGAATTAGTTCATAATAGAGATCTATTTGCTGAAAAAGTAAAAGAAAACGCCATGCAAGACATGGCAAAAATGGGGCTTCAAATTATTAACTTAACAATTCAAAATTTCGTAGACAATAACAAAGTTATTGAAAACTTAGGGGTTGATAATATTGCCCAAATCTCTAAAAACGCTTCAATTGCTAGAGCACAAGCCGAAAGAGACGTTCAAATTGCTCAATCTGAAGCTAACGAAGCAGCTAATAAAGCTAGAGTAGATTCAGAAAGACTAATTGTTGAACAAAACACTGTTTTATCTTTAAGAACTGCAGAACTTAAAAAACAAACAGATACAGCAAAAGCCTCAGCAGATGCTGCATATTCAATTGAAGAACAAAAAAGACTTGAAGAAATCAATATCGCTAAAGTTAATGCTGACATTGCAAAAAGAGAAAGAGAAGTAGAACTTGGACAAAGAGAAGTAGAACTTCAAGAAAGACAATTAGAAGCTGAAATTAAGAAAACTGCAGATGCAAAAAGATATGCCGCAGAACAAGAAGCTATGGCAGAATTATACAAAAGACAAAAAGCTGCTGAAGCTAAAAAGTTTGAATTAGTTCAAGAAGCAGAAGCTTTAAAAGCAAAAGCTCAAGCTGAAAAATATGCTGCAGAACAAGAAGCTGCTGGTATTTTAGCTAAAGGTAAAGCTGAAGCAGAAGCAATCGAAAAGAAAGCAGAAGCTATGAAACTTTATGGAGAAGCTTCTGTATTAGAATTGATTTTAAATTCTAATGTATTACCTGAAATTGTAAAAGCTTATAGTGAACCATTAGCGGCAGCTTATGGACAAATTGGTAATATTACAATGTATGGTGAAGGAAACACTGCTAATTTAGCAAAAGAAATTACAAATAATGGAACACAAGTTCTTGATAGTTTAGAAAAAACTTTAGGAATTGATATTAAATCAGTTATTGCTGGAGTTTTAGGAACTAAATTAGTTGAAGGTGTTAAGAAATCAACTGAAGAATAATAAAAAAAACCTAGATTAATTTCTAGGTTTTAATTTTGTTATGATATAATATACACAGGTGATTAAAATGAAAATAGCTGTAAGTGCTTGCTTGGTTGGAAAAAACACTAAATATGATGGAAATAACAATTATAACAAAGCAGTAATGGAATATTTAAAAGATAAAGAATATATTTTAATATGTCCAGAAGTTACTGGTGGTTTACCAACGCCTAGAGTTCCAAGTGAAAGAGTAAATGATAAAGTAATTAATAAAGAAAACATTGATGTAACACACAATTTTGTTATAGGAGCAAGTAAAACCATTGAAGAGTTAAAAAAACAAAACATAGAACTTGTAATTGTTAAAAGCAAGAGTCCAAGTTGTGGATATAAACAAATTTATGATGGTTCATTTACCGGAACAATCATAGAAGGAAACGGTGTTTTTACCGAACTTGCCGTTAAAAACGGCCTTAAAATACTTACAGAAAAAGATATAGAAAACAAAAAGTTTGCTGATTAGCAAACTTTTATTATGTGGACCGAAGGGACACAGATAAAACCGCCTCTTATAGGGGCGAGAATTGAAAAAGCGGAAGCGGTAAGAAAAAATAAAATCATTCCCGTGGTATAATGGCAGTGTCCAATTGCCTACACCTAAATGAAAGG
>JAGBBT010000093.1 GCA_017938365.1 Treponema sp.
AATTTTAAGTATTAAGAAATTTAATATATTATTAGGATAATCTAAGTGATTATCATTAGTTAAATATTAAAAAAAATATGGGAGATTTGAGAAAAATTGATTTTATTGGAAAAAACTGTGAAAACATTTTTGGCTACAATGTCATGTTACTTTTTCGCAAGTTACATCATTGATAAGCATGTACATTTCATACGTACACGAAAAATAACATATGAAGATTGTGTGAAATTTATATTCTGGAACAAAGGTAGAAATAACGATACAGAATTAACTGAGTTCTTTAAAGTATTTAAAGGAAAGAAATATGAAACGATTTCTCATCAGGCAATTGGAAAACAAAGAATATTCATCAAACCAGAACTCTTCATAAACATCTACAAAAAGTTCATTGACACTATATATAAAGAACACAAACATTTTTCAAAAATTAAAGGATATATAGTTGCTGCATGCGATGGCAGCATATTTGATTTGCCCAATGTAACATTAACCCGCAGAGAATTCAATATTAAAGATCATGATAAATTTGGAAAGCACAGAATACGAGCAAGAGTTTCAGGCATGCTCGACGTTAACTCCAAATTCATGCTAACAACAAAAATAGTGGAAAAAAGCACAACAGAAGTGCAACTGGCAATACAACACTTAAATGACTTAAAAAATCGATTAGATATTACTAAATTCATTGCAGTCTATGATAGAGGATACAAATCTATTGAATTGATGTTATACACTGAAAAATTAAATTCAAAATTCCTCATACGCTTGCCAAAAAACACATTTGAAAAACAAAGAAGAAAAATAAAAAGCAACGACAAAATCATCGAAATCAATCTAACCAACGCAATAATCAAACATTTTGAAAACGAAGATTTAAAAAATATGGCGAAAGAAATGGGTAGATACCAATTAAGAATAGTTGAAATAACATTAGAAAACGGTACTAAAGAAATATTGGCAACCAATTTAAGCTCTGATGAGTTTACAATTGAAGAATTAAAGGAATTGTACGGTCAAAGATGGAGCATTGAAACAGGATTTAAAAAACTAAAATCACAAGTCATGATTGAAAGATTCAGCGGACACAGAAGAATAATAATCGAACAAGACTTCTACGCAAGTATTTTCATCTACAATCTAGCAACAGCAATACAATGGGACGGAGAAAAACTCATGAAAGTACAACAAAGAAATCCGGGCATGGAATTCATACGCAAATCCAATTTTGCATCCATTGTCGGAATAATGTATATCTACATGGAAGATGTTCTATCTTCCAATCTAGAAACAGTAAATCTAGTAATGGACTTTTTAATACAACAAGCTAAGCGACTTTACCATCAAAAGAACATAATCAAGTTAAGAATAGAAAAAATGTTAAAAATCATTGAAGATTTCATATTACAATTAAAATGGGGTGATGAATGGGAGAATCATAAACCTGAAAGAACTTCAGAAGATCCAACTAATGATCATTCTGGAAACCCAAAACCAACCCATTAAAATTTATAGTTTAATATTTGCCCCCCGCAAATATTAAATTAAAATAACTGAATAGATTTATCAAAAAAATCTATTCTCAATAGTAAATAT
>JAGBBT010000094.1 GCA_017938365.1 Treponema sp.
CCTAAGTCTAGCGTGTATGCCAGTTTCACCACTCTCGCGAGATTTTATACTTGAGCGACCGGGGGCTCGAACCCCGGACCCACAGATTAAGAGTCTGTTGCTCTACCAACTGAGCTAGTCGCCCATCTTGTTTTTTGCCAACTGCAACTTTGCGTCCGACACGGCTCGAACGTGCAACCTACGGATTCGAAGTCCGTTGCTCTATCCAATTGAGCTACGAACGCATATTACGGTTACTGTCTGAACCGATGCGAAAGTGGGTGCCTGATGGGGTTCGAACCCACGACAACCAGATCCACAATCTGGCGCTCTACCACTGAACTACAGGCACCATGCAACTGACGAATGATAATATATCAAAAAAATGTTTTATGTGTCAATATTCCACAATCTAAAAATAGCAAAACATAATTTTATTTTTTCTATTAAGTGTTAGATTTATTTTTCCGATAAACATAAGAGAAAAAGAGGTGTTTTATGAATAACGAAATTGAACTAAAAAATCAAATTATAGAAATAATGCAACAAGAAAGTGATTTATTGGATGTAATTCTTTCTCAGCAAAGTGTTGTTCATAAATCTGTTTCTAAAAGAAATTGGGAAAATATAGAATCCGTTATGTCTAATTTGCAAGATCTTAGTGATAAGTTTGTAGAATTGGAAAGTAAACGTGTATTACTTTGTAATCAAATAAATATTTTTCAAGATCCAGAATTATCACCTGTGATAAGAAATGTAAGGACAAAATTGAATAAATCAAAAGTGGAAAATAGAGTTCTTAATGAATATATTTCTACTACAAGAAAGTTTCTTCAAGGAATATTTGATGAAGTTATACCTCAAAGAAGAAATGTTTTATATTCGAAAAATGGTAATGTTATAAAACCAGAATTAAGTAGTGTTGTTCTTAATCAGTTTATTTAGGAGTGTGTATTATGGCTAATGCATTTGCGGGAATTGAAATTGGAAAAAGAAGTATAATGACTCATAGTCAGCAGATTCAAACTGCTGGCCATAATATTTCGAATGCAGATACAGAAGGGTATTCTCGTCAGAGAGTTCAAGTAAAGACTTTTGATCCTTTGTATAGACCTGATTTATCTAGAGCAGGTACACCTGGTCAAATTGGTCAAGGAACTTCTATAGAAAGCATAACTCGTCTTCGTGATGAAATGTTAGATCAGAGAATTGTGGCACAGAATAATCAAGAGTCTTATTGGGGAACTAGAGAAAAGTACTATGTGATGATTGAACAGATTTATAATGAACCTCATGATATTTCTGTTCGTACAAATATGGATAAATTTTGGCAATCATGGCAAGAATTGTCTATGTATCCAGAAAACAAGGCTGCTCGTCAGGCTGTTGTAACTCGTGGAGAATCTTTAACAGAATCTATTTCACAGCGTTTTAAATCATTATCTGGAATTGGTACTTTAATTAATAGTGATATTGAAGCAAATGTAAAACAGATTAATGATTATGCAAAACAAATTGCTGAAATTAATTCTGAAATTGTTCGTTCAAAAGCAATGGGAGATAATCCAAATGATTTACTTGATAGACGAGATGTTCTTGTAGAAAAATTATCTGGTTTAGCAAATATAACAAGTGATCAACGCGATTCAGATGAATTTATGGTTCATATTGACGGACAAGTTCTCGTTCAAGGAAATGTACATAGAGGTTTTGAATTAGTATCTAATGTAGATAATAATGGTTATGATACTGTCGTATGGAATGATACAAAAATAGTAGCAAATATTTCTGGAGGTTCTTTAGGTGCATTAATTGAACTGAGAGATGTTGATGTTCGTAATGAAACTCAGTCATTAAATACAATGGCAATGAATTTTGCAGATTTAGTTAATGATGTACATAGGGCAGGTATTGGTGCTAATAATGTAAGTGGATTAGATTTTTTTACACAACATCCTTTTGTAACTGATGTAAATGGAAATTATGACCGTAATGGAGATGGTGTAGAGGATTCTTCTTATGTGTTTAGATTTACAGGTTCAAATTCATTAAATTTACAGGATAAAGTCGGTCTTGAAGGTGTGATGACTTTATCTGGTAAAAACGGAAATATACAAGTTCCATATCATTCTACTGATACAGTTGATGATGTGATAAAAAGAATTAACGACTCTGATGGTGAAGTAAAAGCTTATTTAGATCGTAATAATCGTCTTGTATTAAAAGCCACAACAGCTTCTGGTATGGAAAATCCTGATTTTGTAATTCGTCATGTTGAAGATTCTGGATTATTTTTAGCAGGTTATTCTGGAATTTTAAGAAGTAGTGGTGTAGATGGTGCTTACGATTTTGCAACTGCAAATGCTGTTAATTCTTTAGTTGCTGAGTATTCTGTTGCTCCTGTAAATAATCCTGCAGAATATATTGCTGTAAACGAAAATATTAAAAATGATGTTTTAAGTGTTGCAGCAGCATTTCCTGATAGTAGAGGAAAGTCTGTCTTAGGAGACGGGCGTGCAGCTGTAGAAATTGCATCAATCAGAAATACTGATGTTATGATTGGCTATTCTCGTACTTTTGATGATTATTTTGCTGATTCTGTTACAAATGTGGGATTAAAAGGTGAACAAGCTGAAAATATGCTTTTAAGTCAGAATTCTATTATGAATGATTTGCGTGGTTTAAGAGATTCAATTAGTGGTGTAAATATTGATGAAGAATTGGCTGATATCATAAAATTTCAGCATGGTTATAATGCGGCTGCAAGATTTGTAACTGTTATCGATGAAATGTTAGATACTGTTATAAATCGTCTTGGTGTATAGTTTTTGGAGGTAAATTATTATGAGAAGAATTAGTTCACAAATGAATAATAATGATACTCAATATAATCTAAGAATACAGGAACGTCGCCTAAATAAAATAACTAATCAACTTGGAACACAACAAAGAATTCAATCTTTAAGAGATGATCCTATTGCTGCTGGTCATTTAGTAAAATATCAATCTTATTTAACTCGTGTAAATAATTTTGAAAAAAACGCATTAACATTAAGTGACCAGTTTAAATATCGAGAAGGATATATGCAGAATTCTTTAGAAATAATGCATCGTGTAAGAGAATTAGCTGTTACAGGTGCAAATGGAATTTATTCTAAAGATGATATGTATAATATGGCTGTAGAAGTTAATGAGCTTTTGGGAGAACTTGTTCAAAATGCGAATGCTGTAGGACCTGATGGAAATTCGATTTTTGCAGGTACAAACACAGATAGTGTTGCTTTTGAAGTTGATTTTGGAGCTGTAGAAGGTTCTTCTGTGCCTCTTATTTCAAATGTACGCTATAACGGTACTATAGATCAAAATTCTATAGAGGTTGATGAAAATAAGTTTGTGACTGTAGATAATGTAGGAAACAGAACTTTTTGGGCTGAAAACCAAAGACTTTTTGGTGGAAGAGATGCGTCTTCGTGGCAAGTAAAAGAAGAAAGTGTAATTAATGTAGATGGTCAAAAAATAGTTCTTGAAACTGGTGATAACGTATATTCCTTAGTTTCTAAAATTAATAATAGTGGTGCTGCAGTAAAGGCTAGTGTGGATCCTATAACAAACGGGTTAAATTTGATTACAACAGATGCTCGTCAGCTTTGGCTTGAAGATGTTTCTGGTTCAGCATTAAATGAATTAGGTATAATAAAAGATTCAAGTCAAAAACCACCTTATAATATTGGTGATTCTGTAAGAGTTTCTGGAGGCTCTCTTTTTGATTCTGTTATAGCGTTAAGAGATGCAATGCTTTCTGGAGATAATGAAACAATCGGAAGTCGTGTTTTAGCTAGTTTAGACAGTGGCATTAATACATTAGTTACTCGTGTTGCTAAAACAGGTTCTGAATTTGAGAGACTTCAGAATAATGCTTTAAGAAATTCAGCTACGGCATTGAATGTGACATCAAATATAAGTAGAGAAGGTGATTTAGATATTACCAAAGCTATTACTGATGAAAAAATGCTTGAATATACACAACAAGCTACATTAAGTAATGCAGGAAAAATGTATTCGTCAACTTTACTAGACTATATGAGATAATTTTTAAAGGAGGAAAAATAAACTAATTTTTAGGTTTATTTTAAAGTTATGGAAATACAAACAAAAACAATGGGTACGGTTCAAATAGACGAAAAGCAGATATTAAACTTTCCTTATGGACTTTTTGGTTTTGAAGATTTTCACAAGTTTGTAATAATAGAAGCTGAGTACGAACCTTTTTTATGGTTACAGTCTTTAGATGAAAAGAGTCTAGCTTTTATTATTGTGGATCCGTTTTTAATTGTTAATGATTATGAAGTTGATATTGATGATAAAACTCTGTCTGAGATTGGAATTGATTCTCCAGCTGATGTTGTTGTATTTGCGATAGTAACAATTCCGGCAGACGGTGGACCTGTTACAGCGAATCTTCAAGGACCCCTTGTTATTAATAGAAAAAATAATACGGCTCTTCAAGTTATTCTTTCAGATTCTAAATGGAATACAAAGTATAATATTATAAAATCGTTAAAATCGAAGGAATCAAAATAATGCTGATATTATCAAGAAAAGTCGATGAAAAAATAAAAATAGGTGATGATATTACAATTACTATAATTGATATTGATAACCAACAAGTTAAAATTGGTGTTGAAGCTCCTAAAAGTGTAAAGGTTTTTAGGCAGGAAGTCTTTGATGCAATTCAATCTGAAAATAAAGAAGCTGCGGCTAGCTCTGTTGCATTGGAAGCCCTTTGTAAGCTATTAGATAATTAGTTTATTTGCTTTCTAATGCAAGTTCAGCTTCACTTTTTCTTAAATATTCAGGCCCTTCGTATTCATCGAGGGGCTTTTCATTTTCATGAATCATTTCTTCTGCAATTTTAAAAAGTAAGTCTGTAGAAAAAACTGTACCTTCAAAATTTATGATATTTAATTTAGGATATTTAGATTTTAAAAGGGAAACTAATTCACCAGCATCAGGCCCAACACAGAGAATATTTTTTTCTTTTTTTATTTTTTTATAAAGCTCTGATTCTGTTATGTCTTGAGGTTTTAGTATTTCTTTTCCATTTTTATACAAAGCCGCAAAAAATTGATTTTTTTTTGCATCTATTGTAGAAAGAATTGTTCCTTTGTAATTTTTGTAAGGTTCTGCATATACTCTTAATGTTGAAACTCCGTAGATAGGAATGCCAAAAGCTAATTCTAAAGATTTTGCAGCAGAAAAAGCAATTCTTAAACCTGTAAATGTTCCAGGTCCTTTACATAGTGAAATATAGTTTAAATCTTTTGGTGAAAGCTTTGCTTTTGACAATACATAATCGATAGAAGGCAGAATTTCCTGAGCTTGTTTTGGACCTATGTCTAAAGAAATAGAAACTTTTTCATTTTCATTCTTTGCACTTATAATCATACATGATGATGCTGAATCAATAGCTAACGCTTTCAATTTAATTCTCCATAAGGCCAATTTGTAATTGTGATTTTTCGTTGTTCAGAATTTTCGATAGGTTCTAATTTTAGTATAATGGTATTTTTAGGAAGTTCTTCCATTATTTTCTCACTCCATTCAATAATACAAACACCATTACCGTAAATTATATCATCAACACCTAAATTTATAAAATCATCTGTTCCTTCTAATCTATATACATCCATATGGTATAAGGGAATTTTACCTTCGTATTCAGAAATCAAACAAAATGTTGGACTTGTTATAGTCTCTGTTACATTTAGAGCTTTTGCAATCCCTTTTGTAATAGTTGTTTTACCAGCTGCAAGTGTACCCTGCATTGCAATCACATCTCCCGGTTTGAGATGTGAACCAATTTTTATTCCTAAGTTAATTGTTTCTTCTGGTGAATTAGTAAAGAAAATCATAAAGGTAGGGCACCTTCGTTATCCATTGTGAGAATTTTTTCTTTTATTGATGTTGTAACAGGAACCACGGGATAATCAAATGTAATTCCAAATGGGTACTCAAGATATATTAATTTGTTTCCAAGCGGATTCGTTTCTATAGTGAATGAAATTTTTACATCTTCAGTTTTGGCAAAAAATTCAAGTCTTGCAACTGCGGTGTAATTTCGTCTGTAGTAAATAAGTGTATCTTCGCCGACTATAGAATTTAGCTCTAAAACCTTCATACATAATAGAATAACGCAAAGACTATGTTCCGTCAAGGAAACTAGTCCTCTATATTCTTGTAATTACTTGTTATAGCAGAAATTGAGTTCTTTGTTTTTTCTGTGATTTTTAAGAACTTAACATGAAGAACAAAAGTATTATATTTTGTTTGAGATGTTCTTACTATAATTCCTAAAGCTTTGTCTAAATTTTTATTATCTAATGGTCCTTCAATAAATATATATTGACCACTCTTTATAGGTAAATTTGTAAGAATTCTACATCCACCTGCTGAAATATCAGCTAATGTTCCATTATGTTTTTGTTCACTTGGAATATATAAATCATAATTGTTTTGATTATTTTGAGATGTTTTTGCATGACAGAATACGCATGGTTTCATTAATTCTATACGCTCTGATTCTCGTTTTGGAAGTAATGTAATTTTGTCTGACTGTGTACAAACAATTAAATCTGAATTATTTTTTCCTTTTTGATATCGAATTACTCTAGTTTCTAATTTATATGGCGATGAGTCTTTATGTACAAATATTAAGTCTATTTTTGAAAGAATCGCAGGTTTTTCATCTGGTTGTATAAAATTTGAAGGGAGGGTCAGATATAATTCTTCTTGATTAGATTCTGATAATAAAAATTGATAATGAATACCTTGCGATGGTGTAAAAGTTAAATATGTTCCTAATGGAATTAATCTTGAATTTTTTATTAAAATTTGATTCCCAAAAGTTTTGAATAGTTTTGTTCTTAAATTAAATAATGTTGTTTTACCTAATTCATTCATATCTTTATCTAAAAGTTTGTATTGTTCTTTTAAATACGAATCTATATTTTTAGGGTCTCTTAGAAAATATTTTAAATTAGGAATTTTATATAGTTTAATCAAATAAGATAAATAATCATATTCAGCCTTTGAAAGTTTTGCTTTTTTTGATACTTCTACTATATCTTTTGTTTTTGTTGGAGCATTTTTCTTTTTTTCCAAATATGCAGCAGAATCTCTATAAATACGCAAATATCTTGTAATTAATCCAATTATTACTATAAAGACAACAATTATGGTAACAACGATGAAAAACGCAGAGAAGTTAAATTCGAGTCTAGCTGTTAATGGTGAACCACTATTCAAATTAAACCTCCAAAGATTTTGCTAGCATTTCAAGTCTTGGACTAATTTCATATTCTGCTAAATCTCCCGTCAAAACAGAATCTTTTGTTTCTAGTGCTTTTTCTAATTCGCTTAAAATACCAGAAAAATCTAAGAAAAAGTCTGGTAAAGTTTTTCCATCTATTAAGAGATTTCCAAATTTATCAGGAAACAGAGCTGATAATGACGCTGTATGGCAAATATTGTCTATTAAATCTGCTAAAGATGTAATTAACTTATTTGCCTCATTATCTTTTCCACTTTGTAAGTAGATGGAAACAGATTTTAATTCATCAGCTAGTTTCAAACAGAATTTTCGCTCCTCCTCAAATGAAGCTTCAATTGCTGCTTGTGAAATAGTTTTTAATTCGATGATTGTATCATCTTTTAATTCTTCTTTTGCAGCCTCTTCAAAAAGGTCTGCACTAATATTTTTCCCATTTATTTGAATTGCAACTGTTGTTGTGTTTATCTTTTGACATTCTTCTTCAAATGCTTTTAATACATCACCTACAGTTTTTTCATCTTCTAATTGAACATCTAATTTTGAACCGTTAACAAATAATTCCATATCATCCTCTCTTATATTTTACTATTGCTTACCACTATTTGTAAAATTTGAAATAGTATTTGACTGAGCATTAAGGCTATTTAATGTTCCTTCCATTTGTCCGTATTTTTGTTTTAATTGAAACTCTTTTGAGTCTAATTGAGATTCTAGTTTTCTAATTTTAGTTTCTGAATTTTTAATTCTACTAGCTATTGTTGCAGTTTTATTGGATAGAATTCCTCCTTTTTGCACCCATGATGTAAGTTGTTTATCTAATGCGAATCCAATTCCTGAATCAACAATTAAATCTCCATCTGAATCATATCCAAAAATATTTTTTATTTGATCTAAATCTTTTTCAAGCTTTTCATCTAATGTTTTTTCATTTATTTCTAAATAACCTCTTAACTGACTTGCAGAGTATGAACCTCCACCTCCAGAAGATGCCCTAGTTGAAATTCCTATTTGTGTAAGCATTGTGATTTCTGCTGTTTCTGACCATCTGTAAATACCTGAAACAATAGATTGCATCCTAGATTTTCCATTTGATATAGAGAAATCTCCTTGGAACATACCTAATTTTTTTTCAGCTTCTTCAACTTCTGATTCTGTTAAATAATCTAGTTCTGTTATAATTTCTGGTTTGTTTTCTCCCAAAATATTTAATTCTGCAATAACTTGATTATATGTTCCTACAAATTGTATTAAGGCATCTTTGGCAGATTCCTTATCTGGCATAATTTCTATAGTTGCTGTTTTTTCTGTTTTATTTGAGATATTTAAAGTTACATGAGGAATTACATCATCAATTTCGTTTGTTGGTCTACTAATTGTAATACCTTCATATTTTATCGTTGCATTATTTGCTCTTGTGATTGCATGTATTGGTTCATAACCTAAGTTTTTCTTTTCATCATATGCCGTAAATTCTGATAACGAAATTGCAGTTCCTGTATTTCGATTTCTTACAACTATAGAATGAATATCTGAGTAATCATTTAAGGAGATTGATACATTTTTTTCTCCGGTGTTTGTATCTGTAGATAATTCTTTTGTTTGTATCTGATATTCTTTACCGTCAGATGTTCTTACATAAAAATCTGCTTCACCTTTTATAGGATATAACGGTGTTTTTGGAGTAGGGGGAAGTGCCGTTTCTGTTAAAGAGTTATTAATTGTTATTTCTTCGTAGGTTGCAGAACCTGCATCTCCAATTTCTGGACGAGTAGATCTTATTACATTTAATTCGTCTGTTATATCTTCAACTTCTATTTCTGAAAATCTAAATTCGATTCTGTTTAGTTTTTCTTTTAATATTTCTTCTGGTAATTTTATTTCAAATCCTGATCTAGGGGGAATGATTGTTTTTTTGATTTCTTCATCAAAATAAATATCATCTGAAGTAAAAAAAGGTAATCCATTTTGTTCTACTGCAGGAATTGATTGTTCTTCTGGAACTTGTAAAAATGTTTTTAAGTCTGTTCCGAATTCTGTAAAATCAGCTTTTGTTTTTTGTATAATATTGTTTTTTATGGCAAACGATAATGCATCATCTTTAAATAAAAGAGTATTTTCAGATCCTGTCTTTAACGACTCTATCAAAAGTGCCTTTTTATTATCAGATACTCCAACTAATGATGCTTTGATTGTTTTTGCTCCTCGTTTATTTAATGACGAAACAAAATCTGTTAATTTTCCACCTTTCCAATTAAATGAAATTGTTTTATCTGCTACCTGAAAAGTATATTTACCTTTTGGAACAGAAAAATCACTATCTAAATCAGATGAAAGAAATCTATCTGCTGTTGCGGGAGTTAAAACATCAATTTTTATTGAACCGTAAGCAGCTTCTCTACCAGCAGTTGCTGTTATTGCATTTTCTTCTGTTGACGAGGCTAATTTATTATTAAAAGGATTATCAAAGGAGTAAAGTGTTTTAGTACTTTGACGAAGTGAGGACATTTTTTGATTTACTTCGTTCCACGCGTTCTGTTCTTCTTTGTACCTGTCAAGAGACTGTTGCTCTCGGGTGAGAGGCAGTCTCTCTTTTTTCATTAATGCATCAATATAATCATTTGTTTTATATTTATCACTAACACCAGGTATTGAAATATCAGCCATAATACCCCTCCACTGATTTTCTTGAAATTAAATCATCTCATCAAATAAAAGACCTATTGTCTTTCTGATTCTGACTTTCAATTTCTGAATGTCAGCAGACGGAATTTCCTTTATTACATTATTCGTTGATGGATCAACAATTGTAACAACAACTTGGTCTAATTCTTGATTAACATTGAATTGGACTTTGCGACCCATAACAACATCTGATAATTTTTGTAATTGTCGGACATCTTCCTGTACTTGGGCAATATTGTTGGTAATGTTTTGAACCACTTGTGCGGCATCTGCCATGGGAACATTCATTTCTGTTGAATTTACTGCTCCTTTTGAAGATCCTTGCACTGCGGAGTTGTAGCTTACGTGGCCATCCATTGCCAAGCTTTGCCCGATTGAACTAATTTTCATAGGGCTTCTTCCTCCTTGAAGAAAGTTAGCAAAAGGGTGGCGCAACCCCCTTTTGCTATTTTTTTTCTTTTAAAAGACAACATCCAGAAGTCTCTTTAGAAGAAAATATTACTATCTAAGCAATGCTAAAACGTTTTGTGACTGACTGTTTGCTTGTGCAAGCATTGCTGTTCCAGACTGTGTAAGAATCTGGTTTTTTGTGTATTCAACCATTTCAGATGCCATATCTGTATCACGGATACGTGATTCAGCAGCCTGAAGGTTTTCAGCAGCTACTCCAATACCGTTAGATGCCATTTCAAAGCGATTCTGGTATGCACCAAGATCTGCACGCTGTTTAGAAACAGTTGTAAGTGCATTATCTATTGTAGCAATAGCCATATTTGCTTTGTCTGGAGAGTCGATACTAATCTGCTCTTCAGTTCCCTGTGCACCCATAAGCCCAAGTGCTTGAGCTGTCATAGTGCCGATATATACACGTTCGTTTTGGTCAACATTTGCACCAATCTGGAATTGCATAATGCGAGTACCAGTATCTCTTGCAAATGCTCCAGTAAGAATATTCATTCCGTTGAACTGAGCTTGTGAAGCAATTCTATCAACTTCTGCAACAAGTTGAGATACTTCAACTTGAATCTGTAATCTATTTTCATCTGAATAGATACCGTTTGATGATTGAACTGCAAGTTCTCTAATTCTCTGAAGAATATCTGTAGTTTCCTGTAAATATCCTTCAGTTGCCTGAATAAATGAAACACCATTCTGGATATTTCTATTAGCCTGATTCAATCCACGAATCTGACTTCTCATTTTTTCAGATACTGCTAATCCAGATGCATCGTCTCCAGCACGATTAATGCGTTGACCTGAACTGAGTTTTTCAATGTTCAACTGTAATTGGTCGCTACTTACTCCCAATGTTCTGTTTGAATACATTGAACTCATATTGTGATTAATAACCATAATTTTGCCCTCCATGTTTCTTTAAACATTCATCATCATGATAAATGTCCTTATCTGTACGAGCTGCAGGCAGTTTTGCGCCACTTATCTGCAGATTTAGACTCTTACAGTAGGAACTGTTATTGTATACCTTGTACATACTAATAACCGTCTATACTGTTACAGACAAAAAATGGAAAGCTATGTCAAAGATCAAAGACATTTCTAAATGAATGCCAAAAGGTTACGGAAAAACAGAAAACTGTAATCACATATTCCTATATATCTACATGTATTAAATTTAACCGTTTTTGCTGAAATGTAAAGAGGGTAGACCAAAAAAAAAGCGCTTTTTCTAGAATAAAGAGAATTTTACTCAATATTCTAGAAAAAAATTATACTGGACTATCTAAGCAAAGACAATACATTTTGTGCTTGTGCATTTGCCTGTGCAAGCATTGCTGTACCAGCCTGTGTAAGCACTTGATTTTTAGTAAATTCAACCATCTGTGCAGCCATATCTGTATCACGGATGCGTGATTCAGAAGCTTGCATATTTTCAGCTGAAACATCAAGTCCTTTTACAGCATATTCCATGCGATTCTGGTATCCACCTAAATCTGCACGTTGTTTGTTAATCTTCTTTAGAGCTTCGTCGATAGTTCCGATTGCGCGATTGGCCAAATCAGGAGCTGCCAAACTCATAACATTTTCAGTTCCGATTTCACGTACTCCAAGAGCTTCTGCTGTCATTGTACCAATGAAAACCTGCATACGCTGATCCATGTTTGCTCCAATATGGAACCACATAGATGCTGTAACTGTATTTTCACCTGTAGACTGTGCAAAACGTCCTGTAAGCATGTTCATACCATTGAACTGAGCTGCAGATGCGATTCTATCAACTTCTGCAACAAGTTGTGATACTTCAACTTGAATCTGCATGCGATCTTCATCAGAATAGATTCCGTTTGAAGATTGAACTGCAAGTTCTCTAATACGCTGCATGATATCTGTAGTTTCTTGTAAGTAACCTTCTGCTACCTGAATGAAACTAATACCGTTCTGAGCGTTAGTAGAAGCTTGATTCAAACCTCTAATCTGGCTACGCATTTTTTCAGATACTGCGAGACCAGAAGCATCATCGCCTGCGCGATTAATTCTTTCACCTGATGAAAGTTTTTCCATGTCTTTTGAAAGACCCAAGTTTGTTACGCCAAGTTGTCTATTAGCGTAAAGAGCTGACATGTTGTGGTTAATGACCATAGTATTTTCCTCCGTGGAATTTTTTTCTAACCAAAATCCTTTTTGATTAGTTGTAAAAAGAAATTTCTGCATTACAAGGCTACATCCATTTCTTTTTACAAATAATAAACTTATTTAATTTATTTCTACGAAATTTTATTAAATATAGTTTATCCTTAATACTATCGGCATTATTAATTATAAACTTTAGTAAAAAATAAAAAAAAATTAATTATTTTTGAGATTTTTCAATATTGTTGCAATAGTGGCTACAGCTTTTCCTCTATGAGAAATTTTATTTTTTTCTTCTGAGCTTATTTCTGCGACTGTTTTATTGTATTTTGGTAGAAAAACTATAGGGTCGTAACCGAATCCTCCAGAACCTGCTTGGTCATTTATATTTTCTATTAGTTTTCCTTCGAGTGTCTCTTGAGCTACAAAAAATCGAGAATGATTAATTAGAAGAACCATTGCACACACATAATGGCAATTTCTGTTATTACTTTTAGTTTCGTTTAATTGTTGTATTAAAAAATAATTTTGTTCTTCCTGTGTTATTTTTTTGCCATCTGGATATCCATGCATAAATTCTGGACCTGCATAGCGTGAGGAATATATTCCTGGTTCATTATTTAATGCTTCTACACAGATTCCAGAATCATCTGCAATTACCATTTCATGAACTAAATCATATAATGCTTTTGCTTTTATAAGACTATTTTCTAAAAATGAAGAACCTGTTTCTTCTGGATCAAAATTGATTCCAACATCTGATGGAATTAATATTTCGTATTCAGGAAGTAATTCTTGCATTTCTTTTTGTTTATGTTTATTACCAGAGGCTAAAAATAATTTCATAGAGAAATAATATAAAAAAAATATACTATTTACAACTTAATATAGAAATTTTCATTCATTAAAAATATTTTCTTCTAATACCTTTTGAATAAATGATTTATTATCTCTTAACCTACTGTAATAAAAAGAAACTTGCCTGTGGGTCAATCCTAATTCCTTTGCTATCAAGTTATTTGTTGGTTTATGTAAAAATTTATGTGTTAATAATTTATTTTGTTTTTTCCAAGATTCTGTTTGAAGGGTGTGTTTGTTTTTTATGCTTTCATATAATGCAGATTCTGGTAGAAGTTTTGAAAGTTCAAGGTTATATCGTCTTTTATAAAAGTATGCTCGATTTCTTCTATAAATCAAATTGTTGTGTTTTATTAATTTTTCATTCGATTTAATTCGTAAATTATTAATTTGATTTAATAAAACTTCTTTTGGCATTTCGATAAAGTCAGATATTCTTAGTATTATATCATCATCAATTTCTTGACATGCTTTTAATGCTAAGATATGAATTTCTTTTTTTAAGATATCTATTTTTTTATTTGTATAGTGTCTTTTTATAAGGTGAAATGAAGGTTCATTTTTTTCAGAGTCAATTTTTTGTATTTCTGAATTATATTTATCATTTTCAATATCATAATTTGTTATTGAAATTTCATTTACACATTCTTCTTCTAATTTTCTTTTTATATTTTTTCGATACCAAGATGTAAAAGTGTTCTTTAAGCAACTATTTAAATAAGTGTAAAAGTTAGAACTTTTGGATTCGAAAGTATCTATAATTTTTTCAAATTTATCTTTTGCGTATAACAAGAAATCGCTTTTCTGATCTTCTGTTAGGAAATATGTACAGTATTTTTTAGGATGAATATATATTTCTTCCCATAACTTGTTTATAGCATCCTCCTTTGTAATTAAATTTTTTTTCACCAATGTTGGTAAATTTTCTAATTCTTCTTTATTCATAAAAATCCTCCGATACAGAAAAAGCATTTTCTGTGCCAAAGGATTTTTTTTATAATTTCATTGTCTTTTTTTGAGATTTATACAGGTTTTTATAAAAAAAATGATTATTTCTAAAAAAAAAGAATAAGGATAAAATTTTTTATGGCAAATAAGAATGGTATTTATTTATTTTTTAACTTTAGTTTAAAATTTCTAAATGATTTTGAATGAAATATAACAAAATATAACTTTTTCTAACAAAACCTAACTAATATATTGCAGAAAAATGAAATATATATAAAAAAATAATCTTATATAAAATTATAAGATTATTTTTTTTGGTAATATAAGTGATTAATTTAAAACTTTTGCAAATTCCTTACAAATTGCAGGTATAAGAGTTTCGATTTTTCCTTCAATGCTTGCTCCTGCTGCATTTTTATGACCACCGCCACCAAATTTTGATGCAACATTACTAACATCTATTTTGTTCCTAGATCTAAATCCTGCTGTACAAGAATATTCAGTATCTTGTCTCAAAAATACAACTACCTCTGTTTCATCTATAGCTAGTAAAAGAGAGTAGAGTGAGTCGCTATCTCTTCCTTCTTGACCATATTTTTTTGTATCTTCTAGTGTTTCGTAAGTGATAATTAGTTTGTTATTATAAAATCTTTCTGCTCTATTTAGCATTATTCCAAGTAACTTTCGAGTTAAATAAGGTTTCCCTCCCGAAATTTTATCATAAATATTTCTTGGATTTACACCTGCCTGAACAAGTCTTGCTGTTTGTAAAAATACTTCTGAAGAATTTTCGTTTAAGAATCTAAAATAACCTGTATCAGTTGCCATTCCGTAGAAAATGTATTCTGCAACTTCCTTTGTTAATGGACCTATTATTTTTTCATATAGTTGTTGTACTAGACATGTTGTTGCTGGCGATGTTGGATCTATTATAGAGTTTTCTTTAGGTTCAGCAGTTAAATGGTGGTCAATAATATAAGTATCAATACCTTTTAAATCACCTTCAATATCTCCCAGCCTTATTATTTCGGAGCAGTCCAAAATGATTAATCCTGTTTTTTTTCTTTCAGGTTCAGATAAAAATTCTGGTGTGTTTGAAAATAAATTTGCTATTTCTTTTAATTCGTTTCTTTTAAACGGACCTGCATTTAAAAGCTGATAAGGTAGTTTTAATTGCTCTAAGATTTTTGATATAGCAAGACAACTGAATATACAGTCACCATCAGGTTCTTTATGTCCGATTATAAAAAAGAATTCGTGTTTAGAAATAAAGTTTTTAAATTCTGAAATTTTTTCATCTGAAATGATAGTCATATAATCCTCGTTGTGTAAAAAACAAGAGCCATCGCAACCGACAGCTCTTATTTTGAGTAAACATAATAAAACTAATTATTAGTATACAATATTTAAAGTATCGACATCTGCATCAACTTGAACATTAGAGTCTGCAACACCCCAAGCAGAATCTCCACGAGATACAGGCATCGTTAAAATAACCCTTTCAAAAGAATCACCTCTGTTTATAACAGTCATATAAGGTGTCATTCCTGAAGAAAGTTTTCTGAATGAAAGTTTTTTTGGACTTTCGTTATACCATTTTTTTGGAATTGCTATGTTACCAATATCTCTATGTCCTGTTGCATACATAACAACATAGGCATCCTTATGATCAAGAACTTTGTACACAATCACATTTTTGTAGGAAATTTCAGCTTCCTGAAATTGATTCTTGTACTGTCTTTCTTCGGCTACTGCAAGAAATGTTACCATAGTGAATAACAATGCTGAAATACAAAATATTTTCTTCATTTCATACTCCTCTTTTATGTAAGCATCCTATGTACTAATTATATTCAATAGTACTAAATAAGTGCAAGCATAATTGCTTTTATTGTATGTTTTCTATTTTCAGCTTCATCCCAAATCTTACTTGCAGAACTTTCAAAAACTTCTTCCGTTACTTCTTTTCCTAATACAGCTGGCAAGCAGTGCAAGAAAATAGTATTATCTTTACCAGTGGCAGCCATTAGGTTTTTATTTACTTGATAAGGTGTTAAAAGTTTTGTTCGTTCCTCAATAAGGGACTCTTCACCCATAGAAACCCATACATCAGTATAAAGGCAATCTGAACCTTTTACAACAGAAATATCATCAGAAATTTCAATTTTTGCACCACTTTTTTCTGCAAATGGTTTACAAATTTCTTGAATATCTTGAGGTGGAAACAATTCTTTAGGACTATAAATTGCAAAATTTATCCCTAACTTAGCGGAAATAATCATTAAAGAACGAGCTACATTATTTCTTCCGTCTCCACAAAATGTCCACTTTAACCCTTTTAAGTGTCCGAAATTTTCCTTCAGAGTCATAATATCTGCTAATGCTTGTGTTGGATGAAAATCGTCAGTTAATCCGTTTATAACAGGAATTCCTGAATATTCTGCTAATTGATTTATATGTTCTTGTTTAAAACCTCTAAACTCAATTGCATCGAACATTCTTCCTAAAACCCTTGCTGTGTCTTTTACAGTTTCTTTACCACCTAATTGTATATCTTGAGTTGACATAAATACAGGGTGACCACCTTCTTCTCCGAAAGCGGTTTCAAATGATGAACGAGTTCTAGTGGATCTTTTTTCAAATATTAAGGCAATTGTTTTTCCTAAGAAACGTTGGTGAATTTCACCTTTGCGTGCTTGTTTTTTTACTAAAAATGCATAATCAAGAATTTTTAAGATTTCTTCAGGCTCCCAATCTATCCAGGACAGAAGTGACTTACCTTTAAATGGAGATTTAAAGTTCTCTTTTTTCATAACAAATACCTCCGCAAACGAGAAATGTCTAAAAAAAATAAAGCTAGCCATTACTGACTAGCTTCAAAAGTAGGGGCGATAGGACTCGAACCTATGACATACGGAATATGAGTCCGGTGTTCTACCAACTGGACTACGCCCCCATAAGATTTTTCTATGATATCAGAATATAAAATTAGTGTCAATATTGATTTGTTTTGATTTTAATTTTTTTTTATCTTAATTTTACATTATTTATAAAGGTTTTAGCATAAGTAATTAATTCTAACATTTCTGAATCAGTATATGGAGTTATATTGTTATAATTTGAATCCAGACAATTATCGTTTATAAATTGAGCAAATTGCCAACTAGAATCTTTAGGAATTAATTTTCCAATAGCTCCAATATCTTCTTTTTTTATTAAAGTTGGAACAAGTACTGTTCTAAATTCTCTGGCATTTGACGGAAATTTTTCAATTATAGAAATTGATTTTTTTATATTTTTTTCAAAATCCATTAAATTATTATGATTTTCTGTTAGTAGTGATGAATATTTTTTTGGATCAGTTTTTATGTCCATTGCAATAAAATCAGGTTTTGTTAAAGGATTATTTATTATTTCTTCTAATTTTGCTGGTAAAGTACCATTTGTATCAAGTTTTACTTTGTAACCAAGTTCTTTTGATTTTGTGATCAACTCTTTTAAATGTGGGTAAAGTAAAGCTTCTCCTCCAGAAATTACAAAACCTGATAAAACATTCTTGCGTTTTTTTAGATGAAGTAGCATGTCTTCAAAAGATACTAAATTTTCAGATTCTTCTGTGTTCAATACTAATGGGGCGTTATAGCAATATGGACAACGTAAGTTACAACTTTTAAGAAAAATAACGGTGCTTACCATTCCCGGAAAATCAACTAGAGATGTTTTGATAAGAGCACCGATTTTTTTTGAATAATTCATTTTGTTATGCAAGAATTGCTTGAGGTTCTAGAATACCTTTTAATTCTTCAACATTATGACCTCTTCCTATTTCTGTATTTGTTTGGTCATAGAAAATTACTGTAGGAGCTGAAAAGACACCTTTACTAGCAGCTTCTTTTAATCCTTCGTCTGTATCTACATCAATAAATTTTCCTTCAAAAGAAACATCACTTATATATTTTTTTACAGGAGGACAATTTGGACATGTTTGTCTCATAAAAAATTCATAATGAATACTATTATCCATTGTATTTATATTCTGTTCATTTTGTTTTTCTTCTGAAAAATCATTTGTCATAGAGTGTTCTATATTTTTTGCTCTTGAATCAGCGATGTCTCCGTCATAAACAAAAAGTGTTCGATTGTTAAATTCATCTCTTTTTCCTTTGTTCCAGTTTCTTACTGCTCTATAATATCCAACGATACGAGCATATACTTCTGTTTCTGTTCCATGAAGGTTCTTTAACTCAGCTTCTGTTTTTGCAATTTCTGCTTCAATTTGTTCTAAAGTTCTAGTTGTATTCATCTTTATCTCCCTTTTTTTTATTTTTTTTCTGACATTAGTTTTTCTTTTTCGTTATTTAATTTTGTCAATTTTTCTTTTAATTGTTTTTCTTTTTCGGTTTTACACTTTGGACACTCAAAATGTTCTCCAGCTATGTAACCATGTATTGGACATATTGAATATGTAGGGCTGATTGTTAAATAAGGAATTTTATAATTAGTCATAACTGATTTAACAAGATCTCTACAAGCTTTCCAATCTTTAATTTTTTCGCCCATATATGTATGAAAAACTGTTCCACCTGTATATTTCGTCTGTAATTCTTCTTGATGATCTAAGGCATCAAATATATCAGATGTATAATCTACAGGAAGCTGAGAACTATTTGTGTAGTAAGGTTCATTCTTTCCACTTGTTATAATTTTAGGATAATTAAGTTTATCATGTCGTGCCAATCTATATGATGTACTTTCGGCAGGTGTTGCTTCAAGATTAAAAAGTTCTCCTGTTTTTTCTTGGTAATCTTGCATTTTTGCTCTCATGTGATCTAAAACATCGCAAGCAAACTTGTGTCCTTTAGGATTTACTATATCTACTCCAAGAAAGTTTAAACAACATTCATTCATTCCACATAAGCCAATTGTGTTAAAATGATTGTCTAATTTAGAGAGATATCGTTTTGTATAAGGGAAAAGTCCGTTATCTAATAGTTTTTGGATTACTTTTCGCTTTATGCAAAGACTTTGTTTTGCAACATCCATTAAATAATCTAAGCGAACATAAAATTCTTCTTCTGTTTTTGCTAGATAACCTATTTGTGGTAAGTTTATTGTTACAACTCCCAGTGAACCTGTAAATTCATCAGAACCAAACAAACCTCCTCCACGCTTTCTTAATTCTCTTTTATCAAGACGTAGTCTACAACACATTGAACGAACATCGCTTGGATCTAAATCAGAATTAATAAAGTTTTGGAAATAAGGGGTACCATAAGCACTTGTCATTTCAAAAAGAAGTTTTGCATTATCGCTATCCCAGTTAAAATCCTTTGTAATATTGTAAGTTGGAATAGGGTAGCCAAAGCCTCGACCTTCTGCATCTCCTTCGAGCATTAGTTCTATAAAAGCCTTGTTAATCATATCCATTTCTTTTTGACAGTCACCGTATGTAAAATCTTGCTCTTTACCACCTACAATTGCTGGTTTATTCTTTAAATCTTCAGGACAAACCCAATCTAATGTTATATTTGTAAATGGTGCTTGTGATCCCCATCTGCTAGGCGTATTTATTCCATAAATATAACTTTGTATACATTGTCTTACACCTTTGTAATCCAATTTGTCCGTTTTTACGAAAGGTGCTAAATATGTATCAAAAGAACTAAAAGCTTGAGCTCCTGCCCATTCATTTTGCATTATTCCTAAAAAATTAACAATTTGATTTACAAGGGTTGAAAGGTGTGTCGCTGGTTTTGAAGTTATTTTATCTGAAACACCACCTAAACCTTCTTGAATTAACTGTCGTAGAGACCATCCTGCACAATATCCTGAAAACATAGATAAGTCATGTATGTGAAATGCACAAGATTTGTGAGCTTCTGCGATTTCTGGTGTATAAATATTTTTTAACCAATAGTTTGCAGTTATTGTTCCTGAATTATGAAGAATTAGACCGCCTAACGAAAAATTTACATTTGCATTTTCCTTTACACGCCAATCTGATTGTGCCAAATAACCATCCATTGTTGCGTTTATGTCCAACATAAGATTTTTGGAGTCTCTAATAGATTCGTGCTTTGCTCTGTACAAGATATAGGCTTTTGCTACTTCTACTTCTTTTTCTTCTATCAAAACATTTTCAACAATATCTTGAATTTCTTCTATTGCTGGAATTGAATGAGCTCTTCTTCCCGCTAAGAGAATTTTTAAATGTTCTTCAACTTTATTTGTTAGCTCTTGAGCTTTATCTTGGTCTGGTATCCGATTAACTGCTTCGATTGCTTTGTATATGGCAGATTCAATTTTAGAGCGATCGTATTTTTCGATAGAACCATTTCTTTTTACAACTTGTCTTACAAATGTTTTATCGTCTTCATTGCTAGAAGGACTTAAAAAACTTCTCCATTGAGGAAAAATAGACAAGTCTTCCTTTTGTTCTGCATTTTTAGTTTCAATCAATTTTATCCCTCCCAAGGCTATTTACTTCATTTATAAATTCATCAAGATTTTCAAAATGTTTATATACAGACGCAAATCGTATATATGCAACTTTATCTACTTCATAAATTCGTTTTAAAACTAATTCTCCCAATTCTGCTGTAGAAATTTCTCTACTTGCTTTTCCCTTCATGATAGCTTGGTCTTCAATATCGTTTACAATATTTTCAACCATATTTGTGGAAATAGGTCTTTTTTCGAGGGCTCTTGAAATTCCTTTTTCGAGTTTTTTTCTGTCATAAGGTTGTCTGCGACCATCACGTTTTACAACCATAAAAGGTTTTTCTTCTATTCTTTCGTAACTTGTAAATCTGTAACCACAACTTACACATTCCCGTCTACGACGAATTGACTCGCCATTTGCCATAGTACGAGATTCGATAACCTTGTCATCAAGGCTACCACAATACGGACAGCGCATTTAAAATTTATCCCCTCGAAATAGTGTTTTTTTTGACTTTAAACATCATAATCCACTAAATATGAGATGACAAGTGAATTTTTAATAAAAAATTTGAAATTTAACGACATAAATTTTTTGAAAGAAAATTATTTTCGGGATTGTATTGCTTTTGCTTTTTCATAAGCATTTTTATTTAATAATCTGAATAAAATAGAAATGCGTTTTAAGAATAAAATAATATTGTTATTTCCATCTCTGTTTTTCCAACTATTATTTATTAAAGTCCATGTTTTTGAAATTTGAGGGATGAATGTTAAGGTTAGACAGATTGTATCTGAAAATGGAGTTTGTTTTTTTTTGTTAAAAAAATATTCTACAGAAGAAAGACTTAATTTTAGTTCCTGAATTGTTGTTGTTCTGTAAAAAATTGATGTTATTGAGAGCGAAAGAGCTAGTCGACATAGTAATATTAGAATTTTTTTTGTTGGAATAAAAATAGTTACGAAACTTCTCATTTCTGATTTAGCGTAAAAAAAATCTACTGAGTTTAAAACTATTGTTGAGATTTCAATCATTAAAAAATAGATAAAAATTGGTTTTAAATCAGTTAATATTTCTTTTAATGATAGCTTTATAGTTGTACATAAAATTAAAACTAGTGAAATAAAAAAGAATAAAATATATATGATTGGCAAATAAAACGAGCTTATTGAAATTATTAAAACCGAAATTAATTTTATAAAGGGATTTATTTTGTGAAAAATTGTATTGTTCGCTTTGTATTTGAAAAAAGTTGACTCTATCATAAAAGTTACCAAACTAAGTCCTTTATATTTTTGTAAGATGTTAAAGGATTTTTTATTCCCCAATTTTCTAGGTTTTCGTTAAATGCATTTTCTGGAGAACCATCAAATACTTTATGGCCTTTGAATAAAACCACGAAATGTGTCGACAATCCCATAATTTTTTCTAATTCATGGGTGAGAATAATTATTGTCTTTCCTTGGTTATGGAGTTTTTTTATCAAATTATTTACATCTACAACACTAGGGTAATCTAAATTTGCATAAGGTTCATCGAAAATTAGTATATTTCTATTCATTGAAATAATTGATGCTGTTGCTAGTCTTCTTTTTTCTCCACCAGATAAAAATTCTGAAAGATTATTTGATTTATCATAAAGGGAAACATCTCTTAAAGCATTTTTTACAATAATGTCTACTTCTGATTTTGATTTCTTTTGATTTTTTGGGCCTATACAAACATCTTCATATACTGTATCTCCGAGAATTTGAATATTTGCATCTTGAAAGATAAGTCCTGGTTTTGAGGTTGTTTTTACTGTTCCTTTTGATGGTTTTTCTAGACCTGCAATAATATTCATTAGTACACTTTTTCCGCTTCCATTCGCACCTGATATTAATGTTATACTATTTTCTTTTATAGTTAGATTTATATCTGTTAGTGCATTTATAAATTTTTCATTATTTTGATATGACGGATATGATTTAAAAACATTTTTTAATTCAATAGGATTGTTCATTTTTATTCCTTATTTTATATTTCATTTTGAATATAACGATATAGATTTTTTCTTAATATTTTGGTTAATGGCACTGATAATAAAAGTTTTAATATATCAAAAGGTAAAAAAGGAAGAACTGTTATTGACAATAATGCTTTTATGTTTATATTTTGACTCTTATCAAAAGTAATGTGCATGAACCTTAGAACACCAATAAAATATATTAGTGCGTATCCAATCAGAAGAATTGTGAAATACAGAATGTAGTATTTATATTTGCAGTTTATTTCCTTGTATTTAGGTCTTCCTAAAATCAGTCCAACAAATAAAGAGGCAACAGCGTATCCTATCAAATATCCACCTGTTGGTCCTTGTAAAATTGTTATCCCACTTTGCATTCCTGTAAAAACTGGAACTCCTATTATGCCTAGAAAAATAAAAATCAAAACAGAAAAAAAACCGTAGAAAGAACCTAATGCAGAACCTGCTAATATTGCTAACATGTTTTGAATTGAAATTGGTACTCCTCCAGGCAAAGTTAGCGGAATAGAAAGAAAAGAACCACAGCAAATAAATGCAGCAAATAATGAAACATATACTGATATAAGTAATTTATCGCTCATAAATACATCAAACCTACATTAATGAAAAGTATAATTGCTATATTAATTTTAATAATCTTAAGTTCCACACTGATAGTTATTAATAATATTACTTGTTTTCAATGTTTTTTCATTTTCGTTTGTTTTTTACAAGATTTACAGAAATTTCTGTAATAACAGATTCTTTTTCTATTGTATGAACCAAGATTATATAAATAAGACTAAGTACCATAATTGAATATGGTAACCAATTTCCAAATTTTGAATAGACTGTTTCTATTCTTTCATATACAGGAACAGTGACACCCAAGGCATCCTCTACAAATAATGGTAAATCAAATAGAATTTTCCCTGATGGATCTACAACAACTGTATATCCAGAATTTGTGGCTCTTACAAGTGTTGTTCTATATTCAATTGCTCTTAAAGATGCTACAACAAAATGTTGGTATTCGGCAGATTCTGTTTGTGACCAAGAGTCGTTTGTTATATTTACAAAGACTTCACATCCACTTTTGTATAAACCTCGGCATACTTCTCCAAATGCATCGTCAAAACATATCGGCGTTGAAATTAATACTGATGGCTTTTTCTTTTGTTTTGTAGTTTTTTCTAAACTTATAATTTCACTTTTGCTTGTGTCTATAGTATTTCTGTCACTTATAGGTATTTCAAATAAAGTGTATTTATTTCCTTGAGTCCATCCGTAAGAAAAGCCTGCAATTTTTTTTATGAGCTTTCTTATTATTTCGTATTCAACACCCGGAATTGCTTCTGCAAATGGTACTAAATGAAGTTTTATATAGGAACCTGTATATTTCCCGTTTTTGTTTATAAGTAAGGCTGCATTACCATATTTGTGATTTTCTCTATCTATCGTGACAGAACCTCCAATGATAAAAGGAACATTCATTCTCTTTATAAAATTCATTAAGGATTCGTCTTCCGGTATTTTTTCATAATATGATTGTGCATTGGGGAATTTTTTTGAGAGAACACCTTCACTCCAAACAACTAAATCAGGTTTCTTTCCTTGTTCTTTTAAATATAAAATTTTTTCTTCTGTCAGTCTTTTAGATATATTAATAATTTCTCTGTCGTTTCCACCCCAAGGATCAAGATTCTGCTGTACTAAAACAGTATTCATTTTTTTTATAACTTGGCGTGGTTTTACATATTGATAAATTCCGTAAACACCTACAAAGACAACAATAACTAAAACCAATTTTGAAAATTGAATATACGAATCTACATTATTTTTTATGCCGAAAGAAAGTTTATTAGTTGTTATTAAGTACAAACCTTCTGCAACAAATGAGGCAATTAGGACGAATATAAATGTTATTCCATATGGTCCTGTAATATCTGCAATCTGTGTAAATATTGGCCATGGGAAAGAAGTCATAGAAACTGTACCCCATGGATAAGCTAAAAATCCTGTTGATTTACACCATTCGTAGATAACATAAATGGATGAAAACCAAATTATTTTTAATGGAATATTCCAAAACTTTATGCCTGCTTTTTCTTGTAAAAGAAGCTCATCTTGATTTTTAGAAAAAGGGAAAAATATTATTAATCCAACAAAGGCCTCTATAAAAGCAGTTCCAATATCAGAAGCTCCTAGTGTAAATATTGCAAATCCGTGGAAATTTCCTAACCAAAAACTTGAAATTAAGTGAGTTATTGCTCCATGAATCCAAAATAGCCAAAAAGCTGTTTTGTAACTTTTCGTTTGTCTGATTGCATAATATAACGGAACTAATGCAAAAATTCCCAAAAGTGGAGAGCCAAATTTTAGAAATTCGTTTGGAATTGCTAGAGAAAGAATCACTCCTGAAAAAAGGGAACAAAAAACTTGTAAAAAACAAAACATTATATTATGATTTTACAAGTTAAGCTGTTAAAAGGCAATATAACAAAAATAAATAGGATAAAGTTGGTCAGTTATGGAACAGGTAAAATTAGCTCATTTCGGTGAATATTCAGAGAATCCTGAGGTTATTTTTAGCACGAATGGGAGATTTCACCTTATTGGAGAGCATTCTTGGTTTTGTAAAGATAAGACTCTATCTATGGCTGTAAATTTGCCTGTTTATGTTGCAGTATCTCCTAGAGATGATTCTTCTGTTAAGTTTTATTTTCATCAATTGAGTGAAAGTAAACGAGCAAATATTTCTTCTTTAAAGTTCAGAAAAGAAGATAAATGGGCTAATGCTGTAAAGGCGATGATTTATGGTTATACCTCTGGAGGTTTTGATGTAAAAGGAATGAATATAACAATTTATTCCGATATATTACCTTCTGCAGGATTTGGTATAACTACTGCTATAAAGGTTGCAACAACTTATGCTATTAGAGAGCTTTTTGATTTAAGATGTTCAGAAGCTCAGATTCTTCAAGTAATTGAAAGAGGAAATAAATTATTTCTTAATACAGATAATTATAATGCTGATAATTATGCTGCAATTTATGCCAAGGAAGGTACTGTAATTTTAACAGATCATGCAGGTCCTTCTTATGAATTAATTCCTTTTGATTTTTCTGACAAAGTAATTCTTCTTACAGATGCAAAAGTTCCGAGAATAAATGTTTGGAATGAAGATTCTGTTAGACAACCTGAAAATGTTTTGTTGTTAGGAGAATTAAAAGATCGAAAGAATTATATTTATGGCGGATGGCAATATGAAGAAAATCCAACAGAAGTAAATGAAGTTCTATCTGTTGTGAACGAAGAAATGCGTAGACGTCTTTTATGTATAATGAAAGAACATTCTTATATCTTAGAAGCTCAAAAGTCTTTGATGAAGGGTGAATTTGGTGGTTTTGCAAATGCTGTAAATCATAGTCATATAGGTATGCGAGATTTGTATGATTTGTCTTGTCCTGAAATTGATTGGATTTTAAAGCGTTTACAAGAAATTAATCCTAACTTAGAAGATTCTCGAAATCCAACTTCTTGTGGAAGAATTACAGGAAAAGGCTTTGGGCGAGTTGCATATACGATTTTAAATAAAAATGATATTGATGAGTTTAAAGCAAAATTAAATGAATATGAAAGGATATTCGGTTTTAAAGCTATTTGTTATGAAGTAAAACCTGCAGGCGGTGTTCACATTGTCAAATAAATTGAAAATTCTTCTTACAAATGATGATGGGATTTTCGCAAAAGGAATTAATATTCTGCATAATAAGCTTTGTGATGTTGCTGATGTTTATGTTTTAGCTCCAGACTCAAATCGTTCCGCTGTATCTTCTCATATAGTTATGAATGATTCTGTAAAGATAAAAAAACATAGTGATAACATATATTCCAGTTCTGGATATCCTGCCGATTGCGTTATAACTGCTATAAAATCTGATTTATTTAATAATATTAAATTCGATGCAGTTTTATCAGGAATTAATGAGGGACCTAATTTGGGTACTGATTGTATATATTCAGGAACTGTTGCGGCGGCAAGACAGGCTGTATTATATGAAGTTCCTGGTATTGCATTAAGTTTATCGCCATACAATAATTGCTATGATTATAATGCTTTTGCAGACTTTGTTGCCAATAATCTTGAAATGTTAATTTCTTTGTATAAACCAGGTGTTGTATTAAGTTTGAATGCTGTTTCTCGGAATAGTTATAAAGGTGTTCAGCTAACGACCTTGTGTATTCGTGATTATAAGGATAAAGTACATATATTGAATGCACCTGATAACAATATGTACGGATTTTTTCGGGGCGGAAATATCGAGTCTTTTGGACCTGAAAAAAATGAATATGAGGTGGTTTCAAATAACGAAATTGCTATTACAAGATTTTATGCAGAACTTGTAAATTATAACGAAAAAGTTGATAACTTAAATTTTAAATTATAAACAGATGGGAGGTGGGCTCATGTCTGAAAAAAATATACTTTCTGAAGGAATATCTCTTTATCAAAAAAATGATTTCACATCAGCTTTGACCTATTTTATTTCTCTTCCTGATGATTCTGAAGTAGATAATATTGAATTGGCTTATTATATAGGGCTTTGTTATGCAAAATTAGAGAGGTATGATGATGCTTTGTTGTATATTGAACAGGTTGTTACTGCGGGTAAAAATCCTGATCAAGTATTACAATGTCGTTATCTTTTAGCAGTTATATATGCTGTTAGTGGTAGAAAAAAACTTGCAGATTTTGAATTAAATAAACTCTTGGAAATTGGATATAAGCCGGCATCTGTTTATTCATCTTTAGCATATATTGCCTGGACACAGAATGAAATAGAAAAATGTTTAGACTATTATAAAAAGGCTTTAGATATAGATCCTGAAAATCTAACAGCATTAAATGGTATGGGGTATGTTTTAGCTTGTGAAGAAAGAGAATTAACAATGGCTCTCTCTTATTGTAAACGGGCTTTAGATAAATCACCTAATTCTGCGGCTTGTTTGGATTCTGTAGGATGGGTTTATCATAAATTGGGATTAAAATCAGATGCAGAAAAATATCTTTTGCAAGCTCATAGTTTAAAACCAGAAAATAATGAAATTATTGAACACATGCAAATTGCACAGGTGAGTTTATAATGAAAAATATAAAAAAAATAATTGCTTTTTGTTTTGTATTAGTATTTATTTGTGGTATTTATTCTCAATCGTCTTATTTTTTAACGGAAGAGGCAAAATCAACCAATAAAATTGGTGTTAGATCTGCTCAGTCAGGTTTGGCGGAACAAGAATTTAGGCGTGGAGTTCAAGCATATTATAAAGGAAGTTATAATGATGCTATATTGCAATTTGAAAAGGCTTTGTCTTATTTACCTTCTGAAAATTTAATTATTGATTGGTTAGGAAAGGCTTATTATAAAGCTGGATTAGAAGGAACAGCCTTAGCGCAATGGCAAACTGTTTTAGATTCAGGTTATGGTGGGCTACTTCTACAAAACAAAATGGAAATAATCAGAGAACGCAGAGTAAATGATAATACCTATGATTCTCCAATTAAATATACTGAAAGTGGTAGTTACACAGGAAAAAATGGAGAAAAATTAATTTTTAGTCAGCCTATTTCTGTTTTACCAAATTCTGATGGTTCTATGTGGATTTTAGCCTATGGAACGAATGAATTAATCAGAATGGATGTAAATGGTTTTGTTTATAAACGTTCAAATGGTCCTTTTAATGGTTTTGATAGACCCTTAGATTTGATTCGCTTAAATAATGGAGATTTATTAATAAGTGAATTTGCTGGTGATAGATTATCAGTGTTTACCAATAAAGGACAATTCTTAAAAACATTCGGTAGTAAAGGTGTTGGTGTTGGGAATATGGTTGGACCTCAATATCTTGCCCAAGATGAAAATGGTAATATTTATGTAACAGATTTTGGAAATGCAAGGGTCGATGTTTTTGATAGTGAAGGGAATGGGTTATTTTTCTTTGGTATAAAAAATTCAAATTTTGACGGATTAAAAGCACCTACGGGAATTGCAGTAGATTTAGGGTATGTTTATGTTGCAGATGCTGTTACAGGTGCAATATATAAGTTTGATGTCGCTGGAAACTATATTGGTTTACTTTGTAGACCTAAGACTTTTGTTCGTCCAGAATCGATGAAAAAATGGGGAAAATATTTAATTCTGTGTGATAAGAATAAAGTTTTTTCAGTTGATATTGAATCTGGTGCTGTGTTTGAAAATGTATCTACAGGTAATGCTCCATCTTTAGTTACCTGTGCTGTTCCAGATGTAAATGGAAATATTTTGGTAACAGATTTTAAATCTAATGAAGTTTTTGTTATGGCAAAAATGTCAGAACTTGTTGGTGGCCTTTTTGTGCAAATAGAAAAGATAAATTCTGATAGTTTTCCAAAGGTATATCTAGAAGTAAAAGTTGAAAATAGGCATAGACAGAGTGTTGTTGGATTAAAAGATAAAAACTTTTTTATAACAGAAAATAAATCGCCTGTATTAGATTACAAATTTGAAAGTGCTTCTTATGCTAACGATATTGCTGATATTACACTTGTTATTGATCGTTCGTTAGAAAGTAAAGAATATTCAGAAGCTATTGATACTTCTGTTAGAGAGATTGCAAAATCAATGAATAATAAGGGAACTTTAAGAATTGTAAGTGCAGGGGATCTTCCAATTCAGGAGTATTCTGGGGAGCCTTCCGGGGCAGAAAAATTTAGTGTTTCAGCTTTGAAAACTCCATATTCTAAAACTCCTGTAATCGATATGGCGATTAGATTGGCTGCTAATGGTATAATAAATTGTGAAAAAAAGAGAGCGATAATTTATATTGGTACAGGCTCTGTTTCATCAAACTCTTTTGTGAAATACGGTTTATCTGATTTAGTTACATATCTTAATAACAATTCAATTATATTGGCTTCTGTAATGGTAAAAGAAGGTGCTCCTGCGAGAGAGATTGCTTTTCTTTGTGATAATTCTGCTGGAAAACAATATTATGTATTTAGAAGTCAAGGATTATCAGATGTTATAACAGATATTATTGATTATCCTTCTGGAACATATGTTTTGTCATATACATCAAGTTTGCAAACTTCCTTTGGTCAAAAGTATTTGCCTGTAGAGGTTGAAACATACATAATGAATCGAAGTGGACGGGATGAAACTGGATATTTTGCCCCTTTGCAATAGAGTTTTTTTAATATGTTTTTAAGATTACTAGATATTTTATTTTAAAATTTAATTGTTGCTCCAATACTTGCTATAACATTTAGCAGTATATATTCGTCCCAAGTACATGAATAACTTGTTCCTATGCGAGTATTTAATGTTGCATAGTTATTGAGCTTTATATCTAGATCATGTAAATATTCGAAATTTTGTTTGTTCAATGTGTTGTTTGTATTTGAATAATTTGATTTGGATAAAAACAAATTTATACTGTCTGTTCGTGTTAGATTTGTTTTTTTTAGATTAAAGTTGTTAGTAAAGAGTTTAATAAAAGTTAGAACGAGAGAATCTTTTCCAGCTCTCTTATATATGATTGTTAATTTTGAATTTAAATTATCAAAATCTTCAAAATTAAATTCAAATCCTGCTTTTAAATTATCAAAATCGTTAAAATAAAAAACACTTTGTTGAAAAAAGGTTAATAACAGTTTTGTGTCTGATGTTTTGTTTTTAGGTAGTTTTATAGCAGCTGACAGAGAAGAGTTGTATTCATCTTGTTCATAAAGTTTAGTTATTGGAATTAATCCTTTTTTTCCGAAAATATTTAGAGAAGAAAAGCCTAAAAGAAACTTTATTTGATAAATATCTGTTAATGTTGATGCATTTGTTATATCGCGTGTTAATGTTAAGTTTGCATTTGATGGAATAAAAAAGTCGTATTTATTTCCGAGAAAACTTCTTTGCCATTGTGCTGTGTATGTTCCGTTGTATGCCACAGAATCTATAAAATTACTTGCTTGAGTTGTATTTAAAATTTCTTTTTGTATTTTATTTGTTAATAAATCCTGAAATGGTAAAGAATTAAAATACCATTTTATATCGTTATAGTTGTTTGTAAGAGTATTAAAGTCAGAATAGTAATTCGTTCCAAAGTCTTTATTCGTTAATTCTTCTTCTATTGTTTTTTCCCATGATAGGTAAAAACTTGATTTTTGAGTTTTGATTGGAAGAATGAATTTTTGGGATGTATTTGTTGTAAATTGATAATATGTTAAGGATTTATAAATCCCTTTTGTTGAAACATCATATTGCGGTTTTATTTTTATAAATGGAATATAAAATTCTAAATTTGAGTGCCCCTGTATAGTTCTTAAATTTGCATTTTCTTTTCCTGAAGAAAATGACAGTTTTGTTATATCTTTCCAATTTTCAAAATAGTTCTCTGGTTGAGGAGTTATAGTGTCTTTTGATGTTGAGATTACATTTTGTTGGATATTTGCTTCTCCTACTAATGTAAGATATTTTGTATTTAATTCTGTGTCTAAACTTGTATTTTGTGTCATTATCCATGGAGAAGATGTTGCTTGAGTTTTTCCAATAATTTTAATTGGAACACTATAGTTTTCAAAATTTAGAGAAAGTATATTATTTTTTTGTAAGGTTTCATCTGAGAAATTAAAACTATAATTTTCTTGTATTGTAAAAATATTAAAAATTGGTTTATTTGTTTGAATTAAATGTGCTGCATTATCTATAAGATCTTTATTTTCTGTTGATGTAGCAATTTCAGTTTGAAGGTTTATATCAAATAAAGAAACCGATGATCTTGCTTGTGTATATACAGATTCTTCATATTTTGTTTTTATCAGAGAATTATTAATATTAAGTTTTAAGTCTTTAATTATATTATAGTTATTTATTTTTATAATCGAATTATTGTTTTCGTATGTAAGGGATGTTTTATCTTCTAATACTCCGTAAGGTTTTGTTTCTGAAAAATAGAGTTCTCCAATTCCTATTGTGAAGTTTGTAGAAGTTTCTGTTTTTAATAAAAACCTTGTAGGTAAAATATTTTTATTTACATATTCTAACTTTCCGTGTGAAGAAGATTTATCTTTTACATTTATTATAATTTTTTGCCATCCTTTTAATGATGATAATTCTTCTTCTGTAAAAACAAGTTTTATTGCTTGTTCATATGTATTTAATTCTGTTGGTCTATCTAATGTTATTGATAATGATTGTGTTAGACCTTCAAAATTAAGCCAGAGAATTATTTTTTCATAATACTTGAAAGAGACTTCTTCAAAATACTTATAAATTTCATAAGTATCTTTAATTTGCGGAGTTATTTGAAAAAAACTTGCATATTTTTTTTCTGTAAAATTATCCTTTATATTTGAGTCTTTTGGAATATTTGAAGATGATTTATATGAAAAAATAGTTGTTTTATCTTTACAATTTACTTTGTAATTTACATTTTGTAATTCATATGTACCTACATATATTTTTCCCGAAGTTTTATTAGAAGAAGTAATTATTATTCTACCATCTTTTGCGGTGGAAAGAAGTTTTAAGTCTTTTAAATCTATTGTTACTGTTTGCCATCCTTCAATATCTTTTTTTAAGTAACTTTTTATAGATGTATTTTTTTCCTCTGATGATAATTTAGTTATGTGCCAAGTTTTTATCGTTTCTTCATCTTCAAAATTTGAATCAATATCAGCTGAAACACCTAGTTGAAAGTATACATCATAATCGGTATTTTCTTTGTTTTCAGTCTTAAATTTTATTGAAAAGTTAGAAGCATTTTCTACAGAACTGTTTCCTGGTAGTTCTAATGATAATGCAGTCCAATACAAATTGTCTTCATTTTGTATTTCTGTAAAATCCCAGCTAATTGGAATTGCGTATCCTGATATTTCAGAATCGAATTTTCCATCAGCTGTTATTGGTATTCCTTTATTAAATAAACTTAGATTAATTTTACTATCTTCTTCTGTATTTATAACGGGGATTAAACCTTCCGGAAGTTCTTTTGCAGCATCTTTTTCTAAATAAAAGGAAAGATTTTCTTCTTCGGTTTTTAATATTCGTAGTGTGTTTGTTGTATTTTGTGTTTCTAGACTTGCTCCTAAAGTATTTTCAAAAGCAAAGTTTTCATCTTTATAAAAAAGTCCTGTTGATATTGTTGCATAACCTGGTGAAGAATAATTTAAATCTGCGTAATTTCTGTTAATTGAGTAAGACCAACGAGATGCAAAAGATATATCTGAAGTTAATTTATTTGTTATATTGAATTTTATTCCTGCAGCACTAGCAATAGATCCGTTGTCTGAGGCTTCATTATCTTCTAGCCAAGTTGCATATATGTGATCTGAATTATTTACATTTGATGATAAGGAAATTGTTCCTGATTCTGGATTATATTTAGCTCCAGTATCTAATACTCCATTTTTATATACTTTTATTGTTCCAGGAACGGCATTTGTTCCTATGTCAAATCTTGTTATACTTGTATAGGATTTTGCAATAAGCGAAATATCTGTGTTGTTTTCTTGACCAAAATAAATTTCTGGAATTTTATTTGCAAATGGAAATCTGTATTTTGGTGAAATAGGTAAAATTGCTTCTTCAATAAAAACTTCTGCGTATAATTCTTGTGGATTAAAGAAATCTGATTCAACAAATTTAAAAGTTTCTGTAGTTATAGAAACTAAATATTCTTGAGAAGGATATTCTGTTGATTTAGATGCGATTATTGCTTCTGTGACATTTTTATCACTTAGGTTATATCTATTCGAAACTGCAAAGGGTAAAAATTTTGTTGGATGTTGAATATATAATACTTCATTTCCATTTATTTTTCCGAAAAAAGATTCTTTGGAATTTTGTTTTTCTATGTTTACTGAAAAATATTCTTGTGTTGCACCTAAAAAACCTGTTCCTGGTGTATCAATTGTTCCGTATTCACCTAATTCTTCATAAAGTTTTGTATAATTTTTTTCAAATTCTATAGCTATTGTAGGAATAATTCCATTTTGTTTGTAAGCCTTTGCATCTTTTGAAAGAAATACTGAATACTTTTGTGCGGACAGAATATATTCATTTGAATTTAGTTTTTTATATTTCCGTCCTGTTTTATCGTTGTATTTTCCTGAATTATTTTCTACATATATATTTTTAATTGATAAAATAGCTTCTTTTGAAGGTAATACATATTGAAATCCTACATAATAATCATTTAGTTCAATTGTTTCTTTTGAAACTGAGTTTTTTCCATACCAATTTTTTTCATAAGAGGTTAGCATGTCGTATCTAAGTGCAATGTCTGCTTTCCATCTTTCATCTGAAAAGTTTAAGCTTATTCCTGGTGATTGATTATCTCCTCCGCCAATACCTCTATTTAATTTATTAATTGAATATTCTTCTGGAAATAGTATATTTCTGTTCGAAATTTTGACTTCTTTTAATAGTCCGTTGCCAATATATCCTGCGGAGATTGTATTTTTATCAAAATTTTCTGCAAAATTTGCTTGAAAGAACCAATTTTTATTAAGTAAAAACCATAAAGATAAATCTACTTTTTGCAAAAAAATAGTGGAATTATTTTGAATTGTTGGAGTATTATTAAAACCGAATTTTAGACCTGGATTAGTATTTATCATTGATTGCCAATAACCTTCAGCCATAAATTCAATTTCTGTATCATTTATTTTGTAATTAAATAAACTTGTGGAGTCATTTTCTTTTAATAGAGGTAATTTTGATTCATCAAATATTATAGAACCTGCTCCATCAATGGTAACTTCATTTGTTTTATTATTTAACGAATATGGGGTTGAGTTTAAGAAAAAGCAAAAAAAAGCAAATAGAATTGCTTTTAATTCGTTGGAACTTAAAAGTCTTGCTTTTATTATCTTTAATTTAGGATTTTTTTGCGTTGCTTTTAATATTGCTTCTTCAACTTTTCTTTTTTTCTCGTTATTGTCATCGAATAAATCTTTTTGTCGAGGATTATTTATGCTTTCTATATTCTGAATTGAAACTCCTAATAATCTAATTCCTTTATTTCTTTCATATTTTTTGTAGAAAATCCTTTTAACTCTACTAAACATATCATCAATGGATGATATATCTATATCTTGTGTTTCTTGAATTGATACTGTTGTAAAATCTTCGTAACGAATTTTAACACCAACGGTATAGCTTCTTACTTTTTCGTTTAACATTCTAAAGACAACCGTGTGGCATAGTTCTAACAATGCTGTATCAATTATAAATGAAGATGTAAGATCATAGGGATAAGTGTTTTCTGCACTTATACTTCTGTTTTTAGGTTCTGTATTAAATGTGTTTGTTTCTATTCCTCTAACAACTTTATATAAAAAACTACCTGTTGATTTTCCTAACAAAGATTCTAATAGAGGTTGAGATTTATCATATATGGATTGAGTTGTTGTAATTCCTTTTGAATTTAGACGTTCTAAAGTTTTTTTTCCGATTCCCCAAATTTTATTCAAAGGTAAAGATAACATAAAATTTTGTTCTTCACCTTCAGGAATATAAAAAAATCCATCTGGTTTGTTGATTTCTGAGGCTATTTTGGCTAAATATTTTGTATTTGCTAAACCTACAGAAACTGTTAAGCCTGTTTTTTCTTTTACAAGGCTCTTTATTTTTTTTGCTGTTTCTTCAGGAGAACCAAAAAGTTTTTCTGTTCCTGTCAAATCTATAAATGCTTCGTCTACGGAAATTTGTTGAATATCAGGGGAAAATTCTTTAAAAATATTCATTACTTCTTGGGATTTTTCATGATACCTTTTCATCCTTGGTCTTATATAAATCCCATTCGGGCATAATTTTTTAGCTAATGTAGTTGGCATTGCTGAATGAACACCAAACTTTCGAGCTTCGTAGGATGCTGTTGAAACTACGGATCTTCTGTCTTCTGGTAATCCACCTACAATTACAGGCTTTCCTTTGTAATTAGGATTATCAAGTATTTCAACAGAGGCAAAAAAGGCATCTAAGTCTACATGAAGATAGTATTTTTTCATGCTTCAACCTTTGATGAGGTTATAGTCATTGTTTTTGTTTCTTTTTCGTATTTATTTTCTTCTTCAGTAAAGTATAGAACATCTATTTTTAATTGTGAAATTGTTTTTGAGTCACAGTTAAAATTAATCGTGATTTGTTCTGGTGGAAAATCTGGAATGTTAAATGTTATGGATTTTGAGTTTTCGCTTGCTGAATAATTATATAAAGAATCATATAAGGGTTGTGAGTCTGGCGATGTTAACGATATTGTGTAACGTAAAACTTTTTTTGTTGTGGTGATTTTTAATTGATGTGTTGTCATTTCTAGAAAATCTTTTTTTTCGTCTAAAACTTGTATGTATGATTTTTCTGTATTTATTATTTGTGGCAACTGGTTATTTGTGTTCTTTTTTTGAAAGAAGCATATGAATGCGAATAAAGTTATGTAAATTGTAATTGAAACAGATATAATTGTTATTGTTGCCGATAGAATGATTCGCTTTGGAGTGAAACTTTTCGTAGCATTGAATATGTTTAATTGAACAAGAAGCCTAAACCACATTATTTGAAACGGAAAAAGTATTAGAGCTAGAATTATATTAAAGTTATTTCTGCTATAAACAAATCTTAACAATTCAAAGTTTGTTGCATTTTTTATAAATGTAATCGTGTATGGAACAAAAGGTATTAACATTATAATTATTGCTAATATTAAGTAAGCTATTTTTTTTGCTCTTCTAAAAATATAAATTATAAAATACTCTTGAAAGAATAATGAGAAAAATAATAAATCTATTGTACTAAAAATAAAAACATTTAGAATTGCAGAAATTGTTAGTATGTATCCGTAAGCGAATTGTGTAACGGGAATTCTCAACTGTTCTTGTATAATAAAAAGTAATGATAAAAAAATCATTGAAAAAATTATTTTAACTCCAAACATAAAAATAGGATTTATATTTGAAAGAAATGGTATTGTCTTTATTATGAATTCAGCTATAAATAAAGAAAGTATGGAAAGAATCAATGTTAAGGGTATTAAAAACCATGCTGTTCTAAATTCTTTTTTATAACGAATTCTGCTTTTACCTATGAAAGAAAATGAACATATTAAGAAAATTGCAATTAGACCAAAGGTTTCTAATGCAAAAATAAAATTTCTTTCTGTTAAAAAAAGAGGTTTAAAAGGAGAAGAGAGTTTTAAAAAACTATAATGGCTGTCCCATTCTTCTGTCCCTGCAATTTTGTAGTTATCAATGAAATGTTTTATTACTGTTAAATCGTTATTCTCTTTTAATATAAGTTTACATGTTGGTATTGAATTTCTGAAAAAAATATTCATTGTTTCATCACCTTTTAATAACCCGATTCTGTAAAGTGATAAAAATTTTTGAGGGGTTTCGTAAGGTTGATTTACATGAATAAATGAATCTGTAAGCCTTTTCATAAGCCAAAGTGGCGTTGATGTACTAAATCCTGTTGTAAGAATTTGATTATTTTTTATTTTGTCGAAATCTAGTATCAATGAACAATATATATCTTTATCTTCAATGCTTTCTGTATAAGCTTGGGTCCCTCTTAAATTAAAGTCTCTGAATAAAGTATTATCATCTAAAGCGGAAAATAAAAATTCTATAGAAAAGTTGTATTTTCTTTTTGAAATATGTTTCAGCAAATCTAAAATTTGCTCCTTATTAGTGAAAAAATTTTCTTGTTTAATGCAGATAACTAATACTTTTCTTGATAATTCTGTAATTTTATCGTCACTATGGGATATTTTTGAATTTCTGAATGTTGTTATAACATTATAAGGAAATTCATCTTGTCCTGTTATTGAAATTTGATTTCTTAGAGTTTCAAAACCATTTTCGTTTAAGAAATTTTCTGTGAAATTTGAAAGTTGTGTTCCTTTTGGAGTAAAAGTAGTTGTATTTAAAGAAAAAACAAAAAAAGACATATAATTCAATAGTAGTAAAGGAATTAAAGTTTTTTTGCAAAAAGAAAATTTCATTTATATAGAATATAATTTGTCTGTTTACAATGCAAGACCCTTGGTATATAATATTTCTTACTTGGAGTTGAATGAGTATGTGTGCAGCTGGTAAAAAATTTACACTAAATCTTCCTTTAAAAGTAATTCTAACAGAAGAGGGTGCGTCGCATTTTATTAGTCATAAAATGAAGCTTTTGCGCTTTAGACTTGCTGATAATATTGAAGAATATGGTGTTTCATTGAATCCTTTTTCACCTCAGTCGCTTCAAAACATGATTCTTGCAAATTATATCTCTAAAATTGAAATTTCTATGTCGGAATTTGTTTCTGTTCGTCAAGAAGTCATGGACTTGTCAAAAGTTGTAGTTTTTTCCCTTTTATATAAACAATTTGATCGTCAGGTTTTTTCTGAATTGATTCAGACGGACTGTGTTAGAAAACATAATAGAGCTAATCCTTCTCAACTTATTGATGAAAAAACAAAATTGAGCGAAGCTCAGCTGCGTTCTCATTTAGCTAATAAACAGAACATTGTTAATATGGCAAAAAAAGAGATTTTAGACCCAATTTGGAAGTCCGTCATGGAGAACAAAGATTATTCATTAGAAGAAAAAAATATTTATCTTTTAATGACAGAAAAGTTCTTAAATCGTCTAAATTTAATGAATTGGTATATTATTTCTAAATTTTATAAAACTGAAGGTTTTTCACAGATAAATTTGGCCATTAGACATTTATTACAAGTTTATATGGAAAAATCTCGTGTTGCAGAATATATTTCAATTTTGGTTATGGAATTAGCTCTTAACTGTGAAAATGGAAATATGAGAAAAGAAGCTAAGATAATGTATAACGGAATTGAAGATGCTGATTCGTTAATTTACGATCCTGAAATTCGTGAGAAAATTATTTCTGAATTAAAGCGAAAGCATGAGCTTGTTTTTCTTTCATGGAAATTAGGAGGTGGCTCTTCTGCCATTGGAAAACAGGGACGATTACAAATTACTTTGTATAATAAAGATGATGAGTTTCAGGAAGTAAAAGAAAATATTGAATCTAAGGCTGCTGCTGATACTAATAAAAGAAGTCTTATAGATTTTTATCGAGAACTTCCAGAAGGACAAGAAAGTACAGATTTAGGTTTATATTACCTTTCATATTTAGATGATGCTTGCAAAAAAGTTAATGTAAAATTTGAATCTATTGTTAATCAGTTTTCATCTAGTGATCTTACAGTCATTAATCTTGTGTTTAATTTCTAATTTGAACTAATGGCTAACAAAAGAAAGTCTTTTTTTTCATTTTTTCTGATTGCTTTTTTTTCTCTTTGCTTTTTTTCTTGTTCTGATGTTTCTGGAAAAATTCTGTATACAACAGCTACTGTTATTTTTGATTATGAAACAGAAAAGTCAATGCCTAAAACTTGGTTTTCAGTTTTTGTTCAAACAGAATCAGAAGCTCAACGCGGTGAACAGCTTGAAATATCAACTGTGAAATCCGATTTAACTTGGAAGATTAACGAACTTCAATTTATTAAAAATGGTAATAAAAATTGGGTTGGTTATTCGTGCCTTTTACCTTATGAAAATGAAAAAATAAAATCTGGCATATACAAAGTAAAGTATACTGATTCTGCCGGAAACCAAGGGGAGTCTTCGTTTCTAATTTCTTACAATGAAAAGTTATTAGAATCAAATTCTGGTGATATAAAAAAATATGTTACGAATAATCTAACGGAGAATATTGCTTTATATGATAAGAATGATAATCTTTTATACTATGGAAAAAGAAAGTCAACTTGGAAATTAGACTCTTCCATAAAAAGAGATTATAATTCAGCTGTTTATATGAGAAAAACTTTATCTACAGTTAGTGGAGCGCTTCTTTTTTTGTTGCCAAAAGAAGATTTTAACAATAAAGAGGAAAAAAGATGATAAATAGTGATGAGAAATCAATTGAGGAATTAAAAAAAAGATCAATACATACATTTGTAATTAGAAGTGGACATTTTACTAATGCAGAAAAAAAAGACTATGAAGATTTGTTACCTGTTTGGGGAATTCCATTTGAACATAAAAAATTAAATTTTGAGAAAATTTATGGAAATTCAAATCCGGTGGTTATTGAAATTGGTTTTGGTATGGGAAAGGCTACTGCAATAATTGCAGAAAATAATCCTAATATTAATTATCTTGGTCTTGAAGTTCATAAACCTGGTATTGGAAAGCTTTTAGGCGAGATACGAACAAGAAAGTTAACTAATTTGAGAATAATTGAACATGATGCTTTAGAAGTTCTAGAAGAGATGATTGACGATGAAAGCGTAAGTGCTTTTCATGTTTTTTTTCCAGATCCGTGGCCTAAAAAAAGACACTTTAAGCGACGCTTAATTCAGAAACCTAGAACAGATTTGATTTCAAAAAAAATATCAAAATCAGGTTATTTATATTTTGTAACAGATTGGCTTCCTTATGCAGAATTTGGTTTGGAAGAGTTAGAAAAAACTGAGAATTTAAGAAATAAATTTAATAAATTTGCTCCTCATCAAGAATGGAGACCAGAAACACGTTTTGAGCAAAAAGGTTTAGATGCAAATCGTGTTATAACAGAAATAATGTTTGAGAAAGTATAATGGCTGATTTATTTGATATTGATAGAACTGCAAGAATTTCAGAATTAGTTACTTTAATAAAAAAGTATCAAAAATCATATTATAATGGTGAATCTGAAATTTCTGATTTTGAATTTGATAAGTTATGGGATGAATTAAAAATTCTTGATCCAGAAAATCCTATTTTGAAAAAAGTAGGTGCTGATAATGGAAATTTTCAAAAAGTAAGACATATTATGCCTATGGGAAGCCAAGAAAAAGCTGCAAATCCTGAGCAGTTTTTAAGTTGGTGTGCTAATCATTCTTATCCAGAATATTTAGTTGAATATAAGCTTGACGGTGCTTCCTTAGAGTTGCAGTACAATCATGGGAAACTAATGGTTGCAGTTACTAGAGGTGATGGTTCTGTGGGAGATGATATAACTGCTAATGCCAAGAAAATGCAAGGAATTCCACATGTTTTAAAAAATATTGCTGGTGAATTAATTGATTATAGCGGTGGTGTGCGTGGCGAAGTTATAATGACCCATAAAATTCATAATTTTTTTTATTCTGATAAAGCTAATTGTAGGAATGCCGCAAATGGACTTATGAAAAGAAAAGATGGGGATGGTTGTAATCATCTTACTTTTATTGCTTATGATGCTTTATCTATAACAAACTCGCAACCATTTGATGATGAAGAATCAAAAATAAAATGGTTATCGAATTGTTCTTTTAATGTTGTTCCTCTGAAAATTTGTAAATCAGCTGAAGAGGTGATTGCTTATCGTTCTTCTGTGATGGAATCCCGAAATAATTTAGATTATGATATTGATGGTTTAGTTATAAAAGAAAGAATCATAAATTATGATGATGCAAAAAGAGCAAGACCTGATAGACAAATTGCTTTTAAATTTAGTTTAGAAGAAGCAGTTTCTATTCTTAGAGAAGTTGAATGGAGTGAATCTGGTTCAACTTATACTCCTGTTGCAATTTTTGATTCAGTTTCGTTAGCTGGAACAACGGTGCAAAGAGCAAGTTTGGCTAATCCTGAAACAATGCGTAATCTAGGAATTAAAATTGGCTGTAAAGTTGTGGTTGTAAAGAGAGGAGAAATTATACCTAAAATTGAATCTGTGATTGAAGATCCGTCTTTAAAAACAACTGATGTAGTTTATCCTTCTGTGTGTTCTAGTTGTAATACTAAACTTATTGACGAGGGAAGTAGATTATTTTGTCCAAATCAAAAATGTGAAAAAAAGATTTTACATCAACTTTTAAAATGGGTTAATGTTGTTGATATAAGAGATTTAGGTGAAACTTTAGTTACATCTCTTTTTAATTCGAAAATCGTAAGGTCTATATCTGATTTATATTCTCTTACTACAGAGCAGTTGACTCCATTTTTTTTAACAGAAAATAGTATTGCAAAAAATAAAGATTCAGCAGGTGCATTAAAAGTTTATGAATCTATTCAAAACCATAGACATCTTTCTCTTCCTTCATTTATTGCAGGTTTCGATATTGCTGGGATAGGTGAGGTTACAGTTCAAAAATTAGTAGATGCTGGATTTAATACTTTAGAAAAGCTTTTTTCTGCAACTGAAGAAGATTTTGCTACTACCTATGGTTTTGCTCAAATAATGGCCAAAGATATGGTTGCAGGTTTAAAAGAAAATAAAAAAGAAATGGAAAGTCTAGTTTTGAACGGTGTGATTATTTTAGAGCAATCTACTGTTGAAGGTATATTTACAGGAATGAGTTTTTGTTTTACTGGTGAATTGAATACAATGAAACGTTCTGAAGCAGAAAACTTAGTAAAACAAAATGGTGGAACTTGTAAATCTTCCGTAACTAAAGATCTTAGTTATCTTGTGACTAATGATACTTCAAGTGGATCTAGTAAAAACTTAAAGGCACAAAAGTTCGGCATAAAGATAATTAACGAAGAAGATTTTCTTGCTCTTGCTGGAAAGTAAAATCAGTTGTAAAAAAATCTGGATTTACAGCAACCGTATTTAGTCGTACTTCCCAATGAAGGTGAGGTCCAGTTGCCAGTCCTGTGGCTCCTGACATTCCTATTAATTCCTCTTTTTTTACAACCTGACCAATTTTTACATTGAGTTTGTCTAAGTGATAATAAAGACTGTACAACCCTGGTAAATGTTCTATGCAGATACTCCATCCCGTCGAAACTCTATTTTCTGCCATTACGACTTTACCTGTTCCGCAAGCTTTTACTTCTGTTCCTGTAGGAATTCCATAATCAATTCCGTAATGTAAACTTGTGGATGACTTTCCATTTGAATATGAATAGATTCTTCTGTCTCCAAAAAATGATGTTATTCGTTTTGATGTTGTAGGACATATAAAAGCATCTGTTTGAAATGTTGAATCATGATTTGTTGTTTCTAAAATTGAATTTAATGTATTAATTTGATTATATCGTTGTTTACTAGAATCTGTTTTTATTGCTGTATTTTTTGTGTCTAATTCAATTACTTCTTTTATAAAATTTTTTGAATTAATTTTTATTGGCAAAGAGAAAGTTTCATATATTCTGTTAAATGCTGAAAAAACAATTTTTGCAGTGTAGTCACCATTTTTTTGATATGTTGAAAGGGGAATTCCTGCAATCAAAATATCCATTTTCTTAAACTTTTTTGAGGAGTTATTAGATAAAAAGAAAATTGATTCTGAGATTTTTTTATGTGGATCATTATTTGAATAAAATTCAACAATTCCTTTTGAACTTTTTAATTCTTTTTTATAAATTCCCTTAGGTGAAAAAATCATCCTTATGAATATTGCATCACCAGGATTTGTTTCGTTTGTATAAAATACTCTTAAATCATAATCTTGACATTTCCAAACAGCTGTTGCCGAATATAAATAAAAAAATGTATTAAAAAATAGACATGATAAGATTAATAATTTTCTCATTTATAAACTCCTATATGTTTCTGTTAAAACAATTTGAGGTGTTTCTGTCATATTAAAAGTATTTCTCTGTATTTGATAAAGTATATCTATGGAATCACCTTTGCAGAAGTCTTTATTAAGTCTTTCTCCTTCGCTCCAGAAAATAGCTGGCCATTTTGTTGTTCCACAATCAAGAATAAGTTTTAAATGCTTTTTTTCTGTTTTTCCCATTATGGTTGCATCTTGGATTTTTAAATTTTTACTAATAAATGTTAATTCTGGATTTGATTCTCCATAAGGTTCAAATTTGTCGATAATTTTTAATATATTGGGAGTTAGATATGGTGCGGGAAGCTCTGCATCTATTTTTATTTCCTCTGAATCTGCTTCCAATTCTATTGTTGGTGCGAGAAGTTCTAATCTTTTGTAAAATTCATTTAGTTTTTCTTTTGAAAAACTGAATCCTGCTGCAAAGTTGTGTCCACCATGATTTAAAAATATATCACTCATTTGATCTAGGAATGGTGTTATAGAGAAACCTCTACAACTCCTCATTGAACCAATTGCTATATCGTCAACAAATGTAATTGCCATAGACGGAACTGAATAATTTTGTACTAATCTTCCTGCTAGTATTCCTGAAACACCTCTGTTTATTTCTTCATCAACAATAACACAAAGTTTTCCTTTGTATTTATTTATACTTTCTTCAGCTTTTTTTGAGCCGATTTCCCAAGCTCTTGCTCCTAATTCTTTTCGCTCTTGATTTAATTCAATAATTTTACTTGCTATATTTTCTCTTTCTTTGGAATCTTCTGTAATAAATAATTTTACTCCTAATTCTGGTTTTCCAAGTCTTCCTGTTGCGTTTAAAACGGGAATGATATTCCATGATAATTTAGAACTTGTTAATCTTTCACCTAATAACCCAACTTTTGATAGCAATTCAGTTAATCCTGTTCTACATTTTCCTTTGTTCATTGCATCAATGCCTTGGTATACAAGAATACGATTTTCATTTACTAAAGGCATAATATCTGCTAAAGCCGCAAGTGCTACAAGTTGTAAATCTTTTTCTTCGTTTTTTACATCTTGAGGAAATTGTTTTTGTTGTTGCTTATTGATAAATGTTACAAATATATTATAAAAACCTTGAATTTCAGAGGCTTCTTGAAGATTATATTTTGCAATTTTGGATATTGTTTTTAATTTTAGTAAACTTATATTTTGTATTTGAGGAATTAATTTTGAAATTTCTGGGCGTAAATCTAGAAAGTTAAATTCGATTGAGTTTCCAAAAGTTTCTTTCATGAGTTTTGTTGTGAGTGCTTCATCCCAAACGAAAATTTGTTGTCCTTGTAAGAATTTTAACAGTCTTGTTTTTGAAAATGGGGTAGAGTTAGGTATTATTGTTTCTGATAAATAGTCTTTTTTTACAAGATTTTGTATTTTTAGGCATTCTATCGTATTTGCTTCATTTACTTTTTTTACTGTTAATAAACAAAGTTCTTGTTTATATAATGGTGTTTTTGAAAATCTTAAGGCTGTAACGACTTTGTAAACTACAGCTGCTCCTGAGATATCTGGAAAGGGGTAACCACTATCTAAACATTTTGGATTTATTATAATCGCTGGTGTTGGTAATTGCTCTGGTGGATTATGATGATCTAAAACTATAACGTCAATACCAAGGTTTGCAGCATATTTTATTTCTTCATTGTTTGAAATTCCACAATCTACTGTTATTATTAAAGTTCCGTTGTTTTTATAAAAATCATCAATTGCATCTGTTGACAATCCGTAACCGTCATTTCCTGTTGGAAGTTTCCATCGAACATCAATATTAATTGATTTTAAATATTCATACAGAATTGTTGTACTTGAGATTCCGTCAACATCTCTGTCGCCAAAAATTAATACTATTTCACCTTCTTCTTGTGCTTGAAGAATTCTATCGACAGCATCTTCCATATTTGAAAATAGAAACGGATTATGTAAAAAGCGTTTATCATTTTCTAAAAAATATTGTATATCTTCACCACTTTTTATATTTCTTCTTAAAAGAATTGCAGCGGTAAGGGAGTCGATGTTATATTTATCCATCAATTCTCTTATCATTTCTTTTGAGACATCTTTTTTATTCCAAGTTTTCATTATTTTACTTCCATGAGAATAAGAGGTTTTAATTCTGGTTTTGTATTGCTGTAAGTTAGGGCTTCTGTTTTTATTATATTACAAGTAGGTTCTAGACATTCTTTGTTTTTTCCATAAACATCGAGAATTAAATCACCTTTCTTTACATAATCACCTGTTTTTTTATGTACAATAAATCCTGCATCAGCATATACTTTTTCGTCTGATTTGTTTCTTCCAACTCCAAGATATACTCCTGCAATGCCTGTTTTAAATGCATCTAATGTTATGTATCCATCCTGTTCTGCAAGAATTTGTGCATGAAATGAGGATCTTCGTTTTCCTATTTGGCTTAATAGTGTATCAGGATTTCCACCTTGTTCTTTCACATTTTTTAGAAATAAATCTAATGCTTTTCCTGAGCTAACAGCTTCTTTACAGAGTGCTAAAGCTTCTTCCTTTGTTTTTGCTTTGTTTCCAAGAAGTAACATTTCTGTAGCCAAAGCATAAGTTAGTTCCATTACATCTTCAGGACCTTTTCCTTGCAAACATTCAATAGTTTCTTCGATTTCTAAGAAATTCCCCACAGTTTTTCCTAAAGGTGTGTCCATTCTTGTGATTAATGCAGTTGCTTTTTTTCCCATACTCTGGGCTGTTTTTACTAAAAACTCTGCTAATTCTTTTGCATCGTCAAAGGATTTCATAAATGCTCCAGAACCACATTTCACGTCAAAAACTAAACCATCTGCACCTTCTGCAACTTTTTTTGAAAGTATTGAAGATGTAATTAACGGAATTGATTCAACTGTTGCTGTAACATCTCTCAATGCATACATTTTCTTATCTGCTGGTGCAATTAGTGGTGTCTGACCCATCATGGCAAAACCATTTTTTTTAATTCCCTGTCTGAATTCTTCTTCTGTTAAGTTAACATTATAACCTTCAATTGATTCTAGTTTGTCTAATGTTCCGCCTGTGTGACCTAAAGCTCTTCCACTCATCATTGGATCTTGAATACCACAAGCTGATACAATTGGCGCTAATGGAAGTGAGATTTTATCTCCAACTCCTCCAGTGGAATGTTTGTCTATGAATGGACCTATTAATCCAATATTTTCAAATCCATGAAGTTTTATGGTTTCTCCTGAATGCAACATACATTCAGTTAATACTCCTGTTTCTTCAAATGTCATCCCATTAAAGTATATTGCCATTAAAAAAGAACTCATTTGATAATCAGGAATTTTACCTTCTGTATATCCGTCTATCATGAATTTTATTTCTTCTTTTGATAGGGTTGTATTTCCTGAGAAAATTTTATTTCCGTTTTCATCTCTAAGGAAGAACCCTCTTTTTTTCATGATTATATCTGTTGCTCTCATAATTTGCTCCCTTTGTGTTTATAGGATTCCAATACCTATTTCTAGTGATTTTAATTTTGTACAACAAGAGCTTTCTGTTAAATAAAAACACAATTCTCTTAGTTCGTGTAAACTGTCTTCACTTAATGGTATTGAACGAACTTGTCTTGGTTCAAAATTGTTAATAGCTTCTAAATATGTAAGGGAAGAATTAGTAATTGTATTTTTTTTATTATGAATGTCTGTACAGCTTTCACAAATAAATCCATTATCCCCTTCGCTATATACAACTTTAGATGATAAACCATTTTCTTCAATTTTTCTAGTAAAATGTGATTTCCCACAAATTGGACATACTTGTGTTTGAGGTTGTATTCCTAATAAATTGAGATATCTCCATAGAAATCTAATTAATCCAAGTCTTGATTGATATTCTGTGCTTAAATCCATTCCATCAAGTAAACCGTTTAATAGTGTATAACATTCTTTAGGGCTTCCAGCACATTTTGTTTTTATGATTATTTCTGTAACAAAATTTGCTGCATAGGATTTGAATAAATTTTCTCTAAAACTTGGATGATATTTTTTTACATCAAAATCTGTTATTTTGCATGTGTTTTTAGATTGATCTTTGTATAAAAAAAGTTTGCCGTTATTATAAGGGCAGACTAGTGATTTTAGTTTACTTTTGGAACCTCCAAATAATGTTGCATAACATATACCTTCTTCAGGCGAAATGAAACATACAGACTTATTGTTTTCTCCAGAAATATGTAACGATAAAATAGTAACTTCTTGACTGTAATTTCTATTCATACATTTATTATTATAAATTGACACAGAATTTGCAAATATATATAATAAATTAGTTTATAAGAGGGGTGTAATATGATTTTCCCATTGGAACAACTTGTAAGATTTAACAGTAATGTTTATGAAGTTACTGTTGCTGCTAGTCGTCGTGCTTATCAAATGTCGATGATAAAAGATTCTAGTATTGAACAGAACGACGGAAAAGTAGTTTCATTGGCTGCTAAGCAGCTTTTTACAGAACAGGTACAGTATCGTATCGAAAAACAGTAATTATTTAATTTGATTTAGCTCTTGACGAAAGGGCTTGTTTCAATAATAATTATCATACATTTTTTTAAGGAGTGCCCACCGTGCCTTGTGGTAAAAAAAGAAAGCGCCAAAAGATGGCAACACATAAGCGCAAGAAGATGCTTAGACGCAATAGGCATAAGAGTAAGTAACATCTGTTTTAGATGTTTATGAATATATGCCTGTAAAGAGACCGCGAAAGTTGTAAAACTACGCGGTCTTTTTTTTCTTAATTAAATTTTTTTAGGAGGTTTACTATTTTGCTTTCAGGTATAAATTCCCCAGAAGATTTAAAAAAAATTCCTGAAGATAAACTTCCTGATTTAGCTACAGAAATTAGAAAGAAAATAATAGATGTTGTAGGAAAAAACGGCGGACATTTAGCATCTAATCTTGGTGTTGTTGAATTAACTATAGCACTTCATAGAGTTTTTACATCTCCTAATGATGCATTTGTATTTGATGTTAGCCATCAGTGTTATACACATAAACTACTTACTGGTAGATATAAAGATTTTGAATCCTTAAGAACTTTTAATGGAATATCAGGATTTACAAAAAAAGCTGAAAGTAAACACGATTTTTTTGATAATGGACATTCCTCTACTTCAATTTCTCAAGCATTAGGTTTATTATCTGCCTGGCAGTTACAAGGTAGAAATGACAAAGTCGTTGCAATAATAGGTGATGGAGCTTTAACAGGTGGAATGGCATTTGAAGCTTTATCCCATGCAGGTCAAATTGCTAAAAACTTAATAGTTGTATTGAATGATAATCAAATGTCCATTAGTAAAAATACAGGATCGTTATCAAAGTACTTAAGTCGATTAACAATGACAGGAACTTATCAAAGGTTCAGAAAAAATATTGATAAGATTGTTGAAAAAATTCCTAATTTGAGCAAATTTATTTTTAGAATAAAAAGAGGATTAAAAGGAGTTTTTTTTACAAATAATCTTTTTACAGATTTAGGTTTTGAATATGTAGGACCTTTAAATGGGCATGATATAAAAGAATTAGAAGATGTACTTAATAGAGTAAAAAATCTTTCCAGACCAGTTGTTGTTCATGTTTTGACAAAAAAAGGAAAAGGCTATAGTCCGGCAGAAAATGATCCTGCAAAATTTCATGGAATTGGACCTTTTTTAATTTCAGATGGAAATGTAGAAAAATATGATACTTTAAGTTTTACAGAAAGTTTTAGTCGTACTCTTATTAAATTAGCGGAAAAAAATGATCGAATTGTTGCAATTACAGCGGCAATGGCAAAAGGAACTGGATTAGATGCTTTTGCAAGAAAATTTCCTAGTAGATTTTATGATGTTGGAATAGCGGAAGAACATGCTGTTAGTTTTGCTAGTGGATTAGCCGCAGGTAAATTGATTCCAATTGTTGCTATTTATTCAACATTTATTCAACGTTCAATAGATCAAATTATTCATGATATTTCTGTTCAGAATTTTCCAATCGTTTTTTGTTTAGATCGAGCAGGCCCAGTTCCAAATGATGGAGAAACTCATCAGGGAATTTTTGATATAGCTTTGCTAAAACCAATTCCGAATTTATCAATACTGTCGCCTGTAAGTGGTGATGATTTAAAAGTATGTTTGGAATGGGCTATTAATTCAAATAAAGCTGTTTCGATTAGATATCCAAAAACTTCATGTCCTTCAGAGATTCCGATTTTTGCTTCTGAAATACAAGAAGGTCGTGGAATTCTTATAAAATCAGAAGAATATGCACCTTCTTTAGCTATTCCATTGGAAAATTCTTCTAAACGAATTTTATTTGTTTGTACAGGTGGGATTTTTTCAGAAGTTGTTCAAGCTTCACGGGCATTATTAATGGAAAATATTTATTCTGATGTTTACACTTTAAGATTTATAAAACCTATTGATGAAGAATATTTTTATTCTGTTGTATCTAATTATAGTGGCGTATGTTTTGTGGAAGATGGTGTAAAAGTTGGTGGAATAAGTGAATATTTATCGAATGTTCTTGCTGAAAAAAAATATACAAATACAATAATAAAAGCTTTTCCAAATTCTTATTTTCCTCAAGGAACTCGAACTCAAATTTGTGAATATTGTAAAATGTCTTCAAAAGATATTTGTAATGCTGCTAAAAGTTTATTAGAGTAATTTTATGAGAATATTAAAATTAGCAAATAGGGAAATTAAAACGGAAAAAAAAGCCTTTGTAATGGGGATTTTGAATGTTACTCCTGATTCACTTTGGAATAAAAGTTGTGGTGGCTTAAGAACTGCGTTAAAGCTTATAGAAGACGGTGCAGATATTCTGGATATTGGTGCTGAATCTTCTCGTCCAGGTTCAAAATATATTGATTCAAATGTAGAATTAAAAAGAATTATTCCTATTATAAAAAAAATTAGAAAATACAGTAACATTCCTATTTCAATTGATACAAGAAAATCTGAAGTTTTGTCAGCTTGTTTAGAAGAAGGTGCTGATATACTAAATGATATTAGCTCGTTAGAAGATGATGATAATTTAGGGAAATTATGTGCAAAGTGGAATATACCTGTTATTTTAATGCATAAAAGAAATATTCCTCTTCATATGCAAAAAAATACATATTACGAAGATATTTTTAAGGATGTTGAATCTTATTTGTTTGAGCGTATAGATTATGCTTTGAAATGTGGCATATCTTCTGATAAAATAATAATAGATCCTGGAATTGGTTTTGGCAAAGATACCAATGGTAATTGTGTTTTGGTAAAACACTGTGGACAACTATGTGGTGGTCGATATCCAGTTTTGATGGCTCTTTCTAGAAAGTCATTTTTGGGTTCTTTAACTAATAGAGATGTCAAAGATAGATTGTCTAGTACTATAACAGCTAATATCCTTTCAATTATGAATGGAGCTTCTATAATTAGAGTTCATGATGTAAAAGAGGCTGTTGATTCGTTATCAATATTAAACAGTATTGAATATTGCTTGCAAAAAGAGGAATAAGTTTTGAGCGCATTTGAAAATTTATCAAAATTGTATGACGTTATTAGACCTGTATTGGATGTGGGAATAATGACTTTTATTATTTATAAAGCTTATGAAATAATTATAAAAACAAATGCTGTTCAGATTATAAAAGCTGCGGTAGTTGTAGTTATGGCTTATGCAGTGGCATTGGTTTTAGATTTATCAATGTTGTTATGGGTTTTAAACAAAATTGCATTTGGACTTATTGTTTGTTTTGCTATAGTTTTTCAGCCTGAATTAAGAAAAGTCTTTCTAAAAATTGGTCAAAGTGAATGGTTTGCTTTTGGTAATCGCTCTAAACATACTTATGTAGATACTGTAATTATTGCTGCTGAAATGCTTTCTAAAATGAAAAGAGGAATGTTAGTCGTTTTTATGCGACATACAAAATTAGATGATATTATAGAAACAGGAACACGAATAAATGCTGATTTATCATCAGCTTTGCTTGTAACAATTTTTGGGCATGATACACCATTGCATGATGCTGCTTGTGTAGTTCAATCTGGAAAAATTTTAAGTGCAGGTTGTTTTCTTCCCCTTAGTGAACAATATGATATAAAAAAAACATTTGGAACAAGACATAGAGCTGCATTGGGGTTAAGTGAAGTTAGTGATGCTGTTGTTTTGGTTGTATCAGAAGAGTCTGGTGCGATTAGTTTAGCTTATGATTCAAAATTATATTATGACTTAAAAACTTCTCAAATTACAAAAATTCTGGAAAAATTATTAGAAGTAACTCCTGACCAAAAAAATATTGAGGATACTATAGATGAAAATAAGGCAAATTATTAATAACATTACAGAAAATTGGTCTGTAAAAGCTGCTTGTTTTGTTCTAGCCATTTTTATATACATTTTTTTTCAACTTTCAATACAAGAAACAAAAACTTTTGTGGTTAATTTAGATATTGTTTCTAAAAATGGAATGGCTGTTACAAATAATTATCAAAAGAAGATAAAAATATCAATTCGTGGAAAAAAAGAAGATATTGCGACTTTTAGAGAAAGTGAAGTTTCAGCTTATGTAGATTTAAGTTTCTTGGCAAAAGAAGGTTCTTATAAGGTTCCTATTCTCGTTGATTTACCAAAGGATGCTCTTTTATTGGATGCTCTTGAAGTGAAAGTTTCTCCACAAGAAATACCTATTACTGTTGAAGAAGAAATTAAAGGTTTTGTTTCTTTGAATCCTCTTGTAAAAGGTGAAGTTGCAGACGGTTATGAGATTAAAAATATTAAAATTACTCCAGATGAGGTAGAAATATTTGGACCAAAGTCTATTGTTCAAAATTATAATAGGTTACAAACAAAAGCTATAAATGTAAAAGGTGCCAATACATCTTTTTCAAAGAATGTTGGCGTTGATAATTTAGGAAAATCACTAAAATTAGTTTCGAAAGAGTTGATAAATGTTGAGGTTGAGATTGTTCCTTCTGTAAGTTCAAAAAAAATTATAGTGAATTCTTTATCTTATGTTGGATTACCTGAAACATTACAAGTTGAAAATGAAAATATTGAAGTAGAATTTGTTGTTACTGGGAAAAAATTGGACATTGATAATTTGAAAAATACAGATTTTATAGTTGAGGCAGATTGTTCAAAAATAACAAATATTGAAACAGAATCTTTTATAGAAGTTCCTATAAAAATAATTAAACCTGAAAAAGTTGAATTTAAAGGTGAGTATCCAAAAATTATATCTCTTCAACTAAAAAAAATTGAAAGCGAAGACACTGAAATCGTAAAAGATGTTTTACCAAAAATTGAAGATTTAAAAATAACTCAACCAGAAGAAGTTGAAACTATTACAACTGAGGAGTCTATAAAGTCGTGATTTATGGTATAGGTACTGATATTTCGGATGTTAGGCGTTTTAAAAAATGGGTAAATTCTCCTGAATTAATAAGTCGCTTTTTTGCAAAAGAAGAATTGTTTTTTTTAGAAGAAAATAATAAAACAATGGATGCAGCTTGTCGACATTATGCCGCTAGATTTGCTGCTAAAGAAGCTTTTGTTAAGGCTTTAGGAACAGGTTTTGTAGGTATAGAATTAAAAGGTTTATGGGTTTCGAAAAATGAAGATGGAAAACCTTTTTTTTCGTTTAATGATAAAACAAAAAAAATATTGGACAATCGTATTGGAAATAAATACAATATTCAATTATCCATTAGTCATGAAAAAGAATATGCAGTTGCATTTGTTCTGATTGAAAAATCGGAGGACTTATAAAATGTATAAAAGTTCAACAAAAAAGCCCACAGTTGAAAAGAAACCAAAACTATCATATTGGTCAAAAACAAAGTGTAAATGTCCTGTTTGCATGAAAAGTTTTGATAAGGAAGAAATGCTTTCTGGTAGTGGTAGAATGATTGCTGGTGAATTAACTGACGAACTACACAGAGTTTTTGAACCTTCAAAAAAATATGGAACTATATATCCGTTAATTTATGCAATTGGTGCATGTCCAAAGTGTCATTCCGCTTTTTTTTGGAAGGATTTTGAAGAAATAAATGATAATGAATCGCTAAATGCTCTCCAAGCTGATTCAGAAAATCGTAAAAGTATCGTAAATAATTTATTTCCATATTACGATTTAACTCATGAGAGAAATTTGTTGGATGGTGCTGCTATGTACTATTTAGCATTATTATCTTATGAAAAAGTTGATTTATCCTATGCTCCAACAATAAAGAGAGCGATGATTTCTCTTCGTTTAGCATGGTTATGTAAAGATTTAGAAAAAGTTGTACCTGGTCATAATTATTCTTATGTATCAGAAGTTTTTTACAGAAAAGCCCAATTTTTTTATGAGCAAACTTTAATTAATGAAACTGGAAGAATTGAAACTATTGCAAAAGTTAACAATTTTGGACCTGATATAGATAAAAATTATGGCTATGATGGTGTGATTTATTTAAATTCCCTTTTGGAATTTAAATACGGACAAACTGAAGATATGCAAATGCGTTATAAAAAATTAGACGAAAATAAACGTTCTATTGCGAGAATTTTTGGTTTAGGAAAATCTTCAAAATCGAAACCAGGTCCATTACTTGAGAAATCAAGAGATTTATATGACAAATTAACGGCTACGCTAAATGAAGCTAATATAATTTCTGTGGATGATTAATTGTGAGAAATATACTTTTAACAGTCTCTTATGACGGAACGGATTTTTGTGGTTGGCAACGCCAAGATTTTTCAGATTGTGGAAAATCGGTTCGAACAGTTCAAGAAGTGATTGAAACTGCATTGGAAAAACTTCATAAACAAAAAGTAAAATTAATTGGCAGTGGAAGGACTGATAGTGGAGTTCATGCAAAGGCTCAGGCTGCAAATTTTTTTTCTCCCATAGATTCGATTCCTGTTAAAAAATATGTGCTTGCGTTGAATTCATTTTTGCCTAACGATATTAGAATAATGGATTCAGAAGAAGTTTCTAATGATTTTAATTCTAGATTTTCAGCTACAAGTAGAGTATATAGATATTTTATAAGTCCAACTGATACTTTGGCAACAGAAATGAAATATGTATGGTCAATAAATCACATTCCAAATTTAGATGTGTTAAATGAGATGGCGTCTTGTTTAAGAGGCGAAATTGATTGTGCTACATTTGCTGCTGCTGGTGATCAAAGTAAATCAACTTTCCGTTATATAGATAATGCTCATTTTTTTTACGAGGGTAAAAACTTAGTTTTTGAAATTGAAGCTAATGCATTCCTTTGGAAGATGGTTAGAAGTATCACAGGTAGTTTAATTCATTTTGAAAAAATGGGAAAAAATGCTGATTATTTTAAGCAAGTTTTACTTAGTTGTGATAGAAAACAAGTTGGCCCCACAGCTCCTGCTCATGGTTTATTTTTATGGAAGATTAATTTTGATGGAATTAGGCGCCATGTTTAATTTACAGTAATGTTATAGGGTCAACATCACATTCTATATAAACATCATTTGGTTTTGTATAATTAAATAAAAGTTCCGCTGCTATTTTTTGTAATATTGATATTTCTTGACCTTTTAAAATAATTTGAAATCTGTAGTTTTGTGATATTTTTACTATTGGGCATTCAGAAGGACCTAATATTTCTGTATTTAAAATATTTTCTTTTGTTGTAGATAAGTTATTTTTTTCTAAACATTCTTTTATTGAATTTTTCAGAATTTTTTCTGCACCGTAGGCTGCTTGTTCTGCCTGGTTTAAGGTTGGTGCTCTAAAAACTAGTCTTATAATTCGTGAAAAAGGAGGAAAATTTAATAATTTGCGTGTTTCAATTTCTGAATCATAAAACATTTGAATTTCATTATTAACTGAGAATAAAATAGGTTCTTTATTCGGATTGTATGTTTGAACAATAACTTTTCCGTCTGGAAAATATCTTCCTGCTCTTCCTGCAACTTGTGTGATTAAAGAAAATGTTTTTTCTGCAGCTCTGAAGTCTGGTAAATGTAATCCTGTATCAGCAAGTATTACTCCTACTAGTTTTAAATTTGGAAAATTTAACCCTTTTGCAATCATTTGGGTTCCTAGCATTATGTCGTATTCGTTATTTTTGAATGCTGCTAATTTTTCTTGAAGTTCACCTTTTTTTGTTAAATTGTCTGTATCAATTCTAACTATTCTTGCATTTGGAAATTTCGCCTTAACTTCCGATTCAATAAACTCTGTACCAAAACCAGAATAGCCAATATCTAATGAGCCACATTGTGGACATTGCTGAGGAGGGTATAATTTCCAGCCACAATAATGACAACGTAATTGGTTTTCGTTTTTGTGATATGTCATAGAAATGGAACAATTTTTGCATTTCTGTTCATATCCACAAGAGTTACATCTAAAAAAATGAGAAAAACCTCTTCTGTTTAAGAATAAAATTGTTTGTCGTTTTTCCTTTATAGTTGTTTTTATTTCTTCAAAGAGTTTTTTTGAAATACATCCATATTCTAAATTTTCTGTTGTTAAATCTACTGATACAATTTTAGGCATTACACCGCCTGACAAACGTTTTGTTAAATTATGACGAATAATTTTTTCTTTTGTCATCATATACCATGCTTCTACGCTAGGTGTTGCACTACCCATTAGTAAGGGAATTTTTAAATTTGCACAGCGATACATTGCTACTTGTCGTGCATGATATCTTGGAGTTGAGCCACTTTTGTAGGATCCGTCGTGTTCTTCGTCAATAATTATCATTCCTAAATCTGGTACAGGTGCAAAAACTGCACTTCTAGCACCTATAACAACTCTAGCTTCTTTTGTTAAAATTCTATTCCATTCGTTTAATTTTTGACCTTTAGATAATCCTGAATGGAGAACTGCAACTGTTTGTCCAAATCTTTCTACAACAGCTTCTACGACTTGTTGTGTTAAGCTAATTTCTGGTACAAGATAAATTACTCCTTTTCCTTCATTTAACAATTTTTCAGCAGTTTGCAAAAAGACTTCTGTTTTTCCACTTCCAGTTGGACCATATAAATAATGCAAATTTGTTTTTGAGTTTTTTGATAAAATTTCATCTACTGCATTTTTTTGTTCTATGCTTAATGAAAAATTCTTTTTTGGGGATAATTCATTAATTACAGAAAATCCTCCAGAATCAGTTTCTCTTTTTGCACTTGGTATTATTACGCTTACAGCTTCTCCATACGAGCATAAGTAGTATTTTGAAATCCATTTAGCTAAATTGAGTAATTCAGAGGTTAGAATCGGACTTTTATCAATAATTTTAAGTATAGGTCTAATTTTATTTTCTTCTACAGGGCAATCTTCTGGTAATTGATTACTTTCTGCTATTACATAACCTATCATTCTTCTGTTGCCGAATTTTATGTCTGCTCTACATCCTATTCTTGTGTGATTTTCTGGGTTATCAATATCAAGATATGTAAAAGTTTGAAAGAGAGGAAGGTTTAATGCTATCTGTAAAAATTTTTTCAATATCAGCCTCTAAAAGATTCTTGGTAATTTGGAACTAATTCTAGCAATTTTTGTCTGAACATTTTTAAGTCTTCCCAAGCATATTTTTTTAAACTTTCATCTCGTAATAGGGCACTAGGATGGTAAGTTACACAAACAGGGATATTTGAATATTCGTAAAAGTTTCCTCTTAATTTTGTTACACCAAGAGGTGATTTTAATATATTTTTTGCTGCGGTACTTCCTGCACACAAAATCATTTTTGGTTTTAATGCTACGATTTGAGCTTGTAAAAAAGATATACAAGCATCTGCTTCTTCAGGGTAGGGAATTCTATTTTGAGGAGGACGACATTTTACAATATTTGCAATATAGGTATTAGAATTTCTTGATAACTGAATTGCTGCTAACATTTTATCCAATAATTGTCCTGCAGGTCCTACAAAAGGCTCTCCTTTTAAATCCTCTTCGTAACCAGGTCCTTCTCCTATAACTAGTACAAGTGGAGATTTACATCCAATACCAGGAACGACATTTTTTCTTGTTTCACAAAGTCTACATCTATTACATTTAGTTATTTTATTATTAATTGTATCAATTGACGCATTTTTTATTTCTTGAATTACTTCATTCTTTGAAAAGTTAATATTTGTTGTGTTATTTTCTGATTTGATTATTTTAATATCATCTTTGAATTTAGAAATATCAAATGTAAAATCTTGAGATTTGTATCCTTGTATGTTACTTGATGCAGTTTTTAATAAGTTATATATAATCTTCTTATCGTTACTAGTCATAGATAACTTATTTTCTAAAAGATACTTTTATTGGTCAAGTAAAAATTAAAATATTATTACATAATATTTTAAACAAAGAATCTATTCTTGAATGTTCCTTTGTAATGAAGTATCATAACTATAGTATGAATATTGCTCTTTTTTCGGACAGTTACCTTCCCACAAAAAGTGGAATTGTTACAGTTGTAATTCAATTAAAACGAATATTAGAAGAATTAGGTCATCATGTAGTCATTGTTACTGTTGGTAGTGGTAAAGATGATAAATCTGAAGATAATAATGTATATAGAGTAAATTCTATTCCAAGTCCTGTTGGTGATGGTCAGTATATTGGTATTCCACATAAAAAAGAAGTAAAGGAATTTTTACTAAAACATAAAATTGAAATCATTCATTCTCATACAGAATTTTTTATGGGACACATGTCTATTGTTGTTGGAAAGGAATTAAAAATTCCTGTAGTGGCTACAACTCATACCATGTGGGAAGATTATTATAAGTATTATCTGTTTATGGGAAGATTGATTCCAAGAAGAGTTATTAGAAAAGTTGTTCAGCAAGTATATAAAAGATATTATGCTTTTATTAATGTTTCTAAGAAAGCTCATGATTATTTTAATCGATCATATATGTTACCTAAAATTCCTTCCGCAATTATTCCTAATGCAATTGATACAAAACAGTTTATTTCCACCGTTGTTTCTGATGAAGAAAAAGATGCTTTACGGGAATCTCTAGGTATTAAAAAAGATGATAGAGTTGTTTTGTATGTGGGTAGAGTTGTTGAAGAAAAACGATTAGACGAGCTTCTTGTTATAATGTCGCGAGTTGTAAAACAAAGAGAAAATCTAAAAATGATTTTTGTAGGTTCTGGCGAAAGAGAAGAAAAATTACGAAATTCTGTAATTGATGATGGTTTAGAAGATAAAATAAAATTTACAGGTTTTGTTGATTGGAAAAAATTGCATTCATACTATGCTATTTCTGATTATTTTGTAACTGTATCTTTGTCAGAAATGCATTCTATGACAATACTTGAAGCTTTGTCGTTGGGATTGCCTGTTGTATGTCGTAGAGATACAAGTTTTAGTGATACGGTTTTTCATGGAGAAAATGGTTATTTTGCAGATTCTGATGAAGAAATGGATTCGTATTTGTTAAAGTTATGTGATGATACTGAGACTTGTGCCAAAATGGGGCAAAAAGCTTTAGAAATCTGTAAAAATTTTGTTCTTGAAAGTCACGGAATAAAAACAGTTTCTTTTTACGAAGAGGTTTTATCAAAATTTCCTAAGAAAGTAACATCTGCTCAATTACAAAATGCGGTAGATAATTCAGTTGTTATTAGAAGATAAGGCTAAAATGTTTATAAGTTTAAAAAAAATTATTACTTTTATTTTTACATTTTTTGTTTCTACATTAGTTTTTTCTGCAACTCGTGGTGCTCAAGAGCTTGTTCCTGCTGGAAGTTGGGTATATGAATCATTTAATAAAATTTGTATAGAACAATCTGTCGTTAATTTTTCAGATAGTACGCCAATTTCAATTCAGCAATTAAAATTTTATATGTCTGAAATTAATTATGACTCATTAAGTTCTGTAGGTAAGGCTGAATATGATAAAATTTATCGCTATTTTGAACAAAAAACATATTCTTTTGATTCTGATTTAATGTCTATTGGTTTAGAACCTTCTGTAAATCCTGAATTTTACTTTAAAAGTAATGATGATTTTGATTGGGTTTTCGATAGATACAATCGTAAAGGTTTTTTTGAAATTCCTTTATCAATAACTTTTGGTGATATTTTTGCGATGAATATGGATGTTTCTTTAAAACAAAATAAGGGAATGTCTTTACACAATGATAATTATATAAATTTGCCATTAGGACCTGATCAAATGGATGTGAATTTTCCATCCTATGGTTATTTTAGTACTGGAAAAAAAATAACTGATAATACAGGAATCGCTTTTATATTGGGAATGGGGCCTAGAAGTGTTGGAAATTCACTGAATGGTTCGATTATAATGTCTGAATATTTAACAGGAACTTCGTATGCTCAATTAGAAGCTTATTCTCATAATATAAAATATACAGGTTCTGTGGCTGAATTTAATGTTGATAAATATTTGTATCTTCATCAAATAGATATAAGATTATTTAAAAAATTAACATTTTCTGCTCTCGAAGGAATGATTGTTAATGCTCCTTTTGAATTAAGATTTATTAATCCTTTAACAGTTTTTCATGGGTACGCTCCTTGGAAAGATTATGATTCAGACTTTGAAGAGGCTTATACTGGAGCTTTGTTTGCTTTAAAAATTCAATTTGTGCCTTTTAGTGGGTTAAAGTTTTACGGCAATTACGCTATGACTCAATTTCAAACTGCTTATGAGCGAAGTAATTGGCCAGAAGATGTAACTCCAAATGGCATCGGTGGACAGCTTGGTTTTGATTATGTAAAGCCAATAAACGATGGTTATTTCAATATTGTTGCAGAAGGATATTATGCCACTCCATATTTATATATAAAAGAAAGTCCAAATTGGACTTTTGTTCGTACTTATGAAGAAAATATTGGTGATAAAGAAATATTTTATGAATGGATTGGTTCTCCTTTTGGACCTGATACTATTTCTGGAGAAATAAAGATTGGATATTCAGTTCCATCAAAGTTCTCAATTGATTTTATTTATTTATTTATGGCAAAAGGAGAAATGTCTGGAACTTCTGTTTTTAATAACTTAAATTGGGGTGGAAGTAATACAGAATTTGATTATTCTAAAAATGAAGACGGAACCTTGTCAGATGATATAAAAGATTGGTGTTATCCAGATTATGATGATGATAATGAAGATTCTTTTAATGCTGCTAAAGATAAGCAGAATAAGAGTACTCCTTCTGGGACAAATGAATACATAAATAGAATTTCTGTGAAATGTAAATATTTCATTAATGATAATATTTCTTTTACAATTCAGCCGTCATATGTCTTTATGTTTAATAAAAATCACATAACTGGTGAATTTGATCATGGTTTAGAAATTGCGTTAGCAACTTCTTTTAGATTAGCTAAGTAAATATAAAAAGAGGTTTTTATGAAAAAGTATTTTTCTTTATTTTTGTTTTTATTTTTATCAGTAACAATGTTTGCTCAAGTTTCTGTGGATCCAAATGATAAGTTCTACAAAGAAGCTCAAGGTTGGGAAATGAAAGGACTTATTGATACTCTACCTCTTGTTCGTCCTTATCCAACGAAAATTATTAAAAAAATTCTTAATCAAGTTATAAATTGTGGTAGTAAGCAAGAGGCTGAATTAGCTTTAACTGAATACGAAAGAATTTTTTCAAAACCATATAATTTATATGTTGAAGGTGGATTTAAAGGTAAATATAAAGATATTTTAAGCGATGAAAAAGCTGAATCTGAATTTACTAAAGCTGTTAATGGGGAAGTTGGAATTGCAGGAGATCTTATTTTTAGTAATCTTGTGGATATGGGCTTTAATCTTGGCTGGTATGGAACAAGTGCCGATTGGGATGATTTAAGTTATTTTGGTCAAAACCCAGAAAAAGATTCGATTTATGATCCTGCTTCTGTAGGTCCAATTGAGTTTTTCTTAGATTGGAATACTTTACTTTCTTTTGGGTCTGAAGAAATTTATATATCTGGTGGAATAAGTAGAATTGGATACGGACCATTTTTAGGGGAAGGTTTAGCTTTAAATGATTCTGCTTATCATGCACCAAATATTATGTTTAATGTTACTAGACAAAAATGGAGTTATTCATCTGTTTATGAGACAATTGGGGCAACAACAAATATTGGTGATGATTTAGAGGATAATAAATATTTAGCTTTTCATGCTTTAAAATATCGATTTAATCCAAAATTTCATATTACATATTACGAGAACATATTATTTGGACCTCAAAATGATATTATTTATTTAGTACCTGCTCCTTACATGGCTGTTCAAAATATAGGTGGTGCAAGTAGTAATTTACAGATGGGATTATTATTAGAAATTAAACCTGTTTCATATTTAAATTGGGCAACAGATATTTTTGTAGATGATTTTGATGTAAATGAAGTTGTAAAATTGAATTTTGATTCTAAATTAAGATTTGGACTTCAATCAGGCTTTATTTTTACACCTAAAAAGTCTTCTTTAACATATATGTCTATGTCTTATACTGCTATAATGCCTTATACTTATGCACATTGGGAATATGAACAAAATAAGAATGGAACAATTAATGGTGATGTTTTTAATTATCAAAACTATACAAATAATGGGCTCAATATAGGAAGTTCTTTACCACCAAATTCTGATAGAATTTCCTTTAATGCATCTTTTAATCCTGCAAAAAATCTTACATTGTCATTTGCTACATCCTTTATTAGACATCAAAATACAGCAGAACAATTTAGTGATGAAGAGGCTGCAAAATATGTGTTATCAAGTTCAGGACAATATAAGACTGATGGTAGTGTATTTATGCATCAAATGTTTTCAGCTCCTGATGATGATACTGGAGAACATGTTGATCAAGCATGGGAACGATTAGGCTTTATGACAGGAAAAACAACTATGAAGGTTTGTCAGGCTAGTATTTCTGGAGAATATCGTTTTCCTAAGACAAAAAAAGGGCAGTTTTCTATTAAAGCAGGATATACTTTTGAATTAACATTGAATCATGGTGTTGGTAACAATATGTATAAAGGTATGAATTTTAATGTAGAACCGGTTTCAGTTGGTAAGGATCCTGTAACAGGGGAGGAAATGTATAACTATAAATTAGAAACAGCTTCTGGAGATGATTGGGGTACTTATGAAAGTATTGATGATTTGCTTAACTCATCTGAATTACAAAAAGAAGTTTCTGCTCAAAAGCAAGAATGGTTAAATAATTTAACTGATAAAGTCACTCATTATTTTACAGTTTCTTTAAAATATTCTTATTAAATTTTTACAGAAGTTGTATACAAAAGTATAAAAAGGAACTTAGAAACAAAATGTGCTAAGTTCCTTTTTTTTTAATTTATTGAACATAATTTATATCTATTGCCAGAAATTAGTTTTTCTGTATTTGGTTTTGTTCCGTATTTTTCTGCAACTATTCCGCTTACTTCAAAGCGTTTTACGATTCTATTATTAAAGGCTTCTTCTATAAGTTCGTCAATTTTCATATTTTTATATATTGTCATGGCTTCGTCTAAATCAGCTCTTAAAATTGGATGTTTTGGAGAGAATAAAACACAACAATCTTCATATGGTAGAATTGATGTTTCGTATGTTTCGATATTGTATGCTGTTGCAATAATTTCTTCTTTGTCTAAACCAACTAATGGTCTTAAAAGTGGAAGTTCAGCCATACTTTCTGTTACTGCCATATTTTCAACTGTTTGACTTGCAACTTGTCCCAAACTTTCTCCTGTGATTAGGCAATCAGCATTGATTTTTTTTGCTAACATACTTGCACATTTCATCATACACATTCTAAGCATTAAAGTAGAAAAATTTTCTGGAGCATTTTTCATAATATGCATTTGAACTTCTGTGAATGGAATGATATTTATGTGAGATGTAATGCCAAAATTTGTAATAATTTCAGCTAACTTTTCAACTTTTTCTTGAGCTTCTTGTGAAGTGTATGGGTAGGAATGAAAATATATGCTTTCAACTTTCATACCTCGTCTCATCATTCTATAACCGGCTACAGGACTGTCTAATCCTCCACTTAATAATAGTAAACCTTTTCCACTACATCCTACTGGTAAACCTCTGTGACCTTTGTTTGAATCTGAATATATATAGCATTTTTCGCGAACTTCAACAGAAATTACTACATCTGGATTGTGAACATCAACGGTTAAAAGTTGCTTATCGAATACAGCCGCACCTGCTTCTTTCATAATTTCATATGAGTCTAAAGGAAACGATTTATCTCCTCGTTTTGCTAATATTTTAAATGATTTTGCACCTTTTTGCTTAGCTTCTAAAGCCTGATTATAAACTTCACTTTTTATAGCTTCAATGTTTTTTTCAGTAACTTTGGCTAATGCCCAACCTGTGATTCCTAACAAATGGTTTAATGTAAATTCGACAGCTTCTTTTGCATCCTCTGTACATTCTATATACAATCGACCGGCTTTTAATTCAACTTTTGCTTCAACTGATTGCAAATAGTTTTTTGTATTCTGAATAAGTAATCGTTCAAATGTTTTAATGTTTGAACCTTTTAAAATTAATTCACCTAATTTTCCTAAATATGTAAGCATTTTGTAACTATATCAAAAAAAAAAATTATTTACTATATTGTCAAAAAGACAAATATTGTTAAAATGTCAATATAGAGGAAGATATGTTTGAATTTTTTGAAAAGGCTGAAAAGAAAACTTATAAAAATATCCCACTTTTGTTAAAACATACTGCATCAGAAATTCCTGATTTTACACTTCAAGCTGTGAAGAATAAAAGAGGAATCTTTGTAAGATATAGTTATTCTCAAGTTTATCAACATGTAATTGAAATGAGTTATATGTTAAAAAAACTTGGTATAAAGAAAGGTGATCATGTAGGGTTGATGTCTGATAATAGACGAGAATGGCTTGTTACAGATTATGCATTACTGACATTAGGAGCTGTTGATGTACCTCGTGGCTGTGATTCCATGGGTGTGGAAATGCGTTTTATTCTTAATTTTGCAGAATGTGAAGTTTCCTTTTTTGAAAATGACCGTCAATTATTAAAAATTCTGGAAAATCCTGAAGAAGTTCCATTATTGAAAAAAGCGATTATGTATGATCATGCTGAACCAGAAACCATCGAATTAGCAAACAAAGCTGGTATTGAAGTTATTAATTATTCTTATCTTGAAGCAGAGGGAATCTCTATTACAAAAGAAGATTGGTTAAACATCGAAGACGGTATGGAATCTATAGATTCAAATGATGTTGCAACGATTATATTTACATCTGGAACAACAGGAACTCCAAAAGGTGTTCAATTAACACATGATAATTATATTGCTCAATGTGAAGCAGCTCCTGTAGTTTTAGGATTAATGCAACCTGGTGATATTTGGCTTACAGTATTACCAATTTGGCACAGTTTTGAGCGAGCATTTTTGTACATGGTTGTAATGTTGAAAGGTGGATTTGCTTATTCAAAACCTGTTGCTTCTGTTATGATTCAGGATATGAACTTAATTCACCCACAATGGATGAATGGAGTTCCTCGTTTATGGGAATCTGTAGCTCAAGGACTTTTTAGAGAAATAAAGAAGCAAGATAAGATTAGTCAATTTATTTTTAATAATTCTGTAATATTAGGTAAACTATATTATAAAGCAAAAGAAAGAGTTTGTGGACTTGTTTGTCATTATAAAAAATATCCAAGATTTTTTGACGTTATGTATGGAATAATTCCATTTATTTTGTTATGGCCATTTTTCAGAATTGTTGATTTATTGGTTTTTAAATCAATAAGAGCAAAATTTGGTGGAAAAATGAGAGCTGCTATTTCTGGTGGTGGAGCATTACAGTCTGGAACAGAAGATTTTTTCCATGCTATTGGATTTAATTTATTAGAAGGTTATGGAATGACAGAAACAGCTCCTGTAATCTCTGTGCGTAATTCGAAAAAGCCTCGTTCAAATAATGTTGGTTATGTTTTCCCAAGTTTTGAAGTAAAAATTTGTCCAGAAAAAGATGGAAAATTAGCTTCTTCAACTCCTTTAAAACCTGGAAAAAAAGGTCTTGTTCTTGTAAAAGGTCGTCAGGTAATGAAAGGTTATTATAAAAGACAAGATTTAACAGATGCAATTATTGATTCTGAAGGTTGGATTAATACTGGCGATTTAGGAATGATTAGTTGGGATAAAGAGTTGAAAATTGTTGGTCGTGCAAAAGACACAATTGTACTTTTAGGTGGTGAAAATATAGAACCAGCAGTTATTGAAAGGGCTCTGAATGAAAGTCCTTATGTGGAAAGAACTGTTGTTGTTGGCCAAGACCAAAAATATGTTGCAGCAATGATTGTTCCTGATCAGACAAATGTTATCAACTTTGCAGAAGAAAATAATATCTTTTATGATAGTTATGAATCATTACTTGAAACAAATGAAATTCAGAATTTATTTAGAAGTGAAATAGATCTCCGTGATAATGCAGAAAAAGGCTTTAGAACTTGTGAGCGCATTTTTAAATTTGTTTTACTTTCAAAATCTTTTGAAGTAAATAAGGAAATTAATGCAAAACAAGAACTTATGCGTCACAAAATTGTACAAATTTATAAAAAAGAATACAAAAAGCTTTTTAAATAGTTTTTATTAGTTGAAAAATAATTACATTTTTGTCGATAATAAAGTTGTGTTGAAAAAAAATAAATTTATTTCATTGTTTTATATTTTTCTGTGTATTTCTGTGGTTTTTGGAACTGAACAAATTAAAAATAATCGTGAATATATAGAAGATGTTCCAAAACCACTTGAAGGTATATGGCAGGGAAGTGATAGACTTGTACTTTTTAACAATAAAGCACCGATTTCTATTGTTTTAAGAGTTTTTTATCAATGGTATGACGATAGGGCTGCAGAACCAAGTTCTTTTGCTCAAATATCTAGCAGAGATAGAAATGATACAATTTCATCTCATCCTGAAAATATTGAAGTTAAGTTTTTTACATTATTTGAAAATGAATCAAAAACTGCAGGAATTTACGAGTTATCTGTAAAGTATCCAAAAATTAAAAATGTAGTTTATATTCCGATAGCAGTGATTGATAATCAATTATATTTAACTTTTTTAATGAGAGAAAATATTAATTATCCGGATTTAGAATCCAATAAAGATTTTTATTTAAAAGATTATGGTGTTTCTAATGGTATTACAATTTCGCCTCCAATAATTAAAGATGAGATTATATCTTATTATGTAACTGGTAATTCTGTTTATCATATTAGGTATTGGGAAAGTAAAATGGATTTTTCTGAGGAAAAAGCTGAATTTTCTACAGAGGAAAAAAATTTTTTTGTGGATAAATTTATAAAGGCAGGTGGGAAAATTTATACTTGTACAACAGGTCGAAGCAAAAAGATTCGAAATATCCAAAAATCGACTTTTATATCAGAAAATTTTATCATTGACAATGATTCTGTAATTTATGCATATGGAAAACCTTATTTAATTAAAGTTCCAAGCCAAAAAACTGAAAAAGATTTCTGTACAATAGTTGAATCTAATAATAGCAAGAGAAAACCTCCTCAAACACCACCATTTCCTGCCTCTGAAATTGATTTTCACTGGAAAGAAATTTCAGAAATTGAAAAATATAATCCATATACATGGAATAGAAGAAATATCGATTTACATAAATAAGTTCATTGATATAGTTTATTAAATCGAAACTCTCTATACTGAAAATTAGATTTTGAATTTATCAAGGTGAATTATTATTTTATTTAAGTAAAAGTCTTTTTGTATAAGGATAGATTTTTATCATATTTTTCTTTTATGAAAAGTTCTTTTACACAGAACAATTCTATGATTTACCATAGAATAAAATGTTTTTTTATGACATAATTACAACTGTATATCTAAAAATTATTCAATTTACAAAGAGGTTTGTTGTGTATAAAAGTGTAGAACCAAAGCCAGATTTTCCTAAACAGGAAGAAGAGATTTTAAAATTCTGGGAAGAAAATAAAACATTTAAAAAATCTATAGAACAGCGTAGTAAGGCTGAAGAATTTGTTTTCTTTGATGGACCTCCATTTGCAACTGGTCTTCCACATTTTGGACATTTTATTCCATCTACAATAAAAGATATTATTCCTCGTTATCAAACAATGAGAGGAAAGAAAGTCGAGCGTCGTTTTGGATGGGATTGTCATGGTTTACCTGTTGAAAATTTGATTGAAAAAGAATTGGGTATTAATTCAAAACATGAAATTGAAGCTTACGGAATTGATAAGTTTAATGATAAGTGTAAAGATTCTGTTCTTAGATATACTTCTGAATGGCGTAAAACTATAACTCGCATGGGACGATGGGTTGATTTTGATAATGATTATAAAACAATGAATCCTGAGTTTATGGAATCAATTTGGTGGGTTGCAAAATCTCTTTGGGATAAAGGTTTAATTTATGAAGGAAAATACATTCTTCCATATTGTCCTAGATGTGCTACAGTTCTTTCTACTCATGAATTAGCTCAAGGTTATAAAGAAAAACAAGATCCAGCTATTACAGTTAGATTTAAGATTGTTAGAGCTTCAAATACTGTGGGTGATTCTGATTTAGCTAATGGAAATACCTATTTCCTTGCATGGACTACAACTCCATGGACTTTACCATCTAATGAGGGTCTTTGTATGGGACCTGAAATTGAATATGTAAAAATTCTTGATAAGCAGAGTGGTGATTATTATATTTTGGCAGAAAGTAGATTAGCCGCATATTATAAAAATCCTGAAGATTATCAGATTATTTATAAAAAATTAGGAAAAGACTTTATTGGAACTAAATATGAGCCTTTATTCCCATATTTTGCTGATTTAGCAATAAATGAAGATGGTTCTGATGGTGCTTTTAGAATGTTTAACGCTGATTATGTATCTACAGAAGACGGTACTGGTATTGTTCATATTGCTCCAAGTTTTGGTGAAGATGATAGCCTTGTGTTCAAAGGAACTGGAATTCCTTGTGTAGAGCCTATTGATGCTGAATGTAAATTTACAAGTGAAGTTTCTGATTATGTTGGACGTTTCGTTAAAGATTGTGATAAAGATATTATGGAACGCCTAAAAAAAGAAGGTAAACTTGTAAAACGTGATCAGGTGTTACATCAATATCCACATTGTTGGAGATGTTCATCACCTCTTATTTATCGCGGAATTGGTTCATGGTTTGTGAAAGTTGCTGATCATCACGAGAAGTTGTTAAATGTAAATAGTCAAATAAAATGGCAACCTAATCATATAAAAGAAGGTCGTTTTGGAAAATGGCTTGCTGGTGCTAGAGATTGGGCTATTAGTCGTAATCGTTTCTGGGGAAATCCTATTCCGATTTGGAAATGTGACAATCCTGAATGTAAAGAAACTGTGTGTGTCGGTAGTAGAGACGAGTTAAAAAAATTAAGTGGTGTTTATCCAGAAGATTTGCATAAACAATTTGTTGATAAAATTGAAATTCCTTGTTCAAAATGTGGTGGTACAATGCATCGTATTCCAGAGGTCTTTGACTGCTGGTTTGAATCAGGATCTATGCCTTATGCTCAGGAACATTATCCTTTTGAAAATAAAGAATATTTTGAAAATCACTTTCCTGCTAACTTTATATCAGAAGGTTTGGATCAGACTCGAGGATGGTTTTATACTTTAACAGTTCTTGCTACTCATTTATTCAATAAGCCTGCGTTTAAGAATTGTATAGTTAACGGACTTGTATTAGCTGAAGACGGAAGAAAGATGTCGAAGTCATTAAAGAATTATACAGATCCTGTTGAAGCTATAAATAAATTTGGTGCAGATGCTTTGAGATTATTCTTAACTCATTCTGCTGTTGTAAAAGCTGATGATCTTCGATATTCAGACAATGGTGTTCGTGAAATATTAAAAAATATTATTATTCCTTTGTGGAGTGGATATAATTTCTTTGTAAGTTATGCAAATGTTGAAGGGTATATTTGTACAGGAAAAGAGTTTGAAAATCATCTTCCAAAAAATCCAATGGATAGATGGATTCTCTCTGTTTCACAAAAAATGATAAAAAATGTTTCAGAAGCTTTGGATGATTATGATTTAAGTTCTGCAATAGATCCTTTAATTAATTTTATTGATGAACTTAATAATTGGTATATTCGTCGTTCTAGAAAACGTTTTTCAAAAAGTGATGATAAACAGGATAAAATTGAAGCCTTTGAAGCTCTTTATACAGCAATGAAGACTTTTACATTGTGTGCTGCACCATTTATTCCGTTTATAACAGAGCAAATGTGGCAGAATTTAAAACTTGATAGTGATAAAGATTCTGTTCATCTTTCTGATTTCCCTATTTACAACGAGAAATTTAGAGATGAAAATCTCGAATTCAGAATGGCTACTGTACAAAAGGCTGTTTCTATGGGACGAAGTCTTCGTAATCAATTTAATTTAAAAAATAGACAACCTCTTGCTTCTGCTGAAATTGTTACAAGAAACAATGCAGAAAGAAAAGTTCTTGAAGATATGAGTGATGCAATCAAAGAAGAACTTAATGTTAAGGAAGTTGTATTCCATGAAAGAGAAGATGAGTTAGTTGTTTATTCTGCAAAAGCTAATTTTAGAACACTAGGAAAAGAACTTGGAGCAAAAATGAAAGCTGCCGCTGCAATAATTACTCAGCTTTCTAATGAGCAGATTAGTTCTATTTTATCTGGAAATTCCGTAGATATTAATGTCGAAGGTAATGTTGTGTCATTGGATACAAATAAGATTATTATTGAGCGTTCTGAAAAAGAGAATTTAAAAGTAATTAATGAAGGAACAATTACAATTGGTCTTGATACAAAAGTTTCTGAAGAATTAAGAAAAGAAGGTTATATTCGTGATTTAATTCGAGGTATCCAAAATATGAGAAAGGAATCTGGTTTAACTGTTTTGGATAAAATTAATCTTTGTGTATCTGGCGATGATGAATTAAAGGTTGCTTTTGAAATGTTTGGTAATGTAATTGCCGAGGCTACATTAACTGCTTCTCAAAATTGGTGTGACGATTTGGCTGATTGTACATCTATTGATGCAGATGATAAAGTTTGGAGAGCAACTATTGTTAAAGCTTAGATTTAATAAGGTTGTTATCTTTTTATATGCCATAACAACCTTATTTTTGTTATTCTCATGCAAATCTGTTCCTAGTTACAATTATGTAGAGCCTTTATATTTAGTAGACTCTGATGCACCTATATTGGTCTATGTTCCTGTTCAATCTAATGTAAGGTTTGTAGAGCATGTGTTGTCTAATTTTACAGATATTTCTAAGAACGACATTAATAGGATTGTATCTAGAACGGATAATATTGCAATTTCTTCAAATTTAAGAGGAAATGTGGAGTTTATTATCCAAGGTAGTTATCCTGCATTTGCATTAAAGTCAGCTTTGTCAAAGAAAAATGGATGGTTGTTAAGTAACATAGAGGATTCAACATTTTCTCTTTGCTATTATTCAAATCCTGATTTGAAATTTCAATTATTTTCCCCTGATACATCTACTATTGCAGTTTCTAATGATGTTATTCCAATTATAAAAAAATATATAAATGAACAAAAACTATATTTTGATGAAGGTGATTGTCAATTTTTAGATTCGAAAAGAATAGATCCTAAGATTTTTGACTATTTAACAAAAGCACCTAATGGTGAAATTAAATTTTATGCACAGAAACCTCTTGATTTCTTGTCTAAGTTTTTAGGAAAAACATTTAATCTTGGTATAAATTCTCTTTGTGGAAGTTTAGTGCAATCTAAGGATGAGAATTTGTTTGCATTAACATTAGAAATTGAATTAAATAATCCTGTTATTGTTAAAGCAGCGGTTAAAATGCTAAAATTGGCATTGTTTCCAGTTCCTGCGAAAATTGTTCAAGCTGGAAGTTCTAAAATAATTATTTCTGATATTTCTTTTTCATGGAAAGAGTTAATTAAATTGTTAATGTAGGATTAATAATGATTATAAAAAAAATAATATTTTTATTATCAATTTCTTTTTTCTTCTTATCATGTTCTTCAAATTTGCGAATACCAGGAGAGTCTAATATTCTCATTAAAAATATTTGTTCTGAATATTATTCAATTGCTGAAGGATACACTAATATCAAAAATTATAAAAAGGCAGCTGAATATTATAAACTTGCAATGCGAGATAAGTCATTAAAACCTTCTGCTTCTTATAAATTGGCGCGTTCTTATGCATTGGCAAAAGATTGGGAAAATGCAGAAAAAGCATATATTGAATTGTTAAAAATAGATAATGACAATAGTGAAATAAAAGCTTCATTGGCTTATATTCATGGAATGAAAGGAGATACTGAATTAGCATTAAAAGAATACGAGGAACTTATAATAGCAAATCCTAATATTCAGACTTATTTAGAAAATTATATTAATCTTTTAATTTTTACAAAAAAAATGGATATTGCTGAAGAACAAATTGAGATTCTTAAACAAAGATTTCCAGAAAGTGTATCCATAAAAGATTTTTCGAAAAAATTGCAAGATTACAAGCAAAGTATCGAAAAAAAATCTTCCTCTGAGGCACCTTCTGAAACTCCTTCTGCCTTTAGCGAAAATTAATTAGCATTTAATACAAATTGTTTGTATTTGTCTGGATTTACTCTAAAAGCAATAATCGGTGATTCCAAATCTTGCTTTGCGTGTTTTTCTGCTTCTTTTGCCTCTGTAAAGAGTCTTTCTGCAGATATCATTCTGCTTGTTCTAGAAGAAATACCCATCGTTACTTTTAAATTTGAATCTAATTCTTTTATATAAGTGTTTATATTTTCTGCTTTTTGTAGCATTGAATCTAGATCAATATTTTTTTCGACAAATGCAAAACCTTGATCAGTATATTCATAAGTCTTAATTTCTTTATTTTCCTCTTCTATATGTTGTACAATTCTTAACGCATTTTCAGATTTGTTATTTTGACCTTCAATCATTAAAACTAAAAGAGATAAATCTGAATTATTTGTTGCCGCAGAAACAAGGTCTTCTTCTAAATCTTCTAAAAATTGCTCTTCATTTTTAATATTTATTTGATTTTCAATATTGTTAGGCTGTTTTATTTCTGTAATTTGAATATCATTATCGTAATCATTATAGTCATCTTCAACAATTTCTTCATATAGATTGTTCGAATTTTCAGTTATATTTTCATTCAAAAGGTCTTCATTATAATCAAATGAAGTTTCTTCTATCGTAACAGCGTTATCTGTTTCTTGTATTCTGTTATTTTCTTTTTCAAAAAAAATATCATCAAATTTATCAGAAAAATTATTTTTTTGATTTTCTTCTTCAAATTGGGCTATTGGATCCGAATCATCTGAAATATCTAATATATCATCATCGAATTCGAGTTCATACTTTGATTCATTATCTTGATTTGGTTTTGCAAAAAGTAAAATAATGATTGCAATTAAAGTTCCTATCATGATAGTTATGAACGTAATTCTTGCATGATTATATACGGAATATGGAGGAATTTTATATATTTCTGCATATATGACTAATGATTCTCCATTTTTTGTTTGAATACTTTGTTCTTCTTTGTAAATATCGACTGTAATCGAATTAGTTTTATTAGGTGGATAATTATAAATTTTACGCCCATTATAGGTTAAAGAGAGGGAATTGTATTCTTTTACGTTTCCGACAATGTTAATGAAATTAGCAGAAAAATCATACGTATCAGGTGTGTAAAGATTTGAAATTTCTGTAGTATCTTGAACTAATTGCTCAAATTTTGTTTTTGCATTTGAAGGTCCGTTTCTTTTGTCGAAAAGAACACCTAAAACTAAATATAATATCGAGATTAAAAATACAGCACTAATCAAAATAGAAACTAAAGTAAAACTTTTCTTTTTCATATTATATCAGTATATCGAAGAGTATTGGACAGTGCAAGTTTAAAACTTTTTATTCTATCGTAAGTTTTTTCGTAAAAGGCAATTAATGGTAATAGTGTAAATAAAATTAAGTTTTCTTTTTTAAGAAAATTTTTTTCTTGTAGAGAATTTAAATTGTTTTTTAAGAAATTTATAAAGTCTTTGTTATTATATTTGTTAATTCTTTTTAGATTTATTTTTGTAATTTTTTGTTTCAAATATAAATCTAAAGACTCTTTGTATGATTCTAAAATTTTTGTTGTGTATTTATTTTTTTCAATATTAATTAATTCTGTCCTATATAATAGTTTTGTGAAAGCTGTTTCTGTATTAGTTATCCTTGAGGATTTTATGGCATAAAGGTTATCTAAATATGTACCTTTAGCATAGGGTTTACCATTTAGATAAGAAAAATCAGCTCCAAAAAATTCAATGTCTTTGAATCCTATTTTTTTTGCAAAATCTGTTGCTGCGATTGTTACTGTTCCTTTTCCTGTTTCTATATGTATGAAGTTTTTATTGCCGTTATATATTGATGCGATAACTGAAAGAGGATGTCCCGATTCAAAAAATATAATAGGATTTCTATTTTTTATTATTTTTTTTACAGCGGACGCATTTCCACATAAATCAAAAAGAAACAAAGTATTTTTATTTTTGATTTCAAAGAAATGATCTTTAGATATACATTGTCCATCAATTGAAACAACTACATCTACAAAAATATTTAATTTATTAAAAGTTGAATACGCCGTATCTGTACATATTACAAAATATTTTTCTCTGTTTTGTTGAATTATTTGAGCAGATTCGTCTAATGATGGACCAGCTGCTATTATTGCTGCTGTTTTATTCGTGTCAAAAAGTGGTTCAATATTTGAAATGTTTAATTTTTCTGCATATTTCAGATTATTAAATATATTTTTGTGCCAAATTAAGCCAAATTGGCTTTGAACAGAAAAATCTGCTGCTATTGATTCAATAGCTTTGTTGATAATTGTTTTACATAATTGTGCATTTTGTGAGAATGTGTTTTCCCAACTTCTTAGAAAAGATATTTGTATTTTTCCATATATTGCTGGTAAATAATTATCTAATATTGTTTTTAATAAAACCTTAGGATGTGTAATAATAACATTTTTAGAGTCAAATAAATTTTTAATTTGTTCTATTTTAGTTAAAAATTTAATATCTTCTTCTGAATTTTCGATTACTATGATGATTCTATTTTTATTTACTTCGAGTAATTTTTGTATGTGATATCCACCGCATAATCCACCGATGATAAAAAATAAATCACTTTGATTAAATTGATTTGCAAATGATTCTGATTCTTTTAAAACATTATATTTTGAGTGAAAGGAAATGTTATTTTTAACTGGAATTTGAAATCCGTCTTTTGATTCTATTATACCTGTATATTCAGTCATTATTTGCTAATATCCTAATTTTTTCTTTTAATTCATTTATTTTAATTTCAATTTTTTTATTAATTATATCTTGTTCTTTTTTATTTTGAGTTCTTTTTAACATAATTGATTCTAAAGGAAATAGTTCTTGTTGAATATTTTTCGATGTTAGTATTTCATCTATTATTGTGTCATTAATTTTTATAAAACTTGTTTTTTGTTTTGTAAAAAAGTTTGTTTGTTTTGTTACTTGTTTTTTTTCTGTTTTTTGAAAAAATTCCCAATTTACATTTTTTATATTATTCAAATCATTTTTATAATCAAAGTCATCAGATAATCTATAAATTCTATTATGAAATTGTTCAGAATAAGTTTTAAACCAGTTTTGGTAAAGTTCCAACGAACCTGTGCTATTGAATCGTGATTTTGAAATTCTTGATTCTTTGTTTTTTAGTCTAAAATCTTTGTTTTGGCTGAAGTATTCTAATGAATTAGGTTGTGTATGTTGAAATGATTTTGAAGGCGATAAATCTAATCCACAAAAGTATATATTTTTTGATGTTAAAGCTAATGCTAATTCGGCGGCTGTTCCGCTAACTGTTCCGTTTCTTTGTGCGTAGAAATAGTTTATATTTAATGACTGAAATAATTTTTCTCCAATACTATTTTTATAGCATAATGGAATAATCTTTTCATTTTGCATAATTTTTTTTGGAGTGCAATTTTCATCTGTTAGTGCATAAAATTGATTTTGAATTTTTGTTGTAGGTGAATATAAATGAAATTTGGACCAAAATCCTCCGTCTGTACTCATTATTAAATCTGGTAAAATTTCATTTTTTTGCAGAACTGAAATTGAAGATGATAAACCTATTAAAAAAAAACTATCTCTATTTTCTTTAATTTTGTTAATAGAACTTTGCAAACTTGGACCGGAAGCTGTAATTAAAATCGGAATGTTTATTTTATTAAAGCTATAAATGTTTTTTACATTGCTAAAAAAAGAAATAGAGTTTAAAAACCATTTTTGTGAAAAATATGATCTTGTGTAGAGAATATCTCTACTTTTTAAAATTGATTTTTTTATTTCAGTCCAAATTTTAGAAAGTTCGTCTATAAATATATTTTGTGCTGGGGGCCAATTTAATTGTATTGATGAAAGTAAAAGTTCTTCTCCTAAAGTATTATATATAATTTCAGAAAAATTTATATAATCTCTGTAGTAGATTACTTTGTCCCATTTATTATCATATTCTGAGAAATCATTTATTAATCGTATTGCAACAAGAGTTGTTTTCGGAAATCGTTTTCTTAAATAATCAGAAATATATGATAATCCAGGTTCCAGTATTATTATGCAAGAAGGGATAAAGTCAGTTTGTATATTATTTACAAATGTCTCAGCTTCTCTTTCTGGGTTATATGATGAGTGAAAATTTATATTTTTTATAGAACAACTTTTTTGTCCATTTTTTGCTTGTGAAAAAACTATATTCACAAATTATCCTTTAAGCAAAAAGTCTACAGTTCCTTTTTTATTTGGACAAATTCCAGCAGGTAAAACTAAGATTTTAGAAGATGTATCCTGCATAAAAAAGGATTTTAATGAGTTATTAATATGAAACTGAATTAATTTATCATCAATATCATCCTTAGAGAACATTACAAACTTAATTTCATTATTTTGTCCCAAAGATGAATAATTTGGTTTTGAGAAGAGTTTTGACATTCTGAAGTATATTTCATCCATTGATGTTTCTGCCAATAAGTTTGCAAATTTGCTATCTAATTGAGCAAAGGAATCTTCAAAACAAAGTTTCAATGATAAAATAAATAGATTTGCTTTAGATATTTCAAATCCATTTTCTAAAATTTCTTCTTGAATAGAAAAATTAAAACTAGGATTTTTAATTAAATTAATCAAATTTGAACGATATTGTTCGATTTTGGAATCAAAATCTTTATTCTCTCCGTTTATAATTAAAAGAAAATATTTTTTGTTATTTTCACAGAACGGAAGTATTGAGATACTGTTTATATTGTCTTTTTGCTTATCAGAAAAAAGTTGAAATAGGGGAGTTAAAGATTCCCCATTAAAATAATTCCAATTGTTATCTTTTATTATTCCATCCCAAAAAGCTTCTGTTGAAATAGAATTTGAAATGGTTTCTAAGTCCAAACCAAAAGACTTTTTTAGATAGAAAAAATTATCTTGAGACGCAAAAATACCACATTGCGTAATATTTTGAGAAATAATCCAATCATAAAAAAATACTTTTTCTGATTCAAAATGCTCAGCACGTGCTAAAAGTCCTGTTTTATGCTGAGCAATTGACTCAATACGACTTAAAAGACCCATTATGCAAGTCCTAATTCTTTAAACAGTTTTTTATATGTATCAAATTGTTCTGATTGAGCAAATTCTGCAATCTTATCTTCTGGAAGATTCTCTAACAATTGGTCCATATAAGAAAGTACGGATTTAATTTCTGATTTTAGGTCATCAGGAATATTAGATTGGTTAGATTCTTCTACTTCCACTTCATTTATCGGTGTTTCTGAAAGATAATCGATTTTTTCAGCTGTTAAAGTATCATCGATAGAAGGATCTTTTCCTAAATAGTCATCCAAAGATTCTTGTTCAGCATCAACTTGAATTTTTTCAGTTTCTACTGAATCCATCAAATCAGTAGTACTTGACTCAACGATGATATCATCAGTTTTTGGTATTGAAATTTCTTCTGGTAATTCATCTTGAGCTTGAGTTTCTTCATCTTCAATATTGTAATTGACATCTTCTAAAGAAGGTTCTTCTAATGTATCGTCAGAGAAATCCATATCAAGATTAGACTCATCATATTCTTCATCAGGAACATCAACAGTTTCATTTATTGCTCCAAGTAACTCATCTGTAGGTAGTTCTTCTGGAGGTTCAATTTCATCTGATGTGTCATCTAAGGAAGATGTTTCTTGTGCATTTTCTACTTCCTCTTGTTCTCCGTTTTCTATTGCTTCTGAGAAACTTGCATTATTAAGTATATTATCTAATTCGTCTGTTGAAAGTGCAATTGTTTCATCTTCATCTGTTGAGTTAAAGAAACCTTCCGATGTTTGTGGTTTTTGAATTGGATTTGCATCATTATTTTTCAAGGTTGCAAAGTCATTCTTTAATGATGCAATTTCATTTTTAAGGGAAGATAATTCCTCCACAATTTGACTAAAAATTGCAGTCATCTGAGGAGAAGGTTGTTCTTCTTGTTCAATTTGGTTATCAAGAATTGGAGCTCTAATTGATTCTGCAAATTCTACAACAGAAGAATCTGTGTTTTCTGCGTTTTGTAGACTGTCTGAATCGTCTATAAGAGTAGAAGTTTCTTCATCAAATGAATCTATGATTGTATTTTCGGTCAGTTCTGAATCTGGTTCTAAAGAATTATCAATAGTTTCATCATTTGAAATTAAAGATTCTTCAAAATTCTGAATATCTTCTTCTGTATCGAATGTATCATCTAGCGATGAGTTATCTTCTATGGTTGTTGTTGATAAATCAATATCCGAACCATTAGTTTCAAAAGTGTCAACAATATTATCTATATTTTCTTCTTCTAATTCTTCTGAAATTTCAATTGGATTAGATATAAAGTCAGGAATGTCAGCAAAATCTTGATTATCGATAATTGCATCTGTATCAAAATTTTCTATATCAAGTGATTCTTCTGATATTGTATCTAATGTGTCAATAGATTCCTGCTCGTCACCAATTTCTGGAATTTCATCTTCGTCAGACATATTTACATCAAGGGATTCAACTTCATTTTCTTGTACTGGAGGTTCTTCTATTACATTCTCTGTAGAGCTTGTAGAATCATCTTGTGTGTCATCTAAATCTGCATCAAAACCAAATTCGCTTAAATCTACATCTTCCATATCTGAAGAACTTGCTTCTTGAACTTCTGATTCTGTTGTTTCTGAAAGAGAGTCTAAATCATCAATTCCAAATTCGCTTAAATCTACAGATTCAGTTTCAAAAGAATCAATTTCTGAAGATGTTTCTGTTACAGTTTCAAATGTTTGTGAAGGTGTAGCAGGTTGATCTTCGTCTTCAAAAGATAAATCTATATCAAATGGCTGATCATCGTCTGTTGATAGTTCTACAGATGATATTTCTGTTGTATCTTCTATAACGGAGGTGTTTTCTTCAATAGGTAAATCGTCAAAATTTATATTATCGTTTTCTTCTGAATCTGTTGATTCTACAACTGGCTCTGCTTCTTCTTGTGTTGAAGTTGCAGAATCCTCTTCTGATTCAAATACACCACCTTCGATAAACTCATCTAGAGATATATCTTCCATATTGTCAAAATCTATTTCTTCTTCGTTGTTAGAATTAGAAATAATATCTTCATTTGTGTTTGTATTTTCAATATCCAATTCAGAAAAATCTGGTAAATCAGTATCGATATCAAATGTGTCATTTAAACTTTCTTCTGTATTTTCAGAGGAATCAATTGTTTTTGGAGGGTTTTTTACCCAAACACCATAGCTATCTAATTCGTTAGTTTTGTCAAAGTCACTCATCTTTTTGCATCCCCTTATAAAATTTAGAGTTTAACATTTTTAATATCGGCATATATTGAAAATAACTAGAGTGTGTTTTTTTACAAAATTTACCTTTATTATTATATAACATAGCTTTATCAAAGTCTATTTAATTTTTTTTAGAAAAAAAGTCAAAAAAATAATAAATGGTGCCGATACTTTTTACATAATGAAAAGGTTGAAAATTTTATCTGCAGCTTTAGCTGGTACTCTGATTTATGTTCTATTGTCTGTTATGGCTGGTCAAGATGGTATATTTGCTGAAAAACAGCTAAAGGAACAGAAGAGAATTTTAAGTGCAAGAGCAGCAAAAATTCAGATTATTAATGAAAGTTTAAAATTAGAAAAAACGGCATTAGAAAAAGATTACGATGTAATAGAAGGTTTAGCTCGCAAAATGGGGTATGTGTCTTCTGGAGATAAAATTGTAAAAATTAATGGATTGTATTTTTCTGATGTTTCTGTTTTGGATGCAGGAACACCATTGAAATCAGCAGAAATTGAATATATTCCTGAGTGGTTATGTAAAGCATTAGGATTATTTGTTTTTATTTTTTTATACATTTATTTGCTTGGTAATGAGATTAGGTATATTATAATAAGGAAAAATAGAAAAACATTTGTTGGGGGAATTCCAGTTTATGATATGCCGCAAATCTGATATAGAATCCATTAATATTGCTGCAGATTATATTAGAAGGGGAAAGGTCGTTATTTTACCGACAGATACGGTCTATGGTTTTTCTGGTATTGTAGATGGCCGTCATTATTCCTATCATACAGATGAGAAAATATTTAAAATTAAGGGTAGAGAAGAAGAGAAACCTTTAATTCAACTTCTTGCCAAACCTTCTGATATAAAAAAATACACTAGAGATGTTATTCCTGATAATTTATTAAGTTGTTGGCCTGGAGCATTAACAATTATTGTTCATACATTTGCAAAAGATGGAAATTTTAAAACTACAGGTTTTAGATGTCCTGGTGATGAATGGTTAAGAAATGTTATTTCGATTTGTGGAGCTCCTATTTATTCAACAAGTGTTAACAAAAGTGGTTTTCCTGTAATAGGTAATGTAACTGATATAAAAAAAGAATTTGGTAAAGATGTTGATTTAATTGTTGATGATGGAGATAAGTATCAAGGTAGACCATCTACGATAGTTAAAATTCACGAAGATGGTTCTTTAGAAGTAATTAGACAAGGTGATGTTGTTGTAGATATTTAGTTTTTCTTTGTCCAGATAGATTTTTCTATTCCTTCTGCAATGCTTTGGTTACTTTCTGATTTTACAAGAGTTTCTTTAGTTCCGATTAGTTGCTGGTTTGATATTGTTGTGAATTTCCATTTTATAGGTTTTGCATTTGCTGCATATTCTAAAGCTTTTTCTCGTGGCAAAGCAGGGTAAAAAGATGCATTTGATTTTCCGACTTGCGTAATGTTAATTGTAGAAATGCCTGTGGATTCGTTTTTATCCATCGAAACAGAAATATTCATGGTTGAGCCATTTTTGAATATTATAAATCCTCTTCCACCTCTTAAGATTATGATTTTATCAGTAAAAGGTTCTCCGTCCCAAGTTCCTGCTAGAGATTCAATGCTTAACAGTTTGCTTTCTTGAGTTGGATAATTTGAAGGTATTGTTGTTGTGTATTTTATTGGTATTAAAAATTTGTCTATATAGTCTTTTGCGTTAACTAGTATTTTATAGTATGAATCAAATTCTTCGGTTTGAGAGATTGTTTTTTTTGTTTTTGGAATATAAGCGTTTAATTTGCATAGCCATTTTGATGTTTCGGAAGTTTTTTCTTCTGTGATTTCTGCGTAAAAGATAATATTTTCTGTTTGTATATTATCTGTATTTGGCGCAGATGCTAATGTTTTTGAGGTATCAAGACGTTTATCATTTGTGGTGATATTATCGATTGAGCATAGTTGTGTATAAAAAATATCTTGTGCCATTTTTAATATATTGGTGTTATCAGAAGTTGTAAGAACACCATAATAATCAACTGTTATCTGAGTTGCATTTATGTGTAAAATAGAGAAAATAAGAATGTTAAGACATAGAAAAAGTCTTTTCAAATAAACTCCTTAAGAAAAATTCTCCTTTTTAAATTCTCGGTGTAAATCTCTATCAATATCTCGCTGTTTTATTGTTTCTCTTTTGTCGTAGAGTTTTTTACCTTTGCAAACACCTAAAGTCACTTTAACTCTACCACATTTAAGATAAAAATCTAGTGGTATAAGAGTGTAGCCCTTTTCAATAATTTTTCTTTGTAATTTTTTTATTTCGGATTTATGAACTAATAATTTTTTTAATCTATCTGGATTGTGATTGAAAACCGATGAGTATGCGTATTCTGATATTCGGAAATTTCTTAACCATAACTCTCCATTTGTAATTTCTGCGAAGGAATCGGCAAAAGAAATATTACCTGATTTTACAGATTTTACCTCAGTTCCTTCTAAAGCAATTCCGCACTCATAAGATTCTTCTACAAAATAGTTAAAACGAGCTTTTTTGTTTTGTGCAATTATTTTTACATTACCAGACATATTATAATTATATGCAGATTTTGTTTACCTTGCAACCGTCCTATTAACTGTGATATTCTAGGGAATCATGATTAAAGATATATATTCAATTTCTTATAAAATGCGTCGCGAACTTTATCAAAAAATAGGTTTTGCTTTTTCTGTTGTTTTTTTGTGTATTGTTTTTATTAGTTTAATTATGTCTTTCTTTATTTATCCTGTTATGACAAAGTCAGAATCTATGTCTCCTGATATTCCTAGTTATAGTGTTCAACTTGTTTCTCCTTTATTAAAAATGCCTAAGCGAGGAGATGTTATGGTTGTTTCAAATCCTAATGAAAAAAATATTTCTGTTATAAAAAAGGCTGTAAATACATTATGTTTATTTGTTACTGCTCGCCAGTGGAAGCCTTTTGCTGATAAGCCTCGTTTATATTCTGTGTTGAGAAGAGTTGTTGCATTGCCTGGAGATACAGTTTATATGAAGAATTATATTTTATTTGTTAAACCAAAGGGTGAAAGACAATTTTTAACAGAATTTGAATTAACAGAATCAAAATATAATATTTTACTTAATAGTTTATCTAGTGATATCGACTTAGAGTTGGGGGCAATGGGAAATTTTGACGAAATTTTATTATCTGAAAATGAGTTTTTCCTTTTAGGTGATAATAGACTTGAATGTTCAGATTCTAGATTGTGGGGACCTATAAAAAAATCTGAGTTAAAAGGTAAAGTGTTATGTACATATTTCCCATTTTCTGAAGTTCGTTTTTTTTAAAATATGGTAAATTCACTTTATATTCATATACCTTTTTGTAGAAAGAAATGCGATTATTGTGATTTTTTTAGCATTTCTACTTTCTGTTACAAAAAGGACTTTGATTTATTGGTCGAAAGATATATTGATGCAGTAATAAAAGAAACTGAATTTTATGTCAGAAAATATGAAATTCAATTTTGGAATACTATATATATTGGAGGAGGAACTCCAAGTCAGATTCCTTCTAAATTATTAAAAAAGCTAGTTGAATCAATAGTTTCTCTTGTTCCTTGTAAAAATGATAATGCTGAAATTACAATAGAAATGAATCCTGATGATGTAACTGAAGAATTGATAAAAGTTGTTAATTCTTGTGGTGTTACAAGAATTTCTATGGGAATACAAGCTGTTGATGATAAAGTTCTCCGTATTGTAAATAGAAATTGTAGTGTTGATTCTATATATTCCGCATTAAAAATTTTAAAACGAATGTGGAAAGGTAGGTTATCTGTTGATTTTATAGCGGGATTACCGAATCATACTTATAAATCTTTTGAAAATCAATTTTTAATTTTAGATGAATATCCTATAGATCATGTTTCCTTGTATACCTTAACAGTTGAATCTGGTACACCTTTGTATAAAAATATAGAAAGCGGAAAAATAAAATGGAGTCAAGAAAAGGCTGATAAGTTGTGGATAAAAGGCAGAAATCTTTTAAAAAAATATGGATATAATCAATATGAAGTTTCAAATTTCTCAAAACCAGGATTTGAAAGTAGGCATAATTGTATCTATTGGAATTTAGAAAATTATATTGGGGTTGGTGCAGGGGCATCTAGCAGTATTTATGGAATAAATGCTATTAGATGGACAAATGATTTATCAATAAATACTTATATGGAGTTCTGGTTATCAAAAACTATTGAAAATAATTGTAAAATTCCTGCTGAAATTGAATATTTAGATATTAAAACTCAAGAATTTGAATATTTAATGATGGGTTTTAGAAAAATGGAAGGTGTGTCGTCATTAAAGTATAAACAACGATTTGGGGTTTCTTTGGAAGATCGATTAGGAGTTGAAAAAGGCCTTTTTTATTCTTGGGAACAAAAAAAGTTGGCAAATAAAACTTATAGTAGTGGAGATATAAGTTATTCCTTGAATGAACGGGGAATTATGCTTTTGAATCTATTTTTGGAATCGTTATTATAAAGGTAGTTCCTACATTTTTTTCTGATTTAACATCAATTGTCCATTTATGTGTATTTATAATATATTTTACAACTGTCAATCCTATGCCAAGACCTTCTTCTTGTCTTGAGTTTGTACCTCTGAAAGAAATATCAAAAATAAATTGTAAGTCTTTTTTCTCGATACCGATACCAGAATCTTCAATTTCTATGATTATTTCGTTTGTGTTTTCGTTAACTCTTATTTCTATACAATCATTGTCTCTTGTGTATCTTAATGCATTTGTGAATAGATTTTCCAAGGCTCTTAAAAACAATTCTTTATCAAAATATACTTTTATTTCTTTTGATAAATTTATACTACCTGTAATTTTTTTATTGAATAAAATTCCCGTTTGTATAGAAGTTGTGACAAATTCGTTTACAACTGGTTCTAGTGGTTGAAGTATCAGTTTTTCTTTCCAGTTTTTATTTTCTAATTTGACAAACTTTATAAGTGTATTAATCATATTTTCTAGATGTTTTGTTTTAGAATGTATGATATTAACTGTTTTTTTTATTTCTTCTTCTCCAGAAACAATACCGTCACTTATTGCTTCTGAATATCCTTTTATTACTGCTACAGGTGTCCGAAGATCATGACTTATTCCCATGATAAATCTTTTTTCTCGTTCAGATTCGTCTTTTAACGATAAGCGCATTCTGTCTAAGTTTTCAATCAGACTTGTTATTTCGTTTTCTCCTCGTGAACTTTTTCTTCGTTCTAAAGGTAAATCCAGTTCTCCTTCTGTAATTTTATCAGTTGCTCTTTGTAAAAACGCAATTGATTTTGTTATTATGTTAGAAAAGTGAAAAACGAAGAAAATACAGCAAATTTCAATTATAAAAAAAATAATTGTGATAAATGCGAAAAAAAATCTCTGTGCTGTTGAATCTGCTTTTGAGATAAACTCACTAAGAGAAAAAACACCTAAATTTAAAACAAGAATTGTTATTATTGTTATTAAAAACAATCTTAATTGGGTCTTTATTTTCACTCTGAAGGACCTTTTTCAAATTTATATCCCATTCCAAAGACTGTTTTTATGTATTTAGGATTTGTAGGTTCTGTTTCAATTTTTTTTCTAAGTCTTTGTACATAAACAGCAACGGCTGTTATATCTCCGTATTGTGCTTTCCAAACATCGGTATAAATCTTTTCAGGACCTAATGTTTGTCCTTCGTGATTTATAAAGTATTCTAGTACTTCGTATTCTTTTGTTGATAATGGTATTTTTTCAGGACCTTTCTTTAAAACACAACTATTTAGTAGAACTGTATATGGACCAAAATCATATGATGATTCTGCTGCTGCTGTAATTTTTGCTTGACTTCTTAATAAAGCTTCTACTCTTGCGACAAGAACTTTTGGAGAATAAGGTTTTGTTACAAACTCATCAGCTCCAATACCTAAACCGTTAATGATATCTTCATCTGCATCTCTTGCTGAAACTATTATTATAGGTAATGAAGAGTTGTATTCTTTTCTGAATTTTTTTAGAAAATCAAATCCACTCATACCTGGTAGATTTAAATCAAGAATAATCAAGTTTGGTGTTTCAATTTCTAATTTTTCGAATGCTTCTTCTGCGGAAGAAACTGTTTGAACAGACATTCCTGATTTTGTTAAGTACATGGATGAAAGCTCTGCCATTTCTGGAACATCTTCGATTACTAGAATTTTTGAATTCATAACTTTTTCCTTTTATAACATAAATTTTTATTTAAAATATCATAACATAAATAAAATATACAAGGTTTTAAATAACGAAAAATTATTTTTTTATAAAAAAATTGATTTTTTTTTATTTTGAATATGTTTTAACTTTAATTCCTACTTGACGATAAATGAATTAGAGGGGAAAATATTATAATGATTTCAGTTACTAAACTTGATGGGAGAAAATATTGGATTAATCCTCATATGATAGAAAGTATGGAAGAAAGTCCTGATTTAACTATAACTTTCCTTTCTGGAAAAAAAATTGTAGTTAAAGATAATCCTTCTGAATTGATTAATCAGATTATTAGTTACCGTCAAAAAATTGGAATTGTTTCTAATCAAGAATTATAATAAAGCTATTATGGGTGTAAGGAGAAGCTTTTTATGGATATTGCTAGTATCATAGGCATGGTAGGTGGTGCAGCCGTAGTTATTTTAGGTGTTGCAACTTCTGGTGGAACATTGATGGGAATTATTGATATACCGTCAATATTTGTAACTATCGGTGGTTCTTATATGGCTTTGTTTCTTGTTGCACCTTTAAAACAGGCTTTAGGTTTGTTTGGTATAATGGCTCGTTGTTTTAAAGTATTCAACTATGGAGAAAAAACTCTCATTCAGAATATGGTTGCATTAAGTGAAAAAGCTCGTCGTGAAGGTATTTTGGCTTTGGAAGAAGGTCTTGATGATTTGGACGATCCATTTATGAAAGAAGGTCTTAGAATGGTAGTTGATGGTACAGACGGAAATGTTATTAGAGCCATTATGGAAAATGAGATGAGTCAAATAGAAGCACGTCATATGGGATGGATTAATGTTGTTACTCAGTGGGCTGGATATGCACCTGGTTTTGGTATGATTGGTACTGTAATCGGACTTATTGGTATGTTGAATAACTTGGAAGATAAATCTTCTTTAGGTCCTAACATGGCTGTTGCTCTTGTTACAACATTGTATGGATCTTTATTGGCTAACTGGATTATCGGTCCTATGGCAGAAAAGTTAAAAGGTCAAAATGCTCAAGAAATGTCTGCAAAAGAAATGGTTGTTGAGGGGGTTCTTTCTATTCAGGCTGGTGATAACCCTCGAATACTTGCTATGAAACTTCTTACTTACCTTGATCCAAAGACAAGAAAAGTTATTGAAGCTGATGTACTTAAGGATTAGTAATGGCTAAAGAAAAAAAAGAACCTGCAAAACCGTCAACCGCCTGGCAAGGTACTTATGGTGATATGATTACATTGATGCTCTGTTTCTTCGTAATGTTGTACGATCCTTCAGAGGTTGATGTTACTCAGTTAGAACAAATTTCCTCTTCTATTTCAATTCAGACAGATGCTCTTGATACTCCGACTCCTACAGGTGGTCGTTCTTTAACTGCTGGTAGATTAGCAGATTTAGGAAATACAATTAATAGTTTACCTTCCGTTGAAAAGGGAAAATCTCTTGGGTTGGCTAAAAAGAAGGCAATTAGTATTTTTGCTCCAGAGATTCATTCAGCAAAGATAACTGTGTCAAGTGATGAACGAGGAATTGTTATTACCTTAGCTTCAGATGTTTTTTTTGAAGAAGGTAGTGCAGAGTTAAATATTGACGAAACAAGAGAGATTTTGCTAAAACTTTCTAAATTTTTTCAGGAACCAGAAATAAAAGATAGACGATTCCGAATAGAAGGTCATACTGATAATAACCAAGTTAAGAGTATTTATCCTTCTAATTGGGAGTTGTCTGTTGCTAGGGCTGTAAATGTTCTTCATTATTTGTCCGATTTTGGTGTTGATGAAAAGCGTTTTTCTGTAGCAGGGTATTCTGATACACGGCCTATGTTTTCAAATGATTCAAAAGAAGGACAAGCGTATAATAGGAGAGTGGATATAATTATATTAGATGACGGACATTTTTAATTAAAATGTTACAGTCATAAGGAAAAAAAACCGATATATAAAATAAGGTAATAAAGTTTTTATTATTAATTTAGGAGTACTTATATGGCAGATGATGATGATTTAAATTTAAATGATGATATAGGAGGAGAAGCGCCTTCTTCTTCAAAAAGTGGAAAGGGTGTTGGTTCTTTTTTACCTTTTCTTTTAAAATGGATTGCAATAGGTTTGGGTGCTATAATTCTAATTGTAACAGTTGTTGTTATAACTATGAATGTTGTAAATTCAAATCAAACACAGACTGTTCCTGTTCCTATGGCTGAAGAATATACAGCTAGTAAAGAAATATTAGATTGGTATAGTTCTTTAGGGTCAATTAGAACAAAGACTAGCGATGTAAATCCAGCTTCTGTAATAGTGGAAGTTGTCTTGGGATATAAAAAAGAAGATAAGGCAACTTCTACAGAAATTACACAAAGAACTATAGAATTAAAGGATTTTTTGCGTAGATATTTTACTCAAAAATCTTATGAAGATTTGAGACCTCAGAATGAAGAATCTTTGCGCATTGAAATTAGAAATGCTATAAATGATTCAATTTTGAGTAGTTCAAAGATTAAAGATGTAAGATTTATGCAGCTGGATGTTATTCAGCAGTAATTGTATTTGTAAAAGGTGGAATAAGACATGAACGAAGTTCTGTCACAAGACGAGATTGACCAGTTACTTCAGGCTATTAGTTCCGGTGATACGGAAACTGATGATTTTAAGCCTGTAAGTGATACTCGTAAAATAAAAATATACGATTTTAAGAGACCCGACAAGTTTTCAAAGGAACAGATTCGTACTGTTTCTATAATGCATGAAACATTTGCACGTCTTACAACTACATCTCTTTCAGCACAGTTGCGTTCTTTGGTGCATGTTCATGTTGCCTCTGTAGATCAGCTTACTTATGAAGAATTTATTCGTTCTATTCCTACGCCTACAACTTTAGCAGTTATAAATATGGATCCATTAAAAGGTAATGCAGTTCTTGAAATTGATCCAGCAATTACTTTTAGTATGATTGATCGTCTGTTTGGTGGTACTGGACAGGGAGCTAAGGTTAGCCGTGATTTGACTGATATTGAACAGTCTGTTATGGAAGGTATTATTGTACGAATTCTTGCAAATATGAGAGAAGCTTGGACACAAGTAATAGATTTGCGTCCTCGTCTTGGTCAAATTGAAACAAATCCTCAATTTGCTCAAATTGTACCTCCATCTGAAATGGTTGTACTAGTTACATTAGAAACAAAGGTTGGTGAAGAAGAAGGAATGATGAATTTCTGTATTCCTTACTTAACAATTGAACCTATAATTTCAAAGCTTTCTTCACAGTTCTGGTTTAGTTCTGTAAGACGTAGTTCTACTACTCAGTATCTAGGAACTTTGAAGGAAAAACTTTCTGATGTTGATATGGATGTTGTTGCGGAAATCGGAACAATTAACATGCCTATTAGAGATGTATTAGCACTTCGTTGTGGAGATGTTGTGCGTCTTTCTAGTGTCAGAGTTGGTGATCCTTTAACATTAAGTGTTGGAAATAAAAAGAAGTTTATTTGTCAGCCTGGTGTTATTGGTAAAAAAATGGCTGTTCAAGTGATTGGAAAACTTGAACAGAATGAATCTGAAGAATTTGAAGAATTATCCGTTGAAGGAGAAGAATCTTATGAGTGATGGTGCTATTTCTCAAGACGAAATTGACGCTTTATTGTCTGGTGTTGATATGGGAGGGTTAAGTTCCTCTTCTAGTGTTTCTGTTAATATTGACACGGCAGTCTTAGAAAAGTTTGCCGATGGAATAAAAGGTGAGTTGATTTCTAAAATTAATTCAATGACAGGAGCAGAATTTTCTATTTCAAATTCTTCTGTTGAAGTTGCTGATAGAGATCAATTCCTCTCAAAAATACCAGAAATGGTTGTTGCTGTAATGATAGATTATTCTGTTGCTCTTAAAGGAGATCATCTTTTTGTTCTTTCTTCAGAATTTGGGCAGAAGTTAACAAGTCTTATAAATAAGGAAGAACAGGCTGAATTAGATGATATGGCTTTATCAGTTCTTTCTGAAGTTATTTCTAATCATACTGGTACAGAAATTAACGAATTAAGCAAAGATGGTAAATTACCAGGATTAGCTACAAATTCTCCTGAGTCTGTTCATGTTCCAAAGGCTATGATTCGTATGCCTCAAGGTAAATTTGCTCTTTTTACTTTTGATTTTAATCTTGATGGACAGGTTTACACATTGTGGGAAGCTGTGTCTAGTGATGTTGCAACAGGAATGATTTCTTCCCTAGATGGCGGAAATAATAATAATTCAGCACCTAATAATTCAATGGATATGTCTAATATGATGGGTGCTGCTCAGCCTCAAATGATGGGAATGAATATGGGTGGTATGCAAATGCAGGGAATGCAAATGCAACAACCTCAAATGATGGGTATGAATATGGGTGGAATGCAAATGCAACCACAGATGAATATGGGGCAGATAATGAACACACCTAATGTTCAATCAATTCAATATCCTAATCTAATGGGTGGTCCTGTTTCTGGAGAGCAAGGTAATATTGGTCTTATCATGGATGTTTTCATGGAGATGACTGTAGAACTTGGTCGTACAAAAAAACAAATTAAAGAAATTTTGGGAATGGGTGAAGGTACTATTATTGAACTTGATAAACTTGCTGGTGAACCTGTAGATATTCTCGTAAATCATAAACCAATTGCGAAGGGAGAAGTTGTTGTTATTGATGAAAACTTTGGAGTTCGTGTAACAGAGATTCTTTCTCCTATGGAACGCGTTTCAGATTTACATTAATACAAAGAGGCATCTGTTGTTTTGTGGGGATAAGATGACAGATGCTTATTTTTTTTGAAATAAAATGGGTGGGTGTATGCTAAAATTTAAGTCAAGATTTTTTATTTTTTTATTACTATCTTTTTTTATTTTTCCTGAAGTTGTTTTTTCAGAAAATCAGGAAAATAATCAAATAAATGAATTTTCTATTTCTACAGATCCTTCTGAAATTCCTTTTAATCCAGTTGTAACTCAAGAAAGTTCTAATAATAATTCTTCATCTACAGTTTGGGTACTTGTTAAAATGGTTTTCTTTTTGGGGATTATTATTGCTATTGTGTATGGAATTGTTTATTTAATGAAGCGTTCTTTAAAAGTTTCGAATGATAATGATCCATTTTTGCGTAAAGTTTCTCAATTAACTATAAGTCCTGGAAAATCAGTGATTGTTGTTACTTTGTTAAATAAGGCTTATCTGATTGGTGTGACAGACAATTCTATTTCTTTAATAGGTGAAGTAAATGATGATGAGTTAATTCAATCAATGAATTTGTATGCTGACAAAAATGATAATGTTAGTAAGCCAAAGTCTTTTGCTGATGTTTTAGAAATTTTTATGCCTAATAGTAAATTTTCAAATAAAGAAAGTGTTCTAAAAAATAGCGGAATTATGGACACAATTCGAAAACAAAGAGAAAGATTTAATTCTGGAGAAAATTAATGATTTTGATAAAGAATAAAAAAATAATTGGAAAACTTTTTCTATGCTTTTTTATAGTTTGTATTTCTTTGTTTTCAGTTTCGGCACAGTCTTCTCAGAATAGAAATTTTCCACAGGGGTCTGTACAAGGGACAACTCAAATGAATGGAAATGTGAGAAATTTAAATATTCCGAATGTTGATATTAGTATTACTCAGCCTCAGACTGGTAATCAAATGGCTTTTTCAATTCAGGTTTTAGTTTTATTAACAATTTTATCTTTGGCACCAAGTCTTTTAATATTGCTAACTTGTTTTTTGAGGTTTTCTATAGTTCTTGATTTTATAAAAAGAGCTCTTTCTTTGCAGCAGGTTCCTCCTACATCTGTTTTAAATGGAATCGCCTTATTTATGACTTTATTTATAATGTGGCCTGTTTTTCAGCAAATATATTCAACCTCATTTAAACCTCTAAGTGATGGTGAAATTTCGATTCAGCAAGCTTATATTGAAGCTGAAAAGCCTATAAAAACATTTATGTATTCTCAAATGGCTGGTGATAATTCTTATATTTCTACTTTTATGAATCTTGCAAAATTACCAAAACCAAATACTTTAGATGATGTTCCGATTTATGTAATAATTCCGTCTTATATTTTGCATGAGCTTACGGTTGCTTTTAAAATAGGAATTATCCTATATATACCTTTTATTGTAATTGATATGGTGGTTGCAAGTATTTTAATGAGTATGGGTATGATGATGTTGCCTCCTGTACAAATTTCTATGCCGTTTAAATTAATGCTTTTTGTTTTGGTTGATGGTTGGGGATTATTAGTTCAGCAACTTTTTGTTTCTGTTATTAAATAAAGTTATGGAGGAATGTGATGTCTACTATTGGTGATTTAGTTTCTTTGATAAGAGGTGCTGTTTTTCAAGTTTTTATATTATGTTCTCCTGTTTTGGGTGCAGCTTTGATTATTGGTTTGATTATTGCTATTTTTCAAGCTACAACTTCTATTCAAGAACAAACTTTGACTTTTTTACCGAAAATGCTTGTTATTCTTGCTGCACTAGCTTTGTTAGGTGGCTGGATGTTTGCGACTATGAGAGGTTATACGATAAATCTTTTTAGTATGATTCCTGATATTGCGAGATAATTTTAATGCTAGAGCAGATTGTCCTAAAAGCTCCTGTTTTTTTACTTATTGCTGGAAGATGTTTTGCATTGATTATGACTTTGCCGTTGTTTTCTATGAGAACAATTCCTAGAATTGCAAAAATTGCTTTAACAGGATATATGTCATATTTACTTTTTCCTCATGTAGACTTTTCTGTTTATGAAGGAATTTTTACACCTAATGGAGTTTTTTCTCTGAATTATATTTTATTTTTAATTGGAGAAATCTTTATTGGTGTAATTTTAGGTTTTTATGTAACGATTATATTTACTGCATTTAGCACTGCAGGACAGTTTTTTGCTTTTCAGATGGGTTTTAGTGCTTCTGAAGTTTATGACGCTCTTAGTCAAGTAGAAAATCCTTTGATGGGACAATTTTTTAATCTTATTGCAATGTTAATTTTTTTGCAAAATCATTGGGCTCAAAAGCTTTTTGGAGGTGCTTTAGTATCTAGTTTTGAAACTATGAATGTTTTTAAACTTATTTCTGACAATGGTAGAGAAAAAATAGTATATTTTATGATGAATGGGTTAACAGAATTATTTGCAGATGCCTTTGTTTTGGCGCTTCCAATAATAGGCACTCTCTTTTTAATTTCTGTTACAATGGGAATTTTATCTAAGGCTGCACCTCAAATGAATTTAATGTCAGAAGGGTTTCCTACAATGATTTTGATTGCATTTTTCATAATTACAAGTTTAATGGGAATTTTTTGTGATTTTTTTATAAGAGCTTTTGCTGCTGGTTTTTCTAATATGGAACAGCTGTTTATTTTCTTTAATGGTGGTCATGAATGAGTTTTAACGATATTGATTTACAATGGTTTGCCGCCGAAGATGAAGGAAGAACAGAGGCACCTTCAGAACATAGATTACGCAAAGCTAGAGAAGAAGGCCGTGTTCCGAAAAGTCAGGAATTAAATAGTTCCTTGGTTTTAATTGTTACTGTTTTAGTTTTATTGTTTTTTGCATCTTATTTTCTTAAGTGGTGTGAGGATGTTTTAGTATATTATTTTTCTAGGTGTACAGAAGAAGATGTTTTTCAAAAACAGTTTTTTTCAACTTTTGCGATTTTTTTAGGACGAATGGTCGTACCTTTATCTTTAGCTGGTATAATATCTGCTTTTTTGTCTAATATTATTCAGAATAAAGGTTTTATATTTTCAACAAAACCTATTGAACCTCAATTTTCAAAAGTTTTACCTCGTGTCGGTCAGTATTTAAAAAAGACATTATTTTCTTTTGAAGGTTTATTTAATATTTCAAAATCTCTCTTAAAAGTTATAGCAATTGGAATTGTTGCTTATGTTATTATAAAGATTAATTTGCCTATAATTTTAGAATTTATAAATGCATCTTCTGTTAGGCTTGCGTTGGGAAAAATTGCCACCACGGCTGCACAAATAATTATTATATGTGCAGTTATATTTCTTGTTATTTCTATACCTGATTATTTTGTTCAAAGATATCAATTTATGGAATCGATGAAAATGACAAAACAAGAAGTAAAACAGGAATATAAAGAAATGGAAGGAGATCCTGAAGTAAAGAGTCATTTAGAAAATGCCCAAAGACAGTTATTACAAAGGAATATTCCAAAAGCTGTTGCAGAGAGTGATGTTGTTATTACGAACCCTACACATTTTGCTGTGTCGTTAAAATATGATTCATCAAGATTTGATAGTCCTCAAATTACTGCTAAAGGTGCAGATGAACTTGCTTTTAGAATTAGAACTATAGCAAAAGAAAATGATGTACCTATTGTTGAAAATAGACCTTTGGCTCGTTCGCTCTATGCAGAAACTGAAGTTGGTGATATAATACCTGATAAGTATATAAAAGCAATTGTATCTGTTTATGCACAGATTGAATATATAAATAAGAAAATGTAAGTCAACCAGGGGTGGGGCGTGGCTAATCGTTTTGTAAATTTTTTAAATTCTCTAGCAAATAATTTTGTTGCGGCAGCAGCTGTTGTTGTTGTATTGATGTTGCTCATACCTGTACCTTCTGTACTTTTAAATTTTTTAATGATTCTAAATATTGCTATTGCTCTAATTATTTTGTTGACTGTTTTATATACGCCAAAAGCTTCTGATTTATCGTCTTTTCCCCGTGTTATTTTATTTTCTACAATTTTTGGATTAGCACTAAATGTTTGTTCTACAAGATTTATATTAAAAAACGGACATGTCGGTTTTGATATGTTCTCAGGAGATATGATAAAAGCTTTTGCAAATATTGTTGCAGGAGAAGACGTTATTATTGGACTTATGATTTTTATCATATTAATGATAATTCAAGTGGTAGTTATTACGAAAGGTGCTTCTCGCGTATCAGAAGTTGCTGCTCGTTTTGCTTTGGATTCAATGAATTCAAAAATGTTTGCTGTTGATTCTGAATTGCAATCAGGCTCAATAACAGATGAACAAGCTAGAGAAAAAAAAGCTTCTATTCGTAGAGAAAGTGATTTTTATTCTGCTATGGATGGATCTTCTAAGTTTGTAAGTGGTAACGTAAAGGCCGGTATATTTATTACTATAATTAACCTTGTTGGTGGAATTTTATTTGCTATGCTTAGACATGGAATGTCATGGCAAAATGCTATTAATACATTCCCTAAACTTACAATAGGTGATGGATTATTAAGTCAACTTCCTTCTTTGATTCTTTCATTTGCAACGGGTATTCTTGTTACTGGTAGTAATTCTGATGAAGTATTAGGAGAACAGTTAAAGAAGCAATTTACAGTAAGTGGACATATATATGTAATTTCTGGAAGTATTCTTATTTTTATGAGTTTAGTTTTTTATGAACTACCTTCCTTAATTTTTTTACTTGTATCCTTCGGTGGATTGTGTATTTTTGTTGGATATAAGATGATAAAAAAAGAAAAGCAAACTTTTGCAAAAAAACTTGCAGAAGAGCAAGCCGCTAAGTCAAAGAATCAAACTGGTGGAAGTCCAGAAGATGTAAGTCCGATTGTTCCTCTTGATCCATTGAGTTTGGAATTAGGATATGCATTAATTCCTTTGGTAGATAAAGAAAAAGGTGCTGAATTATTAGAAAGGGTTACAAGAATAAGAAGAGAAGCTGCAATAGATTTAGGATTAGTGATTCCTAGAATTAGAATTATTGATAATATGACTCTTGATCCTAATGAATATTGTTTTAAAATTCGTGGAATAGAAGCTGGAAGAAGCAAGATAAAACTTGACCATTATATGTGTCTTGATACAGGTATGGTAACTGAAAAAATTGAGGGAGAAGCGACTACAGACCCAACATTCGGACTTCCAGGAATTTGGATTACTGAATCTGAGCGACCAATTGCGGAAAGAAATGGGTACTCTATTATTGATCCTCCAACTATAATTGCAACTCACATGACAGAAATAATTCGTTCTCATGCATCTGAAATACTTGGGCGTCAGGAAGTTAGTGCAATTATCGAAAAAATCAAAGAAACAAATCCTGTTGTTGTTAATGAAGTTATTGATACATATAAATATACCTATGGAGAAATTGAAAAAATCCTTCAAGGCTTGCTAAAGGAAAGAGTTTCAATCAGAAATATTGTTGCGATATTAGAAACTCTCGCAAATTTTGGTATGTATACACCTCATAATACTTGGTTCTTAACAGAAAAGGTAAGAGAAACTTTAGGATTACAAATTTGTCTGCAATATGTGGATCCACAAGATAAAAATTTAAGCGTTGTTCAGTTAAGTCAATCATGGGCTGAGAAGATATTACAGCATAAAGTTGAACTCTCTGGTGGAGGTTATGCGGTAGGTTTTGATCCAGTTGATGGACGTAAGTGGATTAATTCTGTTAGTTCTGCAATAATTGCCATGAAAGAAAAGAATTATCTTCCAATAATTTTATGTCCTGCTGATGTTCGACAATTAGTATATAGTTCTATAGATAGGGAATTGCCTGGTGTTATTGTTCTTTCATTTAATGAAGTTATGGCAGCTGGAAATAGTATAAAATTGGAAGTAATGGGAGAAATTGTGGATGAACAGTAGTTTTGATCCAACTGTGCAGACTATAGTTGGAAAATCTGTAGATGAAATCAAAGCTGAACTCTTTAAAATACATGGTGAGAATTATGAAATTAGAGGAATTCAACCATCTTTAACTCCTGGTTTTATGGGTTTTTTTCAAAAATCACGTGTTAAAGTTTTATATATTGTAAAACAACGAAATGTAGTCAATACAAAAGAAGATTTTAATACATCTAAAGATGAAATATTAAAAAAAGTTGGATTAGAAAATATTGCTGTAAAACAGAATGCACAAATGTTGAATATGATGCAAGAATTAAGTTGTCAGATAAGTGAGCTAAAAAGTGCATCAAATACAACCGAAAAACATTTAACGATTCAAAAAATTGAAGAATTATTGTTAAATAATGAATTTACACATTCTTTTGTTAATAATATTACTTCAAAAATTCGTGCAAGTTTTCCTTTAGAAGAATTAGAAGATTTTGATAAAGTTCAAACGCAAGTTGTAGATTGGATTGGTGATTCTATAAAAATTACACCTAAAATAATTCGTAAATTACCACATGTAATAGTTCTTATTGGTCCTACAGGTGTAGGAAAAACTACTACAATAAGCAAAATTGCAGCAAATTTAATTTTAGAAGCAAAAAGAAAGAATGCTACAATTCCTTCTATTCGTTTTATTACTATAGATAGAACTCGTGTAGGTGCCGAAGAGCAATTGAGAAAATTTGGTGAGTTAATGGGAATTCCTGTTGACAAAGCTGAAACCACGGAAGATGTAAAGCAAATTTTTGAGCAATATAAAAATTCTGTAGATTATATTTTAATTGATACTTCTGGATATTCACCTTATGACTATGAAAATATTGGTAAGATGAGAGCTTTATTAGATGTTCCAGGTCTGAGACCAGATGTATATTTGACATTTTCTGCAGAAAAAAAAGCTCGTGATTTAGAAAAAATAATTCTTAATTATGAAAGTTTTAATTTTGATTCAGTAATTATCACAAAATGTGACGAAACAACTTGTTATGGAAATGTCCTTAGTGTATTGGCTGAAAAAAATAAATCTATAGCTTATATTACTGATGGTCAAAAAGTTCCTAGAGATATAAAAAGAGCTACTGTTGTAAATTTCTTAAAAAACTTAGAAGGTTTTGATATAAATAGATTTCATATAGATGAAAGATTTCCGGAGGATAATTAAGCTATGGAAGATCAGGCTCAAGAATTAAGAGAATTAATGGGAAATATTCCTGAAACAGAGAAAAAGGAAAAAGCATCTCATAATACAAGAATTATTGCGATAACAAGTGGTAAAGGTGGTGTTGGAAAAACAAATCTTGCAGTTAATATGGCCATTGCTTATGCTCAACAAGGAAAAAAAGTCATACTTATTGATGGTGACTTGGGAATGGCCAATGTTAATGTGGTGCTTAATATTGTACCTAAGTATAATCTCATGCAGGTTATTAATAAACAAAAAACAATGCAAGAGATTATTTTAGATACTGAAGTAGGAATAAAGTTTATTGCAGGTGCAAATGGATTTTCTAAAATTGCAAATCTGTCCACAGATGAATTAGATTACTTTGCTAAACAATTTAGTGAATTAGGTAATGCTGATATAATTATTATTGATACAGGTGCAGGAATAGCAAAGAATGTTTTACAATTTGTTGCCGCTGCTGATGAAGTTTATGTCGTAACAACACCAGAGCCAACAGCTATAACCGATGCTTATGGAATGATAAAAATTATTACGACTGAACTTGTTGATAGAAATATTAATATAAAGTTGCTAGTAAATAGAGTGCGATCTGCGGAAGAAGGTAAAAAGATTTCTGACAGAATAATAAACATTGTGGCTCAATTTTTGAATTATAAAGTAGATTATATTGGTTTTGTATATGACGATCCTGTTGTTCAAGCATCTGTAATTAGGCAAAAACCATTTATGATTGTTAATCCAACTTCTAAGCCTGCACAATGTATTAAACATATAGTTGGAAGAATTGAAAAAACAGACTTTGGAAGTAGTGAAGGGGTTTCTAGTTTTTTAAAAAAATTTCTTAGAAAAAAATAGTTAAAAATAACAAATAATAAAAAACTTGACCTAATAAGTTTTTTGCCTTAATCTAAAATATTGGGAGGAAAGAAATGATTAATACAAAATCCTTAGGCATTTTTGCTGGAATTGGTTTTGCTATATCATTTCTAACAGGGATAATTTCGAAAAATGCTTTTTTCTCTGTTTTGATAAAAGCATTTGTATTTTCTATTGTCTTTGCTGTTATAGCTTATTTAATTTCTTTCCTTTTTAATAAATTTCTTTCAGATGGAAGTTCTGTGCCTGATTCTGTTGTTGAATCTGAACATGCTGATAATCACAAACCTATTGGTGGTATTGTTGATGTTAGTATAACAGACGAAAATCTGGAAGAAGAAGAACATGGACCTAAATTTTTTGTCGAAAATAATAGACAATCTTTTGGTGCAGAAAGTCTTTCGGAGAGGAAAAATGTTAATCTTCAGAATAATGCTCCAAAAGTTGAAATTAGGAATGATTCTTTAAATACTGAAAAAAAACAGATTGAAGCTGAAGAAATTGTTGATTCTTCAGAGAAATCGAGTTTTAAGCCTATTTCATTAACACAAACAAATACAAATGTTCGTTCTAATGATGTTGGTGTTGAAGAAGTGATAGAAAACACTTCAGAATCTATTGATGAACTTCCAGATATAGGAAATTTATCAATAGACAAGAAAAATAATGAAATTGATGATATAATTAGTGACAGTGAATTTGCATCAGAAGGTGAGATTCCTTCTCGTGCACCTGTATTTCCAGATGGTCAGGTTGCAGATGGACAAGATGCAAATGTAATGGCTCAGGCTATTAGAACATTGTTGTCTAAAGATAATTAGGAAAGGGTGTTATATGGATTCTGAAAAGCTTCAAGTTATAAATAGCGAAGAAGAAGATAAAGTTTGGATTGAATTTAAGAAAACAAAATCGCCTCAGCTCAGAGATAAACTCATCAGACAGTATATGCCTTTGGTAAAATATGTTGCTGGTAAAGTTTCTGTTGGATTACCAGCTAGTATGGAATTTGACGATTTAGTTGGTTTTGGTCAGTTTGGGCTTTTAGATGCGATTTCAAAATATGATCCAGAAAAGGGTGTTAAGTTTAAAACTTACGCTGTAACAAGAATTAGAGGTGCTATTTTTGATGAGATGCGTCAATTAGATTGGGTTCCAAGATCTGTAAGACAGAAGTCACGAGAGATAGAAGATGTTATTAGTGAGTTAGAATCAAATCTTGGTCGTCCAGCTACAGATGCTGAAATTGCAAAACAAATGAATCTTTCAGAAGATGAATATCATCAGACAATTATGAAGGTTAGTGGTACAAGTATTTTGTCTTTGAATGATGTTTGGAGTTCTGGAGATGATAGTGATCGACTTTCGATTGGAGATAGTATTGAAGCTCCTTCAAGTCTTAATCCTGATGTTCAAGTAGAAAGAGAGGAAATTCGAAAAGTAATTATTCAGGCGATAAATGAATTACCAGAAAAAGAAAAAATGGTAATTGTTTTGTATTATCACGAAGATTTAACTTTTAAAGAAATAGGTCAAGTTTTGGAAGTTAGTGAATCACGAATATCACAACTACATACAAAAGCAAATCTTCGTTTACGTTCTAAACTTACAAATTTTAGAAAAGGAATAATCTAAACTTAGATGATTACATTAGAAACTATTCGTAAAGATATGGAAGTTCGCCTTAATTTAGATAAGGAAATAAAGAGTGTTGAAGTTCATGCAGATACTCTTGATGAGGCTTTAGCTGATGCTGCTGTTCAATTAAACACGAAAGTTTCTAATTTGGAATATGAAGTAATAGAAAAAGGGTTTGAAGGATTTTTTGGTTTGGCATCAAAACCTTGGACTATAGTTGTTTATCAGAATTTAGAGACAATTTCTAAAATTGCAAAAGAAAAAGATAAAGTACTTATGGGTGATTCTGATATAGATGATGAAGAACTTAATACAGATAAAGATGGAGAATATTTTATTCGACATTTTGGTAATGATATTTTAATAAAAGTGAATCTTCCAATTGGCAATGGAAAAAATATTAATCATAAAGACATTATTAGTGAATTAAATCGTCCAGATACAAAGAATTTTGATGATAAAAAAATAAAGCATTATGCAGAAAATGGAACTGGTGGAGTTTATGAAATAGTAGGTTCTTATACTAGAACACCAGCAAATGATGCAATATTTGTGATTGATATAGCAAAAGATGAAATGAAGGCGACTTGTACTATAAATGCACCTTCTTTAGGTGGTGCTGATGTTTCACCTGAAATGATTATTAATTCATTAAAAAATCAAGGTGTTGTTGCTGGAATTTCAAATGAAAAAATAGATGCTCTTATAGATAACCCTGTTTATAATGTTCCTACTGTTGTAGCAGAAGCAGTTTTACCTGTCGATGGACGAGATGCTTATATTGCATACAATTTTGAAACAGATCGTTCAAAAATTAGGGCAAAAGAAGCTGCTAATGGACAAGTTAATTTTAAAGAACTTAATTTAATTCAGAATGTTGTGGAAGGACAACCTTTAGCACAGAAAATGTTGCCAGAAAGAGGCCGTTCAGGAAAAACTCTTTTTGGAAGATATTTAGAAGCCAAAAATGGTCGTGATATAAATTTACCTCTTGGAAAGAATGTTACTGTAGATACTGACGGAAGGACAATCTTAGCGGCTGTTAATGGTCAGGTTTTACTTATTAACGATAAAATTAATGTCGAACCGATTATGGAAGTTGATGGAGTTAATATAAAAACTGGAAATATTACATTCCTTGGAACTGTTATTGTAAAAGGTAATGTCGAAGATGGTTTTGATATTAAAGCTAGTGGAAATATAGAAATTAATGGTGCTGTAGGAAAAAGTCGTCTAGAAAGTGATGGTGATATTATAGTGTCTCAAGGTGTTATGGGCCGAGATGAAGGGGAGATTATTTGTGGTGGAACATTGTGGGCTAAGTTTATTCAGAACACAAAGGTTACTGTACAAGAAAATGTTATTGTAACTGACTCTATTATGAATAGCGATGTTTCAGCACAAAAGCGAATTATTTTGCAAGGTAAAAGAGCTCAAATTACAGGTGGTCATTTGTTTGCGACAGAAACCGTTCTTGCCAAAAATATTGGTTCTGTTGGTGGTGGTACAGAAACTGTTATTGAGGTTGGATATGATCCAAAGGCAAAACATCGACTTTCTGAGTTATTAGAAATGCAATCTAATAATTTAAAAGAATTAGAAGAGTTGGAATTAAACATTCAAACCTTAGAAAATCAAAAGAAGATTAGAAAAACTCTTCCAAAAGATAAAGATGATAATTTACGTAAATTCCTAAGTCGAAAAGATGAAATTATAAGCGAAAATGAAAACTTTAATGCTGAAATTCAATCTATTCAAGCACATCTTCGTGAGTTAAAGAATATTGGAAAAATATATGCATCAGGAACAGTTTATGCTGGTGTAAAAATTTATGTTAGAGATGAGAAAGATGAAGTAAGAGCTGATGTAAAGTCTGTTACATTCTATTATGATAACGGTTTTGTTCGTCGTGGAAAGTATGAACAACCAGAATTTGACGATATAAAGGGTCCTGATGGCTATAGCACCAATTGATTTACAGACAATGTATTCTCAAATGAATAATGTTGCAAAAACTGTCGCAAATCAGCAACAAGGTACTCAATTAGTAAATGCAATGCAGGAATCAAAAATTGTTCGTCAAAATCTTGAAAATTCAGCTCAAGTTCATAAGGCTGCTGATAATGAAGCTAAGTCTGGGCAAGTAAAAGCTGATGGTCATGGATCTTCGAATAAAGAAGGATCTGATAATAAACAAAAGAAATCAGATCAAGAACAATCTGATAAGGAAAATGTTATCAGAGAATCTTTTTTAGGGCAGCATATAGATATTACGAGGTAAAAAAAATGATAGGAATCGCACTTCTTGCCTTTTTTTTATGTACCATAAATATTTTACTTTGGTGGATTTTTTTAAGGAAATTTAAAAACTTATTTACAGTTGATGATGTTATTTCAGATGCAAGAACTGAACTAAATCATCTTATAGAAGACTTAAATAGAAATACTTACAGAGATATAAATCTGATAGAAGATAAATTAAAAGAGATAAAAGCAATAATTGCAGAAGCTGATAGGCATGTTGCAGTTGCTCATTCAGAATTAATAAAACAATCTGAAAGTGAAGTATTTAAAAATTTGATAAATGCCAAAAATCAGAGAGTAGAGAGTCCTAAAAAGACTTTAGCACAGCGAAACGCGAGTTCGTATTTAAAAGCTTCGGAAGGTCTTTCCTCTCAATTATCATATGATATAACTTCAGAAGGTAGTAGGGCTTTAGGTGAACAAGGTGATTTGTTTGCACAAGAAGATTCTCCTTCTGTCGTAAATAATACAGGAACAAAATTTACAATAGAACAAGATGGCACAGCTGTTGCTTCAATTCCAAAAATTGCTCCAAATATAACTTTTTCTGATAATCCAATAATACAGCGCAAAGAAAAAAAAGAAACTATAAAGGAATTGTTTGAACAAGGATATTCAGTAGAAGATATTGCTACACAGTTAAAAGTAACCACTACAGAAGTTCAGTTTTCTATTGATATGTTTTCTTAATTATAGAAATGCAAAAAATACTCGAATTAAAGTACTGAAATTTAACAAATTTTTATATTAATTTCAATTTTTTAATGATATATTTAAATTGTTGATGTAAAATAAAAATGTAAATTTTAAAAATTGAGAGGTTAACATGGATGTACAGTTACAAGAATTAATCGATAAGATTAAGAGAGATGGAGTCGCTGTTGCCGAAAATTCTGCTTCTGAGATGATTTCAAATGCTGAAAAAGAAGCAAAAAGAATTATTGATAACGCTAAAAGAGAAGCTGAAAATATTATTGATCAAGCAAAGGAAGAGGCTAATCGTTTTGAAAAATCTAGTGAAGATTCAATTAAACAAGCTAGTAGAAACTTACTTTTGCAATTTAGAGATAGTGTTACAAAAGAATTATCTTCAATTGTAAACGAAACAATTTCTGATTCTATATCTAAAGATTCTTTAGAAAAATTAATTCCTGAGATAATAAAAGAATGGACAAAAAATTCTGACGCTAAAGATATTTCTGTTCTTCTTTCTGAAAAAGATTTACAAACATTAGAATCGTCTTTTAAAAATTCCTTAAAGAATGAGATTTCTCAAGGATTAACATTAAAGGTTGATAATTCATTATCAAAAGGATTCCGTGTTGGTATAAAAGATGGTGCTGCATTCTATGATTTTTCTGCAGAAACTGTTGCTGAATTATTTAGTGCTTATCTTAATCCAAAAGTTTCAGCTTTAATGAAAGAGGCGGCTAAATAGTGAATCAATATTATCTTTTGGCTCAATTGCCATCTTTTTCTGTTGAAGATGTTCATGGGAATCTGCCAATAACGGAGGAGTATTTTTTTGATTTATGTACTCGTTTCCTTGATAAAAAAAGCATGAAAATTCTTTCGGAGCTTTCTTTAGAGCCTCCTAAAACTTATAAGTCAACGGGGTCTGTTTTTGTTGATGAATGGTACAAAAAAGAAAGATCTCTTAGATTTGCATTGGCTCAAATTAGGGCTTTGAAACTCAATAAAAAATATGAATTGGATGAAAATTCCTTTTCTCCTGATATTGTTCAAGTTGCTAGGACTGCAACAGGTATGGAAAGTCCGTTATCTGCTGAGTTATTCTTGAACAAGTATAGATTAGATTTGATTGAAAGTATTCGTCCTAATGATAGTTTTTCTGTTGATTCTGTTTTTGAATATGCTTTGAAACTAAAATTAGCACAACGAATGAGAAAATTTGATGTAGAAACTGGTATGGCTTCTTATAAAAAAATATACGAAAAAATTTTGGGAGATAATAAATGACGGATACAAAAGGAAAGGTAATAGGTATTAATGGTAATATGGTTTCTGTTGAATTTGACGGAAATATTTCCATGAACGAAGTTGCCTATGTTAAGGTTGATGGAACTGACTTGAAAAGTGAAGTAATCCGTATCCGCGGAAATACTGCACAAATGCAGGTTTATGAAATTACAAAAGGAATAAAATGTGGTGATGTAGTTGAGTTTACTGGTGATTTACTTTCTGCAGAACTTGGACCTGGTCTTTTAGGACAGGTTTATGATGGACTTCAAAATCCTCTGCCTTTATTGGCTGAGCAAGCTGGGTGGTTCTTAGAAAGAGGTATTTATGTTGAGCCTTTAGACAGAAAAAAGAAGTGGAATTTTACTTCAACTGCAAAAGTTGGAGATGTTCTAAAAGCTGGTGAATATATCGGAACTGTTCCAGAAGGTCCTTTTACTCATAAAATTTTTGTTCCTTTTTATCTTCTTGGAAATTACACTGTAAAATCTATTGTTTCTTCTGGTGAATATACTCTAGATGATAATTTGGCAGTTTTGGTAGACGAAAAAGGAAATGATGTAAATGTTACTATGTCTTTTCGTTGGCCAGTAAAGAGAGCTATTGATTGTTATTCGGAACGTTTAGCTCCTACAGAAACAATGGTTACAAAAGTTCGACTTATTGATACTTTCTTCCCAGTTGCAAAAGGAGGAACTTATTGTATACCAGGTCCATTTGGTGCTGGTAAGACTGTTTTACAGCATACAACTTCTAAATATGCAGATGTTGATATCGTAATTATTGCTGCTTGTGGTGAGCGTGCAGGTGAAGTTGTAGAAACTCTTACTGAGTTCCCTGAATTAAAAGATCCAAAAACAGGTAAATCTTTGATGGAGCGTACTATTATTATTTGTAATACTTCGTCAATGCCTGTTGCTTCTCGAGAAGCTTCTGTTTATACATCTGTTACTTTGGCTGAATATTATCGTCAGATGGGATTAAATGTTCTTCTTTTGGCTGATTCTACATCACGATGGGCTCAGGCCTTACGTGAAATGTCTGGACGATTGGAAGAAATCCCTGGAGAAGAAGCATTCCCTGCTTATCTAGAATCATATATTGCTGCTTTTTATGAGCGTGCAGGTCAGGTTGTCCTTCCTGATGGTTCTAAAGGTTCTGTTACTATTGGTGGTACTGTAAGTCCTGCAGGAGGTAACTTTGAAGAACCTGTAACTCAGGCTACACTGAAAGTCGTTGGTGCTTTTCATGGTTTATCTAGAGAAAGATCTGATGCTCGTAAATATCCTGCTATTGATCCTCTTGTTTCTTGGTCTAAATATTCAGGGGTAATTGCAGAAAACAAAGTTTCGTTCTGTCGTTCTATTCTTCAGCATGGTGTTGAAGTTGGCTCTATGATGAAAGTTGTTGGTGAAGAAGGAACTTCTTTAGAAGATTATATAGTTTATTTAAAAGAAGAAATGCTTGATGCTGTTTATTTTCAACAGAACTCTTTTGATGCTGTTGATGCAAATGCGACAGTAGAAAGACAAAAATATGATTTAGATAAATTAATTAAAATTCTTGGTTCTGACTTTGATTTGTCTGATAAAGATGAAGCTCGTACTTATTTTAATCAACTAAGACAGAAATTTATAGACTGGAATTATGTTGAAGAAAATAGTGATGCTTTTAGAAAAATAGAAAGCGAAATTGACGGTTTATATTCTTCTAAGAACGGAAAAGTAAGCCAAGTAGTTGAAAAACTTCTTAAGGACGGTGAATAATCATGAATAAAGTATACAGCAGAATTGAATCTATTACAGGTAGCGTTATTACAGTCCGTGCTGAAGGCGTTAAGTACAATGAATTAGCTGAGATTACAACTCGATTTGGTAAATCTCTTGCTGAAGTAAACAAAATTGATGGTGATTTAGTTTCTCTTCAGGTATTTGCAGGTGGAAGAGGTGTTTCTACAGGAGATCAGATTAAGTTCTTAGGTCACGAAATGGAAGTTTCCTTTAGTGATGATTTGTTGGGACGAATTTTTAATGGCTCTGGTGAATCTAGAGATAATGGACCAACATTAATTGAGAATTTAAAACCTATTGGAGGACCTTCTGTTAATCCTTCGAAGAGAATTTTAGCGGAAAGAATGATGCGTACAAATATTCCAATGATTGATATGTTTAATACGCTTGTTGTTTCTCAAAAATTACCTATTTTTTCTATTTCTGGTGAACCTTATAATCAGCTACTTGCAAGGATTGCTATGCAGGCTGAAGCTGATGTAATTGTTCTTGGTGGAATGGGATTAAAATATGATGATTTCTTATATTTTAAGAAGACTCTTGAAGAAGGTGGAGCTTTAAGTAAAACAGTAATGTTTGTTCATACAGCTGCTGATCCTACAGTTGAGTGTATAAAAATTCCGGATATGTCTTTAGCTGTTGCTGAACAGTTTGCTCTTCAAAATAAAGATGTTTTGGTTCTTTTAACAGATATGACTAACTATGCTGATAGTATGAAAGAAATTGCTATTACTCAAGAACAAGTTCCTTCTAATCGAGGTTATCCAGGTGATTTGTATTCTCAGTTAGCTGCTAGATATGAAAAGGCTGTTGACTTTGATAATGCGGGTTCTGTAACTGTTTTAGCCGTTACTACAATGCCAGGAGATGATGTTACTCATCCAGTTCCTGATAATACAGGTTATATTACTGAAGGTCAGTATTACCTTAAAGGTGGTAGAATTGAGCCATTTGGTTCTCTTTCTCGCTTAAAGCAGAATGTAAACGGTAAAACTCGCAATGATCACCGTGCTTTGATGGATGCTATGATTCGTCTTTATTCTTCATACAAAGATACTCTTGAAAAAAAATCTATGGGATTTATGATGAGTAAATGGGATGAAAAGTTATTAAAATATGGTGAACTTTTCGAAGAAAAAATGATGGATTTGTCTGTAAATATTTCTCTTGAACAGGCTCTTGATTTGGGATGGAGAATTTTATCTGAATGTTTTGATAAGGATGAAACAGGAATTAAGTCTGAATTAATTGCTGAATTCTGGCCTAATTAGATAATTGGTGGGTTAAATGGCAAAAATTAAGCTGACAAAAAATGAGCAAAAAGCCCAAAAAGATGCGTTAAAGATGTATCAGCGCTATCTTCCAACACTTACTCTAAAAAAACAACAGCTTCAGTCTGAAATCAGAACTATAGATGCGAAAGCAAAGGCTGTCCGTCAAAAACGAGTTCAATTGGAGAATGAGTTTAAAATTTGGATTAGTGTTTTTGGTGAAGAAGAAGCTTTTAAGCCTGATATGGTAACAGTTAGTAATATAAAAAAAGGTATTGGAAATATAGCTGGTGTTACAATTCCTATTTATGAAGGTGCTGACTTTTCAAGAGGAGATTATGACTTATATGAGACTCCTTTATGGATTGATTTAGCTGCTGATAGGATGGAAAAAGCGTTGTCTTTAGATTTAGAAGCAAGTGTTTTAGATGAACAAGTTAGGCTTTTGTCTCAGGAACTTAGAACAACTACACAAAGAGTAAATCTATTTGAAAAAGTGAAGATTCCAGAGGCAAAAAGTAATATAAAGAAAATCTCTGTTTATCTAGGTGATCAACAAGTAAGTGCTGTTGTTAGATCTAAAATTTCAAAAAAGAAGATTGAGCAGCGTTTGGAATCATTTGACAATAATGATACAAACAAGGGGGCAACAAAATGATAGTCCCTATGAAAAAGATTTCTTTAGTAATTTTAGATAAAGACAGAAAATCGTCTCTTAAGGCTTTAAGAAAGTTAGGTGTTGTTCATATTGAAGATGTTCAAGGGTCTAGTGATGAACTTTCTTCGTATAAAAAACAAGAGCAAAAGGTTAGTGTTGCATATTCGATTTTATCTGAAGTAAAACTTGATAAATCTACTAAACAAAAAAATGTTGAACTATTAAATTATGAACAATCTATTGAATTAGCAGAGAAAGTGATAGCTCTGTCAGAAGAAAAAAAACAGTGCTTATCTCAGATTAATTCAGATACTACCGAATTAGAACGCTTTACTAAATGGGGTTCTGTAAATCCTGCTGATTTTGAGTTCCTTGAAAAAAAAGGTGTTTATCTTTATATGTATGAAATTCCTTCTGATAAGTATGATTCTATATCTGAAGAATTATCTACTGTTCTTGTTAATAAAGATAAGTCTCAATCTCGCATTTTAGTTTTGACTGATTATTCTAAACCTGCTGGAGAAAGACCTTCTGGTTTGTGTCCTGAAGCTTATGAAGTTGTAATGCCTAGAATGGCAACAGAAGAATTGGCTAATGTTATTAAAGCTAATTTTGATAGGATAAAGTCTATTGAGGCAGAATTAAAAGACTGTGCAAAATATTTAACATCATTGAATAATTTGTTAAGTGTGATTTCTAAAGAGGTTGAGTTTGAAAATCTTTTTAGTGGAATGGGTCTTGAAGAATGTGATTCTACTGTAAAACTTTCTTGGTTGACGGGATATGTTCCAACAGAAGATTTGTCTCCTGTTGTCGAATTGGCTAAGGCACAAGCATGGGGAATTGCTGTTTCTGATCCAACTGATGAAGATAATGTTCCAACAAAATTAAAGAATAATAAACTCGTTAGTTTGATTTATCCTGTAACAGATTTTCTTGGTACTGTTCCTGGGTATAATGAGTATGATATTTCAAACTGGTTTTTATTATACTTTACAATTTTCTTTGGAATGATTTTTGGTGATGGAGGTTATGGGGCAATTTTATTATGTATTAGTTTTGTTGCCATGATTCCTTCAATTTTGAAAAAGAAAAGTCCAGAGCCATTTGTATTTTTATTATCGCTCTTAGGATTTGCAACTATGGCTTGGGGGGCAATAACTTGTACTTGGTTTGGTCTTTCTCCTGAACAGTTACCAGACTTTGTAAAAAAATTGTCAATTCCATGTTTATCAAATTCAGTTGGGAATGCTAAAGATATAATGGGAAACAGTTCTCCTATTTCATTTTTAACTAATGAAGCTTGGGTTAAAGAAAATCTTCAGATTTTCTGTTTTGCTTTAGCTTTAATTCAACTAACTGTGGCTCATTTTAAGGGAATTATCAAGAATATAAAATCACTTAGAGCTTTTGGTGAACTTGGTTCAATGTTGCAGCTTTGGGGTATGTTTTATGTTGTTTTAAGTATGGTTGTTGATGGAAGGCGTTTCCCTCTTGGAGAAACCGAGGAAACTTATTATTTGTTTAATACTATTCCAGTTCCATTACTTTGTATTGGATTAATTGGAGTAGGATTTGTTTTAAGTTTCGTTTTCTCAAACTATGAAAACAGTATAGGAAAGAGTATACTTGAAAGTTGTAAAAATATTGTTTCTGTACTTTTAGGAGTAGTAAACATATTTAGTGATATTGTATCGTATATCAGACTTTGGGCTGTTGCTTTAGCTGGTGGTGCAATTAGTGCGACTGTAAACGAAATGGCGGGTCCAATGTTAGGGCATGCAATAATGTTTATATTTGCGTTATTGATTTTATTTGTTGGTCATGGATTGAATATGATATTAAATGTTCTTTCTGTAATCGTTCATGGTGTGCGTTTAAATACTCTTGAGTTTTCATCGCATTTAGGAATGAGTTGGACAGGATTTAAATATAATCCGTTCAAAGAATAATTAAAAATCCGATTGATAAAATATTCAGTCGGTTAAAATATAGAATAATTAATAGGAGAAAAATACTATGGAATTTTTAGGAAGTTTAGGTTGTGCTGTTGTAATGGGTATTGCTGCTTTTGGTTCTGCAATTGGTATTATGATTGCTGGACAGGCTGCGATTGGTGCTTGGAAACGATGCTATATGTCTAATAAACCAGCTCCATTTATTTTAACAGTTTTTGCCGGAGCACCATTAACTCAGACTATTTATGGTTTTTTGCTTATGCAGACAATGATGACATCTGCAGCTGATGCTGGTTTTAAACTTGGAATAGGAATTTGTTCTGGTTTAGCAATGTGTGTTTCAGCTATTGCTCAAGGTAAAGCTGGTGCATCAGGTTCTGATGCTCTTGGTGAAACAGGAAAAGGATTCTCACAGTATATTATGGTTGTAGGTCTTTGTGAAACTGTTGCCTTGTTTGCTATGGTATTCTCTATGGTTGCATTAGGCTAAATTGTATAATTTAGTTTGTTTGGCACTTCTTTATGAAGTGCCTTTTTTTTTGAATTAATTTGTTGTATAATCAAGTATTATGGAAAAGAAATTTTATAGTCCAAGAAAGATTTTTATAGGTGGAATGGGTAATACAGAAAGAATTGGAATAGGTGGAGATGCCCCTGTAACAATTCAGACAATGTGGAAAGAAAGTATTATCGATGTAAAAAATGATAACGAAAAACTGCATCAGATATTAATAAAAATAAATGAATTGAAAATGTTAGGTTGCGATATAATTCGTTTCGCAGTGCCTGATATGGAAAGTGCTGAAAGTTTTATTGAAATTTGTAAATTATCAAATATACCATTAGTTGCTGATATTCATTTTGATTATAGATTAGCTCTTAAATGTTTAGAAGGTCCTGTGGCTGCTATAAGAATCAATCCTGGAAATATTGGAGCTAGAGATAGGGTTGAAGCAGTTGTAAACGGTTGTCGAGATAAGGGGGTTGCAATAAGAATAGGTGTTAATTCTGGATCGCTCCCTCATGATTTAGCAGATTTAGTAGGAAAAAAGGAATTAAGTCGTGCCGTTGCATTAAGTATGACAGCAGCACGAGAGGCAGAAATTTTTGATGAATTAAAGTTTGATCAATTTGTTGTTAGTATGAAGGCTTCTTCTGTTTTAGAAACTATTGAGGCGAATGAAGATTTTGCATCAAAGTATGATATCCCTTTACATGTTGGTGTAACTGAAGCAGGTCCTTTAATTACAGGGGTTGTAAAATCCACATTAGCTTTTAGTCATCTTTTAAAAGAAGGCATTGGTTCTACTATACGTGTTAGTTTATCTTCATCTCCCGAAAATGAAGTTATAACGGGATTAGAAATCCTAAGGGAATGTGGAAAGAGAGAAGGCGGGGTAAAACTTGTAAGCTGTCCTCGTTGTGGAAGAATGGGGTTTGATGTACATGGTTTTATGTCTAGATGGCAAAATAAACTTTTGTCTATGAAAAAAAACATTACTGTTGCAGTTATGGGATGTGTTGTTAATGGTCCTGGAGAAGGAAAACATGCTGATATAGGAATTGCAGGTGCTGGTGATAAAGCTATTATTTTTAAAAAAGGGCAAATAGTTAGAACAATTGATATGAAAGATGCCGATAAAGTATTTGAAGAGGAGTTGAAATCTTTATGAAAAAAAATCTTTTCGTTTTTTGTATTTTGCTTTTTTCTTTTGATTTATTTGCTCAAACTGAAAATTCGGAGTTTTCTTGGAAAATTCTAGAAACTGCACAAGTAGAATTCGATAATGCAAATTATGGAGTTTCCTTGAATCTCTGTAATAAAGCAAAGTCTAAACGAAAAGAAGAATTATTATATGAGTACAATATGTTAGATATATCTCTTTCTCCTCGTCAAGTAAAAAGGGTAGGAGAAGAGTTTAAAGATGTAATTCCTGTTTTACAAGAAAGAGAACAAAAAGAATCTTTAAGAATTATTGATAATTATATTAAGATTTATGGAAGTGAATTTTTTAATAACTCTGTTTATGAATTACTTTCTTGGCTTAAGGCAAAGCAGGTTTATCCAGAAGCTGACTTTTTAATTGGTCGAATTTATCAGTTGGAAGGTGAATATATTACAGCTCAAAAATTTTTTGAATCTGCTAGAAAAGAAGCAAAATACTTAGATATTCCAGATTTTGAGTATGAAATTTTATATGCAATGGTTAATCTAGCAAAAGAAATTGAAGATTATGAACAATTGGAAAAACTTCTTTTGTTAATACTAGATAAAGATGAGAACTTTAGAGATACTGTTTTACAATCAGCGTTACTTAGAACTATTGATACAGATTCTGAAGCTAATGTTGATAAATTTTTTATGCTTTACAGAGCTGAAAGTAATTTTTCTATAAGAGCAATCTATGAACTTGCAAACCTATACGAAAAAAAAGGAGATAGTGAAAGTTCATTAAAATGTTATGCATTGTGTTCTGTAGAAGCGTTTACACATATATATAATATAATAGTTGAAAAAGATCCAAGTTATAAGTATTTTACTTTTGCTGATTTTTTGTATAAATGTTCCTTATATGATGATATTGTAAAATGGGGAATGGATAATAATATTTGGAAAATGTTTTTTGAATTTAGTGATAGTGTTGGAAAGTCAGGTAAATTGGTTTTTGCACGAAAACTTTATACTGATATTTCCGTAGCTTGTCCTGATTCTTATATTAGAACTTTAGCATCGACTAGAATAAATTAGTTTTTTCTGTATTTGTTTATATAAAATATTCTTACACAGGCTTTTTTTTATAAGATAAAAAAAATTATATAAATTTTGCTTATAATTATATAAAAAAATACTTTTTTAATATAATTATAATTATTAAGATGTCGTTAAAGTTTAAAACGTCGTATGAAAATCTTTCAAAATTGTTGTAATAATATCAATGAAAATGATATTTAACCTTTTGGAGGATTTTAATGAAAAAGGCTAAGTTATTTAAATTATTTTGTACTTCTATTGTTGTTTCTTTATTAGCTGTTGGATGTAACATGGATATTTGTTCGGTAGATTCTACTGAAAATGATGCTCGTGCTACAATAACTGGAGTTTCTTCATTGTATGCTGATGATTTAACTCATGGAACATTTACATCTTCTTTTTCCAAAGGAAATTATAAGATTTATGCGACATCTTCAAAAACTGTTACAGTGCCTTATAATTCACAGAGTTTTGGAGGAAAAACATTTGCTCAGTCATTGAATCTCGGTGGTGGAGGAAGTGTAGGAAAGTATCGATGTGTTGAATTTTCTACAAATGGTTCTGCTGTTATAACAGTTTATGCAATTGGTGCCAGTGGACGTTATTTAGCTTTGTATAATTCTAGTGGTTCTCAGTTAAGTAAAAAAAATACATCTTCTTCAATTTCATCTTATGAATTTAGTGTTTCTTCTAGTGGAACTTATACATTAATGTCTACAGGTTCTGCAATTCAGATTTTTTACATAAAGACTGCAATAGGAGCTTCTTCATCTAGTTCGTCTGGTTCATCTTCTGGATCATCATCTAGTTCTTCGTCATCAAGTTCTTCTGGTAGTATTTCTGTTAATGACAAGCCAGTTGGTTATGCAAGTATTTCAAAACCTTCTAATACTGTAACTGTTTCTAATCGTTCTGATTTAATAACATATGCAAAAAAAGGTAATTATATTATTTATGTTAATGGAATGATTGATATGTCAAATGGTTATCTTCCTACTACAGGAGGTGCTGCAACATCAGGATTAAATTCGATTGTAAAAGAAAAAACTTCTAGCAAATACACATCATATTCTTCTTTTATTACTGCTTATGCAAAATCATGTTCTACTTCTACAGAAGATGGTTCTTCTTCTAGTCCTGAAAGTTCTCTTGGATCGTATTTATGGGCTTGTAATACTGCTTATGGAAATATGATAAAACTTAATGTTGCTTCTAATACACATATTATTGGTTTAACTTCGTCTTCTGGAATTAAAGGTGGAATGATTAATATTTCTAGTGTGTCAAATGTAGCACTTCGTAATCTTATTTTACAAGATGCATATGATCCATTCCCTCACCATGAAGAAGATGATGGGTATAATGCTCAATATGATAATGTAGTAATCCAAGGTTCTTCAAATAATATTTGGATTGATCATTGTACTTTTAAGGATACAATGAAACTTACAACTGTAAAAACAGGTGGTTCTACTTCTGAAAAATGGCAGACATACGACGGTATGTGTGATATGAAAGGTTCCGTAAAGAATATCGTTGTTTCATATTGTAAATTTCAAGATCATGATAAGACTATGTTAATTGGTTCAAGTGATAGCGATGGTAGTAATTCAACTCGCACAATTACATTGCATCATAATTACTTCTATAATTGTGGTCAGCGCTTACCTATGGTTCGCAACGCCAAATTACATATGTTTAATAATTATTATGATTCTTCGAGTCCTACATATGCAAATCAGTATGCGTGTGGTGTAAGAAAGAATGCATTAATTGTTGCAGAAAATAACTATTTTGGTAGTGGAATAAAATATAGCTTTAAAGATTCTTATGGAACTCTTTATATAAGTGGTAATTCTGATAGTTCTTCAGGTGGTTGTAAATCATCAACATCATCTTCAAAACCATTTAGTCCATCATATAGTTATTCGTTGGAATCAGCTTCAAATGCTAAATCTAATGTTTCTAAATATGCAGGGGCTGGTCAATCGGTTTCTAAGTAGCATTAGTATAGTTTTATTTGAATAAAATTTAAAAGGTGTGCTCTAAAAAGATATTTTCCTTTTAGAGCACACCTTTATTTATTTTCTTGAAATGAATAAAGGTATTATTGAAAATCCGATAGTTCCTATAGTAACAATAATGATATAAGAAGTTGGGTTTCCTATTGGTAATTGAGATGGTGGTATAAATGATAATATCAATGCAAAAAATGATGCGACAATGCCAATTACAGAAATTAAATATAAAAAGGGAGCTTTGTAAGGTCTTTCAAGGTTTGGCTGTGTTATTCTCAGTTTTATGGCTGATAAATACATTAAAATATACATGATTATGTAAACAGCAATAGTTAATGCAGACAATAAGAAAAATGCTACACTTACATCTTTCATAAAGAAATATAAACTTGCTAAAATCGTTACTATTATTCCTTGTAATAACAACATCGTTTTTGGAGCTCCATTTTTTGTTGTTTTTGAAAGAATAGTTGGAAGAATACCATCGTTTGCTGTACTTAATAAACCTTTACTTGGTCCTGAAATCCATGATAATACTCCACTTAAAGCTCCAAAACATATACAAAAAGATAATATGTATATAAACCAACCTTGTTTTATATTATTTAACATTGTTGACAATGCTTGCATTAATCCTGATTCAATTTTTAATTGGGAATTTGGAACGACTGCTGCGATTGAAAGTGAACCAAATGTAAACAATATGAATACAATTAATGAAGCAATTAAAATTGCTAATGGGTATTGTTTTTTAGGATTTTTCATTTCATTTACATGAACTGCTTGAACTTCAACTCCTGCAAACAAAAGAATTATGCCAGATAAAAATGAAATATTATTAAAGTCCTTGAAATTAGGAAGAATCCTTGGTTTTACAGTACCATTAATTATTGAAGAAACCGTTGTATCTTCAATTGTAAGATTTTCGAAACCAATTGGATTTTTATTTAGAACCCAAATTAATCCTAAAACTATTACAATTAATCCTGGTATTACAGTTCCTATAATAAATCCATAGCTTGTAACTTTTGAAAGAAAATTTGTTCCTTTAAAAGCTATAATAGTAGCAATCCAATAAAATAAAATGATAAATATACCTGTAAATATTCCATTATTTGCTAACTCTGGCTTATTAATTCCATAAGATATTGCGGCTGCAGAAAATGCTAAAACTGTTGGATACCAAACTACATTTTGAATCCATTGTAACCAAACTGCTGTGAAACCAATTTTTTTTCCGAATGCAGAACTTACCCAAACATATATTCCGCCCTCTTTTATAGCAAAAGTACTACCTAATTCGGCTGAAACTAATGCAGCAGGTATTAAGAAAAATAGTGTTGCAAATCCGATGTAAAAAAACATTGTAAGTTCTTCAGCAGCCATTAATGGCAAGCCTCTTAAACTTATTATTGCGGCGGCGGTCATAAACGCCATAGCAATTGTTGAAATGTACTTTTTATTTTCCATGATTAAATCCTCCTTTTTTTATTTGTTTATTTGATGGTGGGAATTGTGTAAGTTTATTTATTCCATTTTTCAAATCATTAAATAAAAGCTCAATAAAATCATAGCTTGATCCATATTTTATCAACACTCTTTGAATAGTTTCATTTTCGCAGTTTTTGGGTAATGAATATGTAGGAATTTGCCATCCTCGTTCTCTTAGCAGATCTGATAAATCATAAAGCGTAAAAGGAACTGAAATATTTTCTTTTAATTTCCAAGTAACTGCTGGAATGCCTATTTTAGGATCTGATTCATAAATTATGTCAAATAGATTTAATGTTTTTATTTGGTCAGCTAATTTTTTCCCAATTTTATAACAATTTGACTGTATTCGTTTATAACCTTCTTTGCCCAATCTAATAAGATTATAATATTGGCAGATTATTTGACCTCCTGGTCTTGAAAAATTAATTGCGAAAGTGGGCATGTTGCCACCTAAATAATTTACATTAAAGATTAAATCATCAGGTAAATATTTTTTGTCTTTCCAAATAACCCAGCCACATCCTAATGGAGTCAAACCGAATTTATGACCTGATGTGCTTATAGATTTAACTCGTTCTAATCTGAAATCCCATATTAAATCTGGATTGCAAAAAGGTGCTAGAAATCCTCCTGATGCAGCATCAACATGTATATCGATATTTAATGAAGTATTTTTTTCAAAAATGTCTAAAGCATTACAAATATCTTTAATAGGTTCGTATTGTCCAGTAAATGTTGTTCCTAATGTTAATACTACACCAATTGTGTTTTCATCACATAATTCAATTATTTTCTTTGATGTTGAAATATATGAATCTTTTTCCATTTGTATTTCTCTTAGTTCAATATCCCAGTATTTGGCAAATTTGTGCCAGCATACTTGTACTGGTCCACATACTAAATTTGGTTTATTGCAATTTTTGTTATTTTCCTGTCTTTTTATTTTCCATCTCCATTTCATAGCCATTCCTGCTAACATGCAAGCTTCTGAAGAGCCAGTTGTAGATGTTCCTATCGATTGACCTTTTTTTCCGTGCCATAAATCAGAAATAATATTTACACAACGTTCTTCTATTTCTGCCGTTTGTGGATATTCATCTTTATCAATCATATTTTTATCAATACATTTATCCATAAGTTTATGAATTTCCGTATCAGAATAAGTTTGACAGAATGTGGCAAGATTTTGTTTTGAATTTCCATCAAGCAATAATTCATCAGAAATTAATTGATAAATAATTTGTGGATTATTTTCATGTTCTGGAATTTTATATTTGTTTAATGGATTAATTGTTATTGTGTTATAACATAAATCATCATCTTTTTGATGGTGGGAAGGAATATGAAGAGCCATATAATTCTCCTGTATTTTATAAGATTATTACGAACATTTAAGGCCTTATTTGTTCATACAAGTAAAATAATCTTAAAAAATTGAGAATTCTAGTTTTTTTATTTAATTTCAGTTAATAGTTTATATAATTCTTTTGCGGCATTATAATAAGTATATTTTTCTAATAATAAATTTGGAGACTGAACCTTTTCTTTTAAAAGTTCATCAATTTTTATATTTGAATTAAATGGGTCGATATAATATGCACAATCTCCGTATAATTCTGGCAAAGATGCTGAATTACTTATTACGATTTTTGCACCACAAGAAAGGGCTTCTAAAGGAGGAATTCCAAAGCCTTCGTAATATGAAGGAAAAATAAATGCTTTGCAATTCTCCATAAGGGCTTTTACTTCTTTATCTGATAAATAACCTAATAAGGTAACATTATTTAATTTATTTAATTCTGAAAGATTTGAACTTTCCATTCCAGAAATTACTTTTCCTGATATAGCAAATATTTCATTAGGATTATTTTTCGCATATGAAAAAATCCATTTTAAATTTTTTCTTTTTTGTAAACTACCTAATGTAAAGTAATATTGCTTTTTTTTAAGATTTGGAAATTTTTCAAATATTGTTAAATCTGGATTTATGTTATTGAAATGATCCCATCCGTTATAAATCACAGATATTTTTTCTATAGGAATTTTATAACTTTGTGAAATCTGATTTTTACTAAAGTTTGAGACTGTAATAATTTTCTTAGCACGTTTTACAGCAGTATGATACATAACGCACATATAAAGACGAATTAGCTTTTCTTTTAAAGTTTTAAAATCTTGGGGATAAATTTTAGCATATATATCATGTATAAATACAATTCCCGGATTAAATATTGGTGTGACATTTGCAAAATCTAATGGAATAGCTTTTTGTTTTTTTACAAAATTTGAAAACGTTATGTGTTCCCATAAAGGAAATATCTTACAACTTTTATTAGACTTTATTACTTTGAGATTTTTAAAATTAGGAATAATCTTAGCATTATTTGGTATAAAAATAGATATTTCATCTTTAGAGATTAAATTGTCTAATCTTTTACAAGTTTCATACGCAAATCTTTCTATTCCCGTTAAACTACGACAAAAAAAATCGCCATTAATTATAATCATTTTTAGTAGTGTAATCCAATTCCAATATATAATTCAAATGCAGAGCATTCGCTTCTCCACCAAGTATCTATAAGAGGAGAAACAACTTTTGGCATAATTTTTCTTCCTACATCAACACCTGCACTTGCTCTAACAACTAAACTGCGCCATTTTGCAGGGTAAACTAAAACTTCTAAGCCTCCTGCATACCATCCGTCAAGAATACTGAAAGTTCTTTCTGTTTGTAAATTATTTGACAATGCAAAATCAAAAAAAGGAACAACTTGCAATTCAAAATCAAAATATCTCATCCAACGGAAATTGTTTGCAATCCATGATTCTTCACCAAATAAGCTTTCTGTCCAACCGTTCCAATTTGTTTTCATTATTTTAATTGGAATGTCTATGTTGCAGACTATTGCTGTTTTAACTTTTAATGCTTCAATATCAAGATCTTTATATTCTTGATCGTCTTTAATTCCTCTCAAATAGGAACCAATCTTTTCTGTTTTATTTATATGTCCAAAACCTTGTATTCTACTGCTAAATCCAAAATACTTAAAAGCTTTGTGTAATGATATAGAACCGTTTACACTTGCTAAATATTCAGATTTTTGATAGTTATATCCTAAATTCTGTGAAATAGTAAAATCAACACCTTGTCTGAAGTTTCCAATCCAACTAATTCGCCCAGAAGAAATTTCGTGTCCTACAGAAAAAATCGGACTTGTCAAATCTTCGTTTAATTCTTCGATGCCATTATCATCCCAATTTAATGTATAATCCACGAATGGAGTCCATTCTACTTTTCCCCAATTGTCAATATTTGCAACAGTGATTGGAATAGAGAATTTTGCATATTCTGTATAAAATAAGTCATCGTCATATTCTAAATAATCAAAATTTCTTTCGATTCCTTGAGTAAAATCAATTTGTAAAGAATATGTAGAAAAAGGAATTGAGAAAGTAAATCCTGTTTCATATTCAAATTCTGGTTTTGTTTCACCCATAGTATAATCAATGCTAAATGTATTATTCCATGATGAGTCAACTTTCCATAATTTAAAAGGGTAATCATAATCAAAATTAACACCAAAAACGACATCATCTTTATTTTCATCATCATTGTGTTCAATTGCAAAATTTAAATCAAAATCCAAAGTTTCCATTGTTCCAAGGAAATTTGTATCTTTCATTTTTAATTTAAGAAGAAATCCCTCGTTGGAATCATATTTTGGATAGGGAAGTGCCAAAAAATGTTTAGAATCTTGAGTCATTATATTTAAAGTTGTAAAACAAATATTTTTTTCAGATAAAGTAGGATCATAACTTACATTTACAATTGCAGAAGATAAATTGCGCTCACTATTGAATTGGTTTGTTAAGTCGTCAATATAAATACGAAATTCTTCATAAGATTCAAAAATTCTATCTTTTTCAATATCAACTATCTTTTCTAAAGCGTATTCTCTTGTCATTCCACTAATGAAGTATCTTACATCTTTAATTTGATATCGTTCTGCAAATATAAATGAAGTAGATATTACAAAAAAGAGAAAAAAGCTAAAACGTTTCATTATTAATATGCACCTTTACCTTTTACAACAACATAAATTGTTTTAATTATAATCCATAAATCAAGCCACATTGACCAATTTCGAATATAATACGAATCTAATGTAATTCGCTCTTCATATCCTGTGTCTGACCTTCCTGAAATTTGCCACATTCCACTTAGCCCTGGTTGAACTGACAATATAAAATCTGATTTATCGCCATATTTTTCTAATTCAGGAGTAGTAACAGGTCTTGGACCAATAAAGCTCATCTCTCCCATAAGTACATTGAAAAATTGAGGAATTTCATCAATGCTTGTCTTTCTAAGGATTTTACCAATTTTTGTTACACGAGGATCATCTGAAAATTTCCTATCTTTTTCCCATTCTGCTCGCATTTCTGGATTTTCTGCCAATATTTTTTCTAATTGTTTATCAGCATCGATTACCATAGATCTAAATTTCCAACATTTAAATTCCTTTCCGTTTTTTCCTACTCTTTTATGACCGTAGAAAATAGGACCAGGACTTGTTATCTTTACAATAATTGAAACAATAAGAACTAAAGGAATTGTTATTGGTGCAGAAATAAAAAGTAAACCAAGATCTAATATTCTTTTCTGAAATAAACTTATTTTTTTTGTGAGATTGTTTGTAGATGAAAATGCTAATATTCCACCAAAATCTCTTAAATTTGTATCAATATTATTTTTGTTGTTAATTTTAGGAACTGAAATAACATATCTAAAATAAGAGTTTATTAATGAGAGTTCCTCGTCCCATTCACAAATAATTGCAACTTTTATTCCTGTTTGGACAATAATATCACTTAACGTTGAAGATAGAGGATAAACAGGAATATCTTTATATAATCGAAATTCCTTTGCAGTCTGATCGATAACCATTGCTGGTTTGTAACCTAAGTCAGGTCTATTTATTAAACGGTCAATAATAAAATTGCCACTATCACCTTTTACTAAAATAATAGCTGGAACTCCAAACCACTTTTTCTTTGCACAAATATGGCGAGATATTTCTCGTCCAGAAGGTAAAAAAATGGTTGCAAATGGCACTGCAAAAAGCAATGCAATAAACAAAGGTAATTTATCGTCAATTTTTTCTACAGCAATTGAAATAGCTATTCCACAAAAACAAAAAAAGGAACAAATCCCAAATTTCTTAACTTCATCAGCAGGGGGTAATGATATTCCTGGATATAAACCTGCTGCATAAAAAACTGCAAGCATTGGAAATAAATATACCCAATAGTTTATGAATGACCTAAAATTTATCCAACTATGATTTAACAGATTTATTATAAAAAAACTAGTTCCAATAGAAAGCATAACCATCATGCAATCACAAATCATTAATACGATTCCAGAGGTGAATGAACTTGTTTTCCAATATTTTAAGTTAAAATAATTTAAAAAATCTTTCTCAGTCATATAGAACTCTAATTTTACAATATATACTTAAATAAGTCCATAAATTGCACGATTAATTATTTGGGCAGAATTTTCATAGGAATAATAGTCACAAAGTTTTCCTAAATTAATTCTTGTAGTATCCATTAAAATCATTTTTTTTGCCAAATCTTCAGGATCTCCAACTCTAAAAAATGTAACTGGAAAATCATGATATATTTCTTTAAAAACTTCTATATCTGATATTAGGGCAGGAGTTCCCATGAACATTGCTTCTAAAGGTGGAATACCAAAACCTTCATAAAATGATGGCTGAACTATATACTTTGAAATTGAATATAGATTTTTTAGTTCTTCATTGGATATTTTTCCTGTAAAAACAATATTACCTTTTAATTCTTCCTGTTGTATTTTTTTTATTATGTTTTTATCACCAGTTCTAAAATTTTTAGAATTTCCAACAATTGTTAACTTTGAAGTTAATCCATTTTTTTTTGCAATTTCGTATGCATCTAATAAAGTTGATAATCCTTTGTGTTTTTTTATGTTACCAATAAATAAAATTATGTCTTCGATTTTTGAATTTATTTCAGATTTTGTTTGCAAATATGAAGGAGCAGAATTATATACAACTATAATATCTTTATTTTTGCAGTTGAGCTTTTTTTGTATTCTTTTTTTTGAAAACTTTGATACAGTAAATATTTTTTTTGATTTATTAATTGCTCTCTGATAAAAGAATTTTCGAACTTTTACTCCAATAAAACTGGTAATATTTGGAATATCTAAAAAAACAATATCGTGAATTGTTGAATAAATAGGAATTTTTATTCCACTAGGAATATTACAATATGGAGTAAAATAGTTATCATAGGTATTGATTATTGTTAAAAGTTCTTTTGGAAAATGTAGTAATTCAGTTAACGAAAATGGCTTAATATTACAATTGAGAATTTTTACATTTTTGTAATTTTTATAACTTTCTAATTTGATTTCATTTCCGATTAATAAGCAATCATGTTCTTTTATTAAAAAAGGTATTAATTCAGATAAAAAGGATCCTATTCCTCCTGAATCTAACATTCTGCAATCAATAACTAATTTCATTTTAGCGATTTAATCCTTCTATAGTTTTGTCTACAATTTTCTTAAATTCAGTACAGAATCTTTCTGTTGAAAATGTTTCTGCGTGCTTTCTAATAGTTTCAGAATTGAAAGTATCTTCTTTTTCTAGTTGTTCAAATTCATCCAATGCTTTTATTAAAGAATCTACTGTTTGTTCATAGAAAAAAATACCTGTTTTTTTGTTTATAACAGTTTCTAATGCACCGCCTTTTCCAAATGCAATAACGGGACGACCACAACACTGAACTTCAACTGGGATGATTCCAAAATCTTCTTCAGCCGAAAAAATCATCGCTTTGCATTTTTGTAAATAACTACTAACTTCTTTGTCTGATATTCGTCCTGTGAATACAATATTATTATTTTTATAAGTCGATGCAAGTTTTTTTAATTCGTCTTCTTGGCTTCCACTTCCGATAACTACAAGTTTTCGGTTTGTTTTTCCACAAGCGGATATTGCTAAATCTATTCGTTTATACGGAACAAATCTACTAAAAACCACATAAAAATCTTCTGATTTTTCATTATTTGGAAGAAGTCGATTTGTATCTACAGGTGGATAAATTACTTGACTTTGAAGGTTCCAATATTTTTTTATTCGTCTTTGTATATAGTTTGAATTTGCAATTAATGTGTCAATTCTTTGACTTGAAATATAATCCCATAACCTAATTGAGGGAATCCACTTTTCCATAAAAAATTTAGTTAGTTTTCCACTGTTTTTTTTGTATTCAAAGTATTGATCCCATGCATATCTCATAGGTGAGTGAATGTAAGCTATATGTGGAACTTTAGGGGATGTTATTATACCTTTTGCACAACATGATGAAGAACATATAACAAGGTCATAATTTGAAAAATCAAATGATTCAAATGCTTTCGGCATAAAAGAAAGCAATTTTGTGTAAATTTTTGTAGATAAGGGCCATTTTTGAATAAACGAAGTATGAATTTTCTCTTTTGGAAATATTTTGCCCATTTTTTTTTCATCATACACAAGTGTGAATATATCTGCTTCTGGATATATGGAAAGTAGTGCTTCTACAACTCGTTCTGCACCACCATAATTTACTAACCAATCATGAACTATTGCAACTTTCAATTTAATCTCCTTTGTTTTATAGTTTGTTAATTTCTGTATTCATCCATAAAATTCTTTGTTCAATCCAATTAAACAGATAATCATATTCATCTTGTACTGTTTTTCTTTTATACCAATCTACTGCTCCTGGCCATTGATAATGTCCTATACCTTGCCATATATTATCATTTAGCTGAACGAATTCTTTCATTGTTTCTGCGTATTTTTTTAGCCAAATAACTGATTTAGTTAGTTCTGGATATTTTTCATTCCATCTACTTTTTAATTGTAAAACAAATGATTTATCCTCAAAAAGTCTCTTATACCATAAGGCTTCTTCTTTTATCCACCAAACATCATATTTAAAATTTTCAGGATAATGATTATTCCCCATGCTGATATCAAAATCCCAAATTGGGCCCATATGTAATTTTTCATCTTTTGGATTATAGAACATGTAACAAGAATCTCTAAATCTAGCATCTCGGTTATTTGTGAATTCATTAAGTAAATACCAATCAATAAGTGAATCTTCATCAATATATTTACGCCAACCAATTGTAGGATTGGAAAAGTTTTCTGAAAAAAGAATTGTTTCAATAAAATTTATGTAATTTTTTTCCTTTTCAAACTGCTGTTTTTCAACATTTTTTGGATCATATAGACTGAAAGAAATTCCTTTTTCAGTTTTAAAATTATATGGTTTTGTATCTCTTGTGTTTGTTACAACTAAAAAACCCTCAGGAGCAATATCTAATTTTTGTGAGGAAATTTCTATTTTTTCATAAATTTGATATAAACCATCAAAACGGCCATTTACAAATAAAAAAACAAATTCATAATTTGGAGTCCATAAAAAGGAATTCCAAACATTTTTAGACAAATATGTAGAATATGCATTTCGTAGGGAAGTATTATCTGTCATATTTGCCAATAATACCCATTTTCGTGATTCTGTCATGTTTAATAGCGAAATAGGTTTGTCTAGTTTTAACAAATATGGTTTTTTTCTTGCTTCCCAAGTACTGTTACCTCTCCCTCTAATTTTACCTTTTGCATGAATATTGTCGATTGTAATTTCTGCAGTAATATAATTTTCTCTTGATGTTATAGGTTTATCGCTATTTGTACGAATATGTAATGTTGGTAAATTTAAGAGTTCTATTTTTTCTAAGGAAATATAATTTTCTTTACTCATGTAAAATGCAAACAAAAAAGCAAAAATGAAAAATAGAATAAAAAAAGTGAAAAAAAATGAATGTCTCTTTATTTTCATTTGTTCAGTATAACTTCTTATAAGTAAAATAGCAATTGACATGTTACCGAATATTCGGTAATAATATAGAAAAAGTTACCATTTGTTCGGTAAAAATTTAAAAATATGAATAATGTAAATAAAAAATATAGACATGAATTAAAATTTTTAACTCAAGAAAGAATTCTCTTTTATCTAGAACAAAAGACAAATCATCTTTTAAAAAAAGATAAGCATGTTGGTGAAAAGGGATTTTATAATATCAGGTCTTTGTATTTTGATGATATGTATAATTCATGTTATTTTGAAAATGAGAACGGTACTGACCCAAGAGAAAAATTTAGAATTAGAATTTATAATGGAGATTCTAGCAGAATTCAATTAGAGTTAAAGCAAAAACAAAATTCTAAATGCTATAAAAGTTCCACACCAATTTCATATGAAAGATGCGTTCGATTATTAGAGGGAAAAAGCCTTGATGTAAATGATAATGATACTTATTTGTATAAAAAATTTTATTTACAAACTAAACTTAGAAATTTAAAACCAGCAGTTATTGTTGATTATAATCGAGTTCCTTACATATGGAATCAAGGTAATGTAAGAATTACATTTGACAGAGATATAAAAAGTTCATTTGATTATCATAATTTTTTTAAAAAGTCTGTGATTGGAAGACCTATTTTAAGGAGTTATGCAAATTTATTAGAAGTAAAATTTGATGAGTTTCTTCCAGATTTTATATATGAAATATTACAAACTGGGGAATTAACTCAAACAGCATTTTCAAAATTTTATTTATGCCGTAAATACAATCCTAAAGGATTACAAATAAAATAAAATGCAAGGAGAAATTTTATGACAAGTTTTAAGGATATTTTTAAGAAGTCATTTATACAAGGTTTTACAAGATATGATATGTCTCCACAACATATTGTTATAATAATGACAATCTCTGCAATTTTTGCATTGTTCATTTTTACTACATACAGAATTATTACGAAAAAAAGTTTTTACTCTAAAACTTTTAACATTGCTTTATCGTTAATAACTATAATAACTACATCGATAATTTTAACAATTCAGTCGAGTATTGTTGTTTCTTTAGGTATGGTAGGTGCTTTATCGATTGTTCGTTTTAGAACGGCAATAAAAGAACCTATGGATTTAGTTTTTTTGTTTTGGTCAATTGCAACTGGTATTATTTGTGGAGCAGGAATTGCTGAAATAGCATGTATTCTGGCTTTCTTTATGGTGATATTTTTATATTTATTTGAAAAAATTCCAGTTGGAAAAGCACCTAAAATTCTTATGATAAATTGTAATGGCTATGATTCAGAAAATTCAATAATTGAAATTGTAAAAAAGTATTGTAAGTATTATACAGTAAAAAGTAGAAGCTTAATGGATAATAAAATTGATTTAGTAATTGAAGTTAGAACTTCTTCTGAATCAATGCTCATTGGAGAAATTGCAAAACAAGAAAATGTTATTTCTTCAAGTTTATTGACACATGATGGTGAAGTTACATATTAATATAAAATTGCATATATAACGAAAATATCACGAATGGTTAACATAACATTTCTTAATGTTTGATTACAAAAGCGATTATGTTATAATAAAAAAGCATAATCGCTTTTTTTAGGAGTAATAGAAATAAATGAGTAATATGGAGCAATATAAAAGACCTACTTGGGATGAATATTTTATGGAAGTTGCAAGAACAATTGCTAAACGAGCAACTTGCGATAGAGGTCGTTCAGGATGTGTTATTGCTAGAGACAATCAAATACTTGTAACTGGTTATGTGGGAAGTCCTGCTGGATTAAAGCATTGTGATGAAGTTGGTCATTTAATGAAAAAAATGATGCATGAGGACGGAAATATAAGTCAGCATTGTGTTAGAACTGTACATGCAGAACAAAATGCGATTTGTCAAGCTGCAAAAAGAGGAATATCAATAGATGGTGCAACTGTTTATTGTAAAATGACTCCTTGTAGAACATGTGCAATGTTAATTATAAATTGTGGAATAAAAAGAGTTGTGTGCGAAAAACATTATCATGATGAAGCTGATAGTATTTCAATGTTTGCTGATGCAAACGTTAAAATAGAACATCTTGAAGATTCTGTACAAACATATGAAAATATGTAAAAAAAAAGCGAACACTCAGATTTGAAGTGTTCGCTTTTTTTTATTAAAGATTGGCTAATAGCCATTCCTTAAATTTGTTATAATCATTCTCCATAGGAATTGAACGGTCTTGTAGTTTCATGATTTTCTCTAATCGATCAGGAATTTGAGGTGCTGAATGAGTTGCACTTTCTACAATTGAACCAAATTTTGCAGGATGAGCTGTTTCAAGTATAATTCCAAGTGCATTATTTGTGATTATTTCTGTAGCCCATTCTGGAATGTTAGGAGTTAAACCTGATTTTGTAATATCATTTTTCTGACCATTTAACAATTTAGCCATTTCCCCATTTTTTATATCGGCCCATGCTTTCCATGCAACAGCACCATGAGGATCAATTGTATAGCCTGTTTTTTCGTAACAATTTTTAATTGAATCAAGAATTCCATCGTCATCAAGCCAATAGGATGCGAACATCTTTCTAACTTCTTCTAGACTATACATGGCATTAATTCTTTCAAAATTACTTGGTGCACCTACATCCATTGCATTTGCGTATGTTGCAACTGATGGGCGTGCATTGTATTCACCTGTAGCAATCCAATCAGGTATTGTTCTATTTTCATTTGTTGCAGCGACAAAACCTCTTATTGGGGCTCCCATTTCTTTTGCAATTAATCCAGATGTAAGATTACCAAAATTTCCACTAGGTACGATAACGATAATTGAAGGGTTTTCTATTTTATTGTCTCTCCAACTTCTGTTTTTTACTATAAGTGATGAATACATATAATAAAAACTTTGAGGCAAAAGGCGAGAAATGTTTATAGAATTAGCTGAAGAAAGTCGTAATTTTTCTCTTAATTCATTATCTGTAAAAGCTGTTTTTACTAATTTTTGACAATCATCAAAAGTCCCTTTTATTTTTAAGGCACGAACATTACCATCGAATGTTGATAATTGCTTTTCTTGTAAAGGACTAATTTTCCCATCAGGATAGAGAATTGTAACATCTAATCCAGGAACATTATGAAAAGCACTTCCTACCGCTGAGCCTGTATCACCTGATGTAGCTACCAAAATATGTAAAGGAGTTGATTCATTTCTGTTGAAATATGACATAACTCTTGCCATAAATCGTGCTCCAAAGTCTTTAAAAGCACATGTAGGACCATGGAAAAGTTCCAGAACATAAGATGTTTTGTCTATTGGATTTACTTTTGCGGGAAATGGATAGGCATCTTGTATTATAGATTGTAAATCTGCCTCTGGAATTTCACCTTCAACATAAGGCTTTGCCATTTCCAATGCTATTTCTCTAAAACTTGGCTCTGAATTTCTGTTTAAGAATTTGCTATCTAATTTTGGAAATGAGAGAGGAATATATAATCCTCCTGTTTTTTCATTCATTCCCTTGACGACCGCAGTTCTAAAGTCTGTTTTTACAGAACTATCCCTTGTATCTGTGTAAATCATATCGGTTCCTTACTCTTATATTCCGTATAAAATTGATGTTGCAAATTCTTCTGCAAGTTTTTCTCTGGCTTTTGGAAGACAGTTCCAATCTTTGTCTTCTGAAACAGAAACTTTCTTTTCTGTTTCATACAGAATAGCACCGTCTTTCATATTAATACAAGTAATTTTTCCAATTAAAGTACAAGAAAATTTTCCAGAATCATCTTTTGTAATTGGAGATTCATATTTTACAGTACCATAAATTAGGAATGAAGAATTGTTTCCTAATAATGTTTTTGCAGCTTTATATAAAGCTGCTGAATCACCATTTAAAATTTCTGTTGAAAAATCAACATTGCCGATTCTTGTAAACCTAAGCTTCATTAGTGACATTAAAAGCAATGATGAAGAAACTGAATTATTTGTAATTGGTTTTCCGCTTTGTGCGAAATCAACAATAGAAATTGTCCCTCCAGAATAGAGTAAGTTAGATTTTACTTTATAAGGTACGCTAACAGATACTTTATCGGCTAATTCTGCGATTTGAGAGTTTGTAACATTTCCATCTGGATATACTTTTACAAAACTGTTAAATGTTGATTTTGGTATTGGTGCGTTAAATGTTACAATTCCTGATTCATCAGTTGTTAATACTTCAAGACCAAAATTAACGATATCATTTTTTTTGCTTTCTGGATAAGAAATCGATAATTGAAAATTAGGAACTGGGTTATCATTTTTTGTAACCTTAAATGAATACGGTTGTGAAAATGCTTTATTTTTTGATGTTTCTTTAGGTGCTGAAATTGAAGAGATAATTATTCCTTCAATTTTATCCTTATAAAAATCAACCTCAGTAGGTTCTGTTTTTTCAACTTGTTTATTTTGACTATTTAATACTTTTAATTCACGCTTTGTATTTGTCTTTTGTTCAATTTGAGGTTCTTGTGGTTCTCTTTTTGGTGTTGAGCCACAAGAAATTAATGTTGTAATGATTAAGAAATATGTAATACTTTTTAGTATATTTTTTTTCATTATAATCTCCGTTTTTTTTATAAGCCTTCTCAATATAAACTAAATATCCTTATTTCTCAAGGTGTAAATTAAAAGTTTCTTTAAGTAACAATATTTGTAAATATTGAAAAAAAAGTTTCAAAATCCTATTATGTTTTTAATTATGAAAACGACAGTTGCAAAAATATATATAAATAATTTTAAACATAATATTAATCAGATAAAATCTTTATTAAAACCTAATGTAAAAATTTGTGTAGCTGTTAAAGCTGATGCTTACGGTCATGGAGCTATTAGATGTGCAAAAGAGGCTGTTGCATTAGGAGTTGATTTTCTTGCTGTTGCAAGGGTTAGTGAAGGTATTGAATTAAGGGAAGCGGGAATAAATGTACCAATTCTTTTATTAAGTTTATGTAACCCAAATGAGTATTCTGATTTAATAAAGTACAAAATTACACCTTTTGTTTTTGATGAACAATATATTTTAGGAATATCAGAAGCTGTAAAGAATGCTAAACAGAGTAGTTTTAATGTTCATTTAGCTATTGATACTGGAATGGGAAGAATTGGGTGTAATCCAAGTGATGCTGCAAAATTGGCAAAATTTATTATTTCTACGGGAAATTTAAAATTGGAAGGAGTTGCTAGTCATTGTTCTGTTGCAGATTCTGATACAGAAGATGATAAAACCTATACAAAAAAACAATTTGATTTGTTTAATTCCGCTGTAGAAAGTATAAAAAATGCAGGAATTGATCCTGGTATAAGACATATTTCAAATTCTGCTGTAGCAATAAATAATCCAGAAATGCAGTTAGATATGATTCGCCCCGGAATAATTGTATATGGATATTATCCTGGAGATTTTAACAAAGATTATTTTATAAAAAGGAATGTTAACATTGAGCTTTTACCTGTAATGGCTTTATGTACAAAACTATGTTCAATAAGGAAGTGCGAAAAAGGAAAAGCAATTTCTTATGGAAGAACTTTTGTAACTCAATCAGAAACAAATATTGGTGTGTTGCCAATTGGTTATGCAGATGGAATGCTTAGGAGTTTCTTAAAAGCAAATATTTTTGTTTCTATAAATAAAAATGCTTATCCGTTATGTGGTCGAATTTGTATGGATCAATGTATGATTGATTTAGGACCTAATGTTGATGTTAATAGATGGGATGAAGTTATTATTTTTGGTCCAAAAAATAAAGGTGCAAAACAAACTGCACAAGAAATTGCAGACGCAACAGGAACCATTTCGTATGAAATTACTTGTGGAATTTCAAAAAGAGTAGAAAGGATATACATAGAAGATTAAAGAGAATCAATATATTTTTTTACTTCACTTACAAGGTAAAAAGAGCCAGTAACTAGTAATGGAAGTCTTTTATTCTTTGCTTCTGAAATAGCCAATTCTATCTGCTTTTTAAAATCTTCATCAGAATTGAATTTTATTTTTTGTTGATTAAAAGCTTCTTCTAGTTTTTTTAAGTTTGATTGTTTTATATTTCCTGGAATTGTTAAATAAACTTTAAAGTTATCGCTAAAAGCTTTTGAAATTTCGTTTACATCTTTATCTGCTGCACAGGCAAACAATAAAACTGATTCTTCCGAATTAAAATATTGCTTAAATGTTTTAAGGGTGTGTTTTACACTGTTTACGGTGTGAGCTCCGTCTAAAATTATTGTAGGAAGTTTTTTATTGGACTGTTCTAAGTTTATTATTTCAAACCTTCCTGGTAATTTAGCTTTTAAAAGTCCTTGTTCTATTATTTTGTTTGAAATTGTAGGTATTAGTTTTTTTACTGTAAACGCCGCAATTGCTGCATTTTCTGCTTGAAAATCACCTAATAGTTTCATATCTGTAATAATTGGTGAATCAAAAATATCTGATTTTAGGCTTATAGAAAATGTAGGTGTATGATTTTCTGAACAGTTTAACACTGAATATTCACTTTTAATTTCGTTAAAAACTTCATCAATAAAGTATATTGGAGCATTTTTTTCATTTGCAATTTTTCTGAATACTTCTTTTACAGATTCTGGCTGTCTTGCCACAATAACAGGTGTGTTTTCTTTTATTATTCCAGCTTTTTCCGTTGCTATTTTTTCTAATGTATTTCCTAAAAATTCAGTATGTTCTAATTCAATTGTGCTAATACAACAAAGCTCTGGTTTTATAATATTTGTTGCATCAAGTCGTCCTCCCAACCCAACTTCAAATATTCCGTAATCAACTTTTGCAAGTTTAAAGCATACAAAGGAATATAAGGTAACTAATTCAAACCAAGTAATAGGTCTTTCTTTTGTAATTGAATTTATATTATTGTTTATAACATTTTTGATTATGTTTGCAGCATTTTCATATATTTCAGAGGAAAAGAGTTTCTGATTATTTGAAATTCTTTCGTGAAAATTAATTATATGTGGTGATGTATATAATCCTGTAGAAAAGCCAGCTTCTGTTAAAATTGAAGATATCATTGCAGAAATTGAGCCTTTTCCTTTTGAACCGGCAATATGAATTGTTGGGTAACTTTTTTCTGGATTGTTTAATTTTTCACTAAGAAAAGCCATAGTGTCTAACCAAAATATATTTTTTTGCGGCAATTTTTCAAAGTTTAAGAATTGATTTAACCATTGTTCAAACATAAATGCATTATATAATTTTTGTAATTGTCGAAACAACTCTAATTTGGTAAAGTGTATTTAAACTTTTTAGATATTTTTGATTAGGAATAGAAAATGGATAATGTAGAGAATAATGCAGATAAGATTTTAGCAGAGGCTATTCGACAAAGTAACAAAATAGAAGAAGATATAAAAATAAATCCTGGAAAATATAGAGTATTAACAGGAGATAGACCTACAGGTAGGTTACATATTGGTCATTATTTTGGTTCATTAAAAAATAGGGTTAGATTGTCAAAGTTGGGTGTACCAACAATGATTTTGATTGCTGATTATCAGGTTTTAACAGATCATGATGCTTTTGATAAAATCAGTCAAAATACAAAACAACTTGTAATTGATTATTTAGCAGCTGGTATTGAGCCAAACGAAAATGTAATTATTTATCCACACAGTCACGTTCCAGAAGCAAATCAACTTATGGTACCTTTTTTAACACTTGTTTCTAATTCTGAGTTAAATAGAAATCCAACTGTTAAGGATGAAATTCAAAAGTCTGAAATGAGTGTAATTAATGCAGGTATGTATACATATCCAGTTCATCAAGCAGTGGATATTTTATTTTGTAAAGGAAATGTTGTTCCTGTTGGTAAAGATCAGTTACCTCATCTTGAAATCGCTAGAACAATTGCAAAACGATTTAATAAGAAATTTTGTCCTGACAATCCATTATTTCCAGAACCTCACGCATTACTATCAAAAACTCCTATGATTTTAGGACTTGATGGAAGTGCAAAAATGAGTAAAAGTCTCGGAAATGCAATTATGCTGAGTGCAACAGAAGACGAAACAGCAAAAGCTATTAGTAGAGCCAAGACTGATCAAGAAAGATTTATAACTTATGATCCAGAAAATAGACCAGAAGTAGCAAACCTTTTAAGATTAATTTCTTTATGTTCTAACAATACACCAGAATCTATTGCTGAACAGATTGGTAATGGTGGCGGAAAAATGTTAAAAGATATGCTTACAGAGGCCTTAAATACAGAATTAAGACCTTTAAGAGAAAAAAGAGCCCAATTAGAAGATAATATGGATTATATAAAAAAGATATTAAATAACGGTGTTGAACAGGCACGGGAAATTGCAGAAAGAACACTAAAAGAAGTTCGTTGTGTAATGAATATGGAAATTTAACAAGGATTTGCTTTGAAAATCAATAAAGTTCATGGTGAAAAAATCCTTATACAAGGTGCAAGAGAACATAACTTAAAAAATATAAATGTTGAGATTCCTCGAGATAAACTTGTTGTAATTAGTGGACTTTCAGGTAGTGGTAAGTCTTCTTTGGCTTTTGATACCTTATTTGCAGAAGGTCAAAGGCGTTACATGGAAAGTCTTTCTAGTTATGCAAGACAATTTTTAGGTAGCATGGATAAACCTGATGTAGATCTTATAGAAGGGTTGAGTCCTGCTATTTCTATTGAACAAAAAACAACTCATAACAATCCCAGATCAACCGTTGGAACTGTAACAGAAATTTACGATTATTATAGGCTTTTATTTGCTAGAATAGGGCATCCTCATTGTCCAGAATGTGGTAGAGAAATAAAGGAACAATCTATAGATCAGATTATTGATTCTATTATGGAATTTGGAGAAAATTCTAAACTTTCTCTTTTGGCACCAATAGTACGAGGAAAAAAAGGTGAACATCAAAAGATTATTGAAGATGCAAGAAATTTAGGATTTGTTCGTGCAAGAATAGACGGATTAACAGTTGATTTAGATGATTCAATAAAACTTGATAAACAAAAAAAACACACTATAGAAATAATAGTTGATAGAATTGTTTTAAGAAACGATATTAGAAAGCGATTAGCTGAAAGTGTAGAATCAGCGTTGTCAATTTCAAATGGAATGCTTGTTGTTTTACTTAGAGTTGAAGATAGTAGTAGCGAAAAAGGTTGGCGTGAAGAAGAAATCTTTTTTAGTCAGCAAAATGCATGCCCTGATTGTGGTATAAGTATTCCTGAATTACAACCACGTTTATTTTCATTTAATAATCCTTTTGGAGCTTGTCCTGAATGTACTGGATTAGGCGAAAAAATGGAATGGGACAATAAAAAAATATTACCTGATGAGAATTTGTCTTTTAATCAGGGAGCCTTTCCTTTTTATAATCCTGAAAGTGAATGGAATAGATCTTTATTTACGGCCGTATCAGAAACAGGTAATTTTTCTCTTGATACTCCAATAAAAGATTTAACAAAAAAACAAAGAGATTTTCTTATTAACGGTGATGATTCTAAAATAATGCATTGGGTTTACAAAAAACAAAGTGGGGAAGGTTATAGTGAATATAATCGTCCTTGGATTGGAATCCTTGCTGATATGAAACGTAGACATTCTGAGGCTTGGGGAGATGCTCAAAGAATCAGGATTGAAGAAAAATATATGTCTGTTTCAAATTGTTCAACTTGTAATGGTTTAAGACTTAGAAAAGAAGCTTTAGGAGTGACGATATCTAACAAAAATATTATAGAACTTTGTTCTTTAAGTGTTGAAGAATCCTTAAAGTTTTTTAATGCATTAGAACTTTCTGAAACTGAACAGTTAATAGCTACTCAAATTTTAAAAGAAATAAAATCTAGATTAAACTTTTTGAAAAATGTAGGGTTAGACTATTTAACTCTTGAAAGAAGTGCAGGAACCTTATCAGGTGGTGAAGCTCAAAGAATTAGATTAGCAACACAAATAGGATCCGGGCTAACTGGTGTAATGTATATATTAGATGAACCAAGTATAGGTTTACATCAAAGAGATAATCAACGATTAATAGACACTTTGATACATCTTCGTGATTTGAAAAATACAGTAATAGTTGTAGAACATGATGAACAAACATTAAAAACAGCTGATTGGGTTGTTGATATTGGACCTGGTGCAGGCGTGAATGGTGGACATGTTGTTGCATCTGGAACTCCAGAACAAATTATGAATATACAAGAAAGTTTAACTGGACAGTATTTATCTGGAAAACTTTTTATGCCCCTCCCTAAAGAAAGAAGAATTGGAAATGGTATGTTTATATCCATAAACGGCGTTAAAGAGCATAATTTAAAAAATATTAGTGTAAAAATTCCCTTAGGAACATTTACTTGTATAACAGGGGTTAGTGGTAGTGGAAAGTCAACTCTTTTAAGTGATGTTTTTTATCCTGTTGTTAGTAATACATTAATGCATACAAATTATAAAATTGGTGAATATGATTCTATCGAGGGAATAGAATATATTGATAAAGTTATAAATATTGATCAAAGTCCAATTGGAAGAACTCCAAGAAGTAATCCTGTTACTTATGTTGGTGTTTTTGACGCAATTCGAGATTTATATGCTTCTCTTCCTGAAAGTAAAGCAAAAGGATATAAGTCAGGCAGATTTAGTTTTAATGTAAAAGGTGGAAGATGCGAACACTGTCAAGGTGCAGGTACAATTACAATTGAAATGAATTTTCTCCCAGATGTTTTTATTCAATGTGATGTATGTCATGGTCATAGATTTAATTCAGAGACTTTAGATGTATTTTATAAAGGCAAGAATATAAGTGATGTTCTTAATATGACTATAGAAGAAGCTTGCGATTTCTTTTCATCTATTCCTCATATTAGTAGAAAATTGGAAACATTAAAATCTGTCGGATTAGGCTACATTCAACTTGGACAAAGTGCTTTAACTCTTTCTGGAGGAGAAGCTCAGAGAGTAAAACTTGCTACAGAACTTTCTAGACCATCGACAGGTAAGACCTTATATATTCTTGACGAACCTACTACTGGATTACATTTTGCAGATGTAAAAATCTTAATGGAGGTTATTCAACGACTTGTTGATAAGGGAAATTCAATTGTGATGATAGAACATAACCTTGATGTGATTTCTCAGGCTGATTATATAATTGATTTAGGTCCTGAAGGAGGATGCAACGGAGGTTCTATTGTTGATATGGGAACACCAGAAGAAGTAGCTTCACGTTGGAATAAAACAGGCTCTTATACAGGTCAATTTATTGCAGAGCAAATAGAAATTTCAAAACAGAGAGAAAAAAATTGTTAAAAAAAATAAAATATAAAATATTAACTATTTTATTTTCTCTTTTATTTTTTTTTGACGGATTAGTTTTTTTTGCTCAGGAACAAAAGACCTCAAAAATAGAAACTTCTATTATTAACATAGAAAGTGCTCACAAATCAGAATATAAAAAAGATCCTGTTAATGATGGTGATTGTATTTTACTCAATGGAGAAGTAAAAATTTCAGTTACAAAAGGAAGTAATAAAACAACAATATATGCTGATTTTGTAAATTATAATCGCTCTACAGAAATGCTTTATGCAGAAGGAAATGTTATTCTGGAACAAACATCAGGTGGTTCTCAGGGTGGCGAAAGTATTACGGCAAATAGTTTATTATTTAATACATCTACATTAGAAGGTGTTTTTGACAATGGAAGGGCTGTTCAAACTTCAAGTGATGCAATAAATCTTCCAAGTGGTTCAACACTGATTGTTGCTTCAAATATATTTGGTCGTGATTCTAGTGGAACTATTGCATTTAAATCAGGAGAGTTGACATTTTGTGATGATGAAAACCCTCATTGGAAGATAAAGGCTAGCAGAATTTGGCTTCTTCCTGGTGGGGAATTTGCATTTTTTAATGCGTTATTATATGTCGGAAGAGTTCCTTTAATGTATTTTCCTGCATTTTATTATCCAAAAGATGAGTTGATATTTAATCCTGCAATTGGATATAAATTTAGGGAAGGATATTTTATAAACACCACAACCTATTTATACGGAAGAAAACCTATAGACGCTGCTTCTACAAGTGATAATTCAGAAGCTGCTGATGATGATAAAATCGATTTTTTCAGCTTTATGAAACCAACAACTTTAAAAGAACAAGTTCGAGAAGGTTTGATTCTTCATAATTTGGATGAAGATTATAATGGTGATACAACAAATCATGTTAAAATCATGGCTGACTATTATTCAAATTTAGGAGCTATGATTGGTGGTGATGTTGTTATTAAACCTAAGAACATTTTTAGTTTGCTTGAAGCGAATTTAGAATTAGGTTTTAGTAATACGCTTTTCAAACGAAATGGAGAATATTTACCATTTAATTCAAAAGGTAAAAAAGTTTCAGATTCTTCAAATTTTATGACATTAGATTTACCTTTCCGTTATCAAGCAAATTTTAAGTTTGCTATATCAAAACCTCTGAATTTAACTATTGATATTCCAATATATTCTGATCCTTATTTTGATTATGATTTTAATTCTCGTGCAGAAACAATGGACTGGATTGATTTTTTAATGTCTGGTACAGAAAAAGATGATGATGAAGATGATATTTCAACAATAACTTCTTTTTCATGGAAGTTAAATGGTTCTTATACATTTAAAATACCTGAGTTTCTTAATCCATTTATTACTAGTTTGTCAATTTCGAATTTCTCTTCATCTATTGATTTTTCTTCTAAATCAAATGATACGCTTAGCGAGCGTGATGAATTTAAAGATGATTCATCTTGGAGACAATATACACCTGAAAGACATTTTTATTACCCAAATCAAATTACTCCAATAAAAATTTCTGGAAGAATTGCAGGAACCTTATTTCAATATCCTAGCATAGAAAAAAAATCATCTGTTCAAGTCTCAAAAATTAATCTTATACCACCGAAATCTATTGATTCTCTTGAAGATTCTACAAAGAATGTTGAAGAAGTAATTAATTCAGAAACTGACTTAGAACCAATTGAAAAACCAGAAACTGATGTTGATAATTTTGCTTTACCAGAGTCCGCATTACCTCTATTGTCAGGAGGGATGAATTCTGTAAAAAATTTAACTACAGTTTCTTATAAATTAGGTTATTCAATTGCTCCTGATTTTTTAACACAATTCTCTTATTCTTCATCAAACATAAAGTCTCCAGAGGATTTTGTTTGGAGTGATTTTCAATCAACTTATATACAGACAAAAGCTCCTTCAACATTAACAAGTACATTAAAAATTAAGGATAATTTTTTATCTTTAACAGATACTTTTAATTTTAATCCAGTTTATCAGCGTCATCCTTATTTAAAAACAGATACAAATGATGGTGGATATTCAGAATCTAGTGCCGCTTCAATTAAAAAAGCAGACTATAATGCCCGTAAATTAGATTTAACAAATGTAAATTCCTTATCTATAAAGCCTTTTTATTATACTGATTATTTTTCGGGAACAGCATTAACATGGAATACAACATTAAAAATGATTAGAACTAAATATATAAGTGAAGATGTTGAAAATCCTGAATGGGAGTATTTGACCACAGATATTTGGGATGATGAAAGTTTTACTGTTCATAATTTAAATTTTGTTTTCGCTGCTAAAGAAGGTGATTTTTCTCAAGAATTGTCTTTAACAACAACTCTTCCACCTCAAATTGATGAATATAGGGGTGTTTTAACACTGAAATTTCCATTTACGACATTTTCTGTAGGAACTGGAATTAAACAGAAAAGTAAAGATGATAAAGATTGGGAAAAACAGGATTTATCACAGTCTTTTTCTATAAATCTATTTGAGAATAAATTAAAATTAACTCAATCATTCGTTTTTGATTTAGAAGAATGGTATAAAGATTCATTTAGACTTTCTGTAAGCGGTTATGGAATGCAGTTTGCTTATACTATGTCATATGTTTTAGGTTATGATTTTAACAGTGATACAGGTTGGAAAATTAAGACAGAGAAGGAATTTCAGCCTTATACAGCAAGTTTTGCATATACTTCTGGTTCTAAAAATTTTAAATATTGGTCAGAAAAAATTTCTTTTACTCCAACCTTATCAACTAGTATTGTTTATGATTGTTTAAGACCAACAAACTCATATTTTAAATTTATTCCAGGTATAACATTTAAAGTAAATAATTTTATTGATATTTCATTTTCTTCAGAATCAAGAAATGATGTTATTTATAGATATTTTCAAGATGTTTTTGGAGGAAGTGCAAAGTTAGCAGGAGAAACAAATCCTGTAAAAGATTTGTTTAATTCATTTAAATTTGATGATGAAACTGCAAGAAGAAATAGTGGTTTTAAATTGAAAAGTTTAAATGTGAAGATAACTCATGATTTGGATGACTGGGATTTAAATTGTGAATTTTCAATAAAACCAAGGCTTATTACAGATACAGCTCAAAAATATTATGATTTCAGTCCTTATTTTTCTATTAGTGTTTCTTGGAGACCAATGGCAAGTATGAAGACTGAAATTGTAGATGAATATGGAGAATGGCAATTGAATCCTTAAACGAAAACTTGCGTTTAGTTAAAATTGCCTATAGAATAGTAACATTGAATAACGAATATACGATTGTGCTAGCTGATAATTCAATTTTAGCAAAAGTATGTGGCACTAATGACAGTAATTTAAAACTCATTGAAAAACATCTTGGTGTACCTGTTTTTACAAAAGGAAATGAAATTTCTATTTCGCAGGAAGATACTAGATTATGTCAGGAATTTAAGTTTATCATTGATCGGCTAATTGATGAAATAACAGAAGATTCCGCAAGTAGTTCAGAATTAATAGAATCAATATTAAATACAGGTATTGAAAATCATTCAATAAATGAAGATTTTGATGCTGGCAGATATGCTATATCGATTCCAAATGGGAATAAACGTATTTATCCAAAAACAAAAAATCAAGCTATATTAGTCGATTCTTTTAGAAAAAATGATTTGGTTTTTGCTATTGGACCAGCAGGTAGTGGAAAGACTTTTCTGGCAGTAGCAGAAAGTTTACGATTGTTATTAAGTCATAAAGTTAATTCAATTATTTTAACGAGACCAATTGTAGAAGCCGGAGAAAGTTTAGGTTTTCTACCAGGAGATTTGCAAGATAAAATTAATCCGTATTTAAGACCTTTATATGACTCAATGAATGCTTGTGTTCCGTCTGAAATTATAAAAAAATTGCAAGAAAACGGAATTATCGAAGTAGCACCATTAGCATATATGAGAGGAAGATCTTTAAATAATGCGGCTATAATTCTTGATGAAGCTCAAAATACAACATGTGAACAAATGAAAATGTTCTTAACAAGAATGGGAGAGAATTCAAAAGTTTTTATAACGGGAGATATTACTCAAATTGACCTTCCAAGAAAGATTCCATCAGGTTTAGTTCAGGCATTAAAAGTTTTGAATAAAATTTCAGAAATTAGTATTGTAGAACTAAACGGAAATGATGTAGTTCGTTCTTCGTTGGTAAAAAAAATTATACAGGCTTATGAGAAAAATGAAACAGATGAATAATGATGAAAAAGGATTTTTTGCTGATTTTTTTGGGACTTTATTTGGATATGTTAAGAAAAACTGGAAAAAGATTTTAGTTTTTTCACTAACATTTCTTTTTACTGTGGCACTAATTTATTTAGATGCTAACACATCTGAAAATGTAGCTTCTTATGCTATTGGTGAATATGAAGTAGGGCAAATTGCAGATAGAACAATTTATGCAACTAAGTCTTTACAAGCAGACGAATATTTTCCAATTTCTATAGAGGAAGGTGAAAAGGTAATAAGAAAGGGTTTCCCTATTACAGAAGAAGATTTTTTAAAGTTAAGAAAAATGTCATCTTCTCCTAACTATATTGATTACAGAGCTTTTGCTGATAAAATTTTATATTTGATGTTATTAGCATCATTATGTATTTTATTTTATTCTCCTGTTTTAATTAATCGAGTTGTTGAATTAAAAGAAGTTGTTTTGGAATCAATATTATTTTTGATTGTATTTTCATTTGCAACATTTGGCGATAAATCAGCTTTTTTTCAAAGTATATACGCATTACCAGTTATAATTCCTTCTGCATTATGTGTAGGTCTCGTTGCGATTTTATTTGGTCAGATTTCTGCTGTTTTCTTTTCTATAATTATTTCAATGGGAATATTATGTGCTGCAAATTTTGAATTAGTTCCATTTTTATTTACTTTAGCTTCTACTTTAACATTCACAAGAATTGTTAGAAATATTGAACATCGAATAGATATGGTTTTTTCATCTATTGGATTAGCTGTGTTTAATGTTATATATATTCTAACATTAAAAGTAATTTTTAATGATAATTTTATTGATGCTATTTTTATTTTGCCAGGAATTGCTTTTAATGGATTCCTTTCTGGAATTTTAGTACTCGGACTTTTAACACCTTTAGAAGCAATTTTAAATACTGCATCAGTTTTCAGATTAATGGATTTAAGTGATCATCAAAATACTCCTATGTTAAGAAAACTATTCCTTACAGCACCAGGAACATATCAGCATAGTTTGATGGTTGGACAATTGGCAGAAAGTGCTTGTAATAAAATTGGTGCAAATGCTTTATTGGCAAGAGTTGCTTCTTACTATCATGATATTGGTAAAATTGAGCATCCTGAATATTTTACAGAAAATAATATAGAATCGGAAAATAAACATACAGATTTAAATCCTTCATTGTCTGTTTCTGTAATAAAAAGTCATGTTAGATTGGGCGTTGAAAAAGCAAGGCAAATGTACTTACCAAAACAAGTTACAGACATAATCGTTGAACATCACGGAAATGGAGTAATTACATTTTTTTATAATGCCGCAAAAGAAAAAGATCCTTCTGTAAGTATTGAAGATTATAAATATGACGGAAATCCTCCAACTACTAAAGAAAGTGCCGTTGTTATGCTTGCTGATTCTGTGGAAGCTGCTTGTAAAACCTTGGACAAACCTACTGCACAACGATTGGAAAAATTTATTCAGCAAATAATAAACTCAAAAATTGAGAGCCATCAATTAGATGATTGTGCATTAACATTTGGAGAATTAACAAAAATAAAAGAAGCTTTTGTTGATATTTTAGCAGCATATTATCATGGAAGAATAAAATATCAAAATCAAAAAGATCCTGATGAAGAAAAAAATGATTTAAATGATGTCGAATCTAATTCTATGGGAGAAAAAAATGAATAATAGGGTATTAGTTTCTATTCAAGACGAATTAAATGAACCTTCTTGGTTTTCGAAAATAGAAGACTTCGAATTAAAAATCTTGGATAAGCTTGGTTTTAAAGGTGAAGAAATTTCTATTCTTTTTTGTAATAATGAATTTATACAGCAATTAAATAAAAATTATAGAGATATTGATAGCCCAACTGATATTCTTTCTTTTGAAAATGGTGAAAAATATATTGATGAAGAAGGAGTTGAATGGTTAAGTGCTGGTGATATGATTATTAGTATTGAAATGTTACCAGAAAATGCTAAATATTTTGAAGTAAGTGAAAACGAAGAATTAAAAAGATTATTGATTCATGGAACATTGCATTTAAATGGAATGGATCATGGTGATGAACACATCGATAAGAATTCAGAGTCTTCTGATCCGATGTTGATAAAACAAGAAAATTTATTAAAAGAATTTTCTGACATACAATTAATTTAACAAGGAAAAGATTAAATGGGTTTATTTAGTTTTTCCAAAAACAAAGAAACAAAAATAGAGGAATATTACTCCACAAAAAATTCTGAAAAAGATAATTCTGTCCAACAAGGAACAAATCTTGTTGAAGAAAAAAAGGATATGATAAAAGGAATTGAGGATTTATCAGAAACTTCAGTAAAAGAAGTTATGATTCCTCGTATAGATGTCGATTTTATTCCTGTAGATATTTCTGAAGAAGATTTATTGTCTTTTATTGCAAAAAGTGGACATTCACGATTCCCTGTGTATAGAGAATCTATAGATAAAATTTTAGGTATTTTGTATGTAAAAGACATAATAGCAGTGATTGCAAAAAAAGAATCTATAAATTTAAATGAGATTATTAGAAAACCATATTTTATTCCTGAAACAAAAAAAATTGACTCTTTACTTAGAGATTTTAAGAAAATGCACCTTCATATTGCAGTTGCTATTGATGAATATGGTGGTACAAGTGGAATTATTTGTATGGAAGATATTATTGAAGAAATTGTGGGCGATATACAAGATGAATTTGATCAAGAAGGTGAAGGTATTATATCTATAGGAGAAGGAATTTGGCTCTGTGATGCAAGAGTTAATTTAGAAGATTTATCTAAGTCATTAAATATAAAATTTCCAATTGATGATTATGATACTGTGGGTGGTTTTATTCTTGATTTGTTTGGTAAAATCCCTGTTAAATATGAAAAAGTTGAATGGAATAATTTTGAATTTATTGCTCAAGAAGTAGAAGGTCATAGAGTAAATCTTATAAAAATTATAAAATTAGTTAGTAATGATGATGTGTAGTTTTATTATATAAATTATAATAATTTTGTGGTGGGAAGTATGAATAAAAGTCTAAAAAAAATATTATTTGTTTCTGTTTTTTTTGTAAGTTCTTTCTTATTTGCGACAAGTCGTGATTCTGCTTTGTATTATTTTAACAAAGGATTATTAAATCAAAATCAAGAGGATTGGTATGGTGCTAGTGAGAATTTTCAACAAGCATTACAGTTAAATAATTCTTATGGCGAAGCTTGGTTTCATTTAGCACAAGTTACATACGAATTAAATGATTTTTCATTATGTTTGTCATATCTGGAAAATGCAGATAAATATGCAAAAAATCGAACTGATATATTGAATTTGCGTGGTTTATGTTATATTTCTCTTGGAAAATTAGAAGAAGCTGAAAATGTATTTAACTCTATAATCAAAGATTTTCCTAATAATGTTGATGGTCGTTTTGGGTTGGCAGAACTAGAACTTTATAATGGAAGTTTTGACTCTGCTACAAATCTATATTTAGATGCATTAAAAAGACAAGGTCATAATAAAAAAGCATTACTTTCTTTGGCATTACTTTCTGCAGAAACTGGAAAATATGATTTGTCAGAAAAGTATATTCAACAAGCATTACAATATCATTCAGGCGAAGCTCAAGTTCACTATTTAGCTTCATATTTAGATGCGAAAAAAGGAAAGTTAAAAGAAGCTGAAAGACGAGCAAAGGCAGCTGTTCAAATTAAACCAGATTATTTAGATGCATATATTTTATTAGCATCAATATTTTATGCACAAAATAAATATGATGATGTGATTGATATTTGTGATTATTTAATAAATAAAAATCGAAAAACAATTTCTGCATGGTATTTAAAAGGTTTTTCGCAGTATCGTAAAAAGGAATTTAACGAAGCAATTGAAACATGGACAACAGCATTATCGATTGATGAAACTGATGAAATATTAAGATGCTCTTTAGAGCTTTTAATTTCTGATATTTTACCTTTAGAAGATGACCGAAGAGCTCACTGGGCTCAATTTCATATAAAAAAGGCACGAGATTATTCAAAGAGATTTTTAGGTGAAGAGGCTAGATACGAATATCAAAGAGCTCTTCGAATAGATCCAAATAATATAACCGCAAGATTGGAGTTTGCAGAGATTATAAATAAATTAGGTCTCAGTGAACTTTATATTAATCAATTAACTTTTATTCAAGAGAATTCTGAGCAAATTGATCCTATAAAAAAGACAAAATTAAATGATACAGTTGAATCGTATTCAGCGTTAATGAAATATTCGTTAAATCAAAAGTGGAATATAGAGCCATTTTATCTTGATAAAACTCGTTGGAATATCGGTGTTTTCTATAAGAAATCTCCAGTACAATTATTACATTGCGATTCAGAAGAAATAACATCTTCTATGATTTCTGAAGTTTTTAATGGTATTGCAACAACATCTGTTTTTGTACAAAAAAGTCCTATTTTGGAATTTGGGGAAGCATTTAAAAAATCAAGAAAAAATAAACTTGATTATTTTATTATAATTGAGTTTCAAGAAACAGAAAGGGAAGTTTCATTAGAAGGAATTATATATAATGGAAAAAATGGAACTGTAGTAAAAAAAATTTCGCTTTTTAGAACTGGCAACGATAAATTTTCTTCAATTTTACGATCTTTTAGAAGAAATGTATTAGAAATTCTACCTATTCGTGGCAAAATTTTAGAAAGAAATGGAAATTTAATTCTTGTTGATTTAGGTAAAAGTGAAGGCATAAAAGAAAATTCTGAATTATATGTGGTAAAAAAAGGAACTATAAAAACTAATGATAGTGGTGTTGGCGTTTCTTTTGATGATGAAAATTTGCTTGGATTAATAAAGATAAAAAGTGTTGGTGAAGAAATTGCTGAAGGTATTTTAACGCAAGATAGTTTTTATGATTTTATTAATATTGATGATGAAGTTTTAATAAAATCTATTCAGTTAAATGAAAATGATGTAATTCTTGATACAAATCCTACTGCAGATACTAGCGGAATTAATATAGCTAAGAAAAGTGAAAACCAATTGTCTATGGAACGTTTAGGGTTAATTAGAAAACCTGCAATTTTAGATATTATACGAAATATAAATTAATTCTGTATTTTATAAAAATCGAGAGAAGAATTAATCCATTTTCTTGATAATGCGGGATAAACATCTTCAACAAACAAAAACATAGAAATTGCATGTCTATAATTTTCTGAATAATAAAGTGCTTGACCTAAGTAAAAGACTGCTCTATTAGTTGTAGATTCGCTTCTGTTTACACTTAAAAAATCTTGAAATTCTGTTATGGAGTTTGCGTAATTTTCTTTTATAAAAGAATTACTTAAGATTTCAAACAAAAAGTAGTCATCTCCTCCTAAGGGGGTAACTAGGTCTTCTTCGAAATAGTAAGGAGAAAGTTTTTTATTTTTAGTTTGTCTTGTTTTTAATTCAAGGGATTTGCCTGCTTCAATTACATTTTTATTTAATTTATTTGGCTTTTTTGTTAAGTCTGATATATTTCCTAGATAAGGAAGAGGTAATTCTCTCATAACACCTGGTGCATAGTTTTTTTCTAAAAGAATATTATTTGAGTCAGATTTTTCATTTTGTTTTGTTATTTTAACTCCTTTAATTGTTGCATTAACAGAAGGCAAAATAACATCATATAATTCGTCTTTGGAAATAGAAGCTAATACTAAATAATAATATGTTCTAAAGTTTGATACATTATCTACATAAACATTGCTGTTTGGAGTTAATTTTGCAATAGGTTTTAATTGGTAAAGTTGCTCTACAGTTGAAAATGGTTTTACATTTCTATAAATAAACAAATTTGTAGCATTAAATTTTTCAGGAATGGACCAGGTTATTTCAATTTTGTTTGTATCTAACAATTTTGCTGATATATTTTGTACAATTGGTTTATTTACTTGTGAAAAAACATTAGAAATAAGAGAAAAAATAAAAAATAAAGAAAATGTAAATCTTTTTCTCATTTTATACATATTAATATAATGCAATAAAATAGTCCATTTGACAAGATAAAACCTTTACTTTATTCTTATGTTATGTTTGTATCTGTAATTCTTGATATGGGTGGAATTGACAGTGCTAAAAAGGTTTCTACAATTCTCTCACGGTATGGATTTAATAAGGTTCAAAGAGCATGTTGGGAAAGTAAAGTAATTGATGGAAATCAATTGTTGCTTTTAAAACGCGAGTTAGATTCTGTTACAGATTATTATGACATAATAAGAATTTATCAGTTTCCAATAAACAATAAGTTTGTAATAACTGAATTATGTCGAAAAAAATGGAAAAAGATGATTTTATCAGATAAAAACAAAAAAGGAATTTTGTAATGTTAGAAGATTTAAAAGAGCCACTAGATAAATTAAAAGAAGATATTATGAATGTTTGGGGGCATCTTTGACCATCAAACAATTGATAAAAAAATTAAAGAAACTGAATTAATAATTGCTTCTCCTGATTTTTGGAACGATTCTTCTAATGCTCAAAAGGTAATGAATGATTTAAAATTGTTAAAAGGTCGAGTTGAACCATGGAGAGAATTAATTTCTGAAGTTGATGATATGAAAACTCTGTATGATCTTGGAATAGAAGGTCAAGATCAAAGTATAGAATTGGAATTAAAACCATTACTTGATTCAGCTAGAGAAAAGTTTGAACACCAAAGTATTTTAAATCTTTTGTCAGGTGAAGTCGATAAAAATGGATGCTTTTTAACGATTCATGCAGGTGCCGGTGGAACTGAAGCTTGTGATTGGGCTTATATGCTAAGTAGAATGTATATTAGATGGGCTGAGCGACATGGATTTAAAATGGAAACTGTAGATTTACAGGAAGATGAAGGTGGTATAAAGAGTACTACGATACAAATAACTGGAGATTATGTTTATGGGTATTTAAAAGGCGAAGCTGGGGTTCATCGTTTAATTAGAATAAGTCCTTTTGATGCCAATGCTCGTAGACATACTTCCTTTAGTTCAATTTTTGTTTTTCCAATACTTGATGATAATATTAAAGTTGATATAAAGCCTGAAGATTTACGCGTTGACACATATCGTTCTGGTGGTAAAGGTGGTCAGCATGTAAATAAAACAGATTCTGCGGTTAGATTTACTCACATTCCAACTGGAATTGTTGTTCAGTGTGACAGTGAACGCTCTCAGTTAATGAATAGAACTACAGCAATGAATATTCTTAAAGCTAAACTTTATCAACACTATAAAGAAGAACAAGAACGAGAAACTGCGAAATTTGGTGCAGAAAAAAAAGAAATATCCTGGGGTAACCAAATTAGAACTTATGTATTTCAACCATATACAATGGTTAAAGACCATAGAACGAAATATGAAGTCGGAAATATTCATTCTGTAATGGACGGAGAGATAGATAGTTTTATCGACGCATATTTACAAGCTCAGTGGAAAGGGTTGCCTAGTAGCAGTGTAGATAGTTCTGATGAAGATATGTAATGAAAGGTAAGTTTTTTTGTTCAAAAAAAATATTAATTATTCTTTTTCTCATAATTGAATCATACATAGTGTATTCTGAAGAATGGGTTTTGGCATGTCAGAAGTTTACCGTTAATACAAAAAAAAATTCTTCAACAGAACAAATTTCATCGTTACTTCCTCAATTGATTCTCGAACAAACATTAAATAATGGAATTAGATTTATATCTTCTGAGGAACATTTAGATAGACAATTAAATTCATTGCAAACGGAAAGATTGTCATTATTTTTACAACTGTCAAAAGAATCTAAGGTAAAAGATTCTTTATTTTTAACTAAGATAAAACCAAGAGAATTAGAGAAAGCTATTCATCTTCAAGATAAAAAAATTCAAGAAATTCAAGAAAAAATTGATTTAAATTTATCTGAAGCTGATAAATTAATAGAAGATTACAATAATGGTGATCTGAATGAAAAGAAAATATTTCCATTCATAAAAAAAACAAAACATGATTATTCTACTAATGAAGATGTTGTTTTGTATAAAAATGATTCGTCGCAGTTTTTTACTCCCTCTGATAATGCTATAAAAAATGGTGTAAATACATATATCTTTGAAAAAGAAGTAAATAATGCAAAGATTAACGGTTTGATTACAGGCGAAATCTCTGCTTTTGGAAATTATATTTCTGTAACAACTTATTTGTATCTTTATCCAGGTAGTAAGTGTATTTCAACAATTACAGAAGTTGGAAATATTGATGATTTGATTGGAATATCTAGTAGAATTGCAAGAAAAATTACACCTGCAATTGCAAATACATTGCCCGTGCAATTAAAATTTAATATTGAGCCAGAAATTGCCTCTGAGAATGCAGTTATAACTGTGGATGGCGTTACTGTTAAATCTACAGATGATTTTATAATTGATGCTGGAATTCATTCTTTAACAATAAGTGCTGAAGGATTCGAATCAGAAACAATTACATACAAGTTTTCTGATGATAAATTATTTTTAATTGATGTAAAATTAACTCCATTGCAATCCGGTTCCTTTAATATAAAATTAAAAAAAATTAACGAAGGTTTTTTTTACTTTAGAGGAATTGAAACCACTGAAATTACTCCTGAAAAAAATTCAGCTTCTATTTCCGTAAATGGAAAATCCGTTTTAGGATTATTTAAGAATCCTGTTGGAGAAAATGCCTTTGTGTATGTTTCTGAAAAAAATGCTGTAGTTGATAATAACTTAGTTATAAATGTTAAGCCTTTTGATAGAGCTGAAAATATTGATAAAAGAAGACGCTCTATGTATACGGCTTATAGTGCGTTGATATGTTCGTTGCCACTTACATATTATTGCTTAGGTAATTTTAATTCAGCTGATAAAGCATATAAAAATAATGTAGGAAGTTATGATGATGCAATGATGTGGCAAAATAGAACTTATGGTTGTATTGGAATTACTTCTGCATGTGGTATTTGGTTTGTTGTTGAATTAGTTAGATATATGTTTGCTGCAAATCAGGTTCTTCCTGCTAATGCAAAAAAAATAAAATAAGGTGATGTAATATGGCAAAGATTTCATTTTCTGAAAAATTTAAAAATCTTTTTTCTTCAAAAAAAAATAATGAAGAGTTTTTTGAAGAACTGACAGATATTCTTGTTGAAGGTGATATCGGTGCAAAAATGGCTTTTGAGTTAACAGAGGAACTTGAATCACTTTGTAAAGCAAAGAAAATATTTGAAGAAGAGCAAATCAAAAAAGAATTAGCTAATATACTGAGAAACTGTGTAGAGTCAACTGATTTAAAATTTGAAAATAATAAAACAAATATTTTTATGATATTAGGTGTTAATGGAGTTGGAAAAACAACTACAGCAGCTAAATTAGCTAACTTTTTTAATTCAGATACAAATGTTGTTTTAGCAGCAGCAGATACATTCAGAGCAGCCGCAGAAGAACAACTTGAAATGCATGGAAAAAACTTAGCCATAAGAGTTATTACTCATCAACATGGAAGTGATCCTGCTGCCGTAGTTTTTGATGCTGCAGAAGCTATCAAAGCAAAAGCCGGAGGTTTGGTTATAGCTGATACTGCTGGACGACTTCATAATAAAGAAAATTTAGTTCGTGAATTACAAAAAATAAATAGAATTGCTACAGAAAAAGCAGATGAAGGATGTTGCTTAAAAATTTTAGTTATAGACGGAACAACTGGGCAAAATGCTGTTCGTCAGGCTGAAGTTTTTAATGAAGCCGTAGGAATTGATGCAATTGTAATTACAAAATATGATTCTACCGCAAAAGGTGGAATGGTTTTCACAATTGGAAAAGAATTAAAAATACCAATTGCTTTTGTATGTACTGGAGAAAAATATCAAGATATAATGAAATTTGATAAAGAATCTTATATAAAAGAGTTTTTAGGATTATAGATTTCAGTGATTAAAAAAATTTTATTGTCTTTTGTAATAATAATTTTATTTAAAAATAATATTTTTTCTCACGACTATAACTTCAACAAAGAGAGTTATAAAAATTTTTTATTTGAAATAAATCGATGTGTTTTAACTAATGATCCAAGTGTTTCAGAAATGATTAAAAAAAATTCTGAATTATTAACAATTTGTAAACAGTTATTAGAAACTTATTTTTGGGATAAGACATGTAATTCTCCCGTTATGTTTTATGAACTATTTTATCCAGAAAAAATAGATATGGTTCATAATTATTTAACAAATGAAAATATTGAATCTGAATATAATTTAGTTGAAAATGATATCTTAGCTTTACTTGATAATAAAGATGAAAGTGGCATTTTAGAAATAGAAGATAGTATAGAAAGTTATAATACAAATGAATTGGGTGAATTAATGAGATTTTCATATGCTCCAGAAGAAATGTCATTATCAACTTTTAATGATTTTAAAGTGATTACAAATAAATCTGATGATAAGATTATTAGAAAATTTTATGATAACGAAATACGATTAATTAAAAAAGAAATTTTTAACAGTCCTATAAAATCTGAAGAATTAGAATTATTGTCAATTATAAAATATTTCTATGAATCTGATTTATCTCCTGTTATAATTTCTACAGAAGAAGAGAATAAGAAAATAAATAAAAAGATTGTTTCAAAATATCTTCCAAACGGAAAACTTGATGAACAATTTTATTATAAATATGAATTAGAAACTGATTTAGATAATAAATCTGATATTACACAAGATAGTAAAGTAAAAACTGTATTAGAGTGTATAAAAAAATGGACATATAATACTGATTTTAGGTTATTATCCTTCAGTGAAAAAAAATATTTTAGCACAACTGAATATACTGAAATAAAGTATGTTTATAAATATAAAACAGAACTAGATTTAGATGATATTTTTTATTATGAAAATAATAAATTAAAAGCAAAGACTATACATAATTCTCTTACGACAAAAGTTGAGACCGTTTTTTTTGAAGATGATTTTTATGTAGAATCTGTATTTGAAGATGGATTTAAAATATTAGAAATTATTGGAAAAAATGGTACTGAAATAAGGAGACGTAGTTTTGAAAAAAATTACTGATTTTTTTAAATCCTTAAAATGGGTTTTATTTGTTTCAAGGCGTTTTTCTCGTGTAGATAGAAAAGGTAGATCTGCTATTACATCTTTTTTGGCTTCAACGGGTATTTGTTTTGGTGTAATGACTCTAATAACTGTTATAAGTGTTATGAATGGATTTCAGATGAGTTTTATAGATTCTATAATGGAAGTTAGTTCTTATCATATTAGGGCAAAAAAATTAATGTTAGATAATGTTGTAGAATATCAACAATACTGTTCGGATAATAAAGATATAAAAGTGTGTTTTCCATTTTACGAAGCTCAAAGCTTAATAATAGGTCAATATAACAGTCAAGCAGCCGCATTGATTAGAGCTATTCCTAAAAATATAATGACCATTGATTCAGGATTTAAGAAAGAAGCTGTTGTTACTTCTGGAAAATTTGATTTATCAGAAAAAGATTCAATTGTTTTAGGTTCTGATTTAGCAAGAAGATTAGGTGTCAGAGTTGGAAGTTCTGTAAATTTGTTTGCTTTATCTGGTGGAAGTGATATAAGTTTAATTTCTAATGATCGCATATTTACTGTTACTGGTATTGTGAGAACAGGATATTCAGACATTAATAATACGTATGCCTTTATTAGTATTGATGATGGAGTTAATTATTTCGGAAAAAATGCTCCAATGTTTTTAGGAATAAAATTATACGATACAAATAATGACATAAAGGTTATGAAAGATTTGTCTGTAAAATTTCCAACGATAGAAACTGAATCATGGAAAGATTATAATCGTTCTTTCTTTGGTGTTTTAAGAATCGAAAAAAATATGCTTATGTTACTTGTTTTTATAATATTTTTAGTAGTTTCAATAAATATTTTTAATGGCCTTAGACGAATGGTTTTTGAAAGAAGAGAAGAAATATCTGTATTAAGTGCTTTTGGAGGTAGTCATTCTTTGATTCAAACAATCTTCATTATGCAAGGTTTTTTGATAGGTGTAAAAGGTTCAATCCCGGGATTAATATTAGGACTTCTTTTAAGTGTTAGAATGTCTTCAATTTTTATTATAATGTCTAAAATTGTATACTATATTCAAGTTTTTTTTGTAAAATTAATTATACCGTCTAATGCACCCTTCATAAGAGAAAATCCTATGTATATGGTCTATGCAAATATTCCTCCAAGAATTTACATTAGCGAAGTTTTAGCTATAACAGTTTTTGGAATTTTTTCCGCTTTATTAGCAAGTTGGGTAGCTAGTCGTGGAGTTTTAAAACTTACAGTTGCAGAGGTAATGCGTAATGAATAATATCATTGAAATTTCAAACTTAGAGAAAACTTATAAAACAGATTTTGAATGTTTAACTATTTTAAAAGATCTTAATCTAACTGTAAAAGAAGGTTCTAAGGTTGTTATCATAGGTGAAAGTGGTAGCGGCAAAAGTACATTCTTAAATATTATTGGAGGTTTAGACAAACCTACAACAGGTAATATTAATGTAGGTCCTTATAATATTTCAGAATTAGATGAAGATGGATTATCAGATTATCGTTCAAAATATCTAGGATTAATTTTTCAATTTCATTATTTATTAAAAGATTTTACAGCTTTAGAAAATGTTTTTTTGCCAGCCCTTATAACTGGAAACTCCAAAAAGTATGCTATGGAAAAAGCAAAACAGTTATTATCTGATGTTGGATTATTAGATAGAATCAATCATTTACCTTCTGAATTGTCAGGTGGAGAGCGTCAAAGAGTAGCTGTTGCAAGAGCTTTAATAAATGATCCTTCAGTTATACTTGCAGATGAACCAACAGGAAATCTTGATCCTGCAAATGCCTCTATGATTGGAGATTTATTATTTTCTATGGCGGATAGATATAATAAAACTCTTATTTTGGTAACTCATGATATGAAAATTGCACAAAAAGGTGATTTTCAATATTTGATAAAAAATGGGCAATTAAAGTTAAAAGAGGAACAGAATGAAATTTAAAGCCTCTATTTTATTTGCTAAAAGGTTATTAGCTCCTCGCACAGGAAAAAAATCCAATGCCCGTAAAAGTTTACAAGGTGCTTTTTTATGCATAGGTATAAGTTTAATTCCTCTTGTCATGGTTTTAACTGTTTCAAATGGAATGATAGAAGGCATTACAAGTAGAATGATAGGTTTATCAAGTTCTCATTTATCTTGTTACCTTCATCCAGATTTACAAGAAGCATCTTCTCAAAAAAACTTAATTGAACTTTCTAATAAATTGGAAAAAATAGAAGGTGTAGAAAATGTATATCCTGAACTACAATCTATCGGATTAGCTGCTTCTAATACAGTTAGAACTGGTGCTCAAATTAGAGCTGTTAGATCGGATATTTTTGAAAAAAATAAGGATTTTAAGGAATTATTTAAAATAAAAGAAACAATCGAAAAGCCTAAAGGAAATTCCGCTATAATTGGCGAAAAAATTGCAGAAATTTTAGGTGTACACGCAGGGGATTCATTTAGATTAATAACAACAAAAAATCTCCCATCTGGCAAAATTCTTCCAAAAATAACAAAATTCACAGTTGAATCAATAGTTTCTTGCGGATATCAAGAATTAGATGCATTGTGGGTTTTTATACCTATAGATAAAGGTTACTCAATATTAAATGTGCAATCTAGTCAGCCTATAATTGGAATAGAAACAAAAGATGCTTTTTCTCTAGAACTTGATAAAATTATGCACCGAGTTGAAATGGCTGTTCCAAATTTTACAAGAGTTTATAAATGGAATGAACTAAATGTTGCACAATATGAAAATTTTTCATCTACAAGAATAATGTTGCTTTTTATAATGCTTTTAATTGTTTTAGTTGCATCAATAAATATTTCTAGTGCCTTAGTTATGCTTGTTATGGAAAGACGAAAAGAAATTGCAATTTTAAAGAGTTTAGGAGCAACTTCTGGAGGCATTACAGTTTCTTTTTTAATAACAGGATTAGTTACTGGTGGTCTTGGTGTTTTGTTTGGAATACCAATCGGATTATTATGTGCAGTTAATTTTAATTTTATTATAAATCTTATGGAAAAAATCATAAATAATGTGGTTCATTTTACTTATATTTTATTAAGAAATGATAGTTCAAGTTTGGAATATATAAAATTATTAGATCCTGGTTTTTATTTACAAAATATTCCAGTTTCTATTCCGTTAAATCAATTAATTATAATTGGTGTCGGAACATTGATATTATCATTATTTGTAAGTACTTGGCCTGCAATAAAAGCTGGTAAAGAAAAACCTATAGAAACACTTCGAAAAATTTAAGTAATGTTGTATAATTTGTTTGGGTTGGATGAAAAATGATATGTGATATTTGTAGAGAAAGGGATGCTAATGTTTTCTTAGAAATGCAAGGACCTTCCTCAAAAAAGAAAATAAATATTTGTATGGAATGTGCGACAAAATTAGGAATTCCTGATAATCCAAGTTCTGTTGCTGAGTTATTTAAGAAGCTTGAAAAAATTGAAAAAGAACAATTAGAAAGTGAAAACAAAATGTGTCCAGTATGTGGGATGCATCTATCAACAATAAAAAAGAATAAAGTTGTTGGTTGTCCAGAATGTTATTCTATTTTTAAAGAGCATATAAAGGAAATCCTCAAAAATTATGGTGTAAAAGAAGTTTACACTGGCTCAATGCCAAAACGATTAAAAAGTTTTAAGTCTGTTTTGAATGATCGAATCATATTGCAAACTAAACTTGAAGAATCATTAAAAACTGAAGATTATGAAAAGGCTGCTATTTATAGAGATTATTTAAAAGCCTTAGAAAAAACAGCAGTTGTAGGTGGTGATGATGAATAAATGTTTATCAGAACCAAATGCTGAATGGTATACTTATTCAGGAATTAATGATGATGTTGTTGTTTCAACAAGAATTAGATTTGCTCGAAACCTTGCAGATTTTCCCTTTCCGAATAATTTTAAAGGAGATGATGCAAATAGAATAAAAACATTAGTATTTGATTCTTTTTCTAAAAATTCTGAAAACGAAGTTTATCAAACTGTATCTTTGGCTGATGTAAATGATTTAGGCGGTAAAATGCTTAATGAAAGAGGCTTAATAAGTTCAAAATCTATAACTAATCCATATGTTGGTTTAGTAATGCGAATAAGTGGTACTAGACCGAATTCAGGTTTAGTTTGTACCATAAATGAAGTTGATCATGTAAGAATTTCGTCTTTTGTAGCAGGATTAGATGTTGAAAATGCCTATTCAATGTGTAAAGAAGTTGATGAAATATTACAAAATAGCTTACAGTTTGCAGCAAGTTATGATTTTGGATATCTTACAACAGCCGTAAAAGATTTAGGAAGTGGAATGAAAATTTCTGCTCGAGTACATTTGCCTTCTGTTGTTTTTTTAGGTCGCCATAACAGCTTATTCAGTGAAATAAAAAAACAAGGTTTTTCAATTTCCGCTTCTTTTGGTTCAACTATATTAGGAAATACCTCTGTAGGTGATTATTATCAGATATGTAATTTAACATCTCAAGCAGGTTCAGAGCTTGAACAAATGGCAGCCTTTGTTGCTTGTATAAAAAATATTATAAAACAAGAACAATGTTTCAGAAAAGAATGTTTAGATCAACGTAGTACTGAAGTTCATAACAGGATATTAAGAAGCTATTACATTTCAAAAACTAGTTTACTTATTACTTTTAGAGAAGCAATACAATTGATTTCCGATATAAAATGGGGATTAAATATAGGAATTTTATCTGGAATAAAGGATAATGAACTAAGTGCTTTATTGTTTAGAATTCAAGAAGCACATCTTTTAACAGTGATAAAAAACGGTACATTTAAGTTTCCAAATGATATAGCAGGTAACGATAAAAAAGAAACAGAACGATTACGTGCTATAATTATACAAGATATTTTAGAAAATATTTTTATAAAGTAATTTAAAAAACTGAGGGTCTTTATGAAGGGATTATCTCCTAGAGCACAAAAACTATTATTTTTAGCACAAGAAGAAGGAAAAAAGTCAGGTTCAGTAGAATTATTACCAGAACATATTTTATTAGCCCTTTTAAAAAGTGCAGATGGGCTAGGATATTTGATTCTGCAAGATTTAAGAATAAATGTTCTTACATTTCAACTTGCTTTGGAACAAAGTATTGTTTTAAAAAATAATAGTCTTAATAAATCAGAATTACCACTTTCAAGAAGACTAAAAACAATATTGGATATAGCCGTTGTTGAATCAAGAAGTTTAAGAAATGATTATATAGGTACTGAACATATTTTAATTGCGACAATACAAGAAGAAAATAGTGCAAGTTGTAGATTTTTTCAGCAAGAAGGAATTACATTAGAAGTATTGCGTAATCAAGCAAAAAATGTTCAAGAACATTTTCATTCAAGTTCCTTTGCAACTGGTGATGTATTGGGTAATACTCTTCAAAAGTTATTTAATGGACAAGACTTTGCATCTAATCAAAACTTTTTTAATGATAAAAGACAAAATCAAAATAATACTTCCTTTTTATCAAATTATTCACGAGATTTAACAGAGTTATCAAGAGAAGGTAAACTTGATCCTGTTATAGGTCGTTCGACAGAAGTAAACAGAGTAATACAAATATTAAGTAGAAGAACAAAAAGTAATCCAATATTAGTGGGAGAACCTGGTATTGGTAAAACAGCAATTGTAGAAGGATTAGCACAAAAAATTGCTTCTGGAGATGTTCCTTATAATCTATTAAAGAAAAAAGTTTTATCTTTAGATTTAATTGCAATGATTGCAGGAACAAAATATAGAGGTGAATTTGAAGAAAGAATGAAAAGGATGATGAAAGAAATCAAAGAAGATGGAAACATTATAATTTTCATTGATGAATTACACTCAATTATTGGTGCTGGGGGACAAGAAGGTACAAATGATGCTTCAAACATTTTAAAACCTGCTTTAAGTCGTGGTGAAATTCAAATAATCGGAGCTACAACAACAAAAGAATATAGAAAATATATTGAAAAAGATTCTGCTTTAGAGAGAAGATTCCAAGTTGTAAAAGTTTTTGAACCAGATGCTTCTGATTCTGAACAAATCTTAAAAGGATTACAAAAAAAATATGAAGATTTTCATGGAGTTTCCTATGATGATGATGTAATTCCTGCAATAATAAAATTTAGTACACGATATATTCCAGAAAGATTTTTGCCAGATAAAGCAATTGATATTTTAGATGAAGCAGGTAGTGCAAAAAAAATTCAAGAAGAATTTAAGCCTTCTGAATTAGCTGAAATTGAAAAAAATATAGAAGAATTAACTGATGAAAAAAAAGCTTTAGTTGCCAATCAAGATTACGAAAAAGCTGCAATAGTTAGAGATAAAGTAAGAGAATTAAAACGCAAATTAGAAATCTTTAGTAATTATTGGCAGAATAATTCTTCATTTTCAAAAAAGAGAGTTTGTTACGAAGATATATGTAAAATAATTGCTAATATGACAGGAATTCCTATTGAACAGTTAGATTCTAATGAATCAAAACGGTTATTAAATATGGAATCAGAATTACATAAAAGTGTTATTGGTCAAGAAGAAGCTGTTTCTTTGTTGAGTAGTGCGATTAGGCGAGCAAGAGCAGGGGTATCTTCTTCTGACAAACCTATGGGTTCATTTATATTCTTAGGACCAACAGGTGTCGGAAAAACACAACTTGCAAAAACTTTGGCAACATTTTTATTTGGCTCAAAAGATGCTTTAATACGAATAGATATGTCTGACTTTATGGAAAAACATAATGCAAGCAGACTTGTGGGAGCTCCTCCTGGATATGTTGGTTTTGAAGATGGGGGCGTTTTGACTGAAAAAGTAAGACAACGACCTTATAGTGTTGTTTTATTAGACGAAATTGAAAAAGCTCATCCAGATATATTTAATTTATTATTACAGCTATTAGAAGAAGGTGAGTTAAGTGATAATTTAGGACACACTGTTAATTTTAGAAATACAGTAATTATTATGACAAGTAATGCTGGTGCTAGACAAATCACATCTGATAGAAGATTAGGTTTTTCAAACATGGAAGATGGTGTTTTGCCTTATACAGATATAAAAGCAAATGCTTTAGATGAATTAAAGAAAATTATGAGTCCTGAGTTATTAAACAGAATTGATGATGTAGTTGTATTTAATCCATTATCAAGAAATGAAATTTCAAAAATTCTTGATATTCAAATAAAAGAATTGGAAAATCGACTTGCAGATAATCAAATAACATTAAAAATAAAACCTAAAGCAAGAGATTACTTATTAGATCATGGTTACGACCCTACTATGGGAGCAAGACCAATGCGTCGTCTTATCCAAAACGAGATAGAAGAACAGTTGTCAATTTTAATTCTTCAAGGCGAAAATGAATTTAGTAAGGAAGTAATTGTTGATTTAACAGGTGACAAAATAAAAGTTAAGTTTAATAAACCAAAACTTTCAAATATAAAAATTACAAAAGAAGAAAAAGTAGTAATAAATTAAAAAAAAGGATAAAAAAAATGAATAAATATGTATTTTCAGATTTTGGAAAAAAACTCTGTGGAGAATCAGGAATCTTAAAATTAATGGACGATTTAGGAAAACCTATTCCAGAAGGGATAAAAGCTTATAGATTAGGAGGCGGTAATCCTGCAAAAATCCCAGAAGTATCTCAGATGTATAGAGAACAAATAGAACAAATATTAAAAGAAGGTGATTCTTTTGAAAATTTAATTGGAATGTATGATGCTCCTCAAGGCAGAATGAGTTTTATTGAAACTGTAGCAGAGTATTTATCAAAAACGTATGGTTGGAAAATTGGACCAGAAAATGTTGCCATCTGTAATGGAAGTCAAAGTGCATGTTTTTATTTGTTTAATCTTTTAGCAGGAACATTTACAGAAAATGGAAAATCAAAGAAGAAAAAGATTGTTTTTCCTTTGGCTCCAGAATATATAGGTTATGCAGATCAAGGTATTGAAAAAGAAACATTTGTTAGTATTCCATCTACTTTTGAGAATTTGGAAAATAATTTATTTAAATATCATGTAAATTTTGAACTATTAGAAAATTATCTTTCTACAAATATGGATGTAGGAGCAATGTGTGTTACACGACCTACAAATCCAACTGGAAATGTGTTAACAGATGAAGAAATAAATAAACTTTCTGCACTAGCAAAAAAATATAATATTCCTCTTATTATTGATAATGCATATGGTTTACCATGGCCTAATATAATTTTTACAGAAAATGCAACACCATATTGGGATGAAAATGTTATTTTAAGTATGAGTTTAAGTAAAATTGGACTACCTACTTTAAGAACTGGAATTATAATTGCAGACAAAGAAATTATTACTGCATTAAGTAATTTAAATGCAATCGTTGCTTTAGCAAGTGGTTCTGTTGGACAAGCTATCGCTACACCTTTAATAAAAACAGGAAAATTAGTTGAAGTTGCAAAAAAAGTTGTTCGTCCTTATTACGAAAATAAATCAAAATTAGCAATTCAATGGTTTCATAAATATTTTTCGGATACAAATTACGCAGTTCATAAAAGTGAAGGTGCAATATTTCAGTGGTTATTATTAAAAGACCTAAAAATCTCTTCTATGGAATTTTATTATGAACTTAAAAATAAAGGCGTAATTGTTGTACCAGGAGAATACTTTTTCTTTGGAAACGATACAAATAGCAATTTACCAAAAGTAGAAGATCATCCTCATTATTCTAAATGTCTTAGGATAAATTATGCAGCAGGCACACCTGAGGAAGTTGAAGAAGGAATAAAAATTATCGCAAAAACATATAAAGAATTTAGCTAATAATTATTCTTCAAATAAATGAATGGCCTTTTCTACATCGATTAAATTGCATTGGTCAGTTATATCAATTTCCTTTGCAAATCTTAAGTAAAAAAGGCTACATTTAATTGTTTTTTCATCTTCAATACCAAGCATTTTACTTATAGCTTGTCTGTAACAAGCTAATTGGTTGTAGTAAAGTTCTGGCTTAATAGATTGATTTGTTTTAAAATCAACAACGGTAAAAGTACCATCTTTATTCTTATAAACTAAATCCATAGTTCCTTTTATGATTTTTGAATCAATTCTACTTCTAAAATCAAATTCACTTTTTACCCAATCAGAATTAAGTACATCTTTTCCAAGATCAGAAGAAATAAAGTCATTTTGCATTTCAATACATATTTTTTTAATTGTATTTATTTTTTTTGTGTTATTTTCTAATCCTGAAAATAACTTATTAGAAATATTTATTTCTGATTTTTTTATAATTGCTTCCATATAGGCATGGGCAATAGTTCCAAAATTTGCAAAACTAAATTTAGGTTCAGCATATTCTTCTGTTTTATTTTGAGGAATTGTCGACAAAACTATAGAATTAATTTCATTATACTTTGGAAGTATGTTTTGATATTCCTCTAAAACCTCATTATTTAAATCTTCTTCAGGATAAAGGTGACTTGGTAATACATATTTTGAAGATATGTTTTCCTTAGTTAAAGTTTCAATTTCATAAACTTCGTTTTCTATTATTTCTTTTATAAAATTAATTTTCTGTTCAAATGAATTTTTTCGTTCTGAACTATTGTTTATAAAAGAACTATTTCTTGCTTGTGGATAAATTTCTTCAAATGTAAAAGGAGATAATTCCTTTTCTGAATTTTCTTCATAATATGAAAAAATAGGCTCTAATATTTTATAAATACAATCAGGATTTTTTTCAGAACCTGGTAAATAGTCAAAATAATCTTTGCTAGGACTATATTTTCCATTTGTAATATATAATTCTTCTTCAGCTCTTGTTAGTGCTACATAAACAAGTCTTCTTAATTCAGCTGTTTCTTTTGCAAAATTTTCTGCTTTGGCTATTGTAAAGAATATATTTAAATCACTTTTTTTATAAACATTATTAAAATCAGGACAAACAGGAAGATTTACTGATAATCCAAATTCATCACTAAAATATAATGGATTTATATTTGTTTCTGAGTGCTTTTTTTTATGTGTTGCACAAACAAATACAACTTTATATTCCAATCCTTTACTTTTATGAATTGATAAAATATGAACACCATTTGATTGTTCTAAGGGAATATCCATATTATCTAATTTCTTTTTTAAATCTTGATATTGAGACATATTGTCTAAATAAGCTGAAAGACTCAAATTATTTTGTTCTGCTTGGCAGGCAGATTCAAAAATTAAGTCATATAATTTTGAATACATATTAACTTTTTTATTCCATAAAGTTTCGTATCTGTATCCAGCTTCATACCATAAATCAGTAATTGTTTGAGAAATAGATTGAATATTTATTTTTTGTTTTAGTTCTTCATAAAAAACTTTACAGTGTAAATATCTGGATGCACTATCTTCTGACAAAAGTTTAACAGCTTTTTTATCGAAGGGTTTTTCCTCTAACAAAATAATTGAATTAGCTTCTTCTAATGACAAATTAACAAAAGGTGAACATAAAATTTGAGCATAGGACATGGTGTCTTTTTCGTATAAACAAATTTTTAAAAAAGAGAAAATATCATTAATTGGACCGTCAGAAAAAAGCCCCGTAACAGTTTCGGTATTATAAGGAATTCCTAATTCTAATAAAGTTCGTTCGTAGAGAGGTTGTAGAGAATAATCCTTAAAAAGAATTGCAATTTCTTCAGGTTTATAAATCTTGCCGTTTACTCCATAAGAAATCAATTCCTTAATTTTTGAACAAACCCACATAGATTCTGCTTCTTCATCTTCTAAAATTTGAGATGATTTTGTAATATTATCTTTATTGAATCTAGCTACATGAATATGTGGAGCGTATATTTCATTTTTTGATGATTTTAAGACATCTTCTTCTGCATTTTTAGAAATTGTTACTTCTTTGTATACAGCTTCGAATTTTGGAAGATTAGTATTATCATCTCTGTCAGTAAAAAAAACTGATGGACCAAAAGTTTTTTTATCTTCTGAAGAAGGCGGAAAAGGAAATCCACCAAAAATAGTATTAAAAGCAGCAATTAAGGATTGATGGGAACGATAATTTGTAGATAAACTTAAATTACCGTCAATAAAATCTTCTGATAAGGCTCTAAAAACAGAAACATCAGCTCCTCGAAAGCGATAAATACTTTGTTTTTCATCACCAACAAAAAATAGTTTATTTGGACATAAGTCTTTTACAGATGGAATACCTTTTGATAATCTATCTTCTTTTTCTGCAAGCATAAACAAAAGATTTCTCTGCATAATATTATTATCCTGAAATTCATCAATCATAATTGCTTTGTATTTTAATTTTTCACTTTGACGAATTTCTGGATAATCTTTTAATATTTTAACAGCCAAATCTGAAATATCTGCGAATGTTAAAATACCTAATCTACGCTTAATATCATTAATTATATCTTGAAAATCTTTTAATAGGGGAATTAAGTTTTTTATAATTGAGAATCCGTAAATGTAATTTACTAATGCAAAAAGTTTTTTTACAGGTTCTCGCATATCGTAAATAATTTCTTTTAGTTCATCAATATTTTTTCCAGAAGGTTTTAAATGTGCGATATTACGAAAAAATAATGCAATTAAATAAAAGTCTTTATAGTCAGAATTTAAAATATGATTTTTTGTAAGTTCTTTAAACTCCGGAATTTTTTCAGGATTTAGAGAATCTTCAATTCCTTGCATAAATTTTGTTGATTTATTTGCTTCACATGAATAATAGGCATTGCGTAATAAATCTAAAGTATTAAAAAAATTCTTTAATTGGTTATTCCATTGAAAAACAATTTCATCAATTTGTTTTTTCACAAAAAAATCAAAATCAAGAGGAGAAACAATTGTGGAATTTTTTAGGATTGAATTAATAAAAAGCTCTGTTGCAATAAAAGAGTAATCTTTAGTTTCTACAAGAGCTTTTATTGCGATATTATTCCTGTTTTTTAGAATAAATGGTATAGCATTTTCTTTTATTGTTTCTATAAGATAATCATCATTTTGAGAAAAATCAGGTGTTATTCCGTAATATTTTGCCCCAAGCTTAGCAATAGAATTACAATAACTATCCAATGTTTTTATATTTGCTTTATAAAAATTTTTAGCTTGTTCAGGAACCTTTTCCTTTAGAACTTTATAAATTCTAGAGGACATTTCAACAGTAGCTTTTTTTGTAAATGTTAAAGTCAAAATTTCATCAACTTTACAACCTCTATTTAAAATCAAATCCGTAAATCTTTCTGATAAAACCTTTGTTTTTCCAGAGCCCGCACCAGCACTTACTACTGTATTAATTTCTGACTTTATAGCATTTTCTTGATAATTGTCTAAAAAAAATTTCTTTGCCATATAAACGCCTACTTATTTTTTCCAACATTAAAAACTTTTCTACAAACAGCCCTGTAACTACAAGAATTACAAGTTTTAAAATCAGAAGAACTAATAAAAGATGTAATTCCATTATTTATAAATTCAGAATATGAGTTTATGTAGTCTAAAGTTTTTGTGATTGTTAATTCAAAGTTTTCGAGTTCAATCCATGTTGGTTTTCCATCTTTTATATTGAAAAAACAGCAATTAGAAATATCGATAGGAACTTTTTGATTATTAAGAATGTAAATATACATAGGCATTTGAAAATCAAAAAGATTATCCTCATCCTCAAAATATAAATTACTTGGAATTGAACTATTAGAAGATTTAAAATCTATTAAAGTAAAACTATTTTCTTCTGATGGATTTTGTAATATACAATCTACTGTACCTTCTAAAAGAATATTTTTATCAGGCAGTTTATAAAAATATTTTTCTTCAGAATTATAAACTGTATAGCCATTAAATTCCTTTGAAAAACTATAAACTGTTTTTAATATAAATTCTTTTAAAGTATCTTTTGTTGTATCTAATAATTCCTTGGCTAAATAACTATTGTTTTCTGTTTTTATAGCATCTTCAACACAAGTAAATAAAATTTGTTCATATTCTGAAGGTAATTTTTCTTCTACAAGAACTATTGGTAATTGTTTTTGTTTTAGTTCTTTACAATATAGTTCTAAAATTTTGTGATAAAGATTTCCAAAGGCAAAAGGACTCATTAATTCAGCTTCATTATCTTGATGTTTTAACTCAATTATGTATTTTATTAACCAAGATTGATTACAATAAAAAAATTGTTTTAGGTGAGTAGGGGAAATCCTAATATTTCTATCAATGTATCGCTTTTTGTTTATAAGTTCTTCAATTTTATTAATTGAAAAACTTGCATCTTCAGCATTATAAGGAATAGTTTTACTCCAAAAATCAAAGCCTTTTTTTGCATAATTAGGTAATTTATTTGGAAAACTAAGATTTTCTAAATAAAATTTTTTTTCTAAAGAATAAAAGTCATTGTTATTTATATATTCTTCTGTGGATGTTAAATCATTTTCAATTAAATAGCTTGAAGGTTGGGAATACCCTGAGAAAGTTTTTAATGAACAAGAAAAGTAAGCTGGTATAGAAGTTGAATTCATAGCATATAATTTTAAGAATTCTTCAGAAACATTTGGATCTTCATAATTTTTTCCACCTAATAAAATCTTTCTTTTATCTTCTCTTAAGAAACTAAGTGGTTTATAAATTACAGAAGTTGAAGCTTGGGCAGAATCAATTATTATATGACAATCAAATGGAGCACAGGCAGCCGTTTTAAAGGGTAAAATTTGAACACCTTGATAAGAAGTTTGTTCCAAATAGGATTTAGTGGAAATATGTTCTACAAAAAAATCATAGGGAGAATTTATCTGACAATCTGGAAATAATTCTTCTATATCAATTAATTCTGATAATTCTGAAATACAGCGACTCATAATTAAATTTGATTTATCAGAGCAGTTATCCATATTAAAAAATTTATTTCTGAATTGAAAATATAACTCTCTAAGTTCAGCAAAAGTCTTTGATTTAGTTATTTTGATAGAAAAATCTTTTAAGGAATTATAATAAGCAATTAAATCCGCACTTGGAGAGTTATCTTTAAATGATTTCAACCAAATATCAATCTTTTCATCTGAATATTCAAAACTACAAATACAATTATTTTTCTGTCCATAAACAATTAATGCTTCGTTTAATTCTGGACGAATCCATGGTAATTCATTGTTAAATAATAAAACTTTTAATGAATTAAAACTAAAGTTGTTAGATACACAATTTTTTAGTTGAATAAAAAAATTCCCAGCACCAAAGGAGACTAGGGGTTTAGAGAATTTTAAAATATGTGGTATTTCGTATAAATCCAATTCTCTGGATATATAAGGACCATATATATCTAAATCAGGAACATTTATAGCTATGTTTTCAAAGGAAATATTTTTTTCTTTTTGCGAAAGTATGAAATGAGCAATATTTTTTAATTCAACTCTTGCATTTGAAAAAACATTTACTTGAGAATCAAATATTTTATCAGTTGAAGATTTTAAATATACTGGCGTAATAAAATCAGGTGCTGATTCTAAAATATTTTTGTATTCAATAAAATCAGATAATATCTCCGGAAAGAAAACAAAATAATGATTTCCATCTGCTTTAAAAGGTGGAGTTTCCCAAGCTGGTTCAAATAAATTATGAGTGGTAAGAAAGTTGTCATATTTGTTGTAAAGTTCAAGTAAATCTAAATCTTCATTGTCCCTTGATTCAGGATGTTTTTCATAATAACGTTTCCAAATTGCAAGACTAGGAATAATTTGATTAAACCAAGAGGAAAAAGATTCTGAATATTGTGAATAATCGCTATTTATAATCGATTTTAAAAAGGGGGATTTTGCATTTTCAGAAGCGATTATAGATGAAAAAATCTTTCTTAAAACAGAAGGTATAGCAGTTTTATCTTGTTTTTGACTTTTTATAGAACGCCCTTTAAAATCATCCCAAGCAATAAATCGTTCCATTGCAACAGCAGAAACATCTGTGATTAAAGTAGCTCTATCAGCCCATAAGTCTGCTGCTATCTGAGTAGGAAAAACAAATATTACAGATTGATTTTTTATATTTTCCTTTAAAATTGATTCAATTAAATTCAAAATACGAACACCACCCAAACCTCGATTATATCACATAAACTAAAAATATAAAGAAAGATTTAATAGAGTTTTAATTGAAAATATAATTTATAAATTGTAAATTGGTAGTATGAATAACAAAAATACATTACAAACAGTTTTTATATTTGGTTTATTTGCATTATTATTTGTTCTTATTTTAAGAATGTTAATGCCATTTTTTTCGGTTATATTATGGACTGTCCTTTTATACATATTAATAAAACCTTTATATCAAAAGTGTTTTAACAAACTTAACAAAACAAAAAAGTTTTTTAGATTAAAAAATCATTTATTAGCTGCAATATTTGCAATAGGAACTTTGGTGATTATTGTAGGTGCTATGGCCGCAATTTCAATTTTATTAATTGAACAAGGAATTGAACTTTTATCAAAAGCTGAAAAGTTTTTAGTTGAAAATCCAAATTTTCTTGATTCTGAATTTCTAGCAGAAAAAATTCAGGAATTGTCTGTAAAAACAAAAATCAATTTTGCTGAAATAAATTTTGATTCTTTTGAAGAAGAAATATTAACTTTTATCAGAACATATAGTTCTCGTCTTTTAAGTATAGGAAAATCTTTCGTAGGAAAAACAGGGTCTTTTGTTATTTCTTTGGTTTTTGTAGTTTTTGCCCTATATTTTTGTTTTTTAGATGGATCTTATTTAGTTAGACTTTTTAAGATTGCAATTCCAATTAATGCAAGTCACATGAATGTGTTAACAAAAAAGTTTTCTGATATTACCAAGAATTTATTTTCTGGATATATTCTTGTGGCTTTATATCAAGGATTAGCAGCATTTGTTATTTTTTTATGTTTTGGAGTACAGGGATCTTTGTTATTGGCAGTTGTATTGATGTTTGCAACTTTTATACCTCTCTTTGGAGCCGCAATAGTGTGGTTGCCAATAGGGATTGTTTTATGTATTTCTGATTCATTATTTAAAGGTTTACTATTTTTAATAATATCTGGTGTATGTATTAGTTTTTTGGATAACTTTTTAAGACCATTTTTCTTAAAAGACAGAATAAACCTACATCCTCTAGTAATATTCTTTTCAATTTTAGGCGGAATTCAACTTTTTGGATTAAACGGTTTAATTTTAGGTCCCTTAGTTATTATTTTATTTTTTACAGTCCTTAATTTAATTATTGCATCTAAAGACAAAATAGAACAAATAGAAGAATAGGTTATTGTTTTTATCTTTGAAAAAACAATAACCTACTTGCTAAGCAGTAATATTAATCTTCTTAGCAAGTTCCTCAACTTCTTCTAAAGAAAGCCCTGTACAACGAGAAATAACTTCTAGGGATACACCTTCTTTTATAAAATTCTCGGCAGATTCAATTCTTGCATTGCGTTGTCCCTTAGCTAATCCAACTTCTAATCCTGCCTCAAGGCCAGCTTGTCTATCGTAGGCTCTTTGTCGTTCCCATTCCATGTACTTCCTCCTAGATTCTGTTATTTGTTTTGCATTCTCTACATAGTCCAATAAATCTTTTGTGTATTC
>JAGBBT010000095.1 GCA_017938365.1 Treponema sp.
CATCACAATCATCAAAATTCACTTTTTTTGCTTCTTTTAAAGAATAAGCTTTTGCATCACTTCCCAATTTTTCTTCAAGCCACAACGCATATTTTTTTGTAAAACCAGTTTCTGAACTATAAATAATTGCAGTTTTCATATAACCTCCAAACTAATCAATGATTATATTATGTAATATATTACATAATTTGTATTGACAAAAATATTACACAGATTATTGAAAAAACTCAAAATCAAAGTTGTGAACAAGGTAATTTAGAATGTTTGCTTTGGACTTAACTATATAAGAAGTTCAAACAAGAATTAAAACAGTTTTATATCGCAATTTTTTTCCTATTCAAGAGCAAATTAATTTTTTTGTATTGATGTAGTATAGAATTTTACAATTTATATCACATATTATATACTATAAGCGTTACATAATGCTTAAAAAGGTATGTCTTATGGAATATGCATACAAAATAAATCAGCTATATATACAAAATTATTTCTTAAAATACACGGAAGATTTAATTCGTTATCAATATAAAATAAATCCTTCTCATAAAATTTTATGTGGAATTTGGATAGGGAAGTTTTTTAGGAAAGGTTTTGTTATAACGGATAAAAGTTTACATTGGAACTTTGGTCATGGAAAAAATTTAATTTCTGATTGTTTGGAAAAAGAAGATAATGAATTTCTATTTTCTGTTGAAAATGTAATTGCAGAAAATATAGCTAATACTTCAGAAAGTTTTGTATCAAAACTTTCAATTAAAACAGAAAATCAAATTAAAAATATATATTTCAATAACCTAAATGATGGAACAAAGCAAGCTGTATTAGATTTATTGCATTTTGGAGTTAATCAAGGAGAAATTCCGAAAATTGATTTAAGACCTACTGTTATACAAAAAAAATCATCAAAAATCCGAAATTTTTTTGACTATCTTTCAAATTCTATCATAATGGTGAAAGAATCTATTTTTACAGCATTTTCGAAATTAAAAATAAAACAAAAGGAACCCAAAATAAAATCAGAAAAAAAGTTTTTTTCTATTTCAATATTTTTTTCGCATTTTTTTGATTTTGTTTCTAGTTTATTTTTTATATCTGCTGTAATTGTTGCTTTAAAACCTGAACTATTAGCTGATTTACATTTTGATAGAATTCCAATAAAAATTACTGAATTTATTGGAAACTGTTCTTTGCAATTAAAATTGAGGGTTCCACCCAGAGAAGAATTAATACCTATCAGAAATTTATGGGTTTCTATACTTCTTTCTTCTTTTCTCTTATTAAAGTCTTTTGTTATGTATCTCTGTCATAGTTCAAAAAAATTGGTTACTTTTTTAATGCCGATTTTGACTATTTTATCTTGTTCTTTAGTTTCCGAAAAATTTCTGTTTTTTGTTCTTTTCTGCATAATATTGTATTTTTGTTTTGAATTGTTATGTGATTTTCCTCTAAAAACAATTACAAGAAAATTTATTGTTTTAACAGTTTTGTCTTTTGTTTTATATTTTCTTGCACATGTAATTCTGATGAATTCACAGATGTTAGGAATTTTTACTGAAATAGGAATCGAATTAAAAAAACTTTTTCGTGAACTTTCATTGCCAATTTTTCTTTTGTAAAGGATAGCTGTTAAATAAATATTTTAGCTTTTTTGAATGAATAACAAAACGAAACAAAATAGAGAATTTTGTTTCGTTTTGTTATTATTTTAGTTTACTGACTCAACTTTAATTTCTTTTGTCCATTGGGAGTATACTTTTAATAGTTTACCATCAACTGAAACTAATGTGTTTTTTTTAAGTTCAAAAATTTTTTCTATTTCTTCTGAAGTGTCCAAAATAAAAGATACTTTTGACTTTGATTTTGGGTTTTCTGTTAAAATCCATTTATCGTTATTTTTTGAAAGCAAACCTGTAATTTTAATAGAAGTTCCAACATCTTTTTCTGTTAGAAAAGAATGATTATTTAATGGGAAATGTTCATTCTTTACAATTTGTTGTGTTTCTATTTCATTTACAATTTTTTGTTGCGATAAACATGATAATGTAACAAAAGAAAGTATAAAAGTTAAACTCAAAGCTGTAATTTTCTTCATTTTATATTCCAAACCATTCTATTAATAAATCGCTCCAAGCAGATTCTTCTCCAAACTTTAAATCTTCTTTATAAAAGCTTGGACATTTTCCTGATATCAAAGTCTCACCATCATCTGCTACCGTTTCTCCGCTAATTGTTAAACCGTAGTGAGAACCATTTAATACATCATAAAAATTTAATTCAGTACCTGTAGTAGAGTCAATATATGGTGAATCTCTCCATGCTTTTACAATTGTATTTTCTAATGATTGTTTTACTTTTTCACATGTAGAAACGAGTTCTGGCCATGAATTAGGATTAGGAGAATCATTTATTGTATCACTTGCAACATAAGTAAATGTGTCAATCATATATCCAATATCAAATAACCAAGAGTATGTTCCCATATAATATAAACTGTTACCTGTTAATGAGCTCATACGAACATAATCTTTTAATAAATCAATATACGGAATAGGAGTAGTGTTTGCTGATTCTTCATTAACAACATTACCTGATTCATCATAGTATAATCCACTTAGATTTTTACTTTTGTTATTCAATATAAATTGAGAAAGTTCTGTTATACTATTTTCTAAGTCATCAATTTTTGTTAAATCAATCATAGAGAGTGTTGATATTCCGAGCATAGAATAAAACTGTATTTGTTGAGGAGTTAATGTAGTACCAGCTATTTCTGATAATTCTTTACAATATTGATTCCATTCAGATGCAGACCATGTATAATATGCTCTAAAATCATTAATGAGTTGTTTTCCGATAGTTTCAATTGTTGATGTCTTCTTAAATGATTTTATCATGTCGACATAATTCATTCCCATTCCTGCAATATTGTTTGGAGATGCTATCATGTAGTTTGCATAATCTTTAAATTGATATGAATCTTCAATAGAAGCTCCAAGACATACATCCATTAAAAGCATATCTAATTTGTTATCTTTTCCATATCCTGCTTCTTGTAAGGCATCTGATACATCTGATGTTTTTAAAAACGATTCTCCCGAAAAATAACTTTCTTCGTCCCAACACATCGCTCTGCGTTCAGAATTATCTATTTTAAATGTAAATCCATCTTTTGTTTTTAAATATCTAGGGGCAGAACGAGGACCTCCACCGTGGTTACTAAACTGAAGTATTACATTTTCTGCTTTATAGTGTTCATTTACCCAGTTTAAGAAGTTTATAAGTGTTTCTTTTTTTCCTAGGTTTTCTTCAATGAAAAAATCAGAAGTGTGTGTTAAATCTTTTGTATTTATTGATAATACGCAACCAGAAGATGTTGTATATTCTGTATCGTTACCAGAATCAATACCAATTTCGTAAATATGTGTATATTCGTCTCCTAGTTTGTTAGTTGAGCTATTTCCACCGTCCCAAAGGGCAACTACATTTACAGAGGCATATTCATTCTTTGCTGAATTATCTGAATTTCTTATTTGATATAAACCGTATTCAACTTCATTCATATCCATATAAATTGGATCATTTAAGTTGTTATCAGCAGACATATACATAATCATTAAATAATCAGATTGTTTTACAGTAATTTCAGTTATTTGTTTTATAGATGCTTTTATTGGATAAATTGCATTTTTATCACAAAACGGATTAGGTCGTGTATAAATATCGAATGTGTATTCCGTATTGCTTTCAAGGTCTTCAATTATTAAATTTCCTGATGTATTTCCTTCTGAATTGTAGTTTTTATATTTTATATCAGAAGTGTTATTTGTTGGGTAATACATTATAGTATAATTTTTATAACCTTCAATATTATCCCAAGTTAGTTCTACGCAGTTTTTATCAGCAATTATCGAAAGATTTTCGACAGGTAAGAAAGGGTAGATATCGCAATTGTTTTCTATAGAAGTTATACCATTCGAAATTAAAAAATTATATTTTGTTTTTGTTTCTGGATATAAATAATCAACATGATAACACAAATAATTATCTTGAAATTCAATTTCATTTATTTCCAAAGGAGTATATGTAGAATCTGTTTGAGGTTTATATGATATTGTAATTCCATCTAATTCTTCTTCTGTAGGAAGATCTTCATCAGAAAAATTATTATCTTGTAAAAAGAGACCATTGTAAGCAACTTTAATATTAATTTTTATAGTCCACTTTGCTTTTAATTTTATATCACTTGTTATAGGAGTATTAGAATCAAATTTTATTTTGTAATCATTTGGATTTGTTTCATCTTCTAAATACCAATAATTAAAATCATAGTTATCACGTTCAATTGGTAAGTTTATATTGTTTAAAGATTCCCCATCTCCTATTTTTATTTCTTTAGATTCAGCTTCTGAATAATTGTAGTTTAATGTTATGGTGTGTGCATCTCTTAATCCATAAATTGCATATAATTTTACTGGAGATGTTGTAATCTTTTTGGAAAAATCATATTCGTCAGTTTCTTTACTTGATTCTGTTGCATTTGGATTTTCTGACCAATAAAGAAATACATTTTTTTTATCTCCATTCATATAACCATCTGCAAGTATAGGAGTAACTGTACTACCTTCTATAAATTCTTCCGTAGTAGGATTCTCATTTTGTCCATCATAAAAATATACAGTACCTTTCCATCTTGCTGTTAGTGTTATATCTGAAGTTATTCGTGTTGAAGTTGTTACTTTAATTCCATCTTCAGTAAACCATCCATCTAGACTCCAATTAGACCTATACACATATGGAAAACTTTTTATATATTCATTTTCCGGAACCTTAATTTTAGAGATAGGATCACCGTTTTTAGGATTAAAAGTTACTGTGTAATTTATTGAATCAGATTCACTTTCAGTGCTACAAGAACTAAATAATCCTCCTATAATTAATAAAAAAATTACTAGTCGTAAAATAAAACTTTTTTTCATAAAATCTCCTCTATTTATAATGAAAAATTATTAATCTGCTATTGAGTGTACCCCCCCCCCCCCGATATTCTGTCAATACACTAATCTTTGGTTGACTTATGAAAAAAAAGGTGAGGGGGGGGGGAGACTGATGTTACAAGTATGATATTTAAAAAGGTAATTTTGGCGTGATTTTTAATTTCGTTATTTTATAATTGCTTTTTTATGTAGGTCTACAGGAATTTACTTCCCATCACATCCTTTCTTCCCGCATTTTCCTGCGTAAGGGCAGCCGATACAATGGTTGCCCTTCTTTTTTTGTTTGTAAAGATAAA
>JAGBBT010000009.1 GCA_017938365.1 Treponema sp.
ACCCAATTGTAGAGCAACGCACAAATCTTACATCATTAATTATTTCAACTTTGGAATTTGGAAATTATTATTGGCGAGTAACTCCCTATTACACAATTAACAATCTTGGTTTTGCAAATCCTTCTGAAGTAAAAAGTTTTAAAATTGAAAAAAAGGCAATTTTAATAGAGCCTACACTGTTGGTACCTCAAAATGGAGGTCTTGTTAATATAGAAGAGGATGCTATTCCACTTTCTTTTTCATGGAGACAAGATCCAGAATCAGAGTCATATATAATAAAAATTGCAGATAATCCAGAACTAAAAAATCCACTGATTGATTATAATATAAGCGAAAATTATTTTACATTAAAGCAAAAAAAAGATAGAAAAAAAATAAAAGAAGGAAGATGGTATTGGTCTGTAACAGTCCAGGATTCTGAGGGAAATATATCAAAACCTTCTGAAGTTAGAACTTTTTTTGCAATGAAAGGAAAACCTGAGCAACATCTTATAGAGCCATTTGACGGCTATAAATCTGCTGAAAGTTTTGTGTTTGATACAAAATTTACTTGGAAAAAGAATTTACCAGAATCGTTTAAAAGTAAAATTCAAATTGCTTCTGATAAGGACTTTATAAATGAACTTTATGAATTTGATGTATCAGGAAATAGTTTTAGTGGAGTAATACTTAAACAAGGATCTTATTATTGGAGATTAAAATCAATAAATACAGTTGATAAAACAGAACTTACAACTCAACCAAGAATCTTAAATGTAGTTGATAGCCTAGAGTCAGCAGATTTATTAAATCCTAAGCAACGACTAATAGCAAGAGAAAATATTCCGTATAAGTTTAGTTGGTCTTCAGTTCCAGATGCAAGTTATTACAAAATAATGCTTTATAAGAAATCAAATAATGAACTTGTCCATGATGATGTTGTTTATGGAACTGAGTACAGAATTGATTTATATAACAATGAAAAATTTATTGATAAATCTATGTATCGTTGGGAAATTCAAGCACATGCAAATGCAATTCCTGGAATTTCTAGCCGTAGAACAGGTAAAATTGCGGAATCTGATTTTTATTTTGTGAGGTTACGACCAATTTCTATTGATTTTCCTCCAAAAAATTATGATTTAAAAGGTGAAGATGCAATTTTAAAACCTATTACAGCAAAATGGAGTTCTGTTGATGAACTTGCCTATGCACAATTTACGCTTCGTAAAGTTGACGAAAAATCGCCTATAGATGTCATAAAAATTCCTACAGATTTAGAATTAAAAAATGGATATAAAGTTTCTCCAAATAAAATTCTTCTTGATACACCAGATGGTCTTCGTCCAGGAGATTATGAAATTATAGTTTTTGCAGAAACATTAGATGGAATTAATATTTCTAATACTGATGAACCACATATTAGGAAATTCTCTGTATTACCAATTGAACCATTGGAAAAAGCAAAAAATCTAAAAGCAACTCCGAAAAGTTTTGATATTGAATATCTCAAAACTTCAAATAATCCTAAAACAATTAAATTAACATGGGAAAAAGTTTCAAAGGCAACAGAATATCATTTTGAAATTATTGATCAAAACAGAAAAAGTGTTCTTTCAGAAACAATTAAAGATAAAACTTCTTATGTTTTAGATTTTGCGAATTTATCTGATGAACAAAAACGCGTTTTTTCAAATGGAAATTTCACTTGGACTGTAAAAGGAATTCGCAGAATTGATATTGATGGTGACGGAAATTTAGATAAAATTTTCCAAGAAGGTGCGGAATCAAAATCTTCATTTAATATAAATATTCCAACACCTAAAAAAGCAAAAGCAAAAGGAGCTGTGAATCCTTATGGTATGTAAAAAACTCTTTTTTGCTATATTTTTGTTTTCTTTTGTAATTATACATGCTCAAGAATCTGGTAATTCAGGTCAAAATTCATTGTTTGTTGAAAACTCAGAAGAAACTGATTCAGATACAGAAGAAAATTTTTTAGAATTAGATACACCAGCAGAAGAACAATGGCAATTACTAGAATGGATAGAAGAGGATTCTGATTTTGTTCAATATTATGAAGTTATTATTGAACGGTGTAATGAAAAAACAGGAGAATATTTGGAAGTCAACAAACTAAAAACTGAGGACAATACACCAAGTGTAAAAATTCAGCCATTATTAAGTCCCGGAAGTTATAGATATAAAGTAATAACATTTGATTTAATTGGTCTTCCAAGTGTTGAATCTGATTGGATGAAGTTTTCTATTTATAGAGCCTTTAAACCAGAAATAAATGATATTTCATCAAAAGTAAATGGTTCTGCAACTTTATATTTAGAGGAAATAAATGATGGAGCTTTTTCAATAAGTGGCAAAAATCTTTTTGATTTACAAAAAAAAGATACTGATATTTCTTTTTCAAGTTATCTTCTAGTAAATCAAAACCAGAAAAAACAAAGAAAAATATATCCTTCTTTACTTGATGTTGCTAATAAGAATAGAAAAATAGAAGTTCAATTTGATATGAAAGATTTAGATGTAGGAAGTTATGATTTTTTAGCAATTGATGCCAGTGGTCTTAAATCAGAAGTATCTAATGATAGTAAAATAACTGTTAAATTTAAAAAACGAGTTGATTTTGATGTAAGTGCAGGATATTTATGCCCGATTATTTTATTTGATAATACAATTAATCACTATATGGGAGCTAATATTTGGCCTGTAAGTGCAACCGCAAGAGCTTCTTTTATGCCTTTTAAACATAATTTTGGTTATTTGGGAATAGGAGTAGTAGGAACTTATACAAGAATGTTCTCTGATACATCAGTATACTCAATTGACGGAAACTTAATTACGGCACATTTAAATTTTATATATCAATTACCTGTTAGATTTAAAATCCCAAATGAAAATAAAAGAAAACATGCACTAACTTTAGAACTACACGGTGGTTTTGGTACGACATATTTTAATAATATTGCTTTTCATTTCGCACACAACATAGATTCAGAACCATTAAATAGTATAAATCTAAGTTTTGATGTAGGAATTGCATTACAGCTTTATGTTACAAACAGATTATATACAGAACTATGTACTGATTTTGTTATGGCTTTTATGTCCGATATGCAATTTGGTGTTTTGCATCCATCTGTAAGTATTGGTTGGCAATTTTAATGAAGGAGGTGTAGAAAATGAAAAAGAAAAATAAAATGAAAAAAATATTCAAAAATCTTCTTATTTTTAGTTTGATATGTGTTTTTTCGTCTTGCGAATTTTTTACAGATTCCTTTAATGCGCCTGTGAAAGATTTTTTTATGGATAATACAGAAGCGGCAGAAGTAATGTCTTATGTGTTTTCTGTAAATATGTATAATAATCCAGTTTCAAATAATCAAACTATTTCTAGTGCTCAAGATGTTGATATTAAATTTTTATTGCGAAACCCTCAAGAATATGAATTTGTTAAGGATAAAAATTTATTCGTCATTAGTGATAGAATTCTTTTTAATAATTGTCTTATACAACAAGATGGAAAAGATAAATCTATATTAACTTTAAAACTATCAAAAGAATTATTAAGAAACATTGAAATAAATTCTAGAGACGATGATTACAAGAAAACTTCTAATTTCACAATAGATTTAAGACATCCAGTTTCGGGTTTAAAGTTTAAATTATTTTCTTTTAAGTTTGATTGTGATACAGTTCCTCCTAACTTATATTCACCAGTTTATTATCAAACTTCAGAAAATTATGTCCTTGCATTTAATATGCCAAAGAAATCTGAAATTAATAGTTTGAGTATTCACAATGATTTAGCAAAACTTGTTATTAACAAAACGGAATATCAATTGCTTATTGATGATGACGGAACAATTTCATTTCCAAATAATCCAGAAATTATTGCTGCTGATGTAAACTCAATTGAAGGAATTAAACCAATAAATATTAATTTTGTTACACAGGATGATTACCAGCCATTCTATTTTATAACAGATGAAAAATTAAGTATAAAAGGTTCTAAATCAGATTTTTATTTATATGATAAAGGAAATCTTTACTCAAAATCTTTAATTGCTTCGACCTCAAGAAAGTTGGAAGATGTTACTATAAGTGCAAATGGAATAAAATATGAAGCAAATGGACAAAGTATTTTGGTTAATCAGGAATTAAACGATAGTATAGCAATAATTACTATTAATACTCCAAAAGTTTCTTATGATTTATCAGAAGAAACAGAACCAGTTTCTGAAGTAACTGTTGAATATACATTGTATAATAAAAAAACAATGGAAATTGTAAAAAGTGGTACAAATAATGGGCAAGATTCTATAGACATAGAAGTCCCATCTGGTACATATAGTCTTGAATGTAGAGCTCACAAAGATTATTATGCAGATTCTATTGTTTCATTCCAAGAAATTGGAATTAATACAGTGAATATTTGTGTATCCCAAACAGGAAATGATGTTACAGGTGATGGAAGTGATTCAA
>JAGBBT010000096.1 GCA_017938365.1 Treponema sp.
AGCTCGTCTCGAAGCTGAAAAAGCATCTAACAAAGCTAAAGCTGAAGAAATCGCTAAGAAAAAAGCTGAAGCACTCGCTGCTCAAGAAGCTGAAGCTAAAGCCGCTGCTGAAGAAGCTGCTGCTGCAGAAGCAACTGAAGCACCTGCTGCTGAATAATTATCATCCGATAATCATTTTAAGCGATAGAATACAAAGCACTGCTAACAAATCATTAGCAGTGCTTTTTTAATTCATTTTTTTTTAGTATCTTTGCAGATTATAAAACAACTAACAAAATGAATTATTTTTCAATACTCATAATTGTCGCTTTATGTTTTGCAATAATCGAAATGCTTTTCGATAAATTCCCTAAAGCACAAAATCAAATATTTACACTATCATTCATTTCTGTTAGCTTCCTCGTATGCATAAAATACTATTTCGGCCCAGACATATCGCAATATGTTGAATACTACGAAACTCTTGTCCCTATAAAAGAAATAATTAACGGCAGCTACGAAAACAAATGGAACTTTGAAATCGGATACAATCTCTTCTGCGCAACCCTAAACCATCTAAACGTTTCTTATTGGGGAATGACATATATAATATCAATACTTTATTTAACACCAATATACATATTATTCAAACAAATCGACCAATATAAATGCTTAGCTTTATTAGCGCTTGTCGTTTTCGACTACAACCTTATGCTATGCCAATTAAGACAATGCTTAGCTGTCTCTATTTTTCTATTTGCATATCTCGCATATCAAAAAAAACATACTAATATTTGCATATTACTGCTCATAACATCACTTTTCTTTCATAAATCCGCAATATTTGCACTAATAATATTAACTATTATTCTCCTTTTATCTCACATTAAAATTGACTTAAGAGCATACATCCTCTTAGCTATTGCTTTTTTACTATTTTTAATCTTCCCTTTAGAAAATATAATAACCACTACATTAGAAAATTTTAATTTTGTCCCTCAACATATCATACACTCAATCAAACACCATTTTTCAAAAAGCGAAATACTACAAGCCATAATGCCTGTATATATAGGTGCTATTTTCATCATCGCTTATTACTCTGATTTCAACAAAAAAAATACTAAACAACACTGGTTTATATGGGGTTGCATCGCTATAATTGTAATTTTATTTCAGTACTACTTTTTCCTTAACAGATTGCGCTCTTTTTTCATTCCATTCGTTATAATATACACAATAACAATTTGCACCAAATCAAACAAGAAAGATAAAATTCCACGACAACTTTTCGCAATTCTTTTCATTACATACTCCCTCTTTCAAGCCCGAAGCCTACAAATCCAAACAAACTCAATGGAAAGCAAAATAAATTACCCATCAACCATACTACAAATCAAAAAAACAACTCCTGAAGAAATAAGAAAAAAACAACTCGAAGAAGCTTCCATATTTTGGGAAGAAGATTATACAGAAAAAACAAACATAAATGATTGATATTTTATTATCAACATACAACGGAGAAAAATATATTTCCAAACAAATTGACTCTATTCTAAACCAAACATATACAGAATGGAGATTACTCGTGCGCGACGATGTCTCTTCAGACTCAACATTAACCATCTTAAAACAATATCAAAAAAAATATTCTGATAAAATATATTTACTATCAGACAATATAAACCAAAATATTGGCGTTATTAAATCGTTTGAATTTCTATTATCCCAATCAACAAACAACTACATAATGTTTTGCGACCAAGATGACATTTGGTTACCAAACAAAATTCAAGAATCATTAGAAAATATAATTTCTTTAGAAAAAACTTATCCCAACACTCCTATACTGGTTCACTGTGATTTAAGCATAATAAACAAAAACGAAGAAATTATCCACGAAAGCCTTTGGAAATATGCAGGCATAAGACCCGATATTTTAAATCACAATGCCAAATATATGGCTTTTTGTAATAGCGTAACAGGATGTACTATCCTAATGAACAAACAATGTAAAACAACGGTTCTCCCTTTCCCAAATAATATAGTTATGCACGATGCTTGGATAGCTATAAAAATTTGTCAAAAAGGCATAGTCCACAACATTAACAAACAACTAATCCTATATCGTCAACATGATAATAACACTCTCGGAATAAATAAATATAAATTTTCACTTATTGACCGCTTAAAAAACTTCAAGTATATATATACAAACACAATAAATGTATATAAAAATTACCCCTTCATTTTCAATAATAAATTAGATTTTTGGATTCATAAAATTAAATACCTGTTCAAACATAATTCATAAATGAATTCAATCTGCATTGCAACTTACAACGGAGAAAAATACATTCACGAACAACTGACATCTATATTATCGCAAATAAATATAGATGACGAGGTAATTATATCTGACGACAACTCTACCGACAACACTATCCAAATAAT
>JAGBBT010000097.1 GCA_017938365.1 Treponema sp.
AAGAAAATGGTATAACAACTGCAACACTTGTTATAAGAGATAAAATTTAGTTGCGTAAGTAAGAAACAAGGTGTTAAACTATCTCTATGCAAGAAAAGACTTTACTAAAAACAAAAAACCACACAGCCAATAATCACTCAGGTGAAGTTGTGCGATTTCTTACGATATTTTTGGTTCACCATACCAAAAAACGGGCTTCTTTCTTGCTGATGACTCACTAGATTTTGGTTACTTAGGAAAACCATACAACGCTGATACAGAGCTTTATGACTACGGATTTAGAGATTATTCTCCAGAAATAGCTCGATTCACCACCGTTGATCCGATACGAGATGGCAGAAACTGGTACTGTTACGTCGTGAACGACCCTGTGAACTATGTGGATTTGTGGGGATTATGTGGAAGTGATGGTGAAAGAAAAGAAGAAAGAAATGTAATAGTAAAATTATATAATTATGACCCAACAGTAAATAGTAATGAAATTATATCTTCAACAGGCGAAGTTGGACATACTTGGATAGGAATTACTTATCCAAATCAAAATGAAATCAATATTGGCTGGGGAGGTTTCGGTTCTGTAAATTCCTCAGGGACAAGTACTGGTTTTATTGCAAAAGGAGAATCTGCAAACTTAAAATCTAAAATGACATCATCATATACAATGTTGATGACCGAAACAGAAGCAAAACGTATTGAAGAGTATTTTTCTGCAATGGAAGAAAATAAAATAGGATATAACTATGGAGGTTCTTATTTAGATAAAAATGCTACGATGTGTTCAGAATCAAGTGTAAATGCACTTAATTATTCAGGTGGTCTAAATGAAATTGAAAAACAAATACTAAATGGAGCATATCCTACATGGGGAGAATCGTATCCCAAACAGTTGCCTAATGGATTTGAAAATATTGGTGCAATGAATATAAATAATACTTTACCTAACCCAAATGGTATAGAAAATAAGATTCAAGAATTGAATAAAATAGGAGAAAATGAATGAACAAAAACATTTTCTTTTTTATATTTTTTCTAATAGTAAATTGTTTAACTTTTGGTAATTCTGTTATTCAAGAAGATATGTTATCAAATAATTATCAAATAGAAGTATGCAGAAAACTTCTGTTTTGTAATCTAGAGACAAAAAGCATTTATATGCTATGTTTAGAAACAAACACTTTTGAAGAAATTGATAATGAAATTTTAAATTCCCTAGAAATCAATTCTATAAACTCGTTTAATTGGAATCCAATTACAAAGAAAAATTTAATAGAAACTTATGGAACGTACCCTAAATATTATTATCTAAAATATGCAGATAACAAAGTAATTTTTGAAGAAACAGAAAACTTTGCAGACTATTTTATTACAGAAGCAGAATACAATATAAATCAAAATTTACAATTTACTACTAAAAAAATCCAAGATGGTAAAAAACAATTTATTCTTATAAACCAAGAGAATGAAGAAAATCTATGGGAATTAACTGTGGACAACTATCAAAATATTTATTGGATAAATGATGAATACTATTTCTTAAAAAATGAACTTCCTTTTGCTGTAGCAGAAAATGATAATAAAAATGCGTCAAATATATGGAGTATTCAAAATTATAAAACTAAAGAACAAATAGAATTTGATTCAAAAGTTATAATCGGCTATGGAGAGAATGCAATAATAACATCAATAATCAGTGGAAATGATTTTATTGGCATCGAAGTATACAATCCCTACGGAGAAAAAATCTATGAGATTAAGGATATTGTATTTACGGAAAATATAGAAATATATAGTCCTTTTCATAAAAAGATTGTTTATCGTGGATATTATGATTTTCCATATATCTATTTGACCCTATGTTCAAAATGGATGTATTATGAGCCTTCCATCAATCTAATACTAAATTTAGTAACAAATGAAATAATTACTATTCCAGAAGAATATATGTTAATTGGTATTTTCTAGATTTTGTTCATTATTTTTTCTTGCAAATCTCATTTTCCCCATGCTAAACTATCTCTATGCAAGAAAAGACTTTACCTAACCAAGCTAATAGCAAATCAAACATTCACTCAAGTGAATTTGGCAGCGTTTCTTACGACATTTTTGGTTCACCATACCAAAAAACAGGCTCTTTTCTTGCTAATGACTCACTAGATTTTGGTTACTTGGGAAACCCGTACAACGCTGACACTGAACTCTACGACTACGGATTCCGCGATTATTCTCCAGAAATAGCTCGTTTTACAAGTGTTGACCCAATACGAGATGGAAGAAACTGGTTCGCAATGGCACCTCAAAGAATTGTGGCAAATGCAGGGAAACAAGAACAAACGGTAAATAAGGATAAGAATAAATAAAATGAAAAGGTTTATAATATTTTTATTTATAGGTGGTTTTTTATTATGTGTTTTTTTTGTTTGTAGAGGTTTTATAAAATCTAAACAAGAAAAAGAAAAATTTATAAAATATGCTATATCTAAACAAGATTTTGAAATTTTATCTGATTTAGGATATTGTGATGAAACTGGTCGAAAAGACGAGAAACGAGTCCCTTTTAGAGATAAAATTTTGCAGAATGCTTATTTAGAAAATCAGGATATTACTTATTTAGAATATTCGAAATATTTAAAAAATATTTCTATTAAAATTGGTGTGTTATTATTTATTATATTTATTTGTATATGTGTTATTTCAACTTTAATTTGATGATATTAGCAATATGTCTTCTAAAGAAGTACAAGATCTATTACCAATACCATATCAACCTTCAAATTATGCAAAATTTGATACTAAACAAATTTTAGATGATATAAATGTTCCCATAAATACGAGGTAGTTTTTCAATGAAAAAAATAGTCTTAATAATATTACTCTTTCTTACTTATTCAATTTTGTGTGCAAATACTAATGATTTTGTATTTAATACATATTATATGCCAATAGAAATAAATGCAGAGATTAAAGCTATCGATGATGGTTCTGTCATCAATTACGGTTATGATAAAGAATTGGGATTATTTATCCAAATTCTTTATGAAAATCTTGGAATTCAAATACAGTATTGCAATCTAAAATCTTTTTCATATTTTGAAAACAATAAAGTTAAAAAAAATGAAAAACTTGGAATATCGGGAATAACAGGTAAAACTGATGGAAAAACAATAAGATTAAATATTGGAATTTCAAAACTATTGTTAAATTTGGAAAATTGATACTTGCATCCAAAATTTTGCACCCTATGAAAATCAAGTTATTCCTTTTGAATAGCTTCCTCATTTATCATCCCTATTATCCTTGAACAATTCCTATATTTATGGCATAATTACTCTGAAAAATTGTATAAATATACCCTAGAATATAACAAAACTATCTATGGTATGGAGGAATATTTTGTATAAACCAGTTGATCCTAAAGTTAGTTTTCCAGAGCAAGAAGAACAAGTTCTTAAATTCTGGGAAGAAAATGATGTTTTTAAAAAGTCTGTTGCTCAGCGTGAAGGCTGTGAAGAATATGTTTTGTATGACGGACCTCCTTTTGCAACAGGATTACCACACTTTGGACACTTTTTGCCTAGTACAATAAAAGATATTATTCCTCGATATCAAA
>JAGBBT010000098.1 GCA_017938365.1 Treponema sp.
ATATATAGATATATAAAATACAAAGTCCTCATTTCCCTAGAATTGAATACACTTATTTTTATTAACTTAAATATATAATATTTAAATCTATCTTTTTTCTTTTTGTTCTGGTGTCTATTTCTTTAGAAAATAATGTTTTAACTATAATAATTAAAATAAAATAATAATAACTAGTAAGAATATTAAATAATAATAAATTATTATAAATAATAAAATATTTAAATAATAATAGATTAAAAAGCATAATAAAAATAAAGTTATAAATAACTTGATTAAATAGAAATAATAATATAAAAAATAAAGATAATGAGAAGCGCGACCAGAGAAAAAAGCGAGGGCTTGAAGTTGTGAAAAAGTAAAATAAAAATGTGTAGAAAAATACACAAAAAAGATAAATAAAAAAGAGGTGTAAATGTAGTGCACTGAAAAAGTTGGACCAACAACTTAGGAGGTTCACTTCAAAAACGGATCTTTTGCCTGGTTGTTTTGCGCTGTTTTTTTGTTGTGTTTTGTGTCTTTTGGTGTTGGTGTTCTTGGTCATATTGCGCACTGTGTGAACGATGAAAAAAAGAAATAATTTAAAAAGAAGAAACCCCATTCAAAAGTAAAGAAAATAAATAAAAGAAAGAAAAGTTTTATAAAAAAGTATATTTATTATATAAATATAAAAATATTGTTAAAAAGTTTTTGATTTTTTTGTGTTGACAACAAAAACAAAATAGTTATAAAATAAGGGTGTCCCAAGCGAAAGGAGATAAAAAAATTATGAACGCTAAAAGACTAAAAGAATTAAAAAATTATATTATTGAAAATGATGGTTTAACACTATCAAGCGATGGAAAAATCGCAAACTTAAAAACTGGCTATATGGTTTCATTATCTGGTTATGAAAAAGTAATAAAAGATATTAAATTTTTAGAACTTGCACAAGTTAAAAGTTATCTAAAAAAGGCTAAAAGATTAAATGCTTTTGTTGGCTTCTGGGTTGACGATGGCAAAATCTATTTAGATTTATCTATCAATATAAGCAATAAAAAAGAGGCTTTAAAGATTGCCAAGAACAACAAGCAACTAGCAATCTTTGATTGTAAAAAATTAGTGTCAATTCATTTATAAGGAGGTTCAACAATGGAGACAACAAGAACAATTTACACACGCCAAGACTGGGCGAAAGACTATTCTTTTAAAGCACAACAAGGACAAGAGATAGAAGAGTCTATCTATTGGTCAATGCTTGATGGCATTACACCAAGAATTTATAAAAAGCACTATTTAACTATCACCAAGCCCGACCACTTGGAAGATAGAACAGCAACATATTTTCTAATGGGTGAATGCTATGACCATTACGGAGCAAACAACAGCGCTAGATATATGTTATTTGTCAAATATAATAATAAATATTATTATGGTGGACTTATTGAAGTTGACCAAGTCAAAGTGACAAGAAGAATTGAAAGTATTATCAAATCATTATAGGAGGAGTAAAACATGGCAAACAATATTTATTTATTAAAAATGGGTTCAGATACTCAAAACGGATTAAATCATAGAATTAGATTTATATCTAAAAATTGGACTTACAAAGGAGAACAAGTAGAAGTATGTATTGACTTTATGTTGTGCACTCCTTGGACTTTACAAAAGTCAAAAAAAGGAAACTCTAAAACTATTAGAGGAGTTGAAAACTCTGGGCTTGGACTAGATTTTCAATACACAGACAGCAAAGGCTCTTGGGGATTGTCTCATATCTTCAAAGAAGTTATTACAGCTGATTTAGATTACTTCGAAGCACCATTCGATAGATATTTAAAATATAGTTATGACAACATTTTAAAAATCATTAACTTTTTACTAAAAGCAAACTATAGCAACATTGTTTTAGTAGATAGTAGATTTATCAAAAACTTTAATTATAATAACTTCTTTAGTGATGAATATGTTCACGACCAAGAAGCATATCAAAAAGCAATAGATTTTAAAGCAATTGCAGAAGCAAAAATAAAGCAAATAAAATCTGAATGCAAGTACGATAATTCTAGTTATTATTATGATGGAAATGTATTTAAAGTATTAGTTCACTATAATTGCTACAACGATTATTTAACATTTGATTTAGATAATTGGGATGAAGCAATAAAACAAATCAATGAATATGTAATACCAGAAGATAAAATCCGTTCAGCGATTTCTCAACATGGCATTAGGTCATCAAAATTATATTTGTAGGAGGTTGATAAAATGGAAACTATTTTAACAATTACTAGAGACAACAAAGTTGTCAATACATTCAACTATGAGGGTTTGGAGGCTTCTCTCCAACTCTCAAAGGTCTTAATCTGGAAACACAACGACAAGTCAAGCGTTAAAGTTTGGGAACTAGTCAATCGTGATGGCTTACACGAATTAAGAGCCACAGTGAAAATTTATTTAAATAATAAATTAAACTGCATTTATAACTATCAATTTAAAGGCGATGAAATTGAAAATTTGCCTAGATATATTTAAGGAGGAGCACACCGTGAAAAAGATTATTATTGAAAATTTAAAAGTTACTGAACTATCAGAAATTATGTATGGAAGCAAGCACTCATTAGACGGCTTTACTACAAAGCAAATTAACACACTTATTCAAGACAATAAAGAAGCATTACAATCAATTTATAACAAGATTGATAATGAAGAATATGAAAGCATTGGTGCAACTGAATTATACATACTAGGTGATATCATCAATATGTTATCAGTTGTTAGATACAAAGAACCAAAGCCACAAAAACCATTTAACTATAGACAATCACTTGACAAGGCTATTGAGCAAAAAATCAATATCTTAACGCTAGAAATTGCCAATGAAGTAAATTGTATCTTCAATATGGAAAAGTTTAACGACAATGATTTTGAAATTGCTTGTTCATTGGTTGAAACGGCTTATTTAAAAAGTGAGGACTTAAGCATAAATCAAATCACCAGAGCACTTTATAAACTTATCTGGACAGATAATAAGCAATTAGCAGATATCACAAGACGCGCTCTTATTGATGAAGCGTGCTATATGTAAGGAGGAAACCATAATGACAAAAGATGAATTTTTCAGCACAAAAAACGAAGAATTTAGAAAAGAATTCTTATTAGATTTATCTAACTTTTGTAAATGTTATGTTAATGACGTATGCAATAAGGTAATCAAACAATTTGATAAAATCGTTTCAAACGAACTTATCCTTGATATGCTTCATGAATTAAGAATACGTGAAGAAAAAGAATTGAAAGCATTCACTGAAAGTTTTAGTTGGAGATTAGGCGAGTATCTAGACGATAAAAACTATGATATGTCTTACAACCTACATAATAACCCTACTTCACATGCTGGAAGTTATCGTGCTGTCTTGTATGATTTATTAGTTAAATAATGGAGGTAAAACTATGGAAACTAAATTATTTTATATGATTGAAGATGACTACAATGTCAGCTCGATTTATTCAACAAAAAAACCTTGGCTTGAAAGCCTACGCTACAATTTAGACGTATGTGTTGAGGAGGATGATTTCTCACAAGAAGAAAGTGACGAAAGATATCAAAAAGCTGAAGCAAATGCTACTGATAAATTGTTTGAAGTAAATGGCTTCTACTACTCTGTTCAAGAAATTAAAGTCGTATATCAAAATGATAAGATTATCATTAGATACAATGACTACAACAAAGAAATCATGATTTACACATTTAATGGTGAAAGTTATGATTTCCAAGAAGAAGACGTCATCAGCGAATACTATGACGAAGTTCAAATATTTGAAGTATTAAAAGTCTTCATTAAAGATGAATACTTCGACATTGCTCAATTAGCAAGAACTATTAAAAATGTATTGGAGGGGAAATAATATGTCATTAACAGAAGATATCAATAAATACATTACATGGTGTAATAAATACGGATTAAAGAAAACAGATCCGACTAACCTACATTTATTCATCCACAAAGGAGATTTAGGTTTTATATTTGGAGACTTTCAAGAAGCAAAAGAAAACGGCGTGTTCACCGACCAACAAATAGCAGCCGTTGAAGATAAGGAAGTAGGCTCACCAATGGAGAATGACAACACAATTCAAATTGATACAAAAGTAGGAACTTTCTTCCTTATCGAGGCTCAAGATGAAGCGTTTGCTTATGCGGTTTTAGATAGCAATAAACAATTTATAGGTAATGTTTACACAGAATATCCAGAAGAGTTTGTTAAACAACTAAAAGCAATTGAACATATTTCAGATATTTGTAATTTAGGCATTTGTGATTGGATGATATTCGCAACTAGTAGAAGCGATTTACTTGAAGAAATAAATGAGTATATCCAATCAACTAATGAAAAATACGATGAGCACTCTTCCCTATTTACCAAAGATGATTTGAAATACGGAGAATATGAATTCTATAACATTGTAGGAAACAATCATATTCTAGTTGATTTAGACTAGGAGGAACAATCATGGCAAAGAAAAACAAACAAATACCATCAACATGTGAGCATTGCACACACTGTACGTACATAGGAGAGGGAGACTTCTACTGTGACTTAAAAGAAGAATTAGTTATCGTAGATTTTGATAACAACACTACTCCAGTTGAATGTGGAGAATATGAGGAGGATTAAATTATGCAAAAATATATAGAACAATACCAAACTGAATATAATGAATTTTATACAAAAAGAGACAAGCTTGAAGAAAAAATTATGGCATGTGAAAAAAGAATAGAATTCTATAGAAAACAACAAAAGAAACTAAAATGGGTTTCATGGGTAGATATTATTGTAGGTGGAATTGCAAAAGAAATCTGCGAAAGATTTGATTTACATTATGAAATTTATGGTCCATTTGGACTTGGTTCGTCAACTTCAGTGTATTTTTGCAAAAAAGAAAAATTTAATATTTGTGAAGATAAAGTTATAGGAATAACTATTCTTCCAAGAAATTTAGCTAATGGGATTTTGCATTATGAAACTGGAGAAAAAATGAATAAATTCGCCAAAGGAACTATCGGCGAAATAAATGGTGGAAATAATGTAACGAAACCATTACCAGATACAACAGATGAAATTGTCATGTTATTAAGAGGCGATGAAGAACTATTGCTGGAGGTTCAAAATGGATTATCAAGAAGAAAAAGTGAGTAGTAAAGACCATGTCGCTACCCCTCGTTGGGTGGTTGAAGATATCTACAAGTTAATAGGAATTGAAAACTATAAAAGTATTTGGTTTCCATTCAATCATTATGACTCTGAATTCAAACTAAAAGCTGATGAATTAAAACTCCAGTATAAAGCTACACACAAGTTCGATGATTTGGGTAATGATTTCTTCATTACTGAACCACCAAAGGATTGTGACTTGATGATTTCAAATCCACCATTTAGCTTACAATACGAAATAATCAAAAGAAGCTTTGATTTAATCGAAAAAGGCAAACTTAAGGCATTTGCCCTACTTCTACCTTTATCAACGCTAGAGACGCCAAAACGAGCCGAATTTTACGAAAGATACAAAGACAAACTATCAATTATTATTTTTAAAAAGAGAATTAAATTTTTAGGTAAGTCTTCATCGTTCAATACTGCTTGTTGCTGGATCTGCTACAACATAGAAAAATTACCAACACTAAGTTGGATTTAGGAGGATAACATGGAAATAAATATTAGTGATTTAATAAATAGATTGACTAACTATAAAGAAAGAGTCCAAGATGACTTGAGTCAAGATGATGACTTACTATTAGCTGTAGTCTTGGCTGTATTAGAAGAAATTAAAAACCAGGAGGAAAATTAAACATGAATGTTATATTACCATTTAGCAAAGAAAATGTTGAATATGCTAAAAAAGCTATTGAAGAAAGAGCAGAACAAAAATGTTGGTATGTTCTGCACTACGATACACATACAACAGAATACTTGAATGAAATTGAATTCATGACATATGAAGAAGCTTGTAAGAAATTCAAAAAAGAACAATCATACACGATTGCTGATAGAGTTGAACTCATGTTTGCTCCATTCAACGATGATGAAGATTTTGACCATAATATTGTTGTGAATAATAAAAGAACTTTCTTTAGAGCTCCAAAAGGATTAACTCCAGAACAAAAACTAGAGTTCTATGACAACTTAATTCAAGAGGGATTGAACGTTGAGGAGTTAATAATGGTTAGGAATAGGATCCACAATATTGACACTTATTTTCAACCTACAAATGTCATAACAAAGAAAGCTATGATATTAGCTGCAATTCAAGAAATTGTCGCAGAAGAAAGATGATTTGATTAAATCAAATTAAAATGATAAAATAAACAAAGGAGTGATAACATGGAACAAATGTATGATATATTTGAATTCACATATATAAACGAGGGTGGTTCACTTGAGCAAGTTGTCTGGGCAAGAAACGAGGAAACCGCTCAAAAAATTATCGATTTAGAAAATCAATGCACGTCATTTCATTGGATACCTAAAAAGAAAAAGTTCATGGTAGCCACACAAACAAATAGACCACCATATGAACTTGAACAAGAACAATTAGAAATTGCCAAATTAAAATTAGAAAGGAGACAAGCTAAATATGCCAAGAAAAAAGGAAACTAGAGGAGGCGCTCACAACGTCAAATATAAAACTAAAAAGCAAGCATTAAAAGCAGCCGAAACTCAAAGAAATGAATGGCGCAAAGAAAATACTCGCTGCATTAACGTACGATTTAATATTGAAAATGATAACGACATTCTATCAATGCTTGACTCCGTTCCAAACAAAGCTGATTATATTAGACAATTGATCAGACAAGATATAGCAAGTAAAAAAGAGGAAAATTAAACTTCCTCTTTTATTTTTTTGATTATTCTTAATATTTAGGTGTAAAATCACGCCATCTAATTTTTATTAAATGTTCTGTTCCATTTTCCATATGTTTTTTGCATTCATCACACACTCTATGATCATCAAACTCTTTTACTTTATACATAAAGCAATCCCATGAAACCAAACCACACTTTTGACATTGCGATGAACCATTACCTTTTGCTTTTTCGAAAGTGTATTTATTCATTTATTGAGCCTCTAATATTTCTTTAACCAACATTTCTTGCTTAAAGGTAGGATTAGGTAAAATACATCGTTCTCCTTGTAAAAGTATTGTAAATCTTTGATTAGTATTTTTATAAACATTCACGAATTCTTCTAATTTTTCTAACCTTTCTAAATCTTTAAGTATTTGTTTTTGCTCATTAAGTTGAAACTCAATAAATTTAGCTTTCACCTTATCTTTATCAACCATAGTGTAATGTTGCAAGTCATCTTCCAATGCTCCAATTGTTCTTTGGACTATTTTCTTGCTTTCCATTTACATTGTCTCCTTCAGCAAATTTAGAATAGACTTTCTAATTTCGATAGTTTTCTTTCCGTTTAAGATATTAACCAAGTGTTGTGGTTGAATGGAGATTAAGATGTAATGATTACCAAATCGGTCATATACATTACACATATTTTGTGGTGCTTTGGTAATAAGTTCATTGCTCTTATAATCTTTGTAAATGAAATTTTTTTCAAATTGTAATGGATTATTCAACACTTTTACATTTGATAAGTAAAGGGTATAAAAATTATTTACTCCACCTTTTGGACAAACATAACTTCCTAATTCATCAAAGGTTAAACAGGATTTCTTTAATAAAGGATAATTTGCAATTTCTTCATCGCTATATTCGTTTGAAATAACCCTATTAAAACAATCGTATCCCCATTCTTCACTTTCAACTTTGTCGTAAATAGAAATGTCGTTCATAACTAAATTGTTAGCGTGATATTCCATTTGGTAATAATCTACCTTTTCACATTCACATTCTGCAACGATTTTGCCATTTAGGAAATTAACTATTTTACCAAAAATATTACTTGTTAAAAAATTATTTAGCTTATTGTTATTTTCATCTCTTTCTTGCCACAAATAAGGTTTTCCTTTCGTGCAATACAATAATATTTTTACTTTACTCATCATCTTCCACCTCGATTTCCTTATTTAAACTTGCAACTATTTCACAAGTTTTTAAAGAGGTATCAAGCATTAGCTGATATTCTCTTGGAGATCCTAAAGGACAATTTTCTCTTTTACAATAATCAGATATTTTTCCTTTTTTGTTAGTTCTTGCTTTCCTACAAATCGCTTTTATTTCTTCCAAAGTCAAATCTTTAATCTTCTTTTTCATAATTACTCCTCGAAATAGCATTCTTCGCAAACTATCATTCCCCAGATTCCATTTGGTTCATAATAAATATTTGACGTATAGCCATCTCCAACTTTAATTTTCTTCCCACAATGTGGACATGTGACTTCTTGTTCCATGTCGTTTGAATAGCATAAGCATCCTTCTGGTACTTCGCAATCTTCATATTTATGAATTGCTTTATTCCATTTTTTTATTTTCATTTATGTAACCCCCAAATCAATGAATCAGTTCTAAAATCATTCCCTATAATCTCTTTTAGACTATTTTTCATAAAGACTTTTATTTTATATCTATCTGCTTGTCTTACTATATAATCAATCCAAGACTTTTTAGGAATAACTTTATTAGGACGATTTCCAGTTTCTGCACCTATAATAATTTGTTTAAGTCTTTCATTGTTTTCAAAAGAACTAATGTCAATTGGTCCTAAAATTGGTTCGATTGAAACAAAATCGACTTCCTCTTGCTCTACTCTTTTTATGTCTTCTTGAGTAGTAATAGTAGTTCCTAGAAAAATGCAACTACTACCATTTCTTAAAAAATTTCTATATACATTAAATAAATGTATAGCTTTAGTTGATTTAGATAAAAATATATAAGAATTTTGTGTATTGTGTTTGATTGAATCAAATACTTTTACAATCCAATCATCTTTCCAAAAAGCAATATCACTCATTGAATCCATAAATATTGATTTTGGATAAACAGTGTTTAATTGTTGTAATCTTTCTGGAAAGAAAGTAGGTTCTTCAAAATTTGGCGTGAAACCAAATCTTTTATTCATATATTTTGCATAACAATAGGGGCATCCGTGCTTGCATCCAATTACTGGATTTAAAGTAGCATCAGCCCATTCAATTTTTGTATTTTTCATATTTATTCTCCCATAATTATTTGTTTGTTTTTTAGTTGTTTTACCATTGGAAGCCAATTATTATAAATTTCATTTTTTACTTCAGTTGAAGGAGGTTTATCGTGGTCACCATAAATTTGTTTTATATAATTTTTCTTTGGATCAAATTCCATAGTGACGTATGGCTTACTCGGCTCTACCTTTTTTCTTATAAAAATAATAAGAGATTCTCCATTAGCCATCTTTTCGTTATAACTCATTCTTCCAACACAATGATGTAATGATTTTCCCTCATCAATAAAATCTTGAGTTTTAGTAGGAAACATTAAAATTAGTTCCTCTAAATCTAATAGTATATACTTATATCGTTGAGCTTGTTTTGAAATCTTTCTATCTATTCTATTGTTTTTATTAGCATTCATTTGATTTATATAAAAGTCATGCCAATGTTTGAATTTTTTTGGATATAAGACTTTTGTATCAGCTAAATTTAATTTTAAATATTCACAAGCTTCTAAATAATCGCGATAGTTTTCTTTGCCAACTTTATTGGCATATTTTTCTAATTTTTCAAAATCTCTACAAACATTTTTAACAATACGATAAAGGTCTTTTCCCAAATTATCAGATATTCTTTTTGCTGCAACTCTTTTTTGGATTATATCACTATTATACTGAACAACATCTTTTCCGTTTTTAAATGCTGTTTTTAATGTAGGAAATGATATTTGATTTGTTTTAATTCCGTCTTTATTTTTGAATAACCATCTACAAAATGATTTATTTGACATCATAAATAAAATACACTTTTCATTGAATACCAAATGATATAATTCTAAACTCATCAACATTTCAACGATAGGATATTTTTTATACTGTTTAATATAATTTAAGGCATCCACATTTTTGTTCCATTTGCAATATCTTAAATTTAAATCATGAACAACTATATCTTCAAATGTTGTAATCTGAATAGGATGAAACATTCCAACATTTATATGTTCGTTACATTCTTCAAATTCGTTTGTTCTTTCGTGCTTTCCATAATAATACGAATTCGTATTTCTCCAAACTATATGTAATCCAGCACCTCCGCCATATGAACAATGGTAAAAGTTTTTTCCTATTTTTAGCCCACTTTCATATTCTCTGAATACTTCCATGCATTCAAACCCATTTTTTACTGTACATCTACTTGCATAAACGTGTCTTACAAACTCTTTTTTTCTTTCATCATATTCCAGATAACTAGAAAGATAAAATCCACTTTTACGAATCTTATCTTCTAGTGTAACTGGATAATCAACAAATTCTAATGTTGGATTGTAATCTAAAGGTTCCATATTAGAAATCCAAATCAAATAGAGTTAGTTGTTCGACAAGCTTTTCTTTAGCGTTTTTCTTGACAGTTTCTTTTTTAGGTTTTGGAGAAGATTGCTTATTATATTTTTTGATATCTTCATCAGTTGTAGCTGGTGTTACAGATTTCTTTTTAGCACTTTCTTTAATTGAATCTTCTAAGAAATAATGAACAGCCCATTCATATACTTCATCATCTGGAATCATTGCACATCCATCTTCAGCTTGTTTCCTTGCTTCAGTTTTACAATAATCTATGCATCCTTTTAAAGTTTTGTTTGTTGCTTCAATTTTTTCTTTTAAACATTGGTCGGTTTCAATTCTTTTAATTAGATAATTTGCAATTGCTTGAGCATGCTTCTTATCTTGTTTTCTTAATTGCTCTATTGTCATCTTTTTTCCTCCTAGAACGGAAGCCATCCCTTGGCATCAAGTTCTTTTTTTATTTCTTCTAATCTTTTCTTTTCGGTAGAAGTTAGTTTTGTTTTAGCTTCTAATTCACTTCTTCTATTCCAAAGTTTTTGATAGTAGGCTTGTTCTTTAATATAATCAAGACTTCCCTCCTCTAGGCTACAAATTTCTACAGAGACATAATCTTGACCAGTATCAGAATAAGCTTTTGAAATTTCTAATTGGCAAACTTGCTTATCGTCCTTAAAAGCTATTCCATTTAGTGAGTCCAAAATGATTTTAGCTATATTATCTAAGTCTTTTTGATTGATACAATGTGGCAATAAATTTTGCTTTATGTATCTTTCAATTTCTTGACTAGGAGTAAAATAGGCTTTAATTTTAACTTTTAAAGGTAATGAACCAAAGAATGGTCCTCCAGAATTTTGATATACAGTTTTAATTAAATTTTCATAACTTGTTGTTGTTTTTGGAGTATAAACACGCGCATGACCTCCAACGATTGTTGCTTTAGGTCTTAACTTTGTTTTTATCTCATTGATAACTGTAAAAGTAAAGAATTTATTCATCTTCTTCATCCTCCTTTTCCAATGGAATCATTCCATATGAAATTAAATCTTTTCTTAATTTTTTGATTATCTTTTTAACATTGTTATATGAGTAATATGTTTTTGAAGATATTTCCTCATATGTTTGTTGACCTATAAAATACATAAGCCATATTTTTTTGTATTTAGGAGTATAAGTTTCTAATATTTTTTCAAGAGACTCATACGTTTCATTTTTACCTTTTGTAAGTTGGTCAATATAGACATTTAATTTAGCTTCATCAATACATGCTGATGTATATATTTCCAATTCCTTTCGATTTTTCTTATCAGCATATCGTTGAACTCTCGCTTTTGCTAGCGAAAGTTCACCAAGTGATGCTGTTAATTCAAGATCAAAGTTGAAAAGAATTCTTCTTATTTTTTCAGCTGCATTGATTGGCTTTTTCTCTTTTTTACCTTGTTCTTGCATATCGTTTTAATAAATTAAGGCAAGCCTTAACAACCTTTCAAAGGGTTTTTGCAAAGGCGAACAGCCCCGTCGCCGTCCCAAGCGACGTCGAAGCCGACGAACCAGCCAGAACAGAAGGCACTGTGAGACTCTTCATCTTGGTTATAATCACCCCATGCTCCAAATTTACCATTAGCATTGAATTTAGAATCATAATTCCATTCAAGATATAACTTCCATGTTTCTTCGGATTCATCTCTACCGTCAAAAGAAACAAAATTTCTCCCACTGGTAAATAATTGTTCGATTCCTAAAAACTCTCCAATGCCTTTTCCAGTATCGCTCCATGCTGTATCTCTTTCAGTATTCCAATCATAATTTTCATTTGGAAGGATTTTATCATTGTTTTTAGTTTGATAAGCATAAGCCCACATGATTTGAATGTATAATACTGTTAACCAATTTAATTGCTCACCCTCTACCCAATTACAGAATTTAGTTGCTTTATTAAATGAGAATTGAGAAAAATCTGGAGCGTGATTTGGAATTGATCTTAATTTTCCATCAACTAGAGAACCTTTATATTTAGAAATTGCTTGAGGTTGAAGTTTAATTCCATCATCCATTTCATCAAATGAGAATAATAATTGTTTTCCATTGATTTTTAACCAGATAGTAGGTAATTGAACATAAACATTTTCGTGTTCATCAGTGAATTCATTTGATTTGAATTTAACAGAATCTAAAAACGCTCCTGGATTATCACAATGACTGATTAAAGTATCAGTGTTTAATTCGTAAACTTTAATACCGACACATGGTGTTGGTACATTGTTAGATTGAGAACCTACAGCTTTTAAAATTAGGTCTAATTTTTTTTCCAATGAATCAATTCTTTCATTAGTTTGTTTTAAAGTTAAATTTGATTTTGTTCCTTTTTTCATTTTTTATTTCCTCCATTGTTGAATTTAGAACGGTAAGTCATCCTCACTAACAATGATTCCATTTGCTGTAGCCGATTCGCTATCTCTATTAGATAGAACTGCAATGTCTCTTACACACATATAAACGTAATCGATTTTGCTTCCATCTTTTTTAATGAATTCATTGCCTTGGATGTATCCTTCAACGATTACTTGTTTACCAGTTAAGTCAACACTGTAATCGAATATTTGTTGTTTTTGTTTGGCATAAAAGGTTAGAGGGATGCTTTGAACCGATAAATCACTTGTATGAACTTCAATTCTAGTCATAAAGACGGTATAAGTTCCTCTCTTTACCTTTTCAAATGGTTTAACGATTGTGCCAAGCAATCGAAATGTGTTAGTTAATCTAGATGATGCAGCCATGTAATCACTCCTTATCTTTCATCAATCTACCTTCTACAACATCCTTGTCATATAAAGCCACAATAGTTTTGAATTTATCTTCTGTAGGAAATTGAACTTTTGATTTAGTCACAAGCCTTACTTCATCTACAATAAAATCTATCATCAATTTTCCTTGTTTATTTTCTCTTGTAGATATTTGAGCTGTAACCGCCACCACATCTCCTTGTTGAAATTTTGTACAAACTATATCCACATCTTTTCCAAACATTATAAATGGGATAAAGGCTTCAATTTTGTATCGAGATTTGACCAAGAATCTTGTGAAAAGTTTTTTTCTTGATGTAAATTGCTTTTGAGGAGTGTTGCAAAGCCTTCCAATCACGTTAACTTGATTAAAAAGTATATTTGCTTCTGGTTTTTGCACTTAAATACCTCCTAGGATTTCCAGAAACCTATCAAATTTCAACGAAATTACTTTTGATGAGGAATTTATTGTTCTTCCTCTTTTTCGCCTTCCAGAGCCTCATTCACAAACGCTTCCACATATTTTCTGGCTTTAGATTTCTCATCAATTGGATTTCCTTTATTAGAAAGAAGTTTCCCTTGACCATCTTTGTTAATCTTATCTAGTTGTTGCCAGTAGCGTTTAAAGATTCTACAAGCCTTTAATAAAAGTTTTTTCTTGATGAACTTTTCAGCTTCTTCTTTATTCGAAGCTAATTTGTAGGTTTGATTTTTGTATAAAATAATTTTTTCAATTTCATCACACTCATTTATCTCAATGACATGTTGTTGAATTGAAGAGCAACATTTCTTTTTACAAGCTTGATGATTCATAGTAAATTCATTTGGTAATGCTGCACAAATTTCTTCATGTGTGACCCAATGTGTTGGATCTTCTATTGCTTTATTTTTAAGGAAGTTATAAAGCTTCCAATTAGTACTGTTCATAAATTATTTCTCCTCTATTGTTGATTTTTGTTTTTTATTGGTCGGTGAATTCTGATTTCTTTGAATCTTCGTATTCGAATTTTAATTTTGCAAAATCTAACCATTTCTTTTCTTGTTCATTTAAATAAGCATCATAGCCATCTTTAAATTTTTCACAAGAGTGATAAAGCGAAGTTCTTAAGTAGCTGTACTTATCATCGATTGCAAGTTCTGGTCTAATTCCAATTGGTATTGATTTTGAACTTACATGGTCCCATCGAGTTGTACATACTTGACAGAGCATATAATTTAAAGAGATGCATATGTTTTTTCTTGTATATTCATTAAGCAATGTCGCAAATAATTCTAAGTATCTATCCTTATCGGCATAATCTTCTAAGACAAGAAATTTTTTAGAAACGAGTTTTTGAAAGCACGATTCGCAGAAAAGTGGTTTATCATTGTTTATCATTGTTTTTCCCTCTTTTCTTTCCTTAACTATACTATCCTCTACTAATCTAACCTTATCTATACTATCCTTACCTATACTATCCTGTGTTGACAAGTTGTCGACATTTTGTTGACAAAGACTCAAAATAGGCTTTCCAGTAGGCTTTTCAGTATAAGAATTGTTTTCATCAAAGAATAATTTTTTAAGGTCATCAATGAACTTTGTTTCCACTAATCTGGTTGGTTGAATTGTGTTGTTAATTCTCCAACCCTTAATCAAAATTAGACTTTCTCCACGAACTAAAATAAAACGTTTATTTGCTAATTGTTCTAAATCCCCAAGACTTGCTCCAATGCTTCTAATTACAGATTTTGGATTATTGATATAACCTCTATCATCAGCTTCCATTCCAAGGTGAAAATAAAGCGCTTGCGACGATATTGGTAAATCTAAAAATGCATCACTTCTAACGATGTCTTTTGAAAACATCCTTCTATTTGCCATCTTCTTTTTTCTCTACTTTCCTAATAACTAAAGCTCCAGCTCTTGAGATTTCAAAACACACCGAGTCACCAGCGTTAAGTTTCAATATTTTTCTAACCTCTGGTGGTATTGCAACTCGACCTTTAGAGTCGAGATTTCTTGTTTGAACTATCATCAAAGTATCCACCATTTTTAACTACTCATCCAACAATGTTGGATTTTCCACAACTTCTCCAGTTTCTTCAACTATTTCTGTAACAACATTTTCGTCATCAACAATTACATTGCTATCATCATTTTCTAGCACGTCATTTATATCCTCTTTTGGAGGTAAAATTGAGTTTGTAACTGTTGTTTTTCTTCCAACTTCTGAAGAGTCGTTAATATATTGATTTTCAGTATTTTTGTTATATGCAAAGATTGCTAATCTTTGTTGTTCTGTTAATACATCCATAGATTTAGATGCTTTTGTAATAACTTTTCCTAATCTACGAATAACAGTTCTTTTTGACATTTCTTGTGGGAAATCTTTTTGTGTGTTCCTTGAAGGATCTTTAGATTTATTCCATGACTTGTCAATTTCTTCTTTTGACATAAAGCAATATCTTTTTTTGCCACTTATCAAAGTAGTAACAGCATAAGCTCCTACGATTGCTTTATTATGTCTTAAAAATGGGTTTTTGATAGGTTCAAAAACTGACAATACTTCTTCATCATCAACAATTTCAGTTTCAATACGGTCTCCTTCGTAAACAACAATTGCTTTTGTTGTATTAGGCTGAACCAATCCAGTTGATTCTAAAGCTGAAATATCACCAAAATAACTTCTAAATAAACCTAATTTTGTTCCATAAGGAATGAAATAACATTGGTCTTTAGATATATCTAAACCTTGAAGAACCATGTCTACTAAAGCTTCACCAACTGATGCGGCTGTAACTTTTTGTAAAATACCATTTTGACTTATTCTTAAATATGCTAATTTAAGATTATTGCCGTAGTTGTACCCCATTGGACATACGATTGCTTCTTGTCCCACTAATTTAGAAAAATTATTTAAGATACTGTCAGCAATAGTTGTATCACTGATAGCGCTAGCAACTTCTTGCTTATGATTTAAAGGCTTAACTTCATTTGCCATTATTTATTACCTCCATCTGTACTATCATCACGTTTGTCATCAGATTGTTCTGGATCATGATGATAATGTTTGTATAAAATTTTGTTATGTTCTTCTAAAACATTTGCCACTCTTCTTTTGTAATAATCAAATAATTGATCGTGGAATTTTTCTTTAATTTCAGATAATTTCATTTCTTCGAAATATGATTTTATTTCATCGTTATAAGTTGAAATTAAATCATCTCTTTTAATTTTGCTCAACCATACTGGGAAAGGATAAATTGAAATTGGATGATTATAATCAAAGACTAAAGGTAATGAACCTCCTAGTTTTTCAAATAAAACTTGATTTGTTAATTTATCAAAAACATGTTCTCTTCCTTTATTTGAAAGATTAAGACCTCCCAAATTAGGAGAGACCTTAACACAAATAACTTTTGGTTCTGGCATTTGCTCTTCTTGTGGTTGAGCTAATTCAGCTCTTAATTTGCTGTTTTCTTCTTGAACTGCTTTTAATTGACTTTCTAATTCAGTGATTTTCTTTTTACCAAACATTTTAATTTCCTCCTATTTGATAGCAACTTCTAAACCTTGCTTTAATGCAAAGTCTCTAACTTTTTCAATTTTCTTCATATCGTAACCTTTTACGGTTAAAGTGATTTTTGCTGGGGAAGCTACCTTATTTTTGTTTTCTCTTTCCCATGCATCAACTTTTTCTTTAAGAGCTGTATCGGCATCACCTAACATTGTTTCAATTTCTTTTAATTGATTTTCAAATGTTCCGACTAACATCTCTTTAATTTGTTTTCTTGCTGTAGCAACAGTATCTTTTTTCTTACGAATATCAGTTCTTGTTGATTTAGCATCTTTGTAATCAGCTTCAGAAGTAATTACTACATCTACATGACATCCGATGATAAATTCTTGAACGATTGCTTTGCATCCTTCAAAATCATTGATTTTATATACTCCAGCTTCTTTGTCATACACTGGAACTAGTTCAAATTCTTTATTTTCCATTTCTATTTCCTCCTAAAATTTGACACTAAAACTTGGCATAATTTTCTTTTGAATATTGTGTTCCCAAAATTTTGTTTCCATCTTTTCCAAATATTCAATTTGATCCAACACTTCACTACGCCAAATGACGTGATAGATAATTTTTTGGTAAAGTAACTTTTTACCATCCGAATTGTAATAATCGAAATATCTTAACTTAGCATTTAGAACAACGAAATCACAATCTTTCATAACGACTAAATAATGTAGACATTGAATGAAATAGTTTTGTGGTATTGAATTAGCCCATGCTTCATCATCAGCTCTATTTTTAATGTCATGGGTTTTGCATTCCCAAATACCTTTTTTCCCATCGGCTATCGTTGTCAATATTCCATCTGGTGTTGCTGTTAAATAAGGCTTATCAATTCTTCGATACATTTCATATTGGTATGGTTTATGTACTTTATAAATCGATTCATAATCAAGAACATATAGTTGCCTCATAAGAGGTTCACATCGTGTTCCATATTGCATTGCTTCATTTGATTGGTCGATGTGCTTTTCTTCCTTTTTGTGAACAATAGATTTATACAAATCTAAAATTGTCATCCAGGGGTTAACTCCTAATATTGCACTAGCAGAACTTCCTCCGAATCCACGATTTTTTAACCATTCTTCTTTGGTCTTATAAATTTCTTTTTTATAGAGTCTTTTAGCCATAATTGATGTACCCTTTGGCAATTCCGATTAGTCTTAATTCTTCCTCTATCGTTGTGCCTAAAGCCAAACATAATGATCTAGGTGTAATTGCATCCGTTCTAATTCCAGCTTGTCCTTTAAAATTCTTTCTACATTCTTGCATCAAGTTGTAGCAATTAGGTTTGCTATAACCAGTCAAAAGCATTACATCGTCAACTCTTATACATGGCTTTAATAAGATTTGCTCTTTTGATTCAATGGTCAGTGTTTTTGTTTTTGAATTGCCGTTCATACTTTCACCTCCTTTCAACTTGTCATTATTTCGATGACACGATTAACCAAAAAAAATAACCTCGCCAAAAATAGATTTCAAAATAGAAATCTCATTCTCAGTGAAGTTAGTTTTACCGTTCATTTTACTATAGTAAGCAGTCCTAGAAATACCCATTTTTTTGATCAAATCATTAACTTTAATACCTTTTTCTGATATTTGTCCACGTAATTTGCTTCTATTTACTAACATTTTTGGTTCACCTCTCTATCTGTCATCGTTTTAATGACAGATATATAATAGCAAGCAATTGAATGTTTGTCAATATTTTAATTACAATTATTTTAAAATGTTTACAAATGTTTTTTTTTGTGATATATTTTATAACGAGGAGGAAATTATGATGAATAACTTAAAATCATTAAGAAGCAGATCTAATCTATCATTAAGACAGTTATCTGAATATGTAGATATTACACACGCGACTTTACAATTATTAGAAACTGGCAAAAGAAAGTTTAATGAAACACATATCGTTAAATTATGTTATTTCTTTGATGTAACTACTGAATATTTATTAGGATATAATAATATAGGATTAGGGGTTTTCTTTGATTCGTCGTTAGACGATGAAGATCATGAAATAATCTCTATAGAAGAATTAGCTGAAATATCAAAAAAATATAAAATTACTGAAACTATTTTATTTAAAGAAAAAGAATTTTCTATGAAAATAATTCTTCCAGAAAATGAGCATACCTTATACACTGGAAAGGCTTCGATTTATCGTTCTGTGGAGGCAAATAAGGAGGATACAAATATATCCAAAAGTATAAGGAGTAAAATATTAAAAGAATTAGATAAATTAAGCATATATGAATTAGAAAAGGTTTATAAATTTATAAATGAATATATAAAGTAGGTGCCACAATGGAAGAATATTTATGGCTATGGATAATAATTTATCTAATTTCATCTATTAGTTTTGTAATATATCTGCAGCGAGTTAACCTTGAACATTATGCAGATTACCGAATGTTAAAATTTTTATTTGGATTTATCCTATTGTTGATTTATTTTGGTGCAAGCATATTTATAGGATATTCGATGATTGTAAAATTAAATTGGAATCACGGAATTTCAATTCTCATATCTATAATTTTAATTGTTGTACCCTGGATAATCGCAAAAAAGATTGCAGAAGGAACCATTATTTAAAAAAATAACGTGCATAATTTTAAAAAAATGCGCGTAAAAAAAAGAACCCACTTCTCCACCGACCAAAGTTAAGAAGTAGGCTCAACAATAGAGACAATATAAAACAATCTTTTATATTGCTCTCCTATTATATCAAATAAAAGGAGGAAAAATCAATGAGTGTTTGTTATAATAAAGCGAGAAAAAAATATTTTATATGTTATGATTACAAAATGCCAGATGGATCATATAAGACCATGAGCATTTATAATAAAGAATGGACCAAAGAAAGAGGTAAAAAGTTTGTTCAAGCAATAGAACAATCTGAAATTGAAAAAGATATTAGAAAAAGAAAATTACATATTCATAGTGGAGATAATATTACACTTGAAGAATTATATGAATTGTTTGAACGTGAAATCTTCTTACACTTTGCCAAGCAAACAGCAAAGAACAAAAGAAATGCATTAAAACAATATTTTACTAATCATGTTCCTCTTCATAAAACTCTAGATGACACATTTACAGTGCGAAACATAGAAGATTTTAAAAGTAGAGTTCTTTCATCAGATTTAAAATCTCCAAGAATAAATGATGTGTTTAGATTTTTAAAAGAATTTATGAACTTTGCAAGTGAAAGAGAATATATCACTTATGAGCTAGCTAGAAAGTTATGTAACCTACTAAAACCAGTATCTGCCAAAAATGATGTACGAGAAGATGATGAAGTTGCTAAACTTAAATTTTGGACCAATGAAGAATGGGATAGATTCTATAATTCTTTTGAAAATAATGATTATTGGAGATTATATTTTGAAGTTCACTATAAAGCAGCTTTGAGAATTGGTGAAGCACTTGGGTTAAAATGGAAAGATTTAAACTCTGATAACAATACTCTTTTCATTAGACGTTCAGTTGATAATGATGGAGAAGTTAGCACTCCTAAAAACAGATCCAGCATTGCTCCAGTTTCAATCCCAAGACACCTAGTAGATAAACTATTAAAGTTTAAAGAAGATTGTTGTGCTACAGATGAAGACTATATTTTCTTTGCATGGAGAAGAACAATAAGAAAAACAATTGTAAAACGCTTAAATAAACATATCGAAATTAGTGGTGTTCCAACAATCACTCCACATGGACTAAGACATAGTTGTGCTTCTAGAATGATTAACATGGGATTATCTCCTTTAATGGTAAGTAAACATTTGAGACATGCTTCTGTCAAAGAAACTTTAGACACTTATTCTCACCTATTCCCTTCAGAAACAGTCGGTGTTATCGAGAAAGTGTTTGATTAAAATAAAAATGGGACTTTTAGAAAAAAATCCCTAGCAAATTCCCTTTCATTTCCCTTACAAAGAACGAAAAAACCCCGAAAAATCGAGGTTTTTTTGATGTTGTTCTCATTTTAATACAATTGCATATCCCTTACCAAAATTTTGTCCACACCTGGTAAAAAGTGTCCACTCATTAATTTTATTTATATTGACTTAAATAATAATTAATTGTTTCTAATACAATCGCTTTCTTTTCTTTCGTGATTCCG